>JAKVBG010000038.1 GCA_022447605.1 Mariniblastus sp.
AGACGCCCGCAGACCAGGACGCCACGAACAACACGGCCACCACACTGGTCGAACAGGGAAAGCAGATCTTTCTGTCCGAGGGTTGTCTCAATTGCCATTCAATCTCTGGTATTTCCACCCCGAATATCGGCCCGGATTTGACCCGCATCTCGCAGCGGATGCTGCTCGGAGCAGGCGTGTTGACCAACTCGAAAGAAAATCTGGGCAAGTGGCTCAAGGACCCCCAGACGTACAAGCCGGGTTGCAAGATGCCCGACTTTAATTTGACGGATCAACAGGTCGATCAACTGGTTGCGTTCCTGGAGTCGTTGAATTGACCACTGGCATGTTAAATCACGATCCGGTCGAAACCCGAGAATCCTGGGGCTTGTTCTCCTGGATTTGCTCGGTTGACCACAAACGTATCGGCATCATGTACATGATGCTGGCCACGTTCTTCCTGTTCGTAGGGGGATTTGAGGCGCTGCTGATCCGGGCCCAACTGGCGATCCCGATGAATGATTTCGTGTCGCCCAAGATGTACAACCAGCTGTTTACCCTGCACGGAACGACGATGATCTTCCTGGTAGGGATGCCTGTATTCACCGGCTTTTCAAATTTTATTGTGCCGTTGATGATTGGGGCCAAGGATGTCGCCTTTCCCCGGCTCAACGCGCTCAGCTTCTGGATGTTACCGTTTGGTGGCGTGCTCCTTTATTTCAGTTTCTTTTCCGGTTCGGCGCCCGATGCCGGCTGGTTTTCGTATGCCCCGCTGTCGACCAAACCTTTCAGTTCACTCCCCGGGGTCGATTACTGGATTATCGGCCTGGCCGTGATGGGGATCGGCTCTGTTTCCGGGGCGATCAACATTGTGGCGACCGTCATCTGTTGTCGCGCACCCGGCATGAGCATGCAGAGGATGCCCCTGTTTGCCTGGATCATGTTCATGCAGGCCGTCCTGATCGTGATCACCATACCGCCGCTGAACTCCGCCCTGGCCATGTTGCTGATTGACCGCTGGTTGGGCGCCGCTTTCTTCGAACCGGCCCGCGGTGGAAACGCTGTACTGTGGCAGCATTTCTTCTGGATCTTTGGTCACCCCGAGGTCTACGTGTTTGCCTTGCCCTCGTTCGCCATCGTTTCCGAGGTGATCCCGGTCTTCTCACGAAAACCGATTTACGGCTACTCGTTTGTAGCCGGTTCTTCTGCCGTGATTGTCCTGTTGAGTTACACCGTCTGGGCCCACCATATGTTCGCTGTTGGCCTGGGCATGTGGCCCGACATTTTCTTTGCCGCGACCACGATGCTGATTGCCCTGCCGACCGGGGTGAAAATATTCAACTGGACGGCCACGCTGTGGGGTGGATCGATTCAACTGACCACGGCAATGTTGTTCGCCATCGCCTTCCTGATTCAATTTGTGATTGGCGGACTGACCGGGATCATGTTTGCGGCCGTCCCGGTGGATTGGCAATTGACCGACACCTACTTCGTCGTGGCCCACTTCCACTACGTGCTGGTTGGGGGAATCGTCTTCTCCCTGTTTGCCGCGACGTATTACTGGTTCCCGAAGATCACCGGCAGGATGCTCAATGAGCGACTGGGGAAATTCCAGTTCTGGATTTGGGTGGTCGGATTCAACGCCACGTTTGGGGTGCAGCATTTCCTTGGCCTGATGGGCATGCCGCGGCGAATCTACCAGTACGATGATTACCCAGGCTGGTATCTACTGAACCTGATCTCTTCGATCGGGGCTGGCTTGATGGCGATTGGAACGCTGGTGCTGGTCTGGAATATCGTGCGAAGCCTGCGGCATGGAACCGTGGCTGGCCGCAACCCGTGGAAGGGATTCACCCTGGAGTGGTCAACCACATCTCCCCCGCCGCTTGAAAACTTTGACGAGCTGCCCGAGATCCGCAGTCGGCGACCTGTCTGGGACCGGGACAACCCGGAGCTGGCGGACTGGAAAACGGAAAAAACACCTGAAGACAAAGGATATCGACCGCCGGCCTGCAAGGTCAGCGCCTGGGCATTTGTCATCTCCGAAGCGATCTTCTTTATCCTGTTACTGGTCAGCTACGTCGTCTTCAATTCCAACTCGGGCGAGAATGCCGAAGGACCGACGGCCAGCACAGCGCTGGACGTACCCCGAACTGGTGTGTTCACGCTGGTCCTGCTGTCCAGCAGCTTGACCTTCTGGATTGCCGAACACTGCCTGCGGCGGCAGAAGATGGGCGCGTTCAAAATCTGGCTGTCGTTCACGATCCTGTTGGGTTGCGCTTTTATCGGCGGCCAGATCTGGGAATACACAGGTCTGATCTCCGACGGGATCACGATCAATCGCAACCTGTTCGCCTCCACGTTTTTCACCGTCACCGGGTTTCACGGGCTGCATGTGACCGGAGGGATCATCGCCCTGTCGATCATGTTGATCATGGCCAGTCGCGGTTACCTGAATGCCAAGCGATCCCCGGTGTTCGCTGCGGTAGGCGTGTATTGGCATTTCGTTGATGTCGTCTGGATTGCCGTCTTTTCCATCATCTACCTGGGGTACTTGCAATGATTTGGACTCCTGAATTGTGGCACTGGATGTCACCCGTCTGGTGGGTCGTGGGCCTGATACTGGTCGTCTATTTCGTAATGTTCCGCCCGATTCAACCCGCCCGCCTGATCGCGCTGTTGCTGGGTCTGCTGTTCCTGTCGATGGCCTATGTCTCGCCGGTCGGATACCTGGCCGACGGTTTTATTTTCAGTGCCCACATGGTTCAGCACCTGTTGATGCTGCTGGTCGTCCCGCTATGCCTGTTGTTGAGCCTGCCGAGGAAACAACCCAAAAGGGCGGCTGATTCCAGTGACAAGGTACCGGCCCTGAAACTCATCGCCACGATCGGCTGGATCGGTGGCGTCGGCGCGATGTGGTTTTGGCACGTCCCCTCCCTCTGTACGCTGTCGACCGAAACATTTACTGTCGGCCTGTTGCGGGACACGTCCTTCCTGCTGGCCGGCCTGATTTTCTGGTGGCCGATCTATGGTCCGCTGGAACGAACTCGCCTGGAGCCCCCGGTTGGCGTCCTCTACCTGTTTACCGCCTGTCTCGGTTGCAGCCTGCTGGGAATTTATATCACCTTTACCTCGACCGTCGTCTGCCCCGTGTTTGCGACTCCCGCCGACAGCCTGGGAATCTTGGCCCAATTGCAGGCCGCTGGCCTGACACCGGCCGTGGACCAGAATATCGGCGGATTGCTGATGTGGATTCCTCCCTGCATGCTGTATACGGGGGCCATCATCAGTCTACTGGCCCGCTGGTACACCAGTGTCGACCACGACCATTCCACGACAACCGCAGCTCGCCTGACCTGATTCGCAACCATCGCCCTCCGATTCATGACCGCTTGAAACTTGCCAAAAAAACCATGAACAAGAATGAAACAAAACACGAACCGGCCGAGGCCATTCGCCAGACGTACGCCCCGATCGCAATGGCCATGGGGATCACGATGATATTCTGGGGAATCCTGGCCCACCCGTACGGGATCGGCATTTGGGCGATGTCCGCCGGCGGGGCCGGAATGTTGGCCTGGGCCCTGTACAGCTGGATGAGAGAAATTTGCCACGAATGGAGCGTTCAAGATGAATCCTGAGTCCCAAGCTGAATCATCAGGCTGCGATGCGTGCGAACAATGCGACCAGCGAAGGTCATTTTTGACCAAGCTGACGCTAGGCCTTTCCGGCCTGATTGGCGCCATCATGGTCCTGCCCGGTGTGGCGTTCATCCTCGGCCCGGTGGTCAAGAAGAAGAAGGAGGTATGGCGACCGATCGGCAGTCTGGATGACTTCAAAATTGACGACGATTTTTCGCTCGTCACGTACGAAGATCCATCGCCCGTTCCGTGGTCAGGCGTAACGGCCAAATCGGGTGCCTGGGTCCGCCGAATCAGTGATACCGAGTTCAAAGCGTTCTCCATCACTTGCCGGCACCTCGGCTGTCCCGTCCGCTGGCTCTCCGGACCGGAATTGTTCATGTGCCCCTGCCATGGCGGAGTCTATTACAAGGATGGCACGGTTGCCGCAGGGCCACCCCCGGAGCCGCTTCACACCATGCAAATCCGCGTGGTCAAGGGTGAGGTGGAGATCAAGACAATCCCGGTTCCACTGACCACCACACCGCTGAAAGAATCCGACGTGTAAGCTCAAGCCTGGCGAAAATGTACCGATGAAGCGAATCAAAAAAATATGGCATTGGATTGACGATCGATCGGGCTACTCCGATTACGTTGTCCCATTGATGAAGCACATCGTTCCCCGCGATGCCCGCTGGTGGTACGTTTTTGGCAGTGCAACCTTGACCGCATTCTTTGTCCAGGTGTTGACCGGGATCTGCCTGGCGATGGTTTATGTACCGGGCGGTGATGAAGCGTACATGAGCCTCAAGTACATCACGGAAACGGCTTTTATGGGCCACATCATCCGGGGGATGCATTATTACGGCGCCTCGGCGATGGTCATGTTGACCGTGATGCACATGATGCAGGTCTACTTGCACGCCACCTACAAGTATCCACGTGAGATGAACTGGATGAGCGGGGTCGTCCTGATGATGGTCGTCCTGGGGATGGCCTTCAGCGGCCAACTGCTGCGCTGGGACGACAACGGGGTCTGGTCGGTCATGGTGGCTTCCGAGATGGCCGCCCGTGTACCTTTCATCGGCTCCTGGCTGTCCCATTTTATTTTCGGCGGTGAAACGGTCGGCGGTTCCACGCTGACTCGCTTCTATGTGTTCCACGTCTTCATCATGCCGGCTATTATTTTTGCGGGGATCGGCCTGCACATGGTCCTCTTGCTGCGGCATGGTGTATCGGAGATGCCCAACGTCGATCAGCCCGTCGACCCGGCTACCTATCGGGAAGACTATGAAGCGAGACTGAAAAAGACCGGCGTTCCCTTCTGGCCCGACGCGATGTGGCGCGATGTGGTATTTTCAACGGTGGTCGTCGTTGGAATTCTCCTCTGTGCCATATTTTTCGGGGCGCCTTCGCTGAGTACACCACCCAACCCGAGCAACATCCACTCCAACCCGATGCCCGACTGGTATTTCTGGTGGTATTTCACCATCCTGTCGACCTTGCCATCGAATCTCGAAACATGGATCATCCTCGGCTCTCCGGTTCTCGGTTTCCTGATATTGCTGTTGGTGCCATTCTTTTCCAACAAGGGACATCGGGCGCCGAGCAAACGCCCGTGGTCCGTCGGCATCATCGTGTTTGGCGTGACCAGCTTCGTACTGCTGACGATCTACGGTTATTACAAACCGTGGTCACCCGATTTCGGTGTCACGCCACTCCCCGAGTCGGTGATTGGTGTCAGCGAGGGCCCCGTTTTTGAAGGTGGCAACCTGGTCTACAAGAAAGGCTGTCTCTACTGCCATCATATCGATGGTCACGGCGGCCACCGCGGACCGGTCCTGTCGAATATCGGGCAGAAACTGACCCGCCAGGACTTGACGATTCGCATCATGAACGGGGGCTATAACATGCCCTCCTTTGCCGGGTCGATGAGCAGCGAGGACCTGTCACACATTGTTGATTTCTTGTTAACAAGAAAAGAAGAAGATTCGACTGAGCCAGCTCAGTGATCCATCGTCCAGGAGTACCCCCATGCGGTATGCAGCATTTATCATCTCCATCATCCTGACCATCGTCTTCATTGTCTTGACGGCGACCATCAGTATCTGGTGGTGGATCGGCTGGGCCATTACCGCACCCCTCTGCCTACTGGGCACCTACGACCTTCTCCAGACCCGCCACAGCATCACTCGAAGCGTGCCGATTCTCGCGCACCTCCGTTTCATGATGGAATTCATCAGCCCGGAGATGCGACAGTATTTCCTGGAAAGCAACACCAGCGGGCGGCCGTTCAACCGGGATCAGCGATCACTGATTTACGAACGCTCCAAGGACATAGAAGGACTGAAGCCGTTTGGCACCGAGCTGGATGTCTATTCCGCCGAGTACGAGTGGATGCTCCATTCCATTGCACCGAAGCCGAAGTCGAGTGAACCGTTCCGCACAGTGGTCGGCGGTTCTGAGTGCACCAAACCTTATTCCTGTTCCCTGCTGAACATCTCTTCGATGAGTTTCGGCGCCATCAGCCCCAACGCCATCATGGCTTTGAACAAGGGGGCCAAGAAGGCCGGGTTCGCACATTGGACAGGGGAAGGAGGATACAGCCCGTACCATCAAAAATTCGGCGGCGATATCGTCTGGCAGATCGGCACGGGCTACTTCGGCTGCCGCAACGACGACGGCACATTCAACGCCGAACTGTTTGGTGAACAGGCTGTCGAAGATCAGATCAAGATGATCGAGATCAAGATCTCTCAGGGTGCCAAGCCGGGACACGGAGGGGTTTTGCCGGCCGCAAAAATCACTCGGGAAATTGCCGAGACCCGCAAAATACCGATGGGTCAGGACTGCCTCTCACCGCCAGGTCACTCGGCGTTCAAGACACCGATCGAGCTGTGTCATTACATCCAGCAGTTGCGTGAACTGTCCGGTGGCAAACCGGTCGGCTTCAAGCTCTGTGTCGGGATGCCCCATGAATTCCTGGCGATTTGCAAGGCAATGCTCAAGACGGGAATCCTGCCCGATTTCGTCAACGTCGATGGTGGGGAAGGAGGAACGGGTGCTGCCCCTCCCGAATTTTCCAACAGCATGGGTGCCCCTCTGATCGAGGGCCTGGTGTTCGTCCACAATGCACTGGTCGGCTGCGGTTTGCGGGACAAGATCAAAGTGGCCTGCGCTGGAAAAGTCACCTCCTCGGCGCATATCATCCGCAACATCGCGATCGGTGCCGACTGGTGCTGCGCCGCGCGAGGATTCATGATGGCGGTCGGTTGTATTCAAGCCCAGAAATGCCACACCAATACCTGCCCGGTCGGTGTCGCGACTCAGGAACCAAGCCGATTTCACGCTCTGAATGTCCCCAACAAGGCCGAACGTGTCTACCAGTTCCACACCAATACCATGGAATCTTTCAACGAACTGATCGCGGCCATGGGACTGAAGAGCCCGGATGAACTCAGGCCGTATCACGTCTCGATGCGAATTGAACCGAATAAAGTCATGACCTACCAACTGGCTTATCGATTTTTGAAACCGGGGGACCTGTTGGATGGTTCAAGTCATCATCCGATCCTGGACAAAGCCTGGGCCATCGCATCGGCTGAAACGTTTGAGCCAGTCGGCATAGGTTAAATCGAAAAGACACTTCCCTCGATTAACAGCGAAAGTCATCTCGTGGCAAAAAAGCGAATCATTATTTTGGGAGGCGGTTTCGCCGGGGCCAACACGGCCCTGCAATTGGAACGCAAATTGCGACGCCGGGATGATGTCGAAGTCGTCCTGGTCAGCAAAGAAAACTACATGGTGTTTCAACCGATGTTACCCGAGGTGATTTCCGGCAACATCGGCATCCTGGACACGGTCATACCGATCCGCCGGATGGCCCCAAGGACCCAGCTCTATCTCCGGTCGGTCGAGCATGTCGATGTCAAGAAACAACAGGTGACGCTGTCGCCCGGCTTTGATTCGGCGGCGACCGTTCTGGAATACGATCACCTGGTCGTGACCCTGGGCAACGTGGCCGACTTCCGCCAGATGCCCGGGTTGCATGACCACGCATTCCCGTTCAAAAACCTGGTCCACGCCTTGAGACTGAGGGATCACCTGATTCGCGTCCTCAGCGAAGCCGCCATCACGACCGACCCGAATCTCCGCCAGCAATTGCTGACCTTTGTCATCGGTGGCGGCGGTTTCTCCGGGGTGGAAGTTTGCGCCGAACTGAATGATTTTGTCCGGGACTGTGCGCGGCGCTATTTCGCCATCGATCCAGACGAGATCCGCGTGGTTCTGGTCCATGACGGGGAGCGGATCCTGAACCGGGAAATGCCGGAAAAACTCGCCCTGTATGCTCAGGAGCTGCTGAAGAAAAGGGGCGTTGAGTTCATCTTCAAGATGCGACTCCAGACAGCGACGCCCGAATTCGCCCTGTTGGCTGACGGAGAACGCATCCCGACAAGGACCTTGGTTTCCAGCGTGCCCTCCAGCCCGAACCCGGTGGTCCTGCGTTTGGCTGTACCCCTGAACCGAGGCCGTATCCAGTCCGATCTCAAAATGCAGGTCGAAGGGTTTGACAATCTCTGGGCCCTTGGTGACTGCGCCCTGATCCCGAACCCGCAAGAAGATGGATTCTGTCCCCCGACTGCCCAGTTCGCCGTACGCCAGGCAAAGACCTGTGCCCAAAACATCGTGGCCGCCATCGACGGCCTTCCGCAGACTGATTTTACCTTTTCGGAACTTGGCAAGATGGCCTCCCTCGGTCATCGCCGGGCTATCATCCGGATGTTCGACGCAATCAACTTGCACGGCTTTCTGGCGTGGCTGGTGTGGCGAATGGCCTACTGGGTCAAGTTGCCCGGATTCGATCGTAAGATCAAGGTTGGCATGTCATGGTTGATGGATATTTTCTGTGGCCGTGAGCTGGTGCAAACCGGCATGGACAAACCGACCTCCCTGATCGAAGCGCATTACGAGGCAGGAGAAATGGTAGTCCGTCGAGGAGATTCCCGAACAGGTGTCTCGATCATCCTGGCCGGTTCGGCTGAAATCCTTTCGGAGAAAGAGGGGACCGACCCCCAAGTGGTCGATGAATTGGGACCGGGTGACTGTTTCGGTGTGACGGAATTCCTGGAGAAGTCCGAAGTCAAAAACAGTATACGCTGCCGTGAAACGATGGACATCGTGGTCTACAAGAAACAGGAGCTGGAGCCACTCCTGTTGCTACCGGAGGTCCGCCGCAGTTTTGAAAATTTGCGAATGAAAAACGAGGAATAAATCAATGCATCAAAATGTTTGTCAAAACCTGCTGGACATCCTGGCCGGGGCTGGAGTGCGACAGATTTTTGGCGTCACCGGGGATGCTTTGAACGCATTTCTGGATGCCATCCGGAAGGACGATCGTTTCGAGTGGATCGGGGTACGTCACGAGGAAAACGCCGCCTACATGGCATACGCCCAGGCGGAATTGACCGGGGGCATCGGGGTTTGTGCCGGGACAGTCGGACCAGGGGCCCTGCACCTGATCAACGGCCTTTACAACGCAAAACGGGAAGGTGCCGGCGTGGTCGCCATTACGGGGCAGGTCGCCCACAGTGAACGTGGCAGCAGTTATTTCCAGGAAGTCAACCTGACCCGGATGTTCAATGATATCTGCTCCTACCAGGCCGTCATCGACTCACCACAGCAAATGCCACGGCTTGCCGAGATCGCTGTCCAAAAAGCACTGATCGAGCGTTCCGTGACCCGGATTGAACTGCCGATCGACGTGACGACTGCCAAGGTCACCTCGCAACATTTCATGCACCCATTGGTCATGCAACAATCACGCGTGCTTCCACCGGAGGCCGAACTGGACAAGGCAGCCGAGCTCATCAACCAGGGGAGGCGGGTCGCTTTTTTCTGTGGCATCGGTTGTCGCGGTGCCAAGCAGGAAGTCATCCAGTTGGCGGAAAAACTGTCGGCACCGATCGTTCATACGCTCCGGGCCAAAGACATCTTTGACTGTGGCGACCCCAACGTCGTCGGGCTGACCGGCCTGATCGGAAACCCCTCGGGCTACCACGCGATATGGAACTGCGAAGTCCTGGTCATGCTGGGCACCAACTTCCCGTACGATGGATTTATCCCCGACGGAATCGAAGTCATCCAGGTCGATTACAAGGTCGAGAATATCGGTCGTCGAGCACCCGTTAACGTTGGGTTGGTCGGCACGATCAAGGACACGCTCGCCGAACTGGAACCTCGCATCGAACCAAAGACGTCCGACAAGTTCCTGCCAGGGCTGGAGCGGATGAAGAAAAAATGGTTGAACCAGATGGAGAAACAGGCTTCCCTGACGCGCACCGACGAACCCCTGCACCCCCAGTTGTTTGCCAGGGCGATCAGCGATCGGGCCTCCGATGACGCCGTGTTCGGGGTAGACGTCGGTGAATGCGTGGTCTGGATCGCCCGCCAGGTCCACATGACCGGGGACCGCCGAATGCTTGGTTCCTTCAATCATGGTTCCCTGGGGGCCGGCTTGCCGGTCACCATTGGCGCCTCGGCTCTGGATCCGCAGCGACAGGCCTGGGCTTTCTGTGGCGACGGAGGATTCGCCATGTCGATGCAGGATTTTGTAACGGCGGTCCGGTTCAATTGGCCGATCAAGGTGATCGTGTTCAACAACTCGGAACTCGGCTTTGTCAAAATGGAAATGGAAGTCGCCGGGCTCCCCCTCTACCCCGATGCCACCGGCCTGGTCAATCCGAATTTTGCCGACTTTGCCAAGGCCTGCGGCGGCGATGGCGTCAAGGTGGAACACGCCGACCAGATCGTTCCCGCCGTCGAAGCGGCCATCGCCTCGGACAAGCCATTCGTGATCGATGCGGTGGTCAGTCCTGGCGAATTGACCATGCCCCCCACCATCACGATCAAGGAAGCCTGGGGCTTTGGCATTTCCAAGGTCAAGGAAGCGATCATGGGCTTGAAAGGTGACCATGAGCAATGGAAGGGATGGCGGGATGAATTCAAGGCTAATCTGTAGACACGACACACAAGGAAAACGTTAAATGAACGAACTAGACAACGCACATGAGAAAATCCAGACCATTCCGGAGTCTGTTTCAGGTCAAGCCCTGCTGGACCTGCCCCTGCTGAACAAGGGTACCGCTTTCTCGATCGAAGAACGACATGCGCTCGGTTTGATGGGACTGCTGCCCCCGCACGTCGAGACGATCGAACAGCAGGTCGAGCGTTGTTACGAGTCATTCAATCTGGAGCCGACCAACCTGGACAAGCATATCTTTTTGCGGGAACTACAGGACACCAACGAGACACTCTTCTATCGCCTCGTCCTGGATT
Source organism: Mariniblastus sp. (assembly GCA_022447605.1). Taxonomy (GTDB): domain Bacteria; phylum Planctomycetota; class Planctomycetia; order Pirellulales; family Pirellulaceae; genus Mariniblastus. The sequence goes on from JAKVBG010000038.1 coordinate 10,935, forward strand.
ATATCGCCGAAATGCTACCGATCATCTATACGCCAGTGGTAGGTGAGGCGTGCCAAAAATTCAGCCACATCTACCGGCGCCCACGTGGTTTGTTTATCTCCTACCCGGAAAGGGAACATATGGATGAAATCCTTTCCAATTGCGCGCTCGACCATGTCGAGGCGATCGTGGTTACCGATGGAGAGCGAATCCTGGGACTGGGCGACCAGGGAGCGGGCGGAATGGGTATTCCGGTCGGCAAGCTCTCGCTGTACACGGCCATCGGAGGAATCGACCCAACCACAACCCTGCCGATCATGCTGGATGTGGGGACCAACAACCAGGACCGGCTGGCGGATCCTGATTATATCGGTTGGCGAAATGAACGGATTACAGGGGACGACTACGACCAGTTCATTGAATCATTCGTCTCGGCAATCATGAAGGCCGTTCCCGACGTGTTACTGCAATTCGAGGACTTCGCCTCGCGCCATGCGTCCCCGATCCTGGCCAAGTACCGTGATCGCCTGTGCACCTTCAATGATGACATCCAGGGAACCGCAGCCGTTACGACAGGGACCATCCTGGCCGCCGCCGCCGCCACGGGCCGGGAACTGGATGATCACCGGGTCGTCATGCTGGGCGCCGGTTCCGCCGGCATCGGGATCAGCAATCAACTTGTGGCGACCATGGTTTCTACCGGCATGAGTGAAGCGGAAGCCCGATCTCGATTTTTCGTGATTGACAGTCATGGGCTGATCCACGACGGCCGAACCGACCTGGCTCCCTACAAGGTTCCCTTCCAACAGAAGTTGGCAGACCTCGCCGACTGGCAACGTGCCCCTGGCAATGAAATCAGCTTTGAAGATACGGTCAAGAACGCTCACCCGACGATCCTGGTCGGCGTCACCGGGCAACCGGGGGTTTTCACCAAAGAGATTATCGAGGAGATGGCCTCCCATTGTGATCGCCCTATCATTTTCCCCCTATCCAATCCTACCTCCCGCTGCGAGGCGGACCCCCAGGACCTGATCAACTGGACCCAGGGGAAAGCAATCATGGCTACCGGCAGCCCATTCGACCCGGTGCATTATGAAGGTCACGATTTCCCGATCGCCCAGTGCAACAACAGCTATATCTTTCCGGCCATGGGACTGGGAGTTCTGGCCAGCAAGGCGAGAAGGGTCACCGATGAGATGTTCATGGTCGCCGCCATTGCCCTCAAGGAGTTTTCACCGGTCGTGAAAGATCCGCAAGGTGAACTGCTACCCCCACTCACCGACCTGCGCAAACTGGCCCGTCATATTGCTATGGCGGTTGGCAAGAAAGCCCAGGAACAGGGAATGGCCGACAAGATCAGCGAAGAAGAGTTGGCACGGAAAGTCGACGAAAAAATGTGGCGGCCGGACTACCCGACTTTGGTTCGAAGTCGGTAAAATTGACACTCACCAACTATACAATGGACCTACAAAACGAAACTGTTTGAACTTATGGAGCGCCTCAAATGACCTTCGATATCATGCAATATGAACCGAAAGGTGATAAGAAGAATTCGGATTTCTTTAACGAGTACCGGATTAAGATCTACGAACGGCGCGCCGCCAGTGGCCTCGACGAATTACTCGGAAACATCCGGGCCCTGGTCGTCCATGTGGATGCGGGCGACGGCATCGCCTACATGGAAGAACTTTACACCATGACGCCGTACCGGTTTACCGCGGCCTATCGCAGTGACACGCACAACATCTACATCCTGACCACGCAACCTGATTATCCTCGGCTCATTTTGCTGGAACCACTCGATCCGGACTACGAGGACGACCTGCGTCGCATGAACATGATGTACCCCCTGGCCAGCGCCAAGCCAAACGCTCGGTACGTGGGCGAAGTTTTCCACACCCAGGATATGGAAGAAACCCGCAAGGTACTCGAATCCCATAACATCCGCTTCCACTACCCGGGCGAGACAGAAAATGCATTTTATGCCAACGAGCATTTCTGGTTCACCTTTCCCTCCGACTTCACCTTCAACCGAATCGGCTACACCAGTTTTGGCATGGACGATTACGACAAATTACAGTTGGGCGAGCGGTTCGATCTGACGGACCAACAAATGGCTGTACTCAATGAACATGACGCGAGGGTCCGGGAACTGGGCATCCCCGATCTACTGAAGGGTGTCGACCATATGGCGACTCGGATCCTGGCCGGCGAACGGGAAGACGCGATTCTCGAATTCCTCACCATGTCGAATTATTATTTCTGGGGTGCCTACAACATCTCGGAAATGAACTCGTCGACGAATGTCAATCGGAATCACAATGTAACCGACGACAAACATTCCCCAGCCAAGGTCTTCACTGCCAACAACACGGCCTCCTTCATCAATTCGTTTGACAACCTGCCGATGCCAACGGAGGATTTCGTCCGCAACTACGGGCGTCGCATGCACCACATCGCCTATGAAGTCCTGGATGGCGACCACAGCTCAGGCATGAAGAATGTGGACTACGTGGTCGGTGAACTGCACAAACAGCAAATCCCCTTCTTGGCTCATATCGTCGGTGAATGTACTGACACGCCCGATTTAAAGCAGATATTCTCAAAACATTCCAAGTACTCCATCCTGATCACGGAGTACATCGAGCGATGCCATCACTTCAAGGGCTTCTTTACCAAGCAGAACGTTGCCTCCCTGACCCAGGCAGCCGGCAAAGACGAAAGGTACGTTCACGGACAAGTCTTTGACTAAACCGACCGGCAGCCATCATCCAAATGGAACTAGGTCCGGTCCGATTCCGTGTCGACCTGGGGCTGCCATGGGCCCCGCTGCGGTTCGGGAAAAACGAAGCTGCGGCGGCCGATAAAATTCAGGAGAAAACCGACAACCGACGCCACGGTCTTGGCCAACATCGGGGCCAGGCCCAGGTTGACTAACAGGACTGTCGTCAGGACATCGACTGAGCCGACCAGCAGTACCACCCCAAAATAGACAAACAGTTCCGTTCCTGTCGACCAGCGGGCACCATGACGGAACAACAACCAGATACAAAGGCTGTAATTGAGAACCGCAGCCAGAATAAAGGCCGCCGCCGCCGAGAAGACCAACCCGCCGGTCAGGGCCAACAGGGAGCCAAACGCAACCAGATTGAATAGCGCCGCCACCGCACCAATCATCAAGTAAATCAGCAACTGCATGACCAAGGGTCCGCGGTTCGCATTGTATTTCACCACGCAATACAGGGCGCGCATCCCGTCGCGGAAGCCAATCTTCTTTCCTTCCGCATAGGTTCGGCCGAAGTAGGAAATGCCAACTTCGCAGACCCGCAGTCGCTGGCCGGCAACTTTTGCCGTGATTTCAGGCTCAAATCCGAACCGGTCCTCTTCGATTTCCATCTCCTCCAACACCTCCCGCCGGAAAACCTTGTAACACGTCTCCATATCGGTCAGGTTCATGTCGGTAAACATGTTGGAAAGTGTGGTCAGAAACTTATTGCCAAGAGAATGCCAAAAGTAGAGGACACGGTGGGCACCCGCATTCAGGAAACGCGAACCGTAAACCACGTCCGCGTCGCCACTCTCGAGCGGTTCCAGTAAGCGCACCAGGTCATGCGGATCATACTCAAGGTCGGCATCCTGAATGGCAACCCAGTCCCCGGTCGCCAACTTGAACCCCGTTCTCAGGGCCGCCCCTTTGCCCTGATTTCGATCATGGGAATGGACCGAAACCTGGGGATGGTTACGTGCGTACTCCCGCGCGATAGCGAGACTCCGGTCGACCGAACCATCATCGATCACGATCACCTCCAGGCCGAGTTCGGGCCGGGATTCAAACGCCGCGAGTAAACGATCGAGGCAACGCCTCAGGGTCCTTTGCTCGTTGTAACACGGCAAGACCACGGAAACCGTGCAACCAGTTTGGGAATCGGATTCATTCATCTCGGTTGCTGCCGTCCCCTGCGGAATCCCATGTCGTGACTCGAAGCCTGATGGTGAATGGCAAAGCCAACTTGCGGGCCAACGCTTGGCCCGCCTTGTCAAATCAGGAGAACATCAGCAAGTTGAAACAATCGTCACTCCGCCCCCGGTTCCTCGAGGCGGAAACCGGTCTCCTGGTGGACTAGCTGAACGTAACATGACGTCCGGCAACCGACAATTTGAACGGCACGATTTCAAGAAAAAACAAACTACTGATCAGCAGATTGATCCTCTTCGGGATTCGATTCGTTCTCCTGGATGACCAGGGAACTGCCCGCTGGGATGTCGTTCAGCACGGTCGTTCGACCACTGGGCCAATGGACTTTCAACTGATCAATCTTGGGGTTGGCCCCCATGCCGATGTGCAGCTTGCGGCTGTTCTGCACCGAGAGTCCCTCGCTACAGGCATAATTGTAGGCGGTGGTCTCATCCCCTCGAACAACTTCCAGCCTGGCACCATAGCCATCGCGCGAACTCCACTCGCTTGATGGTGCCGGCTCAGTATTGCCACCGACCAACTCAACTTCCACACGGGCTTGAGGCCTTTGATTCTGAGGAATCAATTCCGCCATCTGGTTTCTCAAAATCCTGAAGCGGGGCGAATGGGTACTCACCAGGCCAATGTCCAGCCAGCCATCCTGGTCATGATCAAATAGTACGAAACCTCGGCCATCCTCCTTGAAATCGGCACCCGACACGAGGGAAACGTCCTGGAAATTCCCATCCCGCTGGAGCTTCAAGCGGTTCCTTTCCAGGCCACTCAATGAATTACTGCGAATTTCATTGCCCGCCTCGCCTTCCCCTGTTTCAAACAGGCGGGGGGCACCTTCCAACAGCCACTGGTCCGAACCGGAAAATGCCTGGTCCTTGGTCGGATCGAAGCGCACGACCGCGCGCCAAAGGCAAGATCACAAATCAGTGGTGGTGGCGACCGACTTGGGTGCCGAGTAATAGCCGCTGGGGACATACAGGTCGAGAGAGCCGTCGTTGTCAAAATCGGCCCACTGCCCACCAAACGACCAGCCGACTTTGGAGACCTGAATGTCGTCCGACTCCAGGCCGGCCACCTGTTCAAACTGGCTACCGTCACTCTGGTAAAGGAAATTTCCCCGGGCTGAAACGGCAATCCGCGGGTCCACGGTCTCCAGTTGATTCACAATCCGCATCCCGGCCTTGGAAAACATATTGGAGACATACAGGTCGAGGTGACCATCGCGATTGTAATCTCCCCAACTGGCCCCCATGCCAAAACCGATCGAACCATCCGTCACAATCGTGTCAGTGATATCCGTAAACCTGGGCTCCATGGAACCTCGCTCGGTATCGTTTCGCAGGAACGCATCGGGAGAAAAGTCATTGGTCATGTAAAGGTCGAGATCCTGATCATTATCAAAATCTGCCCAAACACTCTGGTACGTATTGCGCCATTGTTTTAAGTCGTTATTGATCTCGACGCGCTTGAATGAACCACCCGTGTTCATCAAAACCACGTTGGGTGGACCTACCCGATCCAGGTAATGGGATTGCTCACTGAACCGGCCCAACATCTCGGATCGGTCCAGGTCCCGCACGGTCACGTCAATCCACTTTCTGGGATCGCCGGCGCCATAGCCATAGGTGCACAGGTACATATCCAACAAGCCATCCCGGTTGATATCGGCCACGGAAGCGGAGACCACACAGGGCGTGTCACCCATCATCTCGTTCATCTTGGTGAAGGGAACAAATTTGCCCGCTTCATTCAGGAAAAACTGGCTCGGCTCGCGGTTCCTGCCGATGAATACGTCCTTGTCGCCATCGTTGTCGAAATCAAAAAACAGGGCACAACTCGTAAAACCCTCTATCTCCAGGCCACTCCCCTCGGTGATGTCCTGGTACGTGCCATCACCCTGATTCCGCAACAACATCGTCTTTTCCCAGCGATCGACCAGGAACAGGTCTTCCCGACCGTCACCATCAATATCGACGACCGTGGCTGACGGGTACTGGTTGGAGGATTCCCAGTCCGCGAAATAGGGGTCCTCCGCACGAGGGGATTCCATCGAACCGGACTGCAGTCGGCTCATGATCAGCTCTTCATGCTCGGAACGGGTCATCCGCTCATACGTCTGCTGATCGGGTACCACCGTTTGCGTGATATTCTGAAACAGCAGTTTTTTTGCTTCAAAGAGATCCAGCGATTTCTGTTTCCAGGCGGTGATCTCCCATTGCCCATCGACGTTCTTCCAATGGATCTGCTGTTTACCCGAAATACCGAACGGGGCACCCTGGCCGTCATCCGATTTCCGCTGCGCGTGACCATCGCAAGCTGTTTGCATCACGAATTCCGCATTCGTTTCGCCGAAGGCACCTCCCACAATCCCGAATTTCAGACCGCTCAGGGAATACGCATCCAACAACGGTCTCCAGATCGTTTGGGCCGTGGCAGGACTGGCCTGGTCGGCGATCGGCCAGGCAATCCGGGAAAACAGGTCGGTCGGGCTGTTCCCGGTTGCCGTTGGCAATGTGAGAGGTTCCAGGCCCTGGTATTGGAAATCACTGGCTACAAAATCGATCTTGTCCAGTTCCTGACTCATCAACAAGTTGGCCAGATGAGCCAACAACGGCGCCAAGGATTGATTGACTTCTTCCGAATCGACAATCGAACGGATCCGTTTCTCGGATTCCGTGACCGGTTCGGGCCGCCCCTGGGCAGCCACCGTCCTGGGAGCAACCTCCGCCACCGGATCCGTCTCAGGATCGAAAGGACCGGCCGGCGCCCTCCACCGATAGAACCCGAAGATCGATAACACGATGACGACCAGGACGACGACAACAACAATCAGTTTGGAAGACATAACACCTTTTCATTTTGCCTGAATGATTGCGTGATTATACGAAACAGCCAACAAACCGACAAGAAACCGGCCCGTCGCTGGACCCGAGAAGTCTGCCGACGCTCTCCGCTCTCTCCATTGTATCAAGGCGTTTTCTGTTTCGTCCGTGCGATCAGCAGTTTGGCCCTCTCGACCAGCTCCTCGTCCCCACTTACCGCAACGACTCTCTTCATGGCCGACGCTACCGATTTTGGGTCGTTATTGACGATCTTTTCACCGATCACGACGGCAGCCTGGCTAGCCGCGTCACTGAGTGAAGAATTTTCCAGGTGGAGTGTTACCATTTTCAGTCCCTGCGGCAAAGGGAAACGCGTCAAAGTATCGAGGACCAGCTTCCGCTCTTCATCTCGACTCGCCACCGCAAACGCCTTCTTGCTCATCTGCAGCCGCTGCCCGGGCCTGAGACCAAACTGTCGAATGACGCGGATATAACCCCGCAGACAACGGACACGGTAGGCTGCGTTTCCCGACTGAGCCAGTTCCAGCAGGACGGGTGCCACGTCGGGCGTCAACCATTTTCCCAGCGCTTGCGTGGCGGCATTGGCGACCGATCGATCCTCGCCCTGGGCGGCGGCCTGCGCACCAGCCAAGGCCTGTGGACCCCCCACGTAGACCAGCAAGTCCATCAGGTCGGTCTGCGCCTGTTCGGTCGCCGTCGCCATACGTTCCAGCAGCACCCGGGATGCTGCGGCGCGGTCACCCATCCGCTGGCAAGCTTTGCGGAGGGCTTCCTTCATGGGCGGGGCGGACGGGGATGAACCAGCTGCCAGTAGTTGGTCGACCATCTGCGGAAAGTCTTCGAGACCCACGGTCCGTCCCAGGCCGTCGATGGCCAAGTTGCGAAGTTCGGCATCCTCCGAGGAAACGAATTGGAGCAACAGCGGAATCGCTCGTTTGATGCCACGTCGACCGGCCACGTCCACCAGCACCAGGCGTTCCTGTCCATCACTGTTTTTCAACCGATTCACCAGTTGCTCATCGACCTCGGGACCCGCTAGTTGGGCCAAACTGTCGCGGGAAATCGTGGCCATTGGCTGGTTGTCGGAGAGAGCCGCCCTGAGCAGAACAGGCAGGACCGATCCATCCCCCAAACTGCCAAGCACGCGGACAGCCGCCAACTTCATACCTTCATCATCCGAGTCGGCCAGATCGGCCAGCGCCGGCAGCGCCGACACCTCACCCCGATCGCCCAATACGTGGACCAACAATACCTGGCGCTGCATGGGCAGTGCCTCAAGTTGTTTCAGCAGTTGCGCAGTCGTCTCGGCGTCCCTCTGATGGTGGGCCAGTTCCAAACCAATCCGAAACAGGTCCGGATCGGTATCACTCAGGTAGGAAACCATCAGGTCATTTTCATCCTGGGTGCCGGACCGAATTTCGCCGAGTCGCGAGGCGACATTGATATGCCTGGGCAGATCGGCCTGGCGCAGCAACGCCAGGATCTCCAGTGCTTCCGCGTTCTTTCCGTCTTCCAGCAACCGGTCGGCCGCAGTCAGGCAGGCATCGGCTGCCGCCAGGCGCAACGACCGTTTGCCCGACAGCGCCTGTTTTACCGGACGGATCGATTCCGCCGTAGCCAGTGCTCCCAACCCGGAAACGGCCGCTGAGGCAACCTCGTCGTCCTGACCGACCGCCAGTCCCGACAGGGCGTCGATGGCCTTGATATCACCACGCGAGCCAACCGAATTGATCACGCCCACGAGTTGCGGACCCTTCAATTCACCCAATGCCTGACGAAAAACCGTGTCGACCTTTGGAGAAGGGTTTGCTTCCAAAGCAAAACGGGCGTAGTGAGACAATTCTGGATCGGCCAGCAATTTCGCCACCGCAGGCACCGACTTGGGAGTGCCGATAATGGCCAGTCGCTGACAAGCTTTCGCTTTATCAAACAATGGGGCATCCGAATCGAGAATGGCAATCAGCTGGGATTCGTCACCCTCAGCCGGCAGTGGTTGCTGAGCCGTCAGGAACACCGGCAACACCAGAAGTGCTACCAGGACCGGGATAGAAACGGCAAATCGAAACGAGACCATCACTCTTTTCCCCTCAGTTGACGGAATGGGCACCAATGAAACTCGGTTTTTTGCATGTCGGGTTCGCTTTGGAAAATCAGTTTAAACGCGCCACGGTTCTCGCATGGCACGGGAACGCATACGGTTCGCTTCGTCATCGTCCCTAAATTCCTCGTTAACCGGGTCGAAGTTCAACTCCCTGCCAAGTTGCCAGGCGATATAGGCGGCGTGGCAGACAACGTGGGACTGGGCCACCACCGCCGCATTGGCGTTGGTCAAAGCGCGGGTCTTCACACAGTCCAGGAAATTGCGAATATGGGTCGTGGGGTCTGTCCCCGCCCGGTGAAAGACGGACTGTTGCGTGCGGAGTGACGCGGGTTCGAGAATGAAGTTCCCGGAATCCCCGGTTTCGATCCAGCCTTCGTCACCCTCGTATCGCACACTGCAGGTCCCCATCCCCATCCAGCCTTCACTGCGCATCACCAGCTTCAGGCCGTCGGCATAAAAGCACTCCACGCCATCCTGGTTGGGAACGTAACGGACCGGCGCCGTGTCATCGCGACCGGCAGCCCACTGGCAGAGGTCCACCGTGTGGGACCCCCACTCCAGAATTCCACCCCCGTGAAAGTCAAAATGGCCCCGCCAACCGCCGCGGACGTAGGCCGAGTTGTAGGGTCGCCAGGGACAGGCACCGAGCCAGCGATCCCAGTCACAGTCCTCCTTGGCCGGCTCCGGTTCGGCCGGCAGCCAATGATGGCTCGTGCCGGGAGGTCGCGTGTTGGCGTGTACCGTATGCAACTTGCCCAGCCGCCCGTCGCGGACCAGGTCCTTGGCAAATTCAAAGTTCCCGATCGTCCGCCGTTGCGTTCCAGCCTGGTAGACCCGGCCATATTTGCGGTAGGCATCGGCCAGGGCACGGCTCTCGGCAATCGTCAGGGAACAAGGTTTTTCGCAATAGACATCCTTACCCGCCTTGGCGGCCAGGATGGAGGCCATCGTGTGCCAGCGGTCCCCGGTCGCGATCAGCAGTGCATCGATATCATCACGGCCCAGCACGTCATACATATCCTGGTAGATCACGCAGTCCTGATTGCCGTACGTTCCATCGACCAGCGTCTTAACCGCCTGGCGGCGGGTTTTCTGCAAATCGGCCACCGCTACAAACTGCACGTCCCGGTTCTTGAGAAAGCACTTCAAGTCGGTCGTACCGCGGGGGCCAATACCCAGGCCGCCCAGGACAATCCGTTCGCTGGGGGCAACGGCGCCATCCCGCCCCAGCGCCGAGGCAGGGATAATGGTGGGTAGCGCCAGGGTCGCCCCCGCCGCGGCAGTCGATCTGAAAAAGTCGCGTCGGTTTCCGGTTCTCATCTTCTACTCCCATAAAAACGTCTCGCCCAAGTTAGTCTCAGCGGGAAGCATGAACCTCGAGCGACGGGTCCTTTCGACTTCATTCTAGAACGGGTTCATTGATTTTCCAGTAGGAAAGAACCGTCTGAGTTCTGGCTGATCCGCCGAGGCAAAGTGGGATTCGACGAGCCGCTACCCGCTCTCGATATCGCTAAAAAACAAGACTTGAAATCGCCCTGTCAAATCCTGTCCCGAATGAACTTGATGAACATCCATCATTCACCGTCCGCGCCGCACTGGCCAGCCGCGTACAGGATTTTGGTCGTCGAACCGGGAGCGCCCTCCTGGCAGCACGCCACGAGATCAAACTCATACCGGAGCCAGCCGGCAAACCTACGAGATCAGCTGGGGAATCGGCTCGGCTCCCTCCACCCCGACCAGGCGTCGATCGAGCCCACCAAAGAAGTAGCTCAACTTGTTGCAATCGACCCCCATCTGGTGCAGGATCGTGGCGTGAATCCGACGCACGTGGAAACGGTCCTCAATCGCGACCGAACCGAGTTCATCGGTTTTACCGACCGAAACGCCACCCTGGATACCACCACCGGCCATCCACATCGTGAACCCGTAGGCATTGTGATCCCGGCCCGTACCCTTGGCGTACTCGGCCGTCGGTTGACGCCCAAATTCGCCACCCCAGACGATCAAGGTCTCGTCGAACAGACCCCGCTGCTTGAGGTCCTTGATCAGGCCGGCAATCGGCTGATCCGTTTCCTCGGCGTGCAGATCGTGGTTGATCTTCAAATCACCGTGGGCATCCCAGTTCGCATCGTTGTGATTCCCACCGGAATAGATCTGGATAAAACGAACGCCCCGCTCGACCAGTCGGCGGGCCAACAGGCACTGCTTGCCGAAATATCCGGCCACAGGATGGTCGATGCCATACAGGTCGCGCGTGGCGGCCGTCTCCTGGCCCAGGTCGACCGCTTCGGGGGCGCTCGCCTGCATCTTGTAAGCCAGTTCGTAACTCGCAATCCGCGCGGCCAGGTTCGTGTTGTCGTCCCGGTTCTGGAAATGTTCGCGATTGTAACCCTGGATCCGGTCGATCATTTGCCGCTGGGTCGTCTTCTGAATCTGGTTCGGTTCCAGGTTCAGGATCGGGTTACCGGTGGACCGCAGCTGGGTCGCCTGGTACGTGGCCGGCATGTAACCGGCGGACCAGTTCTTGGGACCGCTGATCGGACCACCCCGCTTGTCGAGCATCACCACGAACCCGGGCAGGTTCTGGTTGACCGTACCCAAACCGTAATTGATCCACGATCCCAGGCAGGGGCTGCCACTCAGGATTTCACCACTGTTCATTTGCAACATGGCCGACCCATGGATCGGCGAATCGGCCGACATCGAGTGAATGAACGCGATATCGTCCACATGCTCGGCCACGTTGGGAAACAGCGACGAGACCCATTTGCCGCATTCGCCATACTGCTTGAACTTCCAGCGAGGCTCGACAATCCGCCCCTGGTTTTTGTGCCCGCCACGGCCAAACGTTTTGACCTTCACCGTCTTGTTGTCCATGCCGATCATATTCGGCTTGTAATCGAACGTATCAATATGGCTCGGCCCGCCGTACATGAACAGGAAGATGACCGACTTCGCCTTCGGTGCAAAATCGGTGGGCTTCGGTGCCAGCGGGTTTTTCCAATCGGCCAGATCGTCCGCCGCCCGGGCCTGTTTGGCGAAAAAGGAATCCCCCAGCATGCCCGCCAGGGCCGTGCCGGCGAAACCGCCACCAGCCTGCCACATGAATTCCCGTCGGGTTCGACCACAGAAGTTTCTTTGCTTGCTCATATTGTCTGCTTCAATTCGTTTAACACAAAAAATTGCAAATCTCGTTCAACCTCGCAACGTTCACCCGTCACACGGCTCAATCCAAGTACATAAATTCATTCAGGTTTAACGCCACAACGCAGAAAAGTTTCAGCGGCGAAACGGTCGACCCTTCTTCCTGCTTAGATTCCAGCGAGCGGATAAAATCGACACCATCCTGAACCTCTTCGGACGTCGGCTGACGCTGCCAAACACGGGCCAGGATCAGACGAACCTGGCCGGGCAGATCATCGGGCACTTCCCGGGCTACCTGCTCGGCAAACTTCCCGGCCTCCTGGTTGACGAACTCGCTATTGAGCATCCCCAACGCTTGCGTCGGCTGCACCGTATTGAACCGAACCGGGCAGGAGGAATCGGGATCCGCAACGTCAAAACTCTGCATGATCGGCACGGGCAACGAACGCTTGATATGGATATAGATGCTCCGCCGGGTAATGTCTTCCGGTGACGAGTTGCCCCAGTTTTCGCCCGGCCGGGACTGCCCATGCAAAATCTCTTTTTCGATTTTCGGGAAAATACTCGGGCCGAACATCTTGTCACGATTGAGCGTCTGGTTGACCGCCAAAATCGAATCCCGCAATTCCTCGGCTGTCAGCCGCCGCATTTCAAACCGCCACAGGTGGTCATTGGTCGGGTCGGCCGCCAGGGAGGCCGGGCGCGACTCGGATGACATCTGATACGTTTTGCTCAGCATGATCTTCTTGTGCAGCGCCTTCATTCGCCAATCGCCCTCGACGAGCTCGGCCGCCAACCAATCGAGCAACTCGGGGTGGGTCGGTGGTGTTCCCTGGAAGCCAAAATCGTTCGACGATCGGACCAGGCCACGGCCAAAATGGTGCTGCCAGATACGGTTGGCCATCACCCGCGCGGTCAGTGGATTTTGTGGGTCAACGATCCAGTTGGCCAAGGCGGTTCGACGCCCGGTCGATTTGCCATCGGCCGGCTTCTGAACGACTGGCTCCGGGGGAGACAGGACCGATGGGAACCCGGGCTCGACCTGATCGCTCTCGGCACTGGCATTCCCACGAACCAGGACAAACGTCGGTTCGGCCGTATCCCCTTTCTCGGTCACGCACAGGGCCGCCTCGAGGTTCTTCGGCCGATTGCCGCGCAGAAACTTCATCCGCTCGAACTGCTTTTTGTATTCGACATATTCTTCCTCGGTGAACAACTCGCCATTGAGTTCTTTACCGACACGCTGCTTGACCAGAGGAACTCGATTCATCTCGTGCCTGAACTCCTCATGCTCAACCGGGATGAAATCCTTCTTGACCCGCTTTTCAACCTGGTTCAGGTATTCCCGGTTCTCCTTGACGTCCTTCTCGTACTGCTGCACCTCTGTGGTATGGGACTGCTGTTCTTCCTCCGAGACGATCGGTCGGGATGACTGACGCAGCACGGTGTCGTGTCCACGCACGCCGTAACGCTGGACATTCCGGAAGAACGCCAACATCGAGTAGTAGTCTTTGGTCGGAATCGGATCGATTTTATGATCGTGACAGCGGGCGCAATGGACCGTCATCCCCAGGAACGCCTGAGAGGTCGTGGCCAGCACATCGTCCATATCGTCATACCAGGCCTGCTTGTGGTCGACCGGCTCGTCGTCCCATTTTCCCAGCCGATAATAACCGGTGGCAATTAGCGTCTCCGGCGTTTTCCCGGCGATTTCATCGCCCGCCAATTGTTCGATGACAAACTGGTCATACGGCTTGTCAGCATTGAACGACTGGATTACGTAGTCCCGGTACCGCCAGACAAATGGCTTGGTGCCATCCCGCTCGTAACTGTTCGACTCGGCATAGCGGACCAGGTCGAGCCAGTGCCGGCCCCATTTCTCACCGTAATGCGGCGAAGCCAGCAATTGGTCGATCAAGTTCTCCCAGGCATCGGGGGACGAATCGTCGACAAACGCCCGAACCTGCTCGGGTGTCGGGGGCAAGCCGGTCAGATCGTAATACGCCCGGCGAACCAGGGTCTGCCTGGATGCACGAGGATTCGGTTCCAGGTTCTGTTCACGCAATTGCCGGTAGACAAAAGCATCAATCGGATGGGTCGGACGGGAACCTTTCTCGGCTACCGCAGGAACCGAGGGACGCTGGACCGGTTGGTAAGACCACCACTTTTTGGTCTCGGCGTTGACGGTCGGTACGGAGTGGGCTTCGGCCGTTCTTTCCGGTTTGAATTCTGCGCCTTTCCACGGAGCCCCCATCTGGATCCAGGCAGTGATATTCTCGATATCCTCCTTCGCCAGTTTTCCGTCGGGGGGCATTTCGTACGATTCGTAGTTGATCGCTTCGACCAACAGGCTGTCCCGTGGCGAATCCAGGTCGATCGCCTCACCCGACTCACCACCCGCCAACAGATCTTCCCGATTGGTCATCACAAAGTCAGCGCGGATCTTGTCGCCCGAACCGTGACAACCAAAACACTTTTCCTGGAAAACAGGCAAAACTTTCGTTTCAAAAAATGCACCGGCCTCCGCCTCGCTCATCTGCGGCACTTCCGGTTCCTGGCTAATCTGCACGACTTCAATGTCATCGAACCAGGCAGTACCTGTCGCCCGCCCCCATCCTCCAAACAGGCAGTTCAGCAATACACTGTCGCGGGAGCCCGAGTTGAATTCGGTCGTCACGCGGGTCCAGTCGTTGTCGCCCTGGAGTGCGTCCGTCTTGCCCTCAAATTGCAGTTCATGCAAGTTGATCAGGGCCCCGAGACCTCCGCCCCCGACATTCTCGGTCTTGATCCAGGCCGTGACGCGGTAGTCCCGGTTCGGCTTGACCTTCAGCCGGTAACTCCAACTGGCATCAGCCCCCTCCTGCGATGAAATGACGACAGCGCGTTTACCCGTTCGGCCTGCCTCGGGATCGATCCGGAAGACCGGTTCACCACTCCAGGTATTGGTGGTCCATGATTGGGCCGCCTGCGCTCCACCTTTTTCAAAGCTGCTGTTCTGGACCAGGTTCTTGGCTCGGACTGATTCGAATCCGATCAAAGCGACCGGGAGCAAGGTCACCAGGGCAAATATCGCGATGAAGGAGTGAGGCCGCCAACGGTGAGCAGAAGGGTCGGCGGAGCTAGGGCGTGAGGTAGGCATGGTTCTTCCTGGTCTCTGATCTGAAATCCATCTACCAAAAGTTTAATCGAATTGGCCGGTCAAATCGATCAGTGGTGCCGATCGACCGACTTTCCATCTACGATCTTATTTTTTCCTAGGCGGCCCCCATTTTCAACAAGGAATTTCCAACCAAAAGACCGGTGTTTCCTACGTCGCCAGGCAGCTAATTTGATTTGCGACTGAAATGTTAAGGCCTCCGGCCAACGCATTAAAATACGTGGCGAACCAAAAAGAGGACCCCTTCCGCCCCAATCAGGGGGATTTTCCCGCGTGGACAGCACTCGGTTGGCGAGCCCAGACAGCGAATTCGGTGGTCACCACCGTGCAATACTCGGCGGTCAAGCGGAGGGGCCGTGCAATGCCTAACCGCTGTGATACCGGTTCTCGTATTTTTGCAGCAAGTCGTCAAATTCCTGGATCAATTCGACGACATCTTCGTAGGGAAGTTGCTGCAACATCATCATTCTGTGAATTCGGCGATGCGTGGGCACGACGTGCCGGTCCGGCCGATGGGGCGGCTCGACCACGACCACATCATTCGGTTCGGTTCCCTCGTAACAGGTGTAGCTCGGGTTGGCAAAAATCCGGAAACCGACATCCTTCAAATGAGCCTCGTTTCGAAAAATCGACGCCGCATCCCGCAGGCAACGGACGATATGAGAGGGACTGGAAACCAGGACAACTCGTTCGACCTGGTGCTGGCCAAATATCAGCCCACCGTTACGTATCTCTTCCATCGTGTTCATCGAATCGAGGTCCAATTCGAGCCTCGACAAGACCCATTCCGCCAGTTGGTCCGCCCCCCGCTCTTCAAAATGGACTTTCAGCGGCTCAAAATTAGCCAATTCGGCAAAGTGTGATTTGAGGTATTCCAACGAGTACTCGCCCTCGGCCAGCACCTGCCCCGCTTTGTCTGATTCGCCGAGATTGAAGACCTTCTCCGAGGCACCGGTTCCAAACACGATCACAGACGCGTCGAATTCCAGGGCGGTCAGGATACCTTGTGGGATTCGGCCCAGGTGGTGAGGCGGGTCTCCCCAGGCCACGTAACGCCAATTTTCAATGTGCAAGTTACAGCCATGTACCAGGACACCAGTCTTCATCATCGCGAACCAGATTTCTCTTGGGGGTTTTATCGTCGTTCAAAACGTTTGATTGTGACACCGTTGGCCCAAACTAAAAAGGGGCGCGCCGGCAGTTGCGCCCAAACGGCGCCAGGCAAAACGACCGAATATTGTCAATCCGGATTTGTCGGCCTTTGCATTCTTCAGGATGGCATTGCTGCTTCATGAATGATAGCACGTGGCGATCGTGGGCCGTGGTCACAAACGCCTTTTTTATCCGCTATTTTCCATGCCATTGGCCGACCGGAGCGAACCGGATAAAGTTTTTCAAAACATCTATTGACCGCCCAAACGTGTTTTCATAATTTGCCACTCATCGAAACGAACTGGTTAACGAGTTACCACTCGTAACGAATTTTTTTGTTGCTTCGACGGCTTGATTTCGAGTTCCAACTCGGCAGGCCAAAGCAGGATGGAATCTCACGGAAGAGAACTCCGATCTCTGTTTTTGAAGTGGCAAATTGAGAGGTGATTGCGACAAGGATGTCTCAATCGACTTTCGACCAATCGCTCTCGGACTACCGAGGAATCCTTAGCCCCCCTGGGATCCGACGTGCCGAGGGCTTTTTTTATGCCTGCTCAGCAACACCTGCTGCCATCCGTCATGTCGGCCGGATCGGCAGGAGAATCATCGCCCGCCTCCTCTGGCTCAAGCCCCGGCCATCTCCGCGCGTCGCGCTCCCAGCAGGGCGATCAGCTGCTTTTGCGGGTCGGCAAACTTGGCGATCCCCTCGGACATCAACGTGTCGTACATATGCTGGAAATCAACCTGGCCATCAATTTCATCGAGGACCTGCTGAGCGGGGAGCTGATCCAAAAGCCGGGTAAACCGCTCTCCCGATTCGGCTGCCGCCTGGTTCGTCTTGGGTGGATTGGTCTGAATATCGCTACCAGCCAATGCCGCAATGTACTTCCAAGGTTCATCCTCGGGTCGCTTCGTCCCGGTACTGGCAAAGATGATCTCCTGCTGCAGAGGACAACCTTTATCTTTCCAGAAGTTGTCGTTTTCTGCCCAGATTCGCTGGGCATTAACGATCCCCACCATCCCTTGCGAGGCCTCTGAAAGTTCCGGGTTCCGGTTCTGTGTGTAAACATCAATTCGCGACACGAAGATGCTGTAAACACTTTTGAATGAATCGACAGACTCCAACCTCTGAGCACCCCGCCAACAGGCATCGCGCGCTGACTGGTACTGTTGGTCAGTGAAAATCAGTGTGACGTTGACCGGGATACCTGCCGCCACGATCTCTTCCAGGGCGTCCAGGCCAGCCGGTGTCGCCGGGACTTTGATCATCCGGTTGGCATGGCCGGTCGACCAGTGCCTGGCCAATTGAATGTACTTGACCACACGCTCCTCATGCGGCATGTCGAGTTCCGGGTCTTCGATCAGGGGATCCAGTTCAAAACTGACATACCCGTCATTTCCACCCGTCGACTGATGGACATCCTCGAAAACTGATTGCGCATCGCTGACCAACTGGTCCGCCATCTCCCAGGCGATTTCCTCATCACTCATCCCCTGGGCGACCAGGTCCTGGAGTCGGTGATCAAACCGCCCGGTCTTGATCAGGTCGGCAATGATGATCGGGTTGGAGGTGGCCCCGGTCGCCCCCAGGGCGCGGTTCTCATCGACAAGTTCCGGATCGATACTGTCCAGCCAGAGCTTGGTGCCACAACCAATCAGTGAGCGAATTGAATCAGACATTGAGGTTTCCTTGAGCCGATGAATCAAACAACTGAAATGACGTTGCCGCCAGCCCTTATTTGAACGGACGCACGTTCCTGTTTCGAGGGGGTACGTGCCAGGCGGGCGGTTGCCCGGCCCTCGATTTCGTTCCCCCCGGGTCCAGGTAGGTGTAGCGGTTTTTGACCAGATCGAAAAAATGGAGGATATCCTGGCCGGTTTTCACGTCGATGGCCCCAGATTCAACCGAGGTCCCGATCGCCCGGGACAACTGGTCCGCCATCCGATTGGGGGAGTGATTGACCTGCTGCAATACGTCCAACAGGCTGGAACCGTTCACCAAATCCATCTGCTCCGGACCATAACAGTTGACGATGTTGAATTTGCCTAACAGGTTATGTTCGTCGGCCAAGGCTTCCTGGTACGCTCCCACCAGAAAAATGCCCAGCAAGTACGGCTCCCCGTCCAGCGGATCATGCAAGGGCAGGGATTGCTGTTGCGAACCGGTCACCACGTAATTCTGAATACTCCCGTCAGAATCACACGTGATGTCACTCAGGACCCCCTGACGGTTGGGACGTTCCCCCAGACGGTGGATCGGCACCACCGGGAAGACTTGGTCCAACGCCCAACTGTCAGGCAACGCCTGGAACACGGAAAAATTGCCAAAGTAGGTGTCGGCGAGCTGGTGTTTGAGTTGCTGCAACTCACGCGGAATGAACTCGAGACATTCCAGCTTCTGGTTGATCCGGTTGCAGATCGACCAACCGAGTCGCTCGGCCAACGCCCGCTGCTGCAGAGTGAGAACACCTGCAGAAAAGAGGGTCATGGCAAGATCAACCGCCGTTTGCGCGTCATGAAAATCCTCGGCGAGGTTCCCGTCATCCAGCGAATCGTAAATCTGTTGCAGTTCGCGGAGGGGGGCAACGTCCCCGATCTCTTGCTGGGAAAAATCGACCTCCGCATCGTCGTCAGCGCGGGAGGTCCCCATCACCGAAACCACCAGCAGGCTGTGGTGCGCCACCAGCGCCCGGCCACTTTCCGAAATGATGTCGGGATGGGGTACGGACGATTCATCGCATACAGTCTTGATGTAGTGAATCACATCGTTGGCATACTCGGCCAGCGTGTAGTTCATGCTGGACGAATCCTCACTCTGCAAACCGGTGTAGTCGACCGCCAGGCCACCGCCCACGTCAATCACCTTCAGCGGTACACCCTGTTGGACCAAACCGACGTAGATTCGCGCAATCTCAATCAGTGACGACTTGATCTCGCGGACATTGGTAATCTGGCTGCCGGGATGAAAGTGCAGCAGTTGCAGACAATCCAGCAGACCACCGTCCTTCAGTCGACCAATCGCCGCGTTCAACTCGGAAATCGTCAAGCCGAACTTCGATTTGGCTCCGCCCGAGGATTGCCAATGCCCCCCGCTCTTGGCTGCCAGTTTCACGCGAACCCCAATCCTGGGTCGCACCCCCAATCGATCTACCGCCTCCAGCAACAGGTCGATCTCGGTCGACTTTTCGATAATGATCGTGATGGAGCGTCCCAACTGCGAGGCCCGCACGGCCATCTCGATTACATCCTTGTCCTTGAAGCCGTTGCAGAGGATGGGAACCTCCGTTTCGGTGGTCGCAATCGCGGACAACAACTCGGCCTTGCTACCCGTTTCGAGTCCTCCCCCCGATGCCAGCACCGCCTGCATCGCTGCGTCGACCACTTCCCAGTGCTGGTTCACCTTGACCGGGTAAAAGCAGCGGTAACTTCCCCGGTAGCCAAATTCCCGCAGCGCCGAATCGAAGGCCGAGTGAATCTGGCGGGACCGGCTATGGATCAGGCGTGGAAAACGGATCAGCAGGGGCGCCGCCAGCCCCTGCCGACGGGCCTGTTGGACGATATCCCAGATCCTGACCAGGGGCGAACTTCGGCTGAGGTCCGACGAGACCGTGACAAACCCATCCGGATCCACCCCAAAATAACCGAGCCCCCAGCGCTTCAAGCCGTACAGCTCAACCGCATCCTCGACCGACCATCGGCTGTTTTCCGGTTCCAACATGCTATGCAAACGGAAGTCCCCAGGGGTTCCCGCTCAACCTCAATTCTGCCATGAACGAAGTTAACTCGTTTTTGAGTTTATGTTATGATCTCCATCCGACAATCACCGTCAATTGGCCCGCCAACCAAAACCGGGCCAGATTCCCGCTGTCCGTTTGAGATTCCGTCTTCCATGGAACAAATAAATTGGCGAATTTCGCCAGCGGCCACGCTGGCCAGGTACCTGTTTACCGCCGAAACTGGAATGTCATCGCTTCCGCCCGAATGGCAAGCGCTCGTTCCGCGAATTGCCGACAATGCGGCGAAACTTGGTATTTCCCCCGACGATTTTTCCCGTTGCGATCGATTTGTCGATGCCCTGGAACCGTTGCTGCTGTCCGACCGCCTCCCCCAGTTATGGGACGGTATCCCGGAACCGGTCACCGAGCAGATTACCAATGAGATATCCCTACGCACCAGTCAGTTAAAGCACCACTGGCTGGTGCGCGGTCCCCACTTCCTGGAACTCCTGGAAGAGTGTTGTCCCCTGTTCAACCTGCTGGTGCTCGATTTATGGACAACGATTCCGATCAAACAAACCGAACCTTCGACGGCGCCCATGCTACTGGGAGACAGCTACCCGGCTGCGCTGTTCAGCGCTTCACTGCACGACAACAACCCGTTCATCCCGGAAGTGATGCGACCCGCCTACGTGGCGACTTTTTTCGCCGTCAAGGCCCAGTTGCCCAGTGACGAGGGAGGCACCCAGCGGATGGACCGGGTGAGCCTGGCCAGTTGCCGACTGGCCCTAACGCTGGGCAGCGGAGTCGAGTTGAATTCGGTCGATCGACCCTCCTTCGAGACGGCCGTTGGACTCTGGCTGGGCCAGCCCAACGCGCAACAGGTGGATGAGATCTGGGAAGCCTCGGCCGGTCTCCATCATGTGGCCGATCTGACCGACTTCTGCCTGAACTGGATCGCCCAGCCGAGCGGGGGGGAGACGCCGTGAAGTGGTCCGTGCTCAAGGCCAAGCTCCTGGCTTACCCGACTTTGGCGTGGAACATGTTACTGGGCCGGATCCTGAAGGTGCGCAACTGGTCGGACCCGGTTGATGATCAAATCGTCCTGGGAGCTTACCCGTTCGATGCCGATATTCCCGGACTGGCGCAGAGCGGGGTAACCTCGGTCCTCAACACGTGTGAGGAATACCCCGGCCCGGTCGGACTGTACGGGCAATACAAAATCGAACAGTGCCGGGTGCCGATGGTGGACTTCACTCACCCCAGCCTGGCCAATATCGAGAAAGGTGTCGACTTTATCGAGCGGGAAATTGCCAAGGGAGGCAAGGTCTATGTCCATTGCAAGGCGGGCCGGGCTCGCAGTGCCACGATCGTTCTTTGCTGGCTGATGAAACAGAAAGGGATGACGGCCGAGGAGGCCCAGGCCTACCTGTTGAAAAAACGCCCCCAGGTCAACCCGCGCATCATGAACCGCAAGGGAGTCCGGGAGTTCGAGGCAAAACTGAACCGCGAGCGGGTCACAGCAGCGACCGCCTCCGATACCGCCTCAGATTGAAACCTTCCGCCAACCGCCCTGGATAAACCGCCCACCGACCAGCAGACTGCGAAAGGCGATGTCGATCGCCATGGCGTACCACGCGCCCTGAACGCCCCATCCCAGGCCGGACATAGGTTGACCATCAAATTCGAGCCAGCTGATCTGGTCCAGGCAGAGATACAGGGTCAACGGAATCCGCACGAGGAAAAACCCGGCAGCAGTAATCATCAAAGGCCAAATCGTATCGCCGGCACCCCGAAAACCGCCACTCAGGATCATCGTCGCGGCCAGGCAGGGGATCACCACGGCCACAATTCGCAACAGTTCGGCCGTCAACAGAGCAGTCGGATCGTTCCAGTCACCCACAAAGAAATAGGCAAACCAATGCCCTTGAAAAAAGAGCAAGACGGCCAGAACGGACATCAGGGTCGCCCCACAAACAAAACATAGCCAGACACTCGATGTGGCCCGCTGTGGCAGACCCGCCCCCAGGAATTGGCCGGCCATGGTCGCGGCGGCAATCTGGAAGGCAGCGCCGGTCAGGAAACAACAGGCCTCGATCTGCACGGCCAAACCGTGAGCCGCTGCTGCGGCATTGCCCAGGCTGTTGATGATCCCCAGAAAAAGCAGTTGGCTCAACAGAACGGTGGCAATATCAAACCCGGCCGGCAACCCGATCCTCAGGATCTTGCGAATCAGGTCCCAATCTGGCCGCATCCAGCCGAGACTCAGGCGAAGCCCGGCCCGGCCAAAAATCAACGCCGTGAGAATAATCAGACCCCCGATCGAATGGCCGATCGCCGTTCCAATGGCCAGCCCTTTCCAGCCGATTTCGGGAAACGGTCCCCAACCGGTAACCAGGGACGTACTGACCAGGATATTGATTAAAACTACGAACGACTTCGCTACGAACCCGGTCACGGTGTCCCCTGCTCCCCGCAGGCAGGCGGCGCCTACCTGGGTACACATCACCATCGGGATGGCCAACACGACCAATCCCAGGTACTCGCGGGCAAATCGCCCCGCTTCCCCGCGCAGTTGCATCACGTAGATAAAATGATCGCCCCACCAGGCGACCAGGACCGTAATCAGGACCGCCGCGATCCCTCCCACCAGAAAGGCCTGGTTGGCCGTTCGCCGGGCACCCGCCAGGTCTCCCCGACCGACCAGGCGCGCCACCACTGCCGTGGCCCCGATTGCAATCGCGGCGAACAGGCTGGGGATCAGCCACATGAAATACCCCATCAGCGACATCGCCGTCTTGGTAGCATCCCCTTCGGCCTGGAAGTAGTGCCCAGCCAGCCACCAATCCGTCCAGGTCACCATCAACACGAGGAATTCCTCGGCCAATGCCGGCATCGCCAGCCCCATCATCGGCCTGACATTCGTTTTGGAATGCACAATTGAAAAGGACTTCACGATTGCCTACTTTGCCAGAATCATTTAACTTCGATGGCCGCTACGGGTGAAGGAAATAGGGTCCACAAACGCCATCACCCAACCGACAGCAGTGCCAGATCGATCAAGTGGTTTCAGGGTTTATCCTTGCCTGCAAGAACTTTTTCCACGTATGAACCGTAGGATGTCCCGTCAATGTCGAGCGAAAAAACAACTGCTATCGTTTTGCGAGTTGTCGATTTTAGCGAGACAAGCTCCGTTGTAACCCTGATGACGAGGGACTTTGGAAAAATTACGGCACTCGCCAAAGGCGCCCGTCGCAGGAAAAGTCCCTTCGAGGCTGCACTTGACGTGCTGGCGATCTGTCGCGTAGTGTTCCTCCACAAAAAATCGCAATCCCTGGATTTACTGACCGAGGCCAAGCTGGAGCGACGCTTTCGAGCCGCTTCGGTCGACCTGGGAAGGTTGTATGCAGCCTATTACATCGTCGAGTTGTTAGCAGCATTAACCGATGAAGACGATCCCCATGTACCGTTATTTGATTTAGCAGAGGATACGATTATCAGGCTGGATTCCGGAACTGGATCGCCCTACGCGACCCTCTTGAGATTCGAAATGCACGCTCTGTCCATCTTGGGACACAGCCCGATGTTGACCCATTGTGTTGGTTGCGCTCGCCCGCGAAACCAACCGGACCAACGCGTGAGTTTTGGATTGAACGAGGGCGGCATCCTGTGCCGCTCCTGCCGCAAAGGAAAAACCAACGTTGTCGGGCTGTCGAGCGACAGTTGGAAAACCATGGTCCAGTTTGCCCAGGCCGACGACCAGGAACCAACCACGATTGCCGACAGCTGTCAGGCTGAAACGCGATCAATCATGAACCAATACCTTTCGCATTTGTTGGGCTATCGACCCCGACTGCAAAAGTACATTACGAAAATTCGTTAACCAGATTGACAAGGATGTCAAAAATGCGGTTTCGATTTACACTTCGAATCTGTGCCTGCGCACTCCTGGTACCGTTGTTCGGCGGTTGCCAAACGCTGAATCTCGATTTCTTCAACAAGCAGAAGAAACCGGATTGGGGCGCAACGAGTGACGACACATCGGTTGATCCGGATGAAATCCTCGACCCGCTCGGTCGCCGCCAGGCGAACCGCCTGGTGCTGGACGATCTGGCACCCAGTCAAATCGCCACGACCCTGGCGACCAAGACCGTCTTTTCCGAAGACCCGGAAGCGGCCCGCGACTCGTTCGCCGAAGGGAAGGCCGTTTATGAACAAGCCCTGCAGCAGATGGACGAAGATCCTGATTCCGGCCAGCATATCGATACCTTCGCCAAAGCCGCCAATCATTTCCGGATCGCCAGCAGCCAGTGGCCCGATTCCCAATTGGACCAGGAAGCCCTCTTCTGGCAGGCCGATTCCTTCTTTTTTGCCGATCGCTATGTCCAGGCCAACCGCGCTTACGAGGCCTTGTTGGTCAAGTATCCCGGCTCGGATTACATGGACAAGGCGGAAGCCCGCCGGTTCGCCATCGCCCAATACTGGCTCGAATTGTCCGAGGTCGACGGCGCGTTTGCCCTGACCGATCCGAGCCGACCCAAAAAAGGGGTAAAGGCCGAGGCTCGTCGAATTCTGCATCGGATCCGCCTGAATGATCCGACCGGGAAATTCGCCGACGATGCGACCCTGGCTTTGGCAACCGCCTATTTCAAGGAAGAGATGTGGCTGGACGCGGGCGACACCTACGAGGACCTGCGACTCAATTACCCGGGCAGCCCCCACCAGTTTCACGCCCATCTTTTCGAGTTGAAAGCAAGACTGAACGCCTACCGTGGAAAAAGCTACTCGGCGGATCCCCTGATTCGCGCCGACAAGTTGATGCAACAGATCGTCAAGTCGTTCCCCAACGAGATCGCATCGGAAAGGGAATACCTGGCCCAGGAAGCGGCCCTGATCCGGCACAAGCTGGCCGAGAGAGACTGGTCGATGGCTCAGTACTACCTCAAGAAGGGTGAAAACCGAGCGGCACAGGTTTATCTTGGCAAGCTCACGGCCGAGTTTGACGATACCGCATACGCCGAGGCCGCGTTGGAGGAGAGGGAAAATCTGGTTGGACTGCCTGATGAACCGGACCAACCTGCCGAGTGGTTCGTCAATCTCTTCCCGGATTCGGAATCCAAAGTCAAACCGATCATTACGGCCAGGCAAAACAATACCAAGACACGCTAAGCTGGCATGGATCCCATGGTGCTCTCTCCACTTTCAACCAACCAACCGAACCGCCTTTCGCTACCGGCGCTGGGGCTGTCCCTGGTGGCGACCGCTGCGGTGGTCCTACTGGCCGGCTGCCGCAACTACAATCTGGGCAACCAGTACCTGTACCGCAGTGATATCCGCACCGTCCATGTGGCCATGTTCGAATCGGAGTCATTCCGCCTGTTCCTGGGACAACGCCTGACCGAGAGCGTCGTCAAACAGATCGAGCTGAACACTCCTTACACGATTGGCGCGCCACATGTTGCCGACAGTTTTGTGCGAGGAAAACTTGTCCGTGAGCGAAAGCGCCCTTTGAGCGAGGACAAGTACGACGACCCGAACGTGCTGGAAATTGAATACCGGGTAGAAGTCACCTGGGTCGATCGCGCCGGCGTCCCCCTCATGCCACTGCAGTCGATCCGCATCGCGAGGGATGCCGTTTTCATCCCGGAAGCGGGACAATCCATGGCCACCGCCCAGCAACAGGTGATCGACCGAATCGCGCACCAGATTGTCGGTCAAATGGAAATGCCCTGGTAACACCAACCGCGCGCGTTCCCTGCCTGCCATACGGCAAAAAACACCTGCTGAGCCGATTCAGGGATCCTCCCCGCACCCCTCCCAAACGGGATCGCCCCCCGCGCTCCGGGTGCAATTGCATCCAAAAACGTTACAATGGCAAGCCGTTTGTTTTTGCCTTTTGCCACAGGGAGAGCCCTTTGATGAATCGTTTTTTGAGCCTGACCATGACCGCCGTTTTCAGCCTGGGCCTGGCAACTTCGTTTGCCGGCGAACTGGAAACCAAGAACCTGCCGGAAACCGCCCACACCAAGACCGCCGCACCCATACCTCATTGCGAAGTTCCCTGTGGCATTTACGCGGACCAGATGCGGTTTGAAATGATGCTGGAAGACACCAAGACGATCGCCAAGGCGATTACCAGTCTCCAGGAATATTGCGACGGTTTCAAAGATGGCCCCCCCAATGCGAAAACCGTCAACCAGATGACCCGCTGGGTCACCACCAAGGAAAGTCACGCGACCAACACGCAGCACATCATGGCGCAGTATTTCCTGACGCAACGCATCAAACCCGATCACAAGATGTACGCCCAACAATTGGCAGCAGCCCACAAGGTGATGGTCGCCGCCATGAAATGCAAACAGGATCCAGTCGACGAAACACCGGCCGCACTCAAAGCGGCGATCCTGGATTTCTACCGGGCTTACGAGGGAAAAGAGCCTCAACTCCACGATGAGAAGTAGTTCAGCCGACAGCTTCTAGCAAAACCTTCATAACGCGCCACGGTTCCCGACCGGGCGCGTTTTTTACGCGCCCGGTCCCGGGGGGGGGAGTAAAAGCGGGTTTTGCGTGTCAGCAAAAACACGTGTCAGCAAAAACACGTGCCATCAAAAAACTGTGGCCCGCCTTCAAGATCGCACCCCTTTAGGGAGCCTGCACCTTGATGAACTTGTACCCGGTGCCACGCACCGACAGGATGTAACGGGGCTTGGACGAATCGGGCTCAATAATCCGTCTCAGCCGCATCACGAAATTATCAATCGTGCGGGTCGTGATCTCAGCGCTCTGGCCCCAGACATTCTCCATGATCCGACTCCGGGAGAGCACGATGCCCTGGTTTTCCAGGAAGTACCGGAGCAGTTGGACCTCCATCGTCGTGAGCGTGAACAACTCGCCCTTGACCGTTACCTGGAACTTCGGGCAATCGACCATCACGTCATCAAACTGGTAGACATCAACCGTTTGCGGAGGAGCCTGATTCGAATCACTGCTATCGGGTTTTCGCCACTTGAACAGATTTCGGACCCGGCTGAGAACCTCGTTCAGGTCGAACGGTTTGGTCACGTACTGGTCGGCTCCACAATCAAAGGCATGGGCCTTGTCCTCGCTGGAAGACCTCGCGCTCAACACCATGATCGGTATATTCTCGCTGAACCCCCTGATCTCCTTGCAAATTTCATAGCCACTCATGCCAGGCAACATCAGGTCCAGCACGATCAGGTCAAACAGGAACGGGCCGTCCAGCAACAGCCCCAAGGCCGAGGGACCATCGTTCACCACCCTGGTTTCGTAACCTTCCTGTTCGAAGTTGAACTTCAAACCGTCGGCAATCGAAGGCTCGTCTTCAATGATCAGGATTTTCACGTCGTTGTTTCCTTGCAGGGCAATTCAATTTTGAAAGTCGCCCCCCCGCCGTCGGCGCGATCCTCAATCGTCACTTTGCCACGGAGTTTAGCAACCAGTGTATGGGCCACATACAAACCGACCCCCGTCCCCTTGGTCGTTCGCTGCAGTTCATCTTCACCGCGGAAAAAGAGCTTGAATATATTCGACCGAATCTCGGGAGGAACACCGACCCCGTTATCCGATATGGAAATCTCAACCCAACCGGGGCGGTCAAACGAACTCCTGACCCAGACCTTGGGCTCCGTCCCCCCGTATTTGATCGCGTTGTCGAGCAGGTTCCTGAAGATCATCTCCAGTACGAGCGGCGGGGCCGAAACGACAGCGGACTCCAACTGGAGATCGAAAACCTGCTCGCGAG
>JAKVBG010000039.1:0-16304 GCA_022447605.1 Mariniblastus sp.
AGATTAGACATAGATTACCCCTCTGTTCCCCAGTTGCCACTGAACTTGCGGCCGCCGTCCCTTCAAACAGGGAGGCCACTGGAAATCAGTAAAATGAAAGTGTTAAAAAGGGGCTGGAACGGTTCCAGCAACCCATCAAAGGCTTCAGTTTATCGATTATTGGAAAAACGGGCAATCGGTAATTTCCCGGGAAATCGTGACCCTGAGCCGTCAGGGAGCACCCTCCCTGACTGTTCTGTGGGGATCCCCCTTGCGGGGACCTTCTGATCCACCGGGAAACGGGTCGCGATTGACCGAAGTGGGCGGGGAAAGCGGTTGGCCGGCCACGGCCAGGACAGGACACGGCCGACGCGGACTTTCCGGTTGCGAATTTTCCTGAATTAAAAATAGAATTGCACGTCGGTACCATCCAAGTTCAGGGGCCGAGAAGAATAGCGGCAAGCTGGAAACATCAACCGTTTATGACGCATGCAATTACATGTCACGGCTGTGGAAGTCTTTTGACTTTCACCGGAAACGATCCAGGGCGATATATCCGCTGTCCCGACTGTGGCCATTTAACCATCATGGCATTAGAAGAAATCCCCGATGTGGTCTCGGCTTCCACCCCAGCCGGTGACCAGGGGGGCGGACTCGACGCGTTGATTGCCGGATTGGCCGGGATCATCGTCGCCTTTTCCTGTGGCTGTCTGGCCCCGTTCATGTTGGTCGGCAATTTGCTCGGCTTCTATGTCGCTTTCCGATCGCGAGGGACCTTGAGATGGCTGGCGATGGCCACCAATCTGGTGGCTATCCTATTGGAGTTGTTGATGGCCTGGTTGTTTTGGGGCTGAATGCCTGCTGACTGCCCCGGGCGTTTCGGCCACGGCCGTGGCAGTTTTACCGGCAACCTCGACGGGAACCTCGCTTGCGCTTGGCTCGACCTTTGCTTGTATTGCCTTGGCAACAGCCATTGTCCGCTTGTCCACCACTGGAACTGATCACGACCAGTTCGACCGGGTAGGCCTGGCCGTTGTCCGAATCGGCTGATAAGGATGCCGCCAACGAATTGGCGAATTCGGCAGCTTCGACCTGGTTGGGCGGCAACGGGATGGCATTGACCGGGATGGCGTTGGCCGGGGTGGGCTGAATCGGTACCGGCACTTCATTTCCGGATACGAAACTATTGAGCAGGAACAGCGGAAAACAGCAAGCAAAGAGTGCGGGGCGAAGCATGGGCAGCCTTGGTTCTGTTAAGGGGTTTCTGCGATCCAGGCCGATCGCTCGGCCCGATGAAGTTTTCATCATAAGTTCGTTGTCGTCTGAGGTCCAGATCGATCGGAACGGGCAGCGAAGGAAGAACCGGATATCCTGCAAAAATCAGGGTGTGTCAAAAAGACGCCTCAAAATGATTGCAAACGGGATTGGGACGATTCACGTTTTTGGACCGCCAGGATATTCGATATTCAAAAAGGATACGTTCCCCATTGCCAAATTTGCCGGAACATTAAAAAATACGTCTCCCCAGATCATTCCCGAAGTACAAGCTCCATGATAACGGTCGTTAACCTCGTCAAACGATTTCCCTCCCGCACCCAAGATGTGATCGCTGTCGATCACCTGACGTTCCGAGTGGAACCAGGTGAAGTTTATGGATTACTGGGACCCAATGGCGCAGGTAAAACGACGACCTTGCGAATGATCCTCGGACTGCTGGTGCCGAGTGGGGGCATGGCGGAAATCGCCGAATACCGGGTCACCGAAAATCCCGACGAAGTGAAACGCCGTATCGGTTACGCTTCCGCCTCGGTTGGGGTGTACCCCTGGCTGACACCGAAAGAGATGCTCCTGTTCAGCGCTGACCTGTACAATGTCAAACCGACTGTTGCGAACCGCCGACTGGAAGAATTAACGGACTTATTGGATTTGGCGACTTTTATTCATCAACGTTGTGCCACATTGAGTACGGGGCAAAAACAGCGGGTCAACCTGGCGCGGGCCTTGATGCATGATCCTCCGGTGATGTTGATGGATGAACCGACACTGGGACTTGATATCGTGGCGAGCAAGGTCGTGTTTGACTATATCGGCCACCTGCGGGAACAAAAGAAAGCGGTGATTGTCTGTACGCATCGCCTGGAAGAGGCTCAACGGCTTTGTGATCGGTTCGGCCTGTTGCACGAAGGGAAACTACGGCACGAAGGTTCCCTGGCGGAATTGCAATCTGCGACCGGACAGCAGGACCTGACGGACATGTTTCTTGATCTTCTTGCTCAGGATTTGAATGGCACAACGGGCCCCTCAGGCAGTCAGGTAGGCCGTGATGCTTGACGACCGACAAAACGAAAACAGCCACGATGCAGCGGGTGACTATCGAGGTTCAGCAGCCGACGAACGCATCGATTTCTCACGACTCAAGCGTCTCGCCGGCAAGGAATTGTTGGAGATTCTTCGTGACCGCCGAACCATCGTGACGCTGGTGCTGATGCCACTTCTCGTTTACCCGTTACTGGGCACCATCGTCAACAAGTTCATGCTTAACTCCCTCGGCAATCTGGAAGAGGTCGAGTACTTTATCGCCGGTGAAACAGAATTGGAAGCGGCAATTTTGCAGCGGCGGGTTACGGTCGGGAACGCGCTACTGGAATCAGAGTCCGGCCCGAATGAGGCGTCACAGGAATCCGAGGAAGAAGATAGCGGGAGTGCCGGTAAAACCGACCGAAAGCGGATGGAAGCGTTGATCCGCGGGAAAATAAACGCCGAACCGGATTTCAATTTTGTGGCTGCCAAAGATGGTGAAGTCGAAAAATACGTCGGCATGGGCGTTTTTGAACTCGGTGTGCGGGTTCTTAACAAAGACGTTCTGACCAGACAAATCAACGATTTCGAGCCGATAGAGTTCGAATTGATTCAACTGCAAAATTCGCCGGCCAGCCAAGCGACCTATGAATATGTATCGGATCGGCTGGAAGCCTTTAACCGAAAATGGGCGGATGAGGTGTTTCGGCGGAATCAGATCCAAATGAAATGGCCCAATGGAACTCGTTCCTTATCTCTTGAATCAGATGACGAGGAAGAAAACACGAAACCATCCCTGCTGACGTTTATCCCGCTGATGTTGGTTCTGATGACGATGACCGGGGCGGTTTACCCCGCGATTGACGTGACCGCCGGGGAACGGGAACGAGGCACCATGGAGATTCTGATGGCGGCGCCCATTTCCCGCATGGCGTTGCTATTCGGAAAATTTGTCGCTGTGTTGGCCGTTGCGATGTTGACGGCCCTGATGAACATGGTGGCGATGTTGATGACGATCTACACTTTGGGTCTCGATCCATTGATTTTTGGTGAACAGGGACTTTCCTGGCTGACCACCCTGACGATCTTTCTCCTGTTACTGGTGTTTGCGGCCTTCTTCTCAGCGGTTTTACTGGCCTTGACCAGTTTTGCCCGCAGTTTCAAAGAAGCCCAGGCGTACCTGATTCCTGTCATGCTGGTCGCGCTGGCTCCTGCGGTCCTCAGTCTTTTTCCGGATATCCAGATGACGGTGCTGTTGGCTCTGGTACCGTTGGTCAACATTATCCTTTTAGGGCGAGACCTGGTGGCCGGCCAGTTCGAGGGAACGTTGATCATGGTGACGGTGGTTTCCACCTTGCTTTACGGGTCCTTGGCATTGGGGATTGCTGGCCGAATTTTCGGTTCGGATGCGGTTTTATCCGGCGGATCCGTAGGTTGGTCGGAGTTTTTTCCGCGGCGGGATACCCTGCAAAGGATCCCCTCACTGCCGGTCGCCCTGTTGTTACTCGTGGTCCTGTTTCCCGCTTTTATCGTCATCGGGGGATTGGCGACTCGGATCGATGTGGCAATTCAAACCCGACTGTGGATCAATGCGGTCGTCACGGTCCTGTTGTTCGTCGGTTTGCCACTGCTTTTCTGTCGTGTTTTTCGATTGCGAATCAAGTCTGCCAATCTGCTTTTTGCGCCGAAGGTGTTGGCCGTGGTGGCCAGTATTCTCCTGGGTATTTCCGCATGGATGTTCATTTATGAAATCGAGGTTTACTCCCTGACGACCAAACGGATGGAAGTCCTGAAAGAGGTCTTCGATTCCATGAAGGTCGAGTTACAGAATATCCCCCTTCCGGTCAAACTGCTCTGTTTGGCCGTCGCACCGGCCGTTTGTGAAGAATTTACCTTCCGCGGGTTCCTGATGAGCGCTTTTCGCCGACACACGCCCGCTTTGGTGGCGATTGTGGTGACAGCTGTCCTGTTCGGTCTGTTTCACGTATTTGTACGGGACGCGCTGATGTTTGAAAGGCTGCTTCCCAGTAGCCTGATGGGCATTCTGCTCGGCTGGGTCTGTCTGCGTACCGGCAGTGTCATTCCGGGAATGATTCTGCATACGATTCACAACGGGCTGTTGATCTGCCTGGCTCATTTCGAATCCGAATTGAAATCGATCGGGTTTGGTGATGCCGAACAACAGCACATACCCCTCCTCTGGTTGGCGCTGGGTGTTTTACCTTTGCTGGCCGGCATCGGGCTGATGTTTCTTGCTGCGGTCCGTTCCAAAGACCGTTTCGACGGTCCGGAAAACGTTCCGGATCAGGCGTCGCCATGAAAATTTGGTCTTCCGTCCCTGAGCGTTTCCTGGTGACTTAACATGGTTGAGGACGCAGGAGGGCCTGATTTGACGGGCAAAACTTCGAACCAGGTCAATCGGCCGCTCCGCGCTGCCTGGCATACGGGTCGAACGGCGATCGTGCAAAACCGTGTCCCGACGTGCATCCTCTGGTTGTTTGGAGTTATTCTGATTTTCGGCTACTTCCAGTGGCCGGCGCTGGCCTCCTGGCTCGACAGGATGGGTGAGTTCAGGTGGCGTCATGGGTTTGCCTTCAGTTTTCTATCCACCGCCTTGTTTGGCGGTTTGATACCGGCACTGATTCCGGGGCTGATTGGCCGCCGTGAACCGCCAATAAATCTTCGGAATGTCGCTTCTGCCACGTTGTTTTGGGGATTGAAGGGTTGGGAGATCGACCTGTTTTATCGGTGGCAAGCGTATTGGTTGGGAACGGCAGGCGATTTCGGGACGATTGTTGGCAAAACGATGGTCGATCAATTCATTTATGTACCACTGATCGGTGTGGTCAATATCGTGCTGTTCTATCTATGGCGTGATAACGGTTTTTCTTTCAAGCGTACCTGGTTCGCGCTCGGTCCCCATTGGTATCAGCGCAGGGTTCTGCCGCTGTTGATTTCCAATTGGGTCGTCTGGATTCCGGCCGTGGCCTTGATTTACGCCTTGCCCCTGGCGTTGCAATTGCCGATTCAAAATCTCGTGCTCTGTTTCTGGGTCTTGATTCTCGTCGTGTTCACCGCGCCCGAACCGAGCCCGAACCGAGCCGGAACGGCACCGGCCGATAACGGCTGATTTTTTCTGTATCGTGTTAAGAAACGAACCACCACCCCTGGATTTTTTCCCAAACCAACAGCAACTGTCGAAGGGCCAGGAAAGCAGTCAACAGGACGATGGAAAAACCGAGAACATTGGCTACCCAACCATTGGCCATCTGTTTCATCAGGCGGGTTTGATTCACCATGATCAACAGGAATACGGCGATCAGGGGCAATAACAGTCCATTGGCGACCTGGGCCAGGATGATCGCTTCGGCCGGACTTCGGCCAAACTGGAGCGCACAAACCAGGCCGACCAATACCACGAGCGTAGCCACCCATTTCAGAGAGGGGCTGGATAAGGTGGCTCGGTGGCCGAAACAACCGGCCGTGGCAAATCCAGCCGCGATCGGCGCTGTGATGGAACTACTCAGGCCTGCGGCCAGAATACCGATGGCAAACGCGAACTCCGCCCAATTGCCGAGGAGTGGCCGGAGCTGCGTCGCGATATCGCGGATATTGGTCAACTGCCCCCCATCGGCAAACGCAATTGCGGCCGATACCAACAGGGAGGCCGTGATCAGACCGCCGATGGAAACCGATATCAAGGTATCCCACAGAGATTGGCGGACACCCTGGGAGGGGTGGTCGCGGTCGGGCCAGCGGACGGCCGCGGAACTAGCGTGCAGAAACAGATTATACGGGACCACGGTGGTTCCAATCAGGCCGATCACCAGCCACAGGTTACCCATTCCCGATGCTTCCTCGCCCGTCCGTGGGGTCGGCGCGGCGGGAATCAAGCCGTAAGCCATTTCCGCCAGATTCGGTCCCAGGGCGATCGCCGCCAACAAAAACAGAAGGCCCATGATCGAGACCAGCACCACCAAACAGATTTGCAGGAATCGGAAACGACCAATCCAGATGACAATCAAGGATGCAACGGCGATCAGAACCGCTCCCAATTTGGCGGTCCCCAGACCCGCCAAAATTTCTCCATCGGATGGGTTGGCCGGGTAAAGAATCTCCAAACCAGCAGCCGCGCCTAACAAATTGCCCGTCTGGTAGGCGGCATTGCCGATCAGGATGCCACAAAGGACCAACGCCAGGAAGAGCCAGCGGACGGCCGGAGGACGGATGGTGGAATGGATCGCCTCCGCCAAACCTCCGCCCGTGACAATGCCCAAACGGGCCGCCATTTCCTGCAGGATGATGGCTGCCATAACCGAAAACAGGACCGCCCAGAGCAGTCCATAGCCGAATTCCGCCCCGGCACGACTCGCCGTCATGACAGTGCCAGGACCGATGAAGGCCGCCGTCACAAAGATGGCCGGGCCGATCCCCCGTAATTTCCGATTTTCTTCCACGCTTCAACTCTCTCGGTGATTCAGGTGGTTCAGGTAGTTCAAACGGTGCCGGGCCTTTCTGTTCGACTCACTGGCGCCAATCGGTGGGGCGCCCATGCAACGGTTTCCCGCCAGACGGTCTCTGAAGCGAAGCAATGCAGGCCGATTCGTGCTTCAGCAAAAACGATACGGAATCGCCTCTCCTGACCCCGAAGACGGCGGCCATCCATCACCGTTCGCACTGTCCCGGTCACAATGTAATACGGTATACTTGCCCTAGGCACCCCCGCATTCCGACCTAGAATGGTACCAGTTGGTTTGGCCCCCGTACAATCCATGAATTTCGGTTGATATGCTCTCCAGGTCTTTTTTTCAACGCTCTCTTATTCCGGCCGGTTGCCTGGCGCTCTGCTGCTCTGTCCTGGCGGGAATTCCGGGTGAAGGGTTCGGTCAGGAATGGGCTCGCAAGATGTTCACCGAATTCAACCACGACTTCGGAAACGTCGCCAAAGGTTCTTTCGTGGAATACAAATTCCCAATCAAAAACATCTATGAGGAAGATATCAGGATTGAAAGTGCCGTCTCCAGTTGCGGATGTGCCCAGGTCAGCCTGAGCACCAATCGGCTCAAAACATGGGAAACCGGTTATGTGGTTGCCAAGTTCAACACGCAGGCCTTTTCCGGGTTTCGCCAAGCGACCATCACGGTCCGGTTTGCCAGACCTTTTCTGGGCGAAGTCCAATTGAATGTTCGTGGCAACATCCGCAGTGACGTGACGTTTCAACCTGGTTCGATCAATTTCGGTCCGTTACCGCTCACGTCCGAGGATAAATCGAAATCGATACGGATCTCGAAATTCGGCAATCCGAACTGGAGGATCGTCGATGTAAAGAGTACCTATCAACATATCAAGGTACGGTTGTCGCCCCCCACTCAGGTGGGCACCAGCGTTGATTATGAAATGACCGTCCGCTTGACGGATACGGTCCCGGTCGGGTTCGTCAATGGCGAGTTGTACATCGTGGCCGAAGAACGGGGCCGACGTTTTGAAATTCCGATCAGCTTTTCCGGCAATATCCTGGCGCCTTTGCGCATCTCTCCCGAGGTGCTCGTTTTCAATGCCACCCCGGGACAGGAAGAGACGAGAAAATTGGTCATCACGGGCAATCAACCGTTTGCGATCACCGCCATCACCAGTTCCGATGCCACGATTCAGATTGCACCGACCGATCAGACCAAAAAAGTCCATATCGTCGAAGCTCGGCTCAAAGCGCCTCAGGTATCCGGGGAGTACAAAGGCGAAATCACCATTGAAACCGATCTGCCTGGCGGTGCCGTACAGAAGATGGAAACCACGATCCAAGTCTCGGATCAATAGCTGGCTCGGCGGCGGCCCGCTCTGCCGCACGAACATCACCCATTTTCCCCTGACCCCCGTTCACCGCTTCGGATCCAGGTTTTCCCGGATTTGGCTATCGGAAACGGGTTGGGAAGGGCAACCGCCAGGGGGGACGTCGACCTGGGCCGTCCAGAGAATTGCGTTGAGCACGACCTTGCGGAAATTTTCATCCTGCCAGCTGGTGTGGTTGTGGGCGCCGGTAAATCCGAAACCACGTCCGCCAGAAGGCCGTTGGTACGCCCAGGCGACATGTTGCGGTTCGCCGCGGGCTACCGCTTGCCGGACCGCCTGGTTCCCACTGCGAGGACCATCCGGCCGAACCAGGGTTTCCGCCGGTGGCAGATCAGACAGGATCGGCGTGACGCCCTGCATATCGTCCACGAAACGCATGTGATAATACCATTCATCGTGGATACTGAAGGGTTCGACACCACGGCAGATCGGGTGATCAGGGAAATCCCCGAAATTTGGTTGCCAATGCGGGTTGACCGACCAGTTCAGGTCACAAAAACCACCCATCCAGTCCAGGAACTTCTGGCCCGGTTTGCCTTTTTCGGCCTCGGTCGCCCAGTGGATCATCACCACGCCCGTCCCCCGCTTCATCAGTTCGTCAAATTCGTCGAGGTGTGCGTTTAAGACATGCCCCCGGTGCCCCGTGCAAAAAATGACCACTGTGTCCGCATCCTCCAGACAGGAGGGATCTTTGGGGTACCCGTAGTGCGGGACTACATGCGTGTCGACGGGCAATCCCGATCGCTGCAGGCTATCGGCGAGGATCATGTTTCCCGCCCGGTGTTCGTGTTGCATCGGCCCATGGCTCGGCGACCCGGTGATAAAGACGACCTTACCCCGTTCCTGGGCAAAGACTCCTGGGACGGAAAATAGCAGGACAATGAAAAAGCCAATCATTCGTAACAACATGATTTACTCGCTGACAATTTTAACCTGGTTCCAATACGCCCACTCGTTGCGCCAGTCATTGGCCCGGTTTTCAATCACCAGGGAGATCGTTTTCCCGGCGAAAGGAGTGAGATCGACCTCGACATCGAGCCATTGATCGTCACCGACCGTTTGAGGACC
The DNA here is from genome assembly GCA_022447605.1 of Mariniblastus sp. Classification (GTDB taxonomy): domain Bacteria; phylum Planctomycetota; class Planctomycetia; order Pirellulales; family Pirellulaceae; genus Mariniblastus. The sequence continues at coordinate 9,193 of JAKVBG010000039.1, forward strand.
GACGATCTGGTCGAACATCAGTTCTCGATTGGCCAAAACGCGCAATTGCCAATCCCCATGGGGATGGTGGCTGACGCGGAGTTTGAGTGAAGTCGTTTGATCTTGCGGAATTTTGATTCGTCGTTTCAGTTGGCAGGGGATATTCCGCTCCAGCGGATGGGTCTGAACCGCCTTCCGGTTTCGGAATTCCGGGTGATGGACCACGCCCAATTCCCCCACCGATCGGACTTGGAACCCGGGTGCGATTTTTTGCAGTGTCAGGTTTTGCACGCGGGCGGTCTCTACCTTGGCCACTTCGGCCAGGTTTTGGTCGCCGGCAATCAAGCGACGCGCGACAAATTCGTTAAGAACCGGTATCGCGCCCTGAGCCACCCATTCGAGCGATCGTTCCGGATATTGGGAAACCATCGGTTCCATAGCGAACCAATACATGCGGTATAAATTGTTATCCTCCGCGTCCTCGGCATGCTGCAACAGACCCGCCAGAATCGGCCAGCGGTGATCGAACGGCATCCGTTGAACAGCGGAAGCAAGATACAGGCGGACCACCGGCGAAGGGTCAGCATGGGCCAACTCAGCGAATTTTTTTCGCACTGGGGCGGAATGGACTAATTTTTCTTCAGGTGGAGTGCGTTCCGGCTGGAATGCGTTGACCTGGCTCTGGTCACCCAGCAATTGAATCGCCCAGGCGCGGACATATTCGTCAGGATGTCCCAATAGTCGACTCAAAAACGGTTCATCCGCTCCGTCCGTAACATGCAAAGCCCACAAGGCCCGCAATTGGCGGCCAGCATCGACTCCGTCCGTCAGTTGTTTCTGCAGAGCCGCGTGGACGGTGGAACGATCCAGTTTGCCCGTGTGGGCGCGATGCTGCAGTTCGGTCCGCGCCTGGCGAACCCACCAGTCGTTCCTGTGGGTTTGCATTTCAACCAGTTGTAAATCGGTCAAACGGCGCAGGTTGATGGACTCAACCTTAGGGGCATCGGTCGGCAGGATTCGATAAACCCTGCCCGAATCGGGGAACTGAACCGAGTTACCACAGACATCCTGGTCGTGCCAATCGAGGATGTAGACCCCCCCTTCGGGCCCGATTTCAACACTGAATCCGACCCACGCCATATCGTTCGTGGGAAGAAAATCGTCACCGTGTTGACCGATGAAACTGGAACCTTTGCGGACCATCCGGTCGGTCAGCACGGCGTGCTCATGGATGTTGCACATGAAGAGTCGATCATGGTATTCCGGTGGAAACGCATCGGCCAGGTAAAACCGGGCCCCACCGTGGGCGGACAGGTGGGTATGATCGCGGATCGTCGGGATATAGTCGTAGATGTGCGGATTCACATGGGGCTTGCTCTGCTTGTGATAAACCCCGCCCTGCACGATATGAAACAGGTGCGGGATGACGCAGCAGGTCGCAAATCCTTGGCCGTGGTCATCGAAATCGAAGCCCCAGGGGTTGGAGAGTCCGCGTGCAAAAACTTCGAACGTCTGCCGAGTCGGGTGGTAACGCCAGATACCGCCATCGATGAATTGGCGATCGCTTTCCGGATCGCCCGGTTTGCCGACATTGGACATGGTGAAAACGCCGTGACAGCCGTATAGCCATCCATCCGGCCCCCACAAAAAGCTGTTCAAGGTCTCGTGGCGATCCTGGATTCCCCAGCCATCCAACAGCACTTGGGGCGGCCCATCCGGAATGTCATCATCATTCTGGTCCGGAATGAACGTCAGGTGCGGTGGCGAACCGACAAACACCCCGCCCATTCCACAAGCAATCCCGGAGGTGAAGGTCAGGGTGTCGGTGAATGTCTTTTTCTTGTCAAACACGCCGTCGCCGTCCGTGTCTTCCAGGATCTGGATGCGACTGACCGGGTCATCGGTATGTTGGCGGCGGGTTTGATAGTTGAAATTTTCTGCCACCCATAGACGCCCTCGATGGTCAAAACAGAAGGCGATCGGTTCGGCGATATCCGGCTCGGAAGCGAACACCGAAATATCAAAACCGGCCGGGATCGACATCTTGTCAACCGCCTGCTCCGGATTGAGGAATGGCGCCTGGCTGATTTTGTGTTGCCGTTGTGGAAGTTCATTCGTCTGTTGTTCCGCCTTCAGGCCCACCTGTTCCGAGGTGCCCAGATATTTCACCAGGTCGACCACCTCCTGTTCGGTCAATTGGTCGAGTTGCCCCTCCGGCATGACCGATTTACGGGAAAGTCGTCGACCCTCGATATCCGCCTTGGCGATGACGACTCGGGGCTGATCCGCGGTGCGCAGAACGACCCGTGTTTCGTCCTCTTCGTCCAACACGCCGGTCAACAAACGGCCATCGACCGTCTGAATGATCAACGTCCGGTAACCTTCGGCCACGTCGAAACTGGGGTCAACGCTATTGAGCAGAAGGTACTCCAGGTCGCGGCGGTTGGAACCGGTCAGGTCCGGACCAACTTTTCCACCCTGTCCGTACAGCAGGTGGCAGGCGGCACACGTCTTTTCGTAGACGACCCGACCGCGGTTGGGGCTCGCGTTTTGCAGCGCCTCCGCGTTGCAAATTTGACGATATTTGGCCAGCAGTTTTTCCCTCTCCGCGGCAATGGGTTGCTGGGTATCCCCATAGACTTCGATCCAAGCCTGACCCAACACCAGGTGGAGCGTGCGGGATACCTGGGCCGGGATTTCCTGGCGGGTAATTTTTCCTTCACGAACGGCTTCCAGCAGCGCCCGAGCATAGACCTTTCGCGAGGAGAGTGTCTCCAACGCGGCCCTGCGCTCAGCGACATCCATATCGGCAAACCGCGTCAACAAAATGTCGGGCGCTTTCGGATTTTCCACGGTGGCAAATCCCCGAATCACGTCCAGCGTCAAGGCGGGGTCATCGACCAAGGTTTCCAGAGCCTCGGAAGCCTCAACATTCTGTTGATCCAACAGGCGATCGAGTGCCGCTCGACGACGGCCTGCATCCGCCGACCGGTCTTTCAGCAGATCAAGCGCCTGCCGGACCGCCATTTCATCGCCGAATATCTGGGAGATCTGCAGGGCTCGTTGTCGAACTTCGACATCGTCACTGGAGGTCAAACGCGCAGCTAAAGCCTTCCAACCAGTCGGTTCCGGGATATTTCGACGTCCCTCCATTCCTTTGAGCATGCCCTGCATCAGGGCCGCCTGTACCTGCGGGTCATCCGTCTGTTCCAACGACCGAATCAGCCGATCGAGCGAACCGGCAGGTGGGGTTTCGGTTTCCGCGAACAGGAAAATCGCGAACAGTGCCAACAGGCCGAAGGTGATCGATTTCAAGACGTTCCTCAAGGAGTTGTTCATGCTTATCAACCGGTCAGCGATCACGGAGTTTGCAGGGTAAATTCAGGCAGCGGGACCACTTCACCCTGTTTCAGGGCAGACTCGTGGGCGCAAATACCGACACACGTCCAGTTCGCACTGGTCACTGCGTTCGGCCAGGGGTCACGTTCCTCCAACAGAGCCGTGACGAATTCGTGCACCAGGTGGGGGTGGGAACCACCATGGCCCCCTCCCTGGATGAAGGAGAGGTGGTCGGCATCCTGAATTTCGGCGGGCAGGGTGAACCGTTGGATCGGCTCGGGTAACAGGTGGGCGAAATCGGGAATCTCCACTTTTTCCGGGATCTCCGGTTCCGGTTTTTTGGCCGTATGGAGAACATGCGGCTCATTTTCCACCAAGGTCCATTCGAAACTCTTTTTTGTGCCGTAAACATCGAAGCTCTCGCGGTATTGGCGCGCCACGTCATACAGGAAACGCCAGATATGGGCCGTTACATCCGAATTCTGGATCTGGATATGGCACGATTCGACGGCAAATTGGTTGCCAGACTTCTGGGCGATGTCCTCCCGTACCGTTCCGCTACCAAAGCAACTGACACGGGATGCGAGACCATTGACCAGCCCGAGACAGGGGCTGACGACGTGCGTCGCGTAATGCATCGGAATCATCTCTTCCCAGTAACTCGGCCAACCATCCATATCCTGGGGGTGCGAGGCGGCCAGGTGCTGGATTTTGCCCAACTCACCCTGCTCGTACATCTGCTTGATAAACAGGAACTCCCGGCTGTAGACCACCGTTTCCGCCATCATGTATTTCAAGCCGGTCGTTTTCACCTTCTCCACAATCTGACGACATTCGTCGATGGTCGTGGCCATCGGCACGGTACACATCACGTGCTTCCCGGCATCCAAGGCGGCCAGGGACATCCAGGCGTGGTCCGGGATCGGGCTGTTGATATGGACAAAATCGATTTCTGGATCCGCTAACACATCCTCGAATTTCGTATACCGTTTGGCGATGCCGAACCGTTCGCCACACTCGTTCAATGCCTGTTCGTCCCGCCGACAAAGAGCGCTCATTTCCACGTTTGGGTGAGCCTGGTAAATCGGTATAAATTCGGCACCAAATCCGAGGCCAATCATCGCTCCACGAGGTTTTTCTTTCATCGAGTCACCTTTACCAGTTGTTTTCCGGTCCGATTGCCGGAACCGGCATAATGTAGCAAAATTTTATGGAATTGACTCCCGTTGAGGCGTGGTAATCACCCGTCCCACGGGGGGATTTTCCCGCTCCCTACGGGAGGAAACTCCTGGCTTGGTATATAATCGTGGAAACAATGGATGGCGAAGGAGCGGAATCATAGAGCGATCGTGATGGGTGGCAAACTTGAAACGGCCCAAAACAGCGGATACGCCGGCGATCGACATCTCAGTCGATTGGCAATCCGAACTGATATTGGATGGAAACCACGGGGAACGATGAATATTCAGCGACCAAAAAAGAACCGCCGAATTGGCGCTTTTCAGGCGGCCAGTTTCGCCGCCTGCCTCGGCCTTGCGGTGGGCCAGTTACACAGCCAGGAAGTCCTCCGCTACAACCGGGATGTGCGGCCGATTCTGGCAGACAAATGTTTTAGTTGCCACGGGGCTGACAGTGCGGCCAGAAAGGCGGGTTTGCGACTCGACCAACGTGAGGCAGCGATCGAAATGGAGGTGTTGGTACCAGGGCAGCCGGCTGAAAGCGCGTTGCTGGAGCGCATTCTTTCCGAAGATGTGGACCTGCAAATGCCTCCGCCGGAAACCAAAAAGACGGTAACACCGGAGGAAAGAGAAATTCTTCGGCGGTGGATCACCGAAGGCGCCCCCTACGAACCGCACTGGTCATTTATCGCGCCCTCGCGTTCGGAAATTCCTTCGTCCGATACGCGCGGCTGGGCCAAGAATCCAATTGACAACTTTGTCTGGGAGCGTCTCGATTCCCACGGCCTGAAGCCGGCTCCCGAAGCCGATGCGCGGACCTTGTTCCGTCGGCTCTCACTCGACATTTCCGGTCTGCCTCCCCAGGTCGAACAGGTCGACGCTTTCCTGAAGGATTACGGGGAACAACCGGAACCAGCGCTCGATCAATGGATTGATCGTTTGATGGCTACCCAGGCCTGGGGAGAACACCGAGCGCGGTACTGGCTCGATGCGGCCCGTTACGGGGACACCCATGGATTGCACTTTGACAATTACCGGGAGATGTGGCCTTACCGAGATTGGGTGATCCGCGCTTTCAACGCCAACCAACCTTTTGATCAATTCACTCGGGAACAGTTGGCAGGCGACCTCTTGCCCGATCCGACCACCGACCAGCTGGTGGCAACCGGTTTCCAAAGGTGCAATATCACGACCAACGAGGGGGGCACGATCGACGAGGAAAACCTCGCCCTGTATGCGACCGACCGGGTACAGACGTTTGGCTGGGTTTACCTCGGGCTGACCACCAACTGCGCCCAGTGCCACGACCATAAGTTCGATCCGTTCACCATGAAGGATTACTATTCGCTCGCCGCCTTCTTCCGCAACACGACGCAGCAGGCGAAGGATGGCAACGTCAAGGATGGACGGGGCCCCAGCCTGGTCGTCCCCGTCGGGACCGACCGGAAACGCTGGGAGGCTTTGCCGCTAGAAATCAAACAGGCAAAAACGAAACGGGAACAGAGAAAAAAGGACGCGCGGCAGGAGTTTACCGGTTGGTTAGCAGCCACTTCGCCGGAGACGCTGAGCGGTGAGATTCCTCGCGACGGATTGGTGCTCCACGCCCTGCTGAATGAAGGGGAGGGTACCGCCGTGACGGCCCAAACTCCGGAAAATGCGTCGTTTCAGGCGAGCGGGCCGCTCGATTGGCAAGCGGAAGGCCAAGTGGGTGCTTATGCCCGTTTCCAGCCAGGGGCCACGTTTGACTTGGGCGGTTACGGCGATTTTGAAAAGGACCAATCGTTCAGTTATGGAGGTTGGGTTCGACCCAACGCTTCGATCGGCGGTGCCGGGATCATCGCCCGGATGGACGAACAGGCGAATTTTCGCGGCTTCGACCTGTGGCAACAAGGTCTCTCCCTGGCGGTCCATCTGGTCGACAGTTGGCCCGGTAATGCGATCAAGGTATCGACCCCTCAACCCGTACTCAAGGCGGGCCAATGGCAACATGTCCTGGCGACTTATGACGGTTCCGGTAAACCGGCCGGCATCAAGATTTATGTCAACGGGAAACCGGCCAAGCTGAGAACCGACACGAACAACCTGAAGGCAGACGCCTCGATTCGAACCGAAACGCCGCTACGTTTGGGGCAGCGGAGCCAGGGAGCCGTCTTCCAGGACGGTGGCCTGCAGGATGTACGCATCTACGAACGTGCTTTGTCGGCGGATGAGGTGCTGATCCTGGCGGAAACAGCCGCCGCGCGGGCTTTGCTGGAGATCCCGGCCGACGCGCGGACAGACGACCAGAACAATTCGCTGTACCAATACTACCTCAGTTCGGCCGACCCGCAGTTCCCCGAACTGGATCGGGTGGTAGCCACGCTGGAACAGGAGAAACAGGCGATCCAGGGCCGGAGTCCGGTCACCCATATTCAGCGGGAGAAACAGGGAACGCCCGCCATGGCGAATATTCTCATGCGGGGTGAATACGACCAGCCGGGCGATTCGGTGCCGGCCGCACCACCCGGTTTCCTGCACGACCTGCCCGCCGGCGCATCGGCTGACCGTCTCGGCCTGGCCGACTGGTTGATCGACCCGGCCAATCCTTTGACGGCCAGGGTGACGGTCAACCGGTTT
>JAKVBG010000039.1:16322-37797 GCA_022447605.1 Mariniblastus sp.
GGCTGGTGACGACTCCGGAAGATTTTGGTGTGATGGGCGCCTTGCCGACCCATCCTGAATTGCTCGATTGGTTGGCGGTTGAATTCAGGGAAAGTGGTTGGGATGTGAAACGGTTCTACAAAATGATGTTGACCAGCGCCACGTACCGCCAATCGGCGATGTCCACACCGCAAAAATTGGAAAAAGACCGGGACAATCTGTTCTTTTCACGGGGACCGCGTTTCCGCATGGATGCCGAGATGATCCGGGATTCCGCCCTTCGTGCCAGCGGGCTCCTCTCCCACGAGATGTACGGACCGAGCGTCAAACCGTATCAACCGAACGATATCTGGAACATTGTCGGCTTGCCCGGCGGTGACACGCGAAATTACGTGCAGGACAAAGGGGACAAACTATACCGGCGAACCCTCTACACGTTCTGGAAACGGATGGCGCCACCACCCAACCTCGAAGCGTTCAACGCGCCCAGCCGAGAGGTCTGTACGGTACGACGCGAGCGGACCAACACACCACTCCAGGCATTGGTCACTTTGAACGATCCGCAGTACGTCGAAGCGGCCCGAGTCCTGGCCGAACACGCCTTGGCAACTTCGTCTGGCGAAAAACCGGATCCACTGAACTTGATTTACCAGCGCGTCCTGGGACGTCCGGCCAAAGCGGCGGAAAAGAAAATCCTGTTGGCCGATTACCAAATTTTTCTGGAACATTACCGCGCTCATCCGGACGATGCCCTGGCCTTGTGCCGCATTGGTGAAACGCCCGCCCAGGCCGATCTGCCGCCCGCCCAGGTCGCCGCCTGGACGATTGTGGCCAACCAGGTCCTCAACCTCGATGAATCCTTGAACAAATAGCCAGGTGCCCGATGAACCCTCAAGAACAACTCGAACAACTCTATTCGAGCCGGCGTCAATTTTTCGCCAGCGGGCGGAATCTGTTGGGGGGCGCGGCCTTGGCCAGTCTGCTCGGCCCGGCTTTGACAAGGCCGGCCACGGCGATGGAAGATCAAGCGACAGGTCCCCATTTCGCGCCGCAGGCGAAACGGGTGATCTACCTGCATATGGTGGGAGGTCCCGCCCAGATGGACCTGTTCGATTACAAGCCGAAGATGGCAGATTGGTACGACAAGGAATTGCCCGAATCGATCCGCAACGGCCAACGTTTGACCACAATGACCAGCGGCCAGGCCCGCTTCCCGATCGCACCGACCCGTTACAAGTTCAGCCAGGCGGGTGATTGCGGCCTTTGGATGAACACCGAGATGCTCCCCAAATTGGCGCAAAAGGCGGATGAAATCTGCTGGATGCGGAGTTTGCATACCGAGGCGATCAACCATGAACCAGCCATTACCGCGATGCAGACGGGCAACCAGGTGACGGGGCGGCCCTGTCTCGGTTCCTGGGCTTCTTACGGTCTCGGCTCCGAAAACGAAAATTTACCCGCGTTCGTGGTGCTGGTGGCGATCCCTTCTAATCGCGACCAGGAACAGGCAATCTCCTCCCGCTTATGGAGTTCAGGTTACCTGTCGGGTGAACATGCCGGGGTCCGTTTTCGCAGTTCCGGCGATCCGATCCTGTATATCAACAACCCGGCGGGCATCCCCGATGCGATTCGCCGCCGGTCGATCGAAGGCGTCAACCAACTGAACCAGTTGAACCTGCAGAAAATGGCGGATCCGCAAACACAGACCCGTATTCAACAGTATGAAATGGCTTTCCGCATGCAGGCCAGTGTGCCCGAATTGACCGACATCAACCAGGAACCGGCGCACACGTTTGAATTGTACGGGGAAGAGGCAAAAAAACCGGGTACGTTTGCCAATACTGTATTGATGGCGCGACGATTGTCGGAGCGGGGCGTCCGTTTTGTCCAGGTTTACCACAACAACTGGGACCATCACGCCAACGTCAAGGTCCGTATGCCGGCCCAGTGCAAAGATGTCGACCAACCTTGTTTCGCCCTGCTGGAAGACTTGAAACAACGTGGATTACTGGAGGATACCCTGGTCATCTGGGGTGGCGAATTTGGCCGGACCATCTACACCCAGGGAAAACTCTCCAAGGATAATTACGGCCGCGATCACCACCCTCGCTGTTTTTCGATGTGGATGGCGGGCGGCGGAGCCAAGGGGGGTACGATATACGGCGAGACAGATGATTTCTCGTACAACATCGTCAAGGATCCGCTCCATATCCGCGATTTTCACGCCACGGTCCTGCACCTGCTCGGTTTCGATCACGAGCGGTTCCACTACAAACACCAAGGCCTCGATCAGCGGTTGACCGGCGTGTTGCCCGCCCGCGTGATCAAGGAACTGGTGAGCTGATCAGGAACGGTCGTCTGGTCCGTGAATTTCAACCGGACGCGAATCTCCAGCGCCCTTAATTTGCGGCAGACCCAATCGTGCTGCCTGTCGCGCCGAAAGGTCCCACCGGGGAAACGAAGGGTAGAGACCGCGGCGAGCGTAGACATGACCCAAAAGTAAACAGGTTTTCCTTGTAATTTATCTTACAGCAATTACGATCGATGCCTTCCATGTAGGACACCTCTACATCAGCATTGACCCAGGACAACACTCTGATGAACACCCGCGCTATCTTGAGTTGGACCCTGTTTTCATTGATTTCGACGGGTCTGGCTGTCTGGTCCAGTCCGATCGTGGGCCAAACCATCTCCGCTTACACGTATACCACCACCGGCTCGGGCGGTATTTCCTCGTTGGCCTCCAAGACACCGAGCCAGGTCGATAATGTCTATCTCGATGCGATCGATATCGACGTCAACGGGAAAGTCTACGTCAAGAACAGCGGGGGTCACTTTTATCCTTATTACTGGCAAGCGAAAAAACCGCCTTCCTTTACGGCCATGATCAGCGTCGACCCAACCCTCAACTGGCAATCGGTGGACCCGACGGCCGACCTGCTCAACGGATTGCAACAGAACAGTTGGAAAACGGACTATGGCCAGGGAATCCACATCGATGCGGAATTCACGGCGGACGTCCAGGCCATGCCTCAAAATTGGGTCAACTGCCTCAAGGCGCTGCGGGAATACACGAACCAACAGGGACGTGACTTTTCCATGTATTACAACCCGAAATATTTATCCTCTTCCCGTTATACAAACGCCAAAGCAAATGCCGATGCGATTGCTGCCATTCTGGGGGCCCCCTCCGGCGGTCTCTCCAACCAGGTTTTTTTCCCCGTCTACGAAGGAAATGGGCTGAACACCGACTTGGCAACGCTGCATTTCGCCGCGGAAGCAGCACGGGCAAGAGCCCTCGATTACCAGTGGATTCACGACCTCTCCGAATCGCCGACTACCTTTAGCGACGGTCTGACGATGGCGAAACAGACCGACAGCAAGTACCAGTTCACTCCGAGTGGCGTCAATGTTTACAGTTACTTCGATAACCAGCCGGTGACTTCCGATATGACGACCAATTTCAACAAGTTGTTGGGTCACCTGGGGAATCCGAATGCGGTACCGGAACCTGCTTCCCTGTTTATCTGGGCATGGGTCGGCATGGGGAGCCTTTGCCTGCGGAGGCGGCGGTCCTAGGCCTCCAGGAGGTCGATTCGGCCGTAAAAAAGACTCGCCTGGTCCGAACCGGGGGCTTTGGCAACGGCTCGCACCTGCCGGTTGTGGACAGGCCGTCACGGGATCGACACAATAAGAGGAAATCCCAGGCCGGGCACCCGTGCCAGGTCCTCACCTCCCCTTTCCCCCGGATGGCTGATCATGCGAGTTCTATCCACGCTGTTGTTGATCCTGGCGGTCCTGCCTGTTTGTGGGCAGGATCCATCACCCTTGCAAAAGGCGATCGATACCGATTACGAACAACATCTCTGGCCGCTGTTTGATCATTTTCACCGTAACCCGGAACTTTCCCTGGTGGAAGTGAAGACGGCTGCCAGGTTGGCCAAGGAATTGCGGGAAGCCGGTTTCCAGGTGCGAGAAGGTGTCGGGGGAACCGGCATCGTGGCCATCATGGAGAACGGCCCCGGGCCGATGGTCATGGTGCGAGCCGACATGGATGGACTACCGGTCGAAGAAAAATCGGGATTGGCCAATGCCTCCACCGCCAGGCAGGAGAGCCCAATCACCGGCCAGGTAGTTCCTGTCATGCACGCCTGTGGGCACGACGTGCATATGACCTCCTTGGTCGGATCGGCCCGCCGTTTGGCGGCCCTCAAAGATGAATGGTCCGGCACCTTGATGTTGATCGGGCAACCGGCCGAGGAACGGGTGATTGGCGCCAAAGCGATGATGGAAGACAACCTGTGGGCCCGATTCGGCAAACCGGATTACGCCTTGGCGTTCCATGTTTGGTGCGGGGGAAAAGCGGGCAAGCTGGAAGTCTCTGACGGGAGTCCCTACGCCGGGGCCGACGCCGTGGACATCATCGTTCACGGGGTGGGCGCCCATGGCGCTTCGCCACACCGTGGCAAAGACCCGATAGTGTTGGCCTCGCAAATTGTCCTCGCCTTGCAGACGTTGGTGGCCCGCGAATTGCCACCCCGCGATCCGGGCGTCGTCACCGTCGGCTCTTTCCATGCGGGTACGAAGCATAACATCATCTCGGACCAGGCGGTTCTGCAATTGACGGTCCGCAACACCAGTCCGGAAACCCGCAAACTCCTGCTGGACGGCATTAAACGGATTGCCGAAAACCTGGGTCGCGCTGCCGGTTTACCCGAGGACCAGCTACCCGAAGTGATCTTTTCCGAATCGACGCCGCCAACCATGAACGACGGCAAGCTGGCCCGGCGTTTCCGTCAGGTGTGGACCGACAAGATGGGGGATCAGATCATGATGGAGGAAGCCTTTGTCAAAAAATACAAGAAAGGGATGGGCGCCGAAGATTTCCCCTTTTTCACGACCGACCCTCCCATCCCGAGCGTCTACTTTTCCGTGGGCGGGACCCCCGAAGGGGATATTGCCGCCGAGGAGGCGGGCGGGACCCAGGTCCCTTCACACCATTCGCCATTCTTCAGAATTCAACCAGAACCGTCGATCAAGGCGGGCGTGCAGGCAACCGTCCTGGCGGTGCTCGACCTGATGAAAAAAGGGAATTGAGTGAAACGAGATTCGAGGTTGTCATGAAGAAAAACGTCAAGACGATGACACGACGCAGTCTGTTCCAGCATGTCGGTGCCGGTTCTTTGGCAATCGGCGGAGTCGCCTGGTCCGGGAACTGGCAGGACGAAGAGCCATCGATTCCCAAACTCCAGCAGCTCGAACTTCCCCGCGACGCGGCAGGAAATGTGATCCCTGGTTTCGGCGATTCCACGGAACAGAGGGAATCCCCACCATCTTCGCAGGAGATTGCCAAAGAGTGGCAGCCGGTCACGGATCGCAAAGTGAAAGTCGGCATTGCCGGGTATGGTCTCTGTCAGTTCGGGGCCCGTTTCTTCTACCAGAACCACCCGAACGTCGAAGTGGTGGCGGCCACTGATCTCGATCCGCAACGGTGCCAAGGCCTGGCCCAGGCGGTCGGTGCCCGTAAAACGTATCCCTCCTGTGAAGCGATGATCCAACAGGACAAAGAGATTGAGGCGGTCTACGTGGCCACGGACGCACCGAGCCACGCGCGTCTCTCGATCCTGGCACTGCAACATGGGAAACATGTCGTTTCGGCGGTGCCCGCCGTATTCGGGCCAAAGGCGGTTGAAGAGGCGGAGCAACTACTGGAGGCCGTCAAATCAAGCGGCCTGAAATATATGATGAACGAAACTTCCACGTTTCGCCCCGACCTGTATGCCAAACGGCTCCAGTACCAGTCCGGCGCTTTAGGCCGAATCATCTACTCCGAGGGGGAATACTGGCATGACGGGGTAGGTGTGCTCGGCAGTTACAATCCACGCAACGGAAAGATCGACGAATTTGGCTGGCGACGGGGCCTGCCGCCGATGTGGTACCCGACCCATTCAACCGCCTACTACGTTTCCGTCACCGGGGGCGGGCGTCTGACCGATGTTTCCTGCGTCGGCATGCCCAGCCTCTACCCGATCTTCCAGAACGGTGAAAACCAGTATCGCAACCCATTTGGCACGCAGATCGGACTGTTCAAGACGAGTGAAGGGGGCATGTCCCGCATGGGTGTCAGTTGGGACATGAAAAACGCTCATGGCGAACAGGGGCGTTGTTACGGACAAAAACCGCACGATGATTCCCTGGACGGTTCCCGACCACCCTTGCCACCAGGCGTGGCCGGAGGAGGCCATGGTGGCTCACACGGTCATCTGACGCATCAGTTCATCGACTCGATCCTGTTTGATCGCAAACCGATTGTGGACGTGTCGGAGGCTTTGAACATGACCATGGCCGGGATCGTGGCCCACGAGTCGGCGTTGCTTCAGGGCGAATGGCTCCCGGTACCCCAGTACAACCTGTGAGCAGCGCAACTCGCCCCCAATGAAAAAGGGCAGCACCGTAACGTGCTGCCCTGGATCGTTGCATTCAGCGGATCGGTGCCGGTTTACCAGCGATTGATACGAACGCCAATGAAGTAGTCGTTCGATACAAATTCGCCCGTTTCCAAAGCCAACCCATCGTTGGTCAGCGCATCCACGGTATCGATGCCAGTATGATCGGTACGGAAGTAACGATATTCCGCAAACAGATGAGCCCGTTGGCTCAGTCGAGTGGAAACACCGGCGATAATTTGATAAGCAAACGATGAGTTGTTCAACTCATAACCAGCATTTCCGGAAGTAAATTCGATATTCGTGAAAGCGAGTCCACCACCGGCACCGCCGTAAAAGTTGATCAAACCATCAGGATTCAAGTCCATCAACAGGTTTGGCATCAAGGAATAGACATTGACCTGTCCACTCGCCTGTGGCCAAGTGGCCGACTGGAAATCATTGAGACTGCTGACCTGACCCCGTCGCCATGTAAAATCCATTTCACCTCGGAAGCGACGTCCCAGGGTTCGGCCGGCGGACACGCCAAAGCCAAACTCTTCGTGAGTGCCGTAGTTGACTGCACCCGCACCCGTTACTTGTGTGGTCGGATCGGTGGTGAGCCATGTCATGGCGTAAGGAAGCTCGTTGCCGGTGTTGAAATCTGCCCAGCCACCGTACACAGAAACGTAAACGTTGGGACAGCACGGATCGTACAACTGCCCACCGCAGTGACTAAGCAGGCCACCAGCACGAACATTGCTGTCGCACCCATTACTATCGCAGGCAGCGTTGGTATCACAAGCATTGTTATCACAGCCGAGCATGCCGGGCTGCATTGCGCTGGCCATCGGCATATTGTAAGCCACAGCCTGATGAGCCTGTTGCGGCGAGACAACCGGAACGCCCGTGGCGGGGTGGTAAACTTGCTGCGCCGAAACCATCGGCGCGCCACCGAACGCTAGCAGTGCAGCACATAAAGTCAGACGGAATTTCATAACCATTTCCTTTGATTGGATGGGTCGGGATAGATCCTGGGTCAAAACGCCCAACGTTTGAGCAACGATTACAAATTGCTCACAGGTTTCAAAAGGCGGGCATTGGCAATATCGGCATAACAGGCAGGGCCGGATTAACCCGGCCAGTCATTAACCGCCCGAAATTCGATAAAAAGGGATTATTTTGACCGTATTACACGAGGAAAAGGCCCGGAAACGGAGTGGGAAGAGGATTTGTCGATGAACGCCACAAGGTGGTTCACGAGCCGGCAAGGCGGCCGACCGAGCCGAGGCTTCGAAAATGGCTCAGACCGGCAGCCAAGAACGGGGGCGTGTCGAATCTGATAGCAGGACAGAAACCGTAAAAAGCGCCCCCGGCAGGATTCGAACCTGCGACACCCGCTTTAGGAAAGCGGTGCTCTATCCCCTGAGCTACGGGGGCCGACTCGTTAAAAACCAGCCCGGCGGGATGCCACCCGCTCCGCCCATTTCCGTCCATATCGAGTTGAATGAATTCTCGACACGTCGACAATTCTAAGCCAAAACAACCCAATGGACCACTCGTGGCACACGCCAACTTTTCGTCGGCTTGCTAACGGCCAATCGCCATTAGCCGTGTCGGCGTGCGGATGAACAACCTGCCGTCTCCTACGGCCGGAGTCGCGTGGCCCGATTCCCCAATC
This sequence comes from Mariniblastus sp., assembly GCA_022447605.1. GTDB lineage: Bacteria > Planctomycetota > Planctomycetia > Pirellulales > Pirellulaceae > Mariniblastus. Next base: position 24,408 of record JAKVBG010000039.1, read on the forward strand.
GGGTTGCGGGCGATCAGTTCGTATTGGTCGCCGGTGCCAATGACAACCATCTCGCCATCCACCGAGTGGTTATACAGCAAACCATTGATACAAACGGGCGAACTGAAATAGTTGCCGCCGACCCGGGCCTGCCACAACTGCTTTCCTGATTTGGCGTCGGCGCAAACGACAATGCCCTGGTCGGTCCACAAAAACAGCCGTCCATCGTAAACAATCAACGACGGTACGTGAGGCGATTTGCTGTTGCGGAATCGGTAGGCCTCGGTCGCTTGGGAGGTTGTTCCCGACGTCTCAATTCTGACCGCCACCGCGTTTTTCTCGCCGCCAAGTCCACCGCTGTTCGCGAGAATCATATCGCCGAACTGGATCGGTGAGCCGACGGCTCGTTGAGGATGCGATCCAAACACATCAACGTGCCACAGTTGGGTGCCCGACTTCGGATCGATTCCAACAATCCCCTCAAAGCAGTGCGAAAATACCAGCTGTTCCGGCCCGCCAGTCGGGCGAAACACACACGGCGTCGCGTAACACGCCCGTTTTCCTTGGCGCGGCTTCTTCCAGACTTCCTTTCCCGTCCGTCGATCTATCGCCACAAGAAAGCTGGGTGACTTATGATCGTTGCAGACCACAACCAGGTCGCCAAAAACAATGGGCGACGTGCCACCACCCTGCCCGTGCAAGTAGGGGCCCAAATCGTAGGTCCACTTCTCTTGACCCTCGTGGTCGAAAGCGATCAGCGGGGAACCGGTTTTCGATTGAAAGAGCACATAAACATGGTCCGCATCAACAGCCGGAGTGCTGGAAGCCTGGGAGTTGTTCTTGTGGGCTTTGTACGATTTGTAGTCAACTTGTTTTTTCCAGATCTCCGCACCATCTTCGGTGCTGTAGCAACTCACAAAGCGCTTGCCGGCTGGTTTGTCGGCGCTGGTCACAAAGATTCGCTTGCCCCAAATCACCGGCGACGAATGCCCCGTACCGGGCAACTCAATCGACCAGCGAAAGTCGTCGGCAGACCATTTAGCCGGCACCCCCTTCGCTTCGGCGATGCCCAATCCGTTGGCACCACGAAACCGTGGCCAGTTGTCGGCATTTGCCTGTTCCGTCAACGCCACAAGGAACAGAAGGCACAGAAGGCAGGCGCGTGTTTCGATGAACCGAGCGGCATCCATTCAAAATCTACTCATTGATGAGGGGTTGCAAAATTCGCGATTCGGTACCGTTTGCTGCGAAACGATGGAACGCTTGGTGACAGGGGTTCGAATCCTCGACTTCTTACTTTTTAGCCGCAATTCGGAAAGTCGTCAAACATGACGACCACGATATCGGATCAAGTCAAATCACCCCCTCGCCCGGCAATCAACCGCACCCGTTTTCCCAGCGACCCGTAGCCAAATGCCGCAGCTCGTATTAACGTAAACAACCAGCACACTGATTGGCCGATAGACCCCTCATTCAACGCTCCGATGCAAATCGTATCTATTATGGCAGCAGGCTTGGCGCTGATCGCGGTTTTCGCCTGGTGCGGCGCCTGGGCCCGCGCCTGGTGGCACGCTCGGCAATATCAGGAGATTCCTCGCCTCGATCCTTCCCCGACGGACCAAGTGCTCGAATCCTGGCCCCGACTCTCCCTCGTCATCCCGGCCTGCAACGAGGAAGGCTCGATCGAAGCAGCGGCCCACAGCCTGATCGAACAGACCTACCCGAACCTGCAACTGATCTTCATCAATGATCGTTCCTCCGACCAGACCGGTTCCATCATCGATCGCCTGGCAGAATCGGATTCCCGGGTCACACCGCTGCATATTGAAACGTTACCCGATGGTTGGTTGGGCAAAGTTCACGCCCTGCACCGAGCGATGGAGGTGGCTAGCGGCGACTGGCTGCTCTTTACCGATGCCGACATCACGTTTGAACCAAATGCTTTGCAAGAAATTATCCAATTTGCGGAATTGCATCAGCTCGATCACCTGGCCGGTCTGCCCCGCATGAAACCGGCCGGTTTTTGGGTCGGGCTGGCGATCGCCGCGTTTTATACCACCTCCATGTTCTTTGTCTCCGCCCGCCGCGTCGCCGACCCGGACGATCCACTCGCCGTGGGAGTTGGGGCCCTGAACCTGGTCCGACGGACGGCTCTGGCGAAGACGCCCGGTTTTGAATGGCTGAAGATGGAGACGATCGATGACATGGGATTGGGCCTGATGGTGAAACGAAGCGGGGGCCGGTCCATGGTGGCCCGGGCGGGGGATCAGGTCTCGCTGCATTGGTATCAAAACGTGCAGGAGATGGCGGGAGGTCTGGAAAAAAACACGCCTGGATTGACCCGTTACAGTCGGTTCCGCGCCGCCGGCCTGTTATCCATTCTGCCTTGCTCACTGGTCGGATTTGCCTGTACGCTGATCTTCCCCTGGCCACTTTTCCTGGCCGCCTGGCTCCTGATTCTGGCCTGTCCGCTGCTCTGCATGATGTCGTTTGCCCGGCAGACCTCGCTGGCCAAAAATTCTTTTCTGTTCTTTCCGATCGGCCTCGTCCTGCTCTGGTTGATTTTCGTCAGGGCGCTCTGGTTGTTGTCGACACGGGGCGGCGTGCAATGGCGCGGTACCCTGTACACGTCGGAAGCCCTGAAAGCGGGGCAAAGGATGGAATTCCCGGTCGGCTGGCACCGCGAACGATGGAACGGTCAATAATGCTGTCGGCGGCCACCGACCGCACCTCCCCTAAGGCAAGTCGTCAATATCGACGACTTCCCTTTCATCCCGGGTCAATAGCCTTCGGAAGTGATCGTTATCATCCGCCGTCATCGAATGCGAAGCACCGTCTGCGAATACCGCTTGAAATAATCGTTCGTCATTGAGGCGGAGCCAACTGTACCTGTCCGTTCCGAGGGCCGGATCAAAATCGGCCGGCCGCGTCCAGGTGACCGCCCGGTCGTCATTCACCTCCAGAAGAAGGATGGTTTCACTTGTCCCTTTGGTGAACGAATCAAGTTGGTACCCGCCCGTGGGCAAAGCGTCGGCTGTGGTCGGTTTGGCCATGGCCCCGCCGACCACGGCGTTTCCGAGATAGGTCGTTTTGCCATCGGGAGCTTGGCTGAACGGGGAGCGATAGACGTCGGGCATCAGCGGGATCAACGATCGGTTATGAGGACTGTCCCACGGTTCATCCAGGTGGAATTGTTCGTACAGCTCAGCATGATCCAGATACGGCAACAGGTGGACCCGCCAACTGAGCAGGGGACGACCCTCGGCGTCGATATTATAGGCGGCCGGGAATGATTGGTGCGCCGACCAGTATTCGTAGTTGGCGATGGTGATCAACCTTAGCTTATGGAGAGACTTGGTCCGGTTGATCGACTCTCTGATTCCCTCCGGATCCGAATTGATGAACAACAAGAGAACGAACAGCGCGAAAAGCGACGCGGCGAGCGCCACCACGGCACAGCCACAACCACCGACCCACCACAGCCATCGAGCGGACGAGCCCGCCGAAGATACCCCATCCGTTGACAAGGGCGGAGTGTCATCTGCTGGGAAAGCGTCACCCTCAAGCTGGGGATGTTTCGTCATCGATTCTGTCCTCCTCCGAGTCCCATGCCAGCGAAAACGGACCGCCCTCTCGTGACAGGTGGCTGTATCACGCCACAATCGTAATGGCCGCTGCGCCGCAGGCAAGCCGCTCCCCCACCGAAGATCGCAGCGGACCGGCAGTGAGGGAAACCCCGAAAAGTGATCGATCGCTTGGCGATCCGCGCTTTTCCGTGTAAATTCCCCTGTTCAGCCGTTTTTTTCGAGAGTGCTACCATGACAGATGAACCAGATACGCCACCGGAAAATGATACAGGTCTTTCGCAGGAACTCGGACAGTTATTTCGCCTGGGCAGTCAGATTTTTCGCCAAGCGAACGAACAGATCGAAGAACACCTTTCCAGCCGCGTGGAAAATTTCAGGACGAACCGGATCGATTCCTGGCAGGAGCTCTACGATCAACTCATCGACGAATACGGCGAACACGCCGTGCAGTGGAAAGACGCCGCCCTCCATACGATGGAAGATCAGGTCGCCCGCTTGGGACAGGGTTCACACGACGATTGGCTCGCGTTCGATTCGTACCCGGATGTCGAAGCGCATTTCGAATCACTGGGGATGATGGTCGATGAAACCGACATCCGCCAATGGGTCATGCAAGGGAAACCGTGGATCCACGTCCGCGAGGGGAAAATCTTTCTCGATCCGCATCAGCCGCATTACCCGACGGGCAGTCTCTAGGCGATCCCGTCGAGCGCCACTCAGGCGGTTCAGTAAATTGCGCGGGAAAGAAACTCGGCCAGGAATTTCCGTTGGGCAGGCTGGTCCATCGGCATGCCCACTTACCAGACAGTGACCATGTACAAGACGACAGCCCCCAGAATCACGACCAGGGCAACGCCCAGTCCCATGTTAATCCATCGGTTGTTCAATCCCTCGTCGTGGATTTCATCCTGGTTCTCATTAAATTCATTTGCCATCGATCGGCTCCCCTGTCGTGCAAAGTAAGTCTGGAAGTCTGTATTCTAGGAACAGTTACTCCCCAGCAAAAGGCGGGTCCGGCAAACGATTCACTTTCGGCACCCCACGGCGCCACGTTGCCGGCCAGCTATTCTGACAGACATTTGCAGCTTGAATCGATCGGCGCGTCTGCCCGTTTCCAGGATCGTTGAAACTGCTGGCCGATCTGCTGGGCCTCGTCCGCCTTGTTTTGACGCAGCAACGCTTGTTGCAGACCGTATAGGGACCAGCCATTGCCGGGCCATGTTTCCAGGTCCTCCCGGTAACATCTCTCGGCGGCGGCGTTGTCCCCGGAGGCCAGGTAGACCGCACCCAAGGTGTGACGGACCGGCTGCAACCATTGGGGGGGTTCGCCGTACGCCAGTGTCGACTCGATTTCAGCCGCCTGCTGGAGGTATTCGATCGCCTTGTCCCATTCCTGTTGTTGCAGGGCAATTTCGCCCCGGATGAACAGGTCACTGACCTCGAGAAAACGGTCGGTCATCCCGCCCGTTTTCAGATAGTCGGCTGAGATCGCCTCGCGGGCCTGGCGAAAAGCAGTGTATTCTTTCTCGGCTTGCGGAAAATCTTTCTTGGCCGCATAGGCGACCGCACGGTGTGCGCGCCAGACGGCCGTCGTCACCAGCAGTGAAGCGGGTGGGGCCGGTTCTGCTAACAAGGCATCCCACCGACCAAATCGTTTCTGGACGTCGTAGACCGAAACCATCCAGCGGTCCAGGTAGGGGCCCATTCCAGCCAAGACTTCCGGCGTCGCCTGCTCCCACATCCTTCGGGCTGCCTGCATGGCGGTTTTTTCTCGGCCCGACATCATCGCCGCATAGGCGAGCATGTGGGTATTGTGAATCATGTACAGATGCTGCATCGTCTGGTTAGGCGATCGCGCCAGGTAACGATCATCCGCTTGCAGCGCTTTCTGGTTCTGTTCGACCGCTTTTTCCCAATGGCCTGTCCGCACATAGATATGGGAGGGCATGTGCAATAAATGTCCACTGACCGGAACCAGATTGTCCAGCGCGTTGGCGGCCGGCAATGCTCGCCCGGGTGTCAGGCTCGGCTCCATGGCGTGCACATACAGGTGGTTGGCCCCGGGGTGATCCTTCTGCAGTTTCAGGACCGCTTCCAACGTCTCCACGATCTGGTCGGTCCCCTCCTCCGGGCTCCCGTCCGTAGTGTAAAGTTCCCAGGGACGAAGCATCATCATCGATTCCGCGTAAAGGGTCCCGATATCGGCATCCTGCGGGTATTTTTGCCAAACACGCCGCATCGCATCGGCATACGCCTGGTCGAGTTCGGCACGATCCTCCGGTGCCGGCAACCGATAGCGAGTGGCGAGCGCTTCGATCAGATCCTGTTCGCGTTCCGAGCCGTTCGCTCGGCGAGCGAGTGCATTTTGCAGGGCGTACCACGCCGCTTTCGAACGTTCCGGAGTGATCGGCAAATTGTAGTTGGGACCTTCACAGTAGGCGATGGCCCACCAGATCATCGGGCAATCCGGGTCCAATTTGGCGGCCGCCATCAAACTGTTGATCGCCTCGTCGTGATTGAAACCGTAGGCCCAGGTCAGCGCCTGATTGAACATCGCTTGCACCTGGGGGGATTCCGTCTGGATCGCGCGGGTATGGGGGCCGATCCCGTCGAATCTCCACGAGTCGTCATCCTGAACAGCCTGCTGCGGGGTCGCTCCTGCTGGCGAGGTTACCCAGATCAGCGAAAACGGCAGTAAGACACAAATCAAAATAAGTGACAACAATAACGTGTTTCGTTTCATAGTGGCGTCGTGGTTGGATGGAGGGATTCTGTTACCTAACCACACCATGGTAACCAGATTTTTAAGCGAGTGGCAGGCAAGGGGCCGCGCCAACGCCGGGGAAAACCGGGTTGGCGGTAGAATCGGTTGAACTGTCCGGGAACCCGTTTCGTAGAAACGAAATACAGCCTGCGGAAGGGCTGTTTTTCAACGCAGTTTTGATCATTCCTCATCCGAATAGCGAGAAACCCGATGAAAAAAAATGCATCCCTGGTGTTCCTGTTTTGCCTCGGCCTCCTGCTCTCTGCCACAACCGCCTGCAATCCCCGTCCCGGCGAGGTCCGGCAGACGAACAAGGCGGATATCAACCCGCCTAACATCGACGAAGGAACAAAAGCGGATTTTCAATAATCCAATCATTTTCACCGCCGCGGCGCCGGTTCAGTCCTTTCGGCCGGGTGTTTGATGCGGGGTCGCTACTCGTTTCTCCAGGAGTGCGCCCCGTCTCCTCTCGGCCCGCCACCCAAATTCGTGAAACCGGACCGGTTGCCGCGCGGTGAAAAAAAGCTTCCTTTCTGATGAGAAATGATCCTAAATCGTCTATGATTGAGCGGTATGTTCCGCTCCTACTTGCTCACCTGCCTGTTCCTGTTCCCCTGCTTTCCACTCGGGGCCGTTGCCCAGGAAAATACGGTCAACGGCAACCGCCTGGTCTACCTGGCCGAGCCTGGCAATCCGTTTTACGTCGACGGAAACTTCCCCCGTTTGATCACGCCACAATGGATCGGAGATCCAGAGGTGGAAGGGGTCGTGGTCCTCTCCATTGACGACATGCGAGAGCCAGAAGGTTACGAAGCGTTCCTTCGACCGATTCTCGATCGGCTGAAACAGATCGATGGCCGGGCACCGGTCAGCATCCTGACCAACACGATCCACACCGATCATCCGCAGTTGCAGACCTGGTTGCAGGAAGGCCTCAGCCTGGAAGTTCACACGGTGGACCATCCCTGCCCCTGCCTGCAAAACGGCAATTTTGATGCGGCCCGCAGTACGTACGAACGTTGCGTTGACCTGATGCACGCCATCCCGGAAAATCGACCGGTCGCTTACCGAATGCCTTGTTGCGATTCGATCAATTCGACGAGTCCACGCTTTTGGCTGGAAATCTTCAACCGCCAGACGGGCGAAGGAAATTTCCTGCAGATGGACAGCTCTGTCTTTCATCTTTTCACCTCCGATGACCCGGAGCTTCCTGCCGCGGTGACCACCCGTGCCGATGGGGAATCACGCTTCGGTCATTACCTGCCGTTCCCGTCGTATGTCAACACGATTGAAAATTACCCATATCCTTACCTGATCGGGGATCTCTGCTGGCAGATCCCCTGCCTCGTCCCCAGTGATTGGGAAGGCCAACATGTCAACCAGGCGAACAGTCCGCGCACCTTGGCCGACATGAAAGTCGCCGTGGATGCCACCGTCATCAAACAGGGGGCCACGTCCCTCGTGTTCCACCCACACGCCTGGATCACCCATGGTCAATTGGTGGATCTGATCGACCACGCCGTGGAAAAGCACGGTGAACGGATTCGCTTCCTGAATTTCCGAGAGCAATTGGAATGCTTGAACCAGAACCTGTTGGCGGGGCAATCCGTACGATCGGCCGACGGTCAGGATAATGGCGTTCGACTCATCGATCTGAACAACGACGGTTACCTCGACGTCGTGATTGGCAATCCACAAATGCAGCGCACCCGCCTGTGGATACCGGAAACGAAGTCCTGGCGAGAATCGACTTTCCCGGTTCCGCTCGTACAGATCGATCCGCAGGGTGTCCATCAACCGACCGGCGTTCAGTTCTTTGTCATCCGGCCCGACGGACAGGCGAGTCTCATGCTCCGCAATGAAGATCAGGCAGGGGTATGGCATTTTGTCGACGGCCAATGGGCGGAAGATCGCTCGATGTTCAACGGCCTGGAGGTGAATGGCCAGCCGATCTTCACGGGAAAAAACGGCGTGGATCAGGGCGTTCGATTCCGCGACCTGAATGGGGATGGCCGCTGCGAACTGATCAGCGGTGCCAGCCCCCAACCGATTTTTCAGTGGAACCCAACCGTGCAACGTTGGGACGTTTTGCCGTTTCACTTGCCAGCAGAAACCCGCGTCGCCACCCCGCAAGGTGACGACAGTGGCTTGCGTTTTGTCGACATCGATCGTGATGGTTTCGATGACATTCTGTTTTCCAATGAGCAACAATATTCGTTACACCTGTTTGAATCGATGCAGGAAGGTTGGAGCCGCCTGGCCCAACAAGGGACACGCCCGGATCAAAACGGAATTCCCCCGATCGTCAATAACGGCGCGAATCAAGGCGCCTGGTTTTCCCGCGACCACTTGTGGATTCAAAACGAGGCGACCAGTGGCCTTCCCGACCTGGTCGATCGCCGCTCCTTTACTGAACTGCTGGGCGACGAGGCGCTGCGCCCAAAATCGCCGGAAGCTTCGTTGCGGGCGATCGAGGTCGACCCGAAATTTCGGGTCGAGCTGGTGGCGGCCGAACCGTTGGTCCAGGATCCGGTCGCCTTTGACTGGGGGCCTGACGGTCGTCTGTGGGTGGTCGAAATGGCCGATTACCCGCTCGGTCTGGATGACCGGGGAAAACCGGGCGGCAGGGTCCGCGTCCTGGAAGATACAGACGGTGATGGAAAATACGATCAGTCAACACTGTTTGCCGACAACCTGCCGTTTCCCACCGATGTGATGGTTTGGCGGGACGGGGTCCTCGTCACGGCGGCGCCCGATGTGCTCTTTTTGGCCGACCACGATGGGGATGGCCGTTCCGACCACCGCGAAGCCTGGTTCAGCGGTTTTAACGAAGGGAATCAGCAGCATCGGGTCAATGGTTTGCGGTGGGGCCTCGACAACCGGGTGTACCTGGCCAACGGGGACAGCGGGGGCCGGATCCAATCGGTTAAAACGGGCGAAACGATCGATATCAATGGGCGTGACCTGCGAATTGAACCGGACGGGGGTGCCATGCAGGCGCTGACCGGTCAGACACAACATGGACGCTGTCGGGATGACTGGGGCAATTGGTGGGGCGCCAACAACAGTATACCCATGATTCAATTTGTGCTGGATGATCATTACCTGGCTCGCAATCCTTTCGTCCCTCCTCCCGACCCCCGTTTTTTCTTTCGCCAGGGCGATTGGGGGCTCTTTCCGATCAGCCGGGTGGTCAGCCATTACAGCGGTTACCAGAGTCCACCGGCCGGCCAGGCGAGCCAATTCACTTCGGCCTGTGGGACCATCGTCTACCGCGATTCCCTGCTCGGTGATGAGTTGGCAGGCAATCTGTTTGTCAGTGAACCTGTCCATAATCTGGTGCACCGCCGCGTGGTCGAACAGAACGGGCTTCTCAGGCGTCCGGTCAAGCCAGCCGATGAGGCAGGTCGAGAGTTTTTGCGCAGTCGCGACAGCTGGTTTCGGCCCACCTCTTTGCGTACCGGTCCGGAGGGCGCCCTCTGGATTGCCGACATGTACCGACTGGTGATCGAACACCCGGAGTGGATCGACGACACCGTGGAAGAGACGCTCGACCTGCGGAACGGCCATACAATGGGTCGAATTTACCGCGTCCTGCCGGCCGAAGGGCCGGTCCGTTCACCGGTTGATCTGACCGACAAGACGCCCCAACAGCTCGTTCGCATGTTGAACCACCCGAGCGGGACGCTGCGAGACCTGGTTCACCGTCAACTCCTCTGGCGGGAAGACCGAATTACGAACCGATTACTGCGGCAAACATTCCTGGAAAGTCCCCATCCGAAACAGCGTTTGACGTCTCTCTGCATCCTGTCCGGCCGCGATGCCCTGACGATCGATCTGCTGATCGATGCCCTGCAGGATGATCATCCCGGCCTGCGCCGTCACGCCATCCGAATCTCCGAACGATGGACCGACCCCGAGCAGGCCCCTTGGCCCCTGGCAGGTTCCGACGATGCCTCGACCGATGCCCCGGACCCAAAACAGGTGCAAGCCACTCTGTTTGACAGCCTGTTCCAACTGGCGCAACGGGAGCAGGACCGAGAAGTTCTGCGACAACTCGCCTATACTCTGGGCGAATTCGAACAGCCGGCTGCCGCTCGATTGCTCGGCCAGATGCTGGCTCGCCACCGTGACGATCCGTACCTGTCGGCCGCCGCCCTGAGCAGTATCCAAGGGCAACTGCCAGGTGTTCTGGCGGGCGTTTGGCAGGAAGTGGGCGATGCCGCCCCAGCTGATCTGCCGATTGAACCGCTGGTCCAGACCGCCCTCGGTCAACACGACATGGCATCGGTGCAAACGATTTTTCGACAAGTGATGCCGACCGACGAACAACCCCTGGATCGGCAGCGGTTGCAATGGCTGGCCGCGATCGATCAACGTGTGCAAGATGCGGGGTATGCGATGGTCGACATTCTGCCCAGCGAACAGACGGACCAAACGCTGCAGAAGGTTCGTGGAAAAGCCCGCCAATTACTCGTCGACTCGGAACAGGAACGAGCCGTCCGCACGGCGGCCCTCCGCTTTCTTGTCACCGATCCCAGCTTTATGGACCGGGACACCGATGCGATCCTCGCTTTGTTGACACCCCAGACGCCAGCCGATCTGCAGCAGACTGTGATTGAAGCGATCGGACGAACGAAATCGAATGCTACCCTGAACCAGGTTCTCGCTGGCTGGGATCAGTACGGTCCCTTGACCCGGGATCGAATCATTGGCCAATTCCTGCAGAGGCCTGTTACCACCCGACTGTTACTCGGCGCCGTTGACCGCCAGCTGGTCCCGCCGCGAGACATCAACCTGGCGTATTCCCAGGCGCTTATCCACGATCCAGATCCGGAAATTGCCAGCCGATCTGCCCGCTTGCTCGACCCGGGAATCAACCAGCAGCGGCAAAACGTGATCGATCACTACCTGCCGATTGTCAAACAGGGCGGGGACCCGGAACGGGGGCAGGTCCATTTCAAGACGACCTGTTCCGCCTGTCACCAATTGGGCGAACTCGGTTACCCGGTCGGTCCCAACCTGGCCGCGTTGAACGATCTGTCTGCGGATTTTCTAACGACCCATATCCTCGATTCGCCGCGAGCCATCGAAGACAAGTATCGCAATTACATCGCCCTCACCCAGGACGGTCGGCAATATAGCGGTCTGCTGCAGGCCGAAACGGCCACCAGTCTGACGTTGATCGGCCAACAGGGTGAAACTCATACCATTCTGAAACGAGACCTGGAAGAGGGTGGTTTTCGGCGCAGCCAGGTATCAATGATGCCGCAGGGACTGGAGACCTCACTCGACCCAGCGGCCATGGCAGACCTGGTCTCCTACATCGTCCAATTTCGGGAACCACCCAAAACGTTCCCCGGCAACCAACCACGATTGATTCGCGCCACCGAAGAGGGGCGCCTGTTGCGGCTGACCGGATCCACCGCGTCAGTATTTGGTCCTTCACTGGTTTTCGAAGCGCAATATGGGAATCTCGGTTTCTGGGGTAGCGTCGATGACCGGGCTCAGTGGCGTGTGGTCCTGCCAGCCGCGGGCCAGTACGACGTCTACCTCGACTGGGCCGTCGCCGACGGCACGGCGGGCAACCCGTACCAATTACAGATCGGTAGCGAATCGTTACGGGGTGAGGTGGAATCGACCGGCAGCTGGGATCAGTACCGGCAATCCAAAGTCGGCAGCCTGAATCTGCCGGCCGGTCCGCAGGTCGTCGTGTTCCGCGCCGCCGCACCCTTGGAGGGGTACCTGATGGATCTGAGGGAAATCTGCCTGATCCCTGCAGGCCAACAGCCCCCGGCTGAATTCCAGGTCGGAGAAGAATGACCGTTATTCGAGTGGATTTGCCCCAAACGGCGGCTGGCAGGTGGTCACCCACCGAGTTGGTTCGGTAGCTAAGATCGGCACAGCAAACTACAATGCCAGCTCAACCAGGCTGCCCGTTTTTACTTGGCAGGTGGGCCTGATGGTTGATCGATCGGTCCCTTTCCCCGTCTCCCACGATGATACTACCCGTATTTCTGATCCTGGCCGGGCTCGTCCTGCTGGTTGTCGGTGGCGAGTTGCTGGTCCGAGGCGCCTCACGGGTGGCGCAGCTAGCCAGGATTGATCCGCTGCTGGTCGGTTTGACCATTGTGGCACTGGGTACCAGCGCCCCCGAGATGGCGGTCTGTCTTTACGCGACGTTTTCCGGTCAAGCCGACATGGCACTCGGCAATGTGATTGGGAGCAATATTGCCAATGTGCTGCTGATCCTGGGGATTTCCGCCATGGTCGCGCCGCTGGTCGTCAATGTCCGGCTCGTCCGACTCGATGTCCCGGTCATGATCGTTGCCAGCCTGGCGCTGCTCCTGATGGGGTGGACCGGCCAAATCGGACGATTGGAGGGCGGTATCTTGCTGCTCGGTCTGGTGGCCTACATGGCCTGGCTGGTTTGGCAGACGCGGCAATCGAAAAAGAAGGATAGGCAACTTGCCGCGTTGGAACCGGAGCAGGACGAAGCCGACGAGGATGGTCGCCTCTGGTTTCAACTGCTGTTGATCGCCGTATCGATCGGCCTGCTGGTCCTCGGTTCGAATTGGCTGGTACAGGGCGCCTCGTCCATCGCCCGGTTGATGGGAGTCTCCGACTTGGTGATCGGATTGACCATCGTGGCCGTCGGGACGTCGTTACCTGAATTGGCCGCTTCGTTGATGGCCGTTTTGCGGGGACGACGCGATTTGGCCGTCGGTAATTGTGTGGGCAGCAATATTCTGAATATCCTGGCCGTGATGGGATTGACCGGGCTGTTGGCTCCGGATGGGGTGAAGGTACCGATTCACGCGATGCAAAGCGACTTGCCCATCATGGTCGTCGTGGCGATCGCCTGCCTGCCCGTCTTTTCTACCGGAGGCCGAATCAGTCGCTGGGAAGGTTTCGTCTTTTTCGGTTATTTCCTGATCTACATGGTCTGGCTTTTCTTCGTGCAGACCGATGCTCCGGGCAAGAACCTGTTGGGCTATACCATTGTCGGCTTTGTCATTCCGTTAACGGTCATCACGTTTACCTTGATCACCTATCGATC
>JAKVBG010000004.1 GCA_022447605.1 Mariniblastus sp.
ACCGGATGTCAGAATGGTCACCCTCATCGAACCAGGCGGTCGTCTTCCCCATCGCGTCCACCTCCAAGGCAGCTTGACCCAACCATCGGACGCTCCCATCCGCAAATCAGGACCGTTTCGGCGGGAAACTCATTGCATCGTGGTACGAAAACCATAAGCTGGTACTGTCTGATTCCATCCGCGAACCTTCCCACATGCAGTAAGGTGTCCCATGTCAACCGTTACCCATGAAGTCCCCGAGTCCCTCAGCTCCTTTCTCGCCCAGCCGAAACAGCTGTTGATCAATGGCCAGTGGCAGGACGCGGCCTCCGGCAAGACGTTTGAAGTCATCAACCCGGCGACGGAAAAAGTCGTTGGCCAGGTAGCGCACGGGGAAGCGGCCGATATCGCACTGGCCGTTCAGGCAGCCCGCCAGGCATTCGAGTCGGGACCCTGGAGAAAGATGACACCCTCGGAACGGGGGAAGATGATCTGGAAAATCGGGGACCTGATCGAAAAGCACAACGATGAACTGGCCCAACTGGAAACGGTCGACAACGGCAAACCGTTCGCCGTGGCCCAGGTGGCGGACGTCCCCCTGTCGGCCGACATGTTCCGTTACATGGCAGGCTGGTGCACCAAGATCGAAGGGAACACGATTCCCATCTCGGTCCCTTACGCACCGGGCGCCAACTTCCATGCCTTCACCACACGGGAACCGGTAGGTGTCGTCGGCCAGATCATCCCCTGGAATTTCCCGCTGCTGATGGCCGCCTGGAAACTCGCGCCGGCGCTGGCTTGCGGTTGTACGATCATCCTGAAGCCGGCCGAGCAAACACCCCTCTCAGCATTGCGACTGGGCGAGCTGATTCAGGAAGCGGGTATCCCCGAGGGTGTCGTCAACATCGTCACCGGTTTCGGCGATGCGGGGGCAGCGCTGGCCAAGGATGACGATGTCGACAAGGTCGCCTTCACCGGCTCGACCGAAGTTGGCAAGCTGATCGTCGAGGCGGCCGCGGGCAACCTGAAAAAAGTCACGCTGGAACTGGGTGGCAAGAGCCCCAACGTAATCATGCGCGACGCCGATCTGTCGACCGCCATCCCGGGTGCGGCCAGTGCCATCTTCTTTAACCACGGCCAATGTTGTTGTGCCGGGTCGCGGCTGTACGTGGACGAAGCCGTGTTTGATGAGGTCACTGCCGGGATTGCCGAACAGGCCCGATCGATCGTGGTCGGCAACGGGTTTGAAGCGGATACGAACATGGGTCCGCTGGTCTCCAAGGAACAGTATGACCGGGTGACCGGATTCCTCGACCGGGGCCGCACGGCCGGGGCAACTACCGTCTGTGGTGGCACCAGGCCAGAGGGAGATGGGTTCTTTGTCGAACCGACCGTCTTGGTCGATACGGACGAGCAGATGGAAGTCATTCGGGAAGAGATCTTCGGACCGGTGGTAGCCGCCATGCCGTTTTCCGACCTGGACGACCTGGTCGCGCGTGCCAACAACACGACGTACGGCTTGGCAGCCGGCGTCTGGACGGCCGATGTGACGCGGGCCCATCAAATTGCCAAAGCAGTCAAGGCAGGCACCGTCTGGGTCAACTGCTACAACATATTCGATGCAGCGCTGCCTTTCGGCGGATTCAAACAATCGGGTTGGGGGCGTGAAATGGGACACGCGGCCCTGGACAATTACCTGGAAACAAAGGCCGTTTGTATTTCCGTCTAGTTCCACGCGATCAACCAGCCGGTTCCGTACGATCCAGGAAAATGTTTTGACGGTTCAAGCCGGCAGTGCAAGAACGCTTCCGTCTCGCTGTTCTGTAACCTGGCTCACGCTGCGACAATTTTGGTCGTCCGTTGGGGGGGGTGCAGACTGCGCCGTCAAGTGAAAACGGCAAGCTGGCGAATTCTGATTCCATTCGTCCGCGCTCGGAGCGCGACAGGAGCGCGTGGCGCTGCGCGAAAAAAAATCCGGCTGGAAGAAACTGAACTTACTTGAAAGCGCTCAACCGGCGCGTTAAGTTCCAGACTGATTCGTGATGCGTGCATCCGAATCGACTGCCTTTCCACTGCCCTGTCTCTCATCCATCCCTTTTGTTGCTCCCTTCTTTATCTCCTCCCGAGGTGAAAGGATTACCATGCCTATTGACTCCCGTCGCGCCCCGATGCGCCGTAAACGAAGCGGCAAAGAGACCCCTGAAAACCATTACCAGGTCCTGGAACCACGACATTTGCTAGCCGGCTTCAATGTCGATTTCAGCGTTCTTGAGCCAGGCGACTACACACAGACAGAAATCCTGGTTCGCTTCAACGACGATGTCCGCACACAGGACCTGCAGACCATGACGCCCGGTGTCGGCGTGGTCAACGAGCAGGCCGTCCTGAGCGGACCACTGGGGGACGGCTTCCGGCTGGACAGTCAACTGTTTGAGATACCCGTGTATGGCACCCAATCGGTAGAAGGCCTGGTTGCCTACTACAATTCACTCTCCATCGTCGACTATGCCGAACCGAATTACACGATGCAGACGGCAGCCGTACCGAACGACCAGTTTTATCAGTATCAATGGGGCCCTGGTGACATGGGTGCCGAATCGGCCTGGGATACCCGCACCGATAGTTCCTCGGTCATCGTCGGCGTGATCGACTCGGGCGTGCAATACGACCACCCGGACCTGCAGGCCAATATCTGGACCAACTCGGGTGAAATTGCCAACAACGGGATCGACGATGACAACAACGGGTACGTCGACGACTACTACGGCTATGACTTTGACAATGATGACAACGATCCGATGGACGACAACGGCCATGGCACGCACGTCGCCGGTACGATCGGTGCCCAGGGGAACAATACGACCGGCGTTGCGGGCGTCGGCTGGAATGCGAGTTTGATGAGCCTCAAGGTGATCGGCACGGGAAGCAACGCCGACGTCGCCCGGGCGATCGACTACGCCACCGACAATGGGGCCAAGATTACCAACAACAGTTATGGCTATGCCGGCACGAATGTCTCCGGCAGTCAGGTCATGTCCGATGCGATCGAACGCGCCAAGAACTCGGGCGTCCTCTACATCGTGGCAGCCGGGAATTCCCGCACGGGCATCCCAGCCTCGGATCTCGATGGCAACTTCAATGCCTGGCCAGCCGAATACAGCAAGGTTCACGACAATGTGATCACGGTTTCGGCCACCGATTCCGATGGTTCGTTCGCCAGCTACTCGCATTGGGGTGATGAATCGGTGCAAATTGCTGCGCCTGGCACCCAAATAGCCAGTACTTATTACGGTTCGCAATACGTCTACCTCTCCGGTACGTCGATGGCCGCACCGCATGTGGCGGGTGCCGCGGCCCTGTTATGGGCTGAGCGGCCCGACATGACTTACCTGGAAATCAAGGCGGCCATGCTGGATACGGCCCGCGGCGATCACCTGAACCTCGTAACCTATGGGGTACTCGACCTGGGTGCGGCGATGGATAGCATCACCAGTTCCACCAATAACCCACCGAATGCGGTGAATGATTCGGCCACGGTCAACGAAGACAACTCGGTCGCCATCGCGGTCCTGTCCAACGACTCCGACCCGGACGGGGATGCGTTGAACCTGCAATCGTACGGCCAACCTTCCAACGGGACGGTCAGTGACAACGGCAGCGTGATCACCTACACCCCGTCGGCCAATTTCAACGGGACCGATTCGTTCAACTACACCATTAACGATGGCAATGGCAACACGGACACAGCGACCGTCTTTGTCACCATCAACGCGGTGAACGACAGCCCAGTGGCCAACGACGATCAGGCCAACACCGATGAAGATGTGCCGGTCGACGTCAACGTACTGGCCAATGATTCCGATATCGATGGGGATTCGCTCTTTATCAGTTCCCTTTCCCAGCCGTCCAACGGCTCGGTGGTCGATAACGGGGATGGCACCGTCACCTACACGCCCAACAGCGGCTATTTCGGCAGTGACTCCTTCACCTACACCGTCAGCGATGGGGACCTGACCGATACGGCGACCGTCAACCTGTCCGTTAACGAAGTCGGCGGGACGAATGAAATTGGCTACGCCGGTACGGCGATCGATGTGACCCATGTTTGGAAAACGGTCAATCTGCCGTTCAGCTTCAACAATCCAGTCGTGGTGGCTGGGGGTAGCACGCGTGATGGCGGACACCAGGGGGTCGTGCGGGTCCAGAATGTGACCAGCGACAGCTTTGAGATCCGCTTCCAGGAATGGGACTACCGTGACGGCCGCCATACAACAGAAAACATCGGTTACCTGGTCGTCGAAGCGGGGACCCACACGTTAACCGATGGAACCCAACTGGTTGCCGGGACGACCACATTAACCAATGAGTCGTTCAAGACGATCAACTTTGAAACGAGCTTCTCGGCAACCCCTTTAATCATTGCCCACACGATGACCAACAATGACCCGTCAGCGGTGGTCGAACGAGTGCGCAACATCACCAACAGCACTTTCCAGATGCAGTTCAATGAAGAGGAAGCGGCTGACGGTGTCCACGGCACCGAAACCGTCGGGTATATCGCCATTGATCAGGGAAATGCGACCAGCGGCGATACCGTGTTGAACGCGGTGACCACGGGTAATTCCGTCACCCACCAAAACACCACGGTCGATTTTGGAGACATCGGGGGCTCAGCCAACCCGGTCATCCTCTCCGACATGCAGACCCGTGATGGTGGCGATGCGGCCACCTTGAGACACCGCTCTCAAACGAGCACCAGTGTCACGGTTTGGGTCGAGGAAGAAAAATCGCGAGACAATGAACTGAACCACACGAGCGAAGTCGCCGGCGTGCTGGCGATGGAAGCCGGGATCCTGGTGGCAGGCAGCCCGTTGCAGGCCAACCAATTAGGTGGGCCGGGCGTGGTCGACACGATCAGCCAAGCGGATCTGGACTCGGTTCTGGATGACGCGCTCGCTTACTGGGGCAATCGGGGATGGAACACGTCCATTCTCGAATCGGTCAGCTTCGAACTGACGGATTTGCGCAATCGGGCCATCGGCATGCAGCATGGCAACACGATCTATATCGACGTGGACGCAGCCGGCCATGGCTGGTATGTGGATTCTGATGTTTCCACCCAGGAGACATTTGCCGGGATGGACCTGTACACGACCGTGACACATGAACTGGGGCATGTCCTCGGCTTGTCCGATGTGTACACGGCCTCGGCCTCGGACGACATCATGTATGGCTATCTCCACAATGGCGAACGCCGAGCGATGCCCACTTCGGAGGGTCAGCCGACGGATGATTTCTTCAGTCACTTTGACGAAGATGTCATGGCGTTTTAAACACCTCGCAGTCACCCCGGGGATCACCGTAAAAGTGGTCCCCGGGGTGGCCAAAACCTCATTTTGAATCAAACATGTAACGCCTGGACATCATTGGGTGCCCAGGCGTTTCTATGAAAGGCCCTGGCGATGAATCGAGAACCAACCGACTTTATCGGTGTGTATGACGACGCCTTGCCGGCCGAATTCTGCCGGGAAATCATCGAGATGTTCGAGTCGTTTCCGCAGATCCAAACGGCGGGCCAAATCGGGTCGGGTGTCGATACGCGCAAGAAAGAGAGTGTCGATGCGTGCATTTCGGAATACCAGGAATGGACACCGATCAACCAGCGGCTTTTCGATATCACGCTGGAGAAACTGGCGGAGTATGTCACGGAGCATCGGTTCCTGGTCTGCGGCTCCCTGGCCCCGACCATTCGGCTCGAGAGTGGGGAGGTGCTGGAATTGGCGCCTGACAATATCGACCAGGTCCCTCGAGAGCAGTTGAAAAACATTCTCCTCAGCCTTTACCGGCCCGGTTACCTGAACCTGCAAAAATACCCCCAGGGGACGGGCGGCTATCATCACTGGCACTCGGAATGTTATCCCCGCGAAGAGAATTGCGAAACGTTGCACCGGGTGCTGTTGTTCATGTTCTTCCTGAACACGGTCGACGAGGGAGGACAGACCGACTTTTACTACCAGCAGCGGAGTGTGGCGCCGCAAGCGGGCAGGATGGTGATTGCGCCAGCCGGTTTCACCCATACCCATAAAGGGAACGTTCCCGTCTCGTCCGACAAATACATCGTGACCTCCTGGATCCTGTTTCAGCGGGCCGAACAGCTGTACGGTCAACCTGCCCAGCCCTCGTCTTGAGAATGCAACGCTTCCTCCAGGCTTACCCTGGGCATCCGCTCGTGGACGATGGGTTGTCGGATTACTGGTCTACCGCGGCCGCCTGTTTGACCCAGTTGGCCAGGCTCGTCGTATCCCCCGGCTTGAGCACTTCGACCCGCACCGGCAAGTCGCCTGCCTGGGGTACCCAGAGAGTGACATACGACTGGCCAACCACGCGCAGCTCGTCACCTGTGCAAACGAGCGCCGTCCCTTCGTCGATGCCGATCCCCACCAGGCCCGGGTGCTGATGCAGGACGCCCAATAATCGATTGACCCGGTTGCGGCGGAGGAAATGCTGGTCCACCACGACGTCGGGAAGAAACCCGAAACCGGTCGCCGTTTTTGCCACCGGGTTGCCACCGGTAATCATGACTTTCGACATGATGGCTGCCCCGGCTGAAGATCCACCCATCACACCTCCCCGTTTAAGTAACGCATTCAACTCGGCCTGGACCCGGGTCCCCAGGTAGGCGTCCGTAATGCGTGACTGGGAACCTCCGCTAAACCAGACCCCGGTCGCCGAGCGCAGGGGCGCCACAAACGTTTCCTGGTCCGCCTCTTGTCGGGAACGAGTGTGCAGTCGCACGACCGTACCGGCTCCCCGGTCCCGCCAAAGCTGTTGGGTCTCGCCCTGGTCGGGTTGATCGGCGCGCTGACTGGCAGTCGGAATGACCACGATCTTCGACTCGTCCCCACCCGCCAATTCGATGAAGGCATCGGTGATCGCCACCGGTAATCCGCCGCCTCCAGCAATCACCAGGTTCGCGGGAGCCGACTGCTGGCCCATCACCAGGCCAGCAGGGATGAAGAACAGGGTAGCCAAGAAAGGAACAAACAAAGTCTTCATGAAAGGAACTCTCAGATGCGTGGAACGGATCACCCGGGAAGCTGTCCCGAGATCGCCTCCGTATCCTGCAAGCGCAGAGGCCGGGCGTCAAGTTCCCGGCCAAAGACGAAACCGCTGTCCAGCCGTGTACCCGGATGACTTACAGAAAAAGGGACTTTGAGGTCACTCCGGCTGTTGTGGCCAACTCCAATGCTGCTAAAAAGAATGGAACGTGCGGCCGCCCAAGATGACGCGGCGCGGTACCGGCCCCTTTTCATTCACCTTGCCCGATAAGAATTTTTAGAACCATGACACGACCCATTGAAATCGCAGTCTGCGCGATCGCCCTGCTTGGCACGACGGGAGTCGGCCAAACCCTTTCCAACGACCTGGAAAAAGTACTGACCAGTCAAAAAAAGTGGGAGAAGACGAAACAGGAGTGCGACGGAGACTATTCCTATCTCGTTCAATGGTCAAGTTTTGCCGGGTTCGGCACCGAGACGACGATCCTGGTCAAGGACAATCGGGTCGTGGGGCGGGAATTCAAAACCCTCAAGCTGACCGACGGTCCAACTCCGCCCGATCAGAAACAGGAAGCCTGGACTGAGACGCTCAAGGATCTCGGTTCCCACGAGCGGGGGGCGCCCCCAAAAACATTAGATGAGCTCTATCGGGAAGCCCGGCAGGTAGCCGGCCGGAACCTCTCGAAAAATGAACGCCGCTTTCTGAAATTCGATAACAACGGATTGCTCCTGCAATGCTACATCGTCGATACACGGATTGCCGACGACGCGCCCAAAGAAGGGGTCGATCTTCACCGCATTGCACTCGGTCAAAAAGGGAAACCGGCACCGGGAAGCGCCTTGCTCGAATTGAGCGGCGCGGACAATGGGAAGACCTTCCAGGTAACCGTCGGACAGAAGATCCAGATTCGCCTGGACAGTAACGCAACCACCGGTTTCAGTTGGAACAACGCGACCCGATCGAAGAAACTGAAACTGGCGGGCGAGATTTCCTACCAGTCGGAGGGAACCGCATTGGGCAGCGGCGGTGTCTCCACTGCCACCTTCCAGGCAACCAAAGTCGGCAAGGGAAAAATCATCCTCGAGTACAAACGGGTTTTCGAAGAGAAACCACCGGCCAAGACCTTCAGCGTCAAAATCGACGCGGTCGAACCGGCCACTGACGAGCCACCAAAAACGACCTACCGGGCACCTAATGGAAAGGAATTTCCGGTGCACTGGGGTGCTCCTCCCAGGATTCAGACCCGTGACCGGCGCCCCCTTCCCGGTGGCTATGGCCAAGGGAGCGGCACGCTGGCACGCTGGATCCAGGAAAACCTCGACCGCGATGCGGCAGGTAAAAACGATCAGTGAAGCGCAAAGCGGATGCCGGGCAACGTTGACCCGGACCACCCTTCTTTCAAGCTCCGGAGAAACCGATGTCCGAATATTTTGACCGGTCGGGACGGGACGATGTCTGGACCGGCGGGGTCAAGATGATCCCGGTCGAAACATCGTTTGGCACGTTTCGTGTCTGGACCAAGCGCACTGGCAACCACCCGGACAAAAAGCTGCTGTTGTTACATGGCGGGCCCGGCGCGACCCACGAGTATTTTGAATCGGCCGACAGCTATTTCCCTAACGAGTCGATCGAGTACTACTATTACGACCAACTCGGCTCTGGCAACAGTGATCCTTCGGAGAACGAGGAATTGTGGAGCATCGAGCACTACGTGGAAGAAGTGGAACAGGTCCGCACCGCGCTGGGACTGAGTGCCGACAATTTTTTCCTGCTCGGCCACAGTTGGGGAGGCATCCTGGCCATCGAGTATGCCCTTAAATACCAACAGCACCTGAAGGGGCTGATCATCTCCAACATGGTTCCCTCGATCCCCGACTACATCGAGTACGCCAATACGGTCCTGGCCCCCCAGCTCGACCCGGACGTTTTGCAGGAGATCCGGTCATTGGAAGAGGCAGAGGATTTCGACAACCCAAAATATCTGGAACTGATCACAGCACATTACTACCCCCGACATGTCCTGCGTCGACCTACCGACCAGTGGCCTGAACCGGTGAATCGCTGTTTCGCAAATTTGAATCATTCGATCTATGTTCATATGCAGGGGCCGAGTGAATTTGGCGTCGCGGGCAACGCCTCGCTGAAAAACTGGGACCGCAAAGCCGACCTGCCGACGATCCAGGTGCCCACACTCAGCATTGGCGCCCGGCATGACACGATGGACCCGCAACAGATGGAGTGGATGGCAGACGAACTACCCAACGGGCGTTTCCTGCTCTGTCCCGAGGGCAGCCATATGGCCATGTACGACGACCAACAGGTTTATTATGACGGCATTGCCGAGTTCATTCATGGCGTTTCATGAGTGGTTCGTCAGCCGTGTTCCGCCTGATCTCCCCTCCATTCACAATCAAGCAGAAGCGGGGTAACCCGCCCGGGAATCCAAGGAGACCACAACCGAATGAAGACTGACGATCTGGGGATCCCGTTTGTCGGCGACAGCTATATCAACGGTTCGGGCGCCCGGCATGCGGGTCGTGCTGATGTGTGGCCTGAACGACACGGCGCATATCGTCGGCCAGGTTGTGGCTTGCTTGACACGTCCATCCATCCCCGCCACCATGGAATCTCCCTGTTGGCCTTTCTGAAAAGACTGTGAAACCGCTATTCGTATGACAAACGAACCCCTTCCTTCCGATCCCATTTCCATTTCGACCGGTCAACGTATCGCCATCCTGATCGCGGCAGGGATGGCCCAATTCCTGGTATGCGTCGATTATTGGTCCGTTGCCATCGCCATGCCCGCCATGGCAGAAGATTTCGGCGTTCGCACCATCGACCTGCAGTGGGTGATCACCGGGTACGTCCTGACATTCTCGGTGGTGCTGGGGATCGCCGGGCCGCTGGGAGATCGCTATGGCCGGAAAAAAATCCTGCTGATTGGCATCGCCATCTTTGGCCTGGTTTCCTTATGGGTCGGTGCGGCCCAATCGGCCAACTCAGTGATTGCCGCCCGCGTCGCGCTGGGAATCGGTGGAGGGTTGCTGCTCCCCTTGGCCGCCTCGGTGCTCGCCAATTGTACACCCTCGGATCAGATGCCCCGGTTCATGGCCCTGCTGACGGCCGTCACCGCACTGGGTGCCTCGACCGGCCCGGTGTTGGGAGGAATTCTGACCGACAGTTTTCTCGGCTGGCGCTGGATCTTCTATGTCAACATCCCGTTCTCCCTGCTGGCCTTTTTCATGGTCATGTTCTTAGCACGGGAATCGAGAGACCCACAAGCCCATGGTCGACTGGATGCCCTCGGAATTCTCCTGGTGATCGGCTCCCTCTCCCTGCTGTCATTGGGATTCGACCGCATTCCGCACTGGACTGTCGCGGCCTGGTCCTCCAGCTTGCTGGGGGGCTTCCTCTTCCTGGGCTTGTTCATTATCTGGGAATTGAAAGTTCAGAATCCGATCATCGACCTGCGACTGATCAGCAACCGCGCCTTTACCGGTTATACCCTGGCCGGTTTGTTTTCGAACTCATGCTGGTGCATCCTGATCTTTACGACCACCCTTTTATTGCAGAAGGTAAGCAACCTGGATGCGCTGGACACCGGTCTGTACTTTCTGTTCCTCAGTGGAAGTGTCGTCGTCTCCAGTACGATTGCTGCCAAGATTTCCGATCGAACTGGCAGTAAACCGCTGGTCGTCATTGCCCTGGCCCTGCAGGGCGGGGCTTTCCTGGCCCTGTGGTTTGATCATCAACTGGCATTCCTGGCCGCCTGCCTTGCCGTGTCCGGGATTGGCTGTGCCTGGGGCTGGTCCATGCCGCAGGCAGGCGCCATCCTCACCCTGCCAAGAGAGCGAGTCGGCTTGGCCAGCGGCTCCATCCTGACCGTCATGGTCATGGTCGCCAATCTGTTCGTCGTGATCAGCGCCACCATCATCGACGCCATGTCGGGAGCCAATGGCGATGACTATGCCAGTGGAATCCAAGTCTCGTACCTGATAGGGGTCGGACTGGCGGTTGCCGGGTTGTTGGCGGTCGTGTTGATCTTACCGTCCAGGTTATCGACGGAAGAGGAACACCCCTTGGAACCGGACCGTGCTCCCGCCCCCCGACAGGACTAACGACGGGAAATTCACAGGCTACGCGGGTTGCATCACGTTGGTTGACACCGCACCCAATCAGCGCCAATATGTAGACCGCTGCCCAGCCAGGGCAAAACCGTTCTCGGCAGGATGCGAGTGGTGGGAGCAACCATCTCACTATGGATCTGGTGAGGAAGGCAGGCCCGATACGCCGTCGGCAGACGACCCCATGTTTTTTCCCGGCTGCCCAACAGGATTGATTCGTGAACCCGGAAAACGGAAAACCTGACAAAACTCTGGGGCCGATGCTGTTGGTGGCCATGAACGCCTCGGTCATCGTGGGCCTGGAAGGGCTGCCGGACATGGCCCTCTACGGCGTTCCATTGATTTGCCTGTTCCTGGTGGGTGCGGTCACCTTCCTGATCCCCGTCGGTTTGATCTCCAGCGAACTGGCAGTCGGTTGGCCGGGAGGCGGGGGTGTCTACGGCTGGGTGGACTCGGCCTTTGGTCGACGGCCTGCCGTGTTGGCGGTCTGGTGTCAGTGGGTTCAGATCCTGGTCTGGTATCCAACGGCCCTTTCGTTTGGTGCGGCCACCTTTGCCTATATCTTTGAACCAAAGCTGGCGGAAAACCCCGTGTTTATCATGGTCGTCGTGCTGGCGATTTTCTGGACCGTCACCTTGATGAATTTTCGAGGTTTGAAGACGAGTGGAATCGTGGCAACCATCGGGCTGGTGCTGGGTACGATTTTGCCCACCCTGCTGGTGATACTGTTCGCAGCCATCTGGCTGATCAACGACCATCCGATCGCTATCCCGGAAGAGAACCGGGGGTTTTTTCCCAAGCTGGAAGGGATCCGCGGGCTGGCAATTGCGGCCGGCATGATCACCTTTTACTCGGGGCTCGAAGTGAACGCCGTTCACGGTTCGCGCATCAATCGACCCCGCAAGAGTATCCCGTTTGCGATGGTCCTCTCGGCAGCCATCGTCCTGGGAGTCTACATCTTTGGCTCCCTGGGGATCGCCTTTATTTTGACTCCCGAACAGATAAGAACGGACCTGAATGTTGGCCCGATGGAAATGTTCCGGGTGTTTCTCGAAACCCATGGACTCGGCCTGCTGTCACCGATCCTGGCGGCCTGCGTCTGCATCGGGGTGCTGGGACACATCTCCACCTGGGTCATTGGGCCAACGGAGGCAATTCGCAGGGCCGCCCGGCGCAGGGACTTACCCGCTATTTTTGGCAAGACAAATCAACACGGGGTGCCGACTCCCCTGCTATTGATCCAGGCCGTCGTGGTCACGGCCATGACACTCCCTTTCCTGTTTCTCAAGGATGTTTCCACCGCTTTCCTGATCCTGACGGCCCTCTCGGGAACCGTTTACCTGGTGATGTACATCATGATGTTTGCTGCCGCGATCAGGCTCAGGTACTCGAAGCCGAATATTGAACGACACTTCGAAGTACCGGGCGGGATGATCGGGATCTGGAGCATTGGCGGAGTCGGCATCTTGATCAGCCTGATCGCCCTGTTACTCTCGTTCATTCCACCGGAGGTTGACCAGGTCGATGTCGGAAATCCGTATCTGTACGTCGGCTTGGTGACCGGCATATTCCTGGTCATTCTTTTGATCGGCCTGCTGATCCCGATGCACCCGGAAAGGTTACCCGACGAAGAGGACGAATGATACCGAGACCGACGTTGTAGATTTGGAAATAAAACCGACCTGGAGTTCCAGACGAATCGCAGATCCCTGTACTGCAAAATCCCGCGAACCGAACTCCCTTCTGGCCATCGACTCATGAACAAGATCTGTCCAAGTGAAAAGGCAAAGCGTTACTACTGGTTCACCGTTTTACCATTCCAGTCACTCTGCCTGACCGTGTTTGCCGGACCACTCTACGGCTTCAATGCGCTGGTCATTCCATTCAACCAGGTTTTTTCCCCTTCCAATATCAACAATGGATTTGCCGGGACCATCATTGGCGGGAGCATTTTTCTGTCGATCGGTTTGGGCGGGTTAATGCACAACCGGCTGTTGCGACTGTTTGGCAAGAGGCCTCTGTTCATTGTCTCCGCCCTCTCGTTTATCCTCAGTTTTGGCCTGGCCGCCATCGCCTGTCACCTGAAAAACTACTGGCTACTCCTGTTTGGATTTGCCGTTCCCACGGGCATCTGTATCGCCAATCTTTTTTTTATCGGCATCGTCTACCTGGTCGCCTGGGGGCAACACGCCGGGCGCGTTGGCCTGTCGACCGGGGTGACAGGGATGTTGTTTGGGTTTTGGGGCGCCGTCTACAGTGTCGTCGGCCCCTACTTCCAGGGCCATTTCGGTTTTACCTGGATGTTGATTCTGTCCGGCTTGGGGGTCGCCTTGATCGTCATGACGGCCCTGTTGTTCATGCAACAACCCCCCGAATCCACAAACAGTGAGGCCGAGGCGCGAGAGCAGCAGGTACCGCTGCTGGCCTTTCGGGACATCGTCCGCACCCCTTCCTTCTGGGTTTTCGGGATTTTCTTTTTCCTGTTCCTCGCACCCGGCTTTGGATTCAAGTTGATTGTTGCCGCGCTCAGCGATGAGGTTTTCCGGACCACGGACTTTGTCGCTTCGTTGATGGCCGCCTCCTTCCTGGTCTGTTACGGTGCCTCGCGACTGGGTTTTGGAATATTGTCCGACCGGCTTCCCCTCAAGCCGATGTTCCTGATTTTCTCCCTGGTTCAAGTGGTGGCCCTGTTGGCAGGCGCCATCTCGTTGCCCTACCTCAAGGGGGTCGTTTTATTTACGATCCTGATGTGTTTGACTGGAACGATGTTCGCCGGTGGCAAATGCCTCTGGGCGGTGACCATGGTCAGGATGTTTGGCCACAAGAACTATCACACGCCGATGATGTTGACACAGCCATTTGTCGGCATAGCCGGTTTCCTGGGCCCATTGACGTTGACCTGGGCGTTGCGAGCGCCGGATGTCAAGTTCTCGGTGAGCTGTTGGCTGTATGCGTCTGCCGCTGCCCTGGCCGTCGCCACCGTCCTGTTTCACATGCTGCGCCGGTTTGATTACGAAAAATTCAATCATCGCCAATCGCAAGGACTCGAATTGAGCCTGCGGGCCAAGACCGAGTTCGACCGGTTTTAAACGACCGGTTTTAAACGACCGATGAGTGGCGTCTCATCCCTGGAAAACGGGCTAGGCCAGGATCTTCTCCCGCTTCGCATCGTAGGGGGCCATAAGATAAGGCTTGGCCGGACATCGCTCCCCGGCCACATCAATCTCGTATTGACCTGTCAGGACAAATTCTCGGGTGATCGGCTCCTTGGACCGGACGTAACCGAGCGCCACCGCGGCACCGAGCGAGTGTCCGTAGGCCGCCGAGGAAAGGTAGCCCACACACTCACCATCTCGATAGATCGGCTCGTCGTGCCACAGCACCGGTTCCGGATCTTTTAGGACAAAACTGGTCATCCGCTTGAAGACTCCGCTGTCCCGCTGTCGCAACAGGGCATCGCGACCGATGAACGGGACTGGCTTGTCCCAGGCGACCGCAAAGGAAAGCCCGGCCTCCAGCGGCGTATCATCCGGGGAAATGTCCGCGCCCCAGGCCCGGTACCCTTTCTCCAGGCGCAACGAGTTGATCGCGTAGTGCCCCGCATCTTCCAGCCCCAGGTCCCGGCCCGCCTGCTGAATCGCATCGTAGACCTGGACAGCCCCCGCGACCGATACATGCAACTCCCAGCCAAGTTCACCCACATAGGTCACCCGCGCCGCCAGGACTTCGACTTCGCCGATCTGTAATTTCCGCGCAGTTCCAAAAGGGAAATCTGCCAGGTCTTCCCCGACCACCCGTGAGAGCAACTCCCGAGAGCCGGGTCCCATCAACCCAAGCACAGAAAACTGCTCAGTCATATCTTGCAGTGTCACCTGCTCCCCCGATTCCCTATGGCGAGTGATCCAGTGAGCGTCCCGGACGCGCTGGGCCGAGGGCGAGATGACATAAAACAGGTCTTCGGTTTGGCGGATCACGGTCAGGTCCGATTCGAACGTTCCCCGTTCATTGAACATCCCAGTGTAGACCACTTTGCCCGTCGGCACGTCGATCTCGTTACCGCATAGTCGCTGTAGCAGGGAGAGTGCGTCGCGTCCCTGCAGGTAGTACTTGGAAAACGAGGTCTGGTCAAAGATGGCAACCTGCTGCCGCGCCGCCAGATGCTCGGTGCGGTGGTCGGCAAACCAGTTCTGGCGGCCAAAGGAGTACTCCACCTGCGCCTGGCCATCTCCTCGGGCAAACCAGTTCGGTCGTTCCAGTCCCATCTTGTTGCCAAAGCAGGCACCCCGTGCCGCCAGGCGGTCGTGGAGTGGAGAAAGGCGACGATTTCTACCGGTGGCAAATTCCCGGTTGGGCCAAGCCAACTGGTAATGCAAGCCAAGCACCTCCCCCACCCGGTCCTTGAGAAATTCCCGGTCGTTCTGGGGTGCCGCAAAGCGGCGAACATCGACGGTCCACAAATCGAACGGTGGTTCACCGGCAGACATCCAATCCGCCAGTACTTTGCCAGCCCCGCCGGAACAGGCAATCCCGGCCGAGTTGAAGCCCGCCGCCACATACAGGTGATTCAACTCCGGCGTCTCTCCCAACAGGAATTGGTTGTCCGGGGTAAAGCTCTCCGGTCCATTGACGAACCTCTCAAAGCCGATCTCCTGGAGACCGGGCAGGCGATGGTAACCCTCCGCTACAGGTTCTTCGAACTTCTCCCAATCATCTTCCAGCAGCTGGAAACTGAAATCGGCCGGGATCGGGTCGACATTCCACGGCTTGGTGTACGCCTGAAAGGCACCCAGCAGTACCTGGTTCCCCTCTCCCCGCCAGTAAATCGTACCATCAGGATCCCGGCAACACGGCATCTCGTCCCAGGCACCCGGTAGTGGATTGGAAACGGCGTAATGGTGTTCGACCGGGTACAGGGGGAGCGTCACGCCCGCCTCGAGACCGATCTGCCGCGTCCACATCCCTCCACAGAGAACGACATACTCCGACTCGACCGGACCTTGATCGGTCACCACGCCCGATACCCGCCCTCTTTCCTGCAGCAACGACGAAACACGGATCCCCTCGACAATATTGACTCCCATCTGCCGCGCGCCCTGGGCCAGGGAGAGAGTCGTTTGCTCAGGCTGGACTTTTCCATCTCCCGGCAACCAGGCCGCTCCCAGCAGATCGTCCGACCTCATGATGGGACATTTCTCGAGTGCGGTCTGAGCATCGATCATGTGGGCCTCGGCACCCAGGTATTCGGCCATGGCAACGCTCCTCCGCAGCTGGACCATCCGCTCTTCACATCGTGCCACGATCAGCGAGCCGACCTGTTTCCAGCCGGTTGAAACACCGGTCTCCTGTTCGAGGGTCGAGTAGAGATCGACACTGTACTGGTTGATCTTGGTCATGCTGCTGGAGGTGCGCAGTCGGCCGACCATACCCGCCGCATGCCAACTGGTACCCCCCGCCAGGCGCCCCTGCTCCAACAACACGATGTCGTTCCAACCCAGTTTGGCCAGGTGATAGGCAACACTGCACCCGGCAATCCCGCCACCCACAATCACGACTCGGGCGCGATCGGGCAATCCACGGTCTGGTTCCGACACGGCGCAGCTCCTTGTTTACGGACAACCTTTGAGACTCAGTTTCCCAGAAGAACCAGAGTAGCGTAGATATCGATCAGGTCTACCAGACGGAGCATAAATTCAGTCTGCAACGATCGCATTTCCTCACCCCTTGCCGACGGAGAGAGATCGTACTCGCAAAGAATGCGACCGCTTCAAGATTCAAGAAATGACTCCGACTGCAAGCGACTCCAACCGTCGCTATGGCCACCCAGGTCGGTGTTAGCGATCCGATTCGTCCGCCCGGCTTTGCAGGTACTCCGCCACCCGTTTCCGTTTGGCTTCCGACTCAGTCAACTCGACCCCCAAATCCAGACTATTGTTCATTCTCTCGACAGCCCGTCGCACCCGGCTCCATGAAAAGGAAGCAACATCCCATGCCGTCTCGTCATTGCCATTCAAGGCGGCCAGGTCAACATCGTTCTCGACCAACAATTGGACCACTCCCAGATGCCCCATGAACGCAGCACCGTGAAGCGGCGTGCCCCCGTTATTCGTTCTGGCATTCACATCGGCGCCTTTTTCGATCAATAGCCGGGCGACCTCGGTCTTGCCGGCCATGGCAGCCATGACCAACGGTGTGTTGCCATCGGAATCCCGTTGATCGACCAGCATGCCGCTGGCCAACAGCTCGCTCACCAATTTCAATTTCCCCATCTTGGCCGCCGACCAGACATCTCGCTGCTGCTGCGCCTCGGTAGGTGCCTGCAAGTACCGGGCCACCTGGCCGCGATTCTCTTTGGACTCGGTCAGGTTGAGTCCCAGGTTCAGCGTGTCGTTGATTCTCATCGTAAATTCGACCACATCATCCCAAGAACCCGAAGCGACCTGCAGTGGAATCTCGCCGCTACGATTGCCCACCTTGAGGTCGACGTCGTTATCAACCAACAGTTTGACGATTCCCAGGTGTCCTAAAAAGGCCGCACTGTGAATCGCCGTATTCCCATCATTCGCTTTGGCATTCACATCGGCCCCTTTTTCAATCAGCAGGCGGGCCACCTCCGTTTGCCCGCCCAAGGCCGCCATGATCAGGGGCGTCGTGCCATCGTCGTTCGGCTGATCGGCAGCCATCCCTGCTTCGATCAATTCATTCACTTTTTGCAGGTTTCCCGCTTTGGCCGCCAGCCAGATGTCCTCCGAATCATCGGCCTCCGGGGCTCGCCGGCCCCAGTCCGAATCGGCCGTAATCACGGCAGGCGGACCTGGCTCCCGATCCCATTCAGGCATCCCATCACGTATCTCCTCCATGATTTCGTCGCGACGATTCCTGATGAACTGGAGTACCGAGCCCGTGTTCGATCGGTCACGTTGCGATGCATTAAAATAAGGCCCGGCCATCGCCCGGACTCGCTCAGCCTCGGCCAAAAGTTCGCCTTCGTCCCATTGCTCTGCCAGGATATCCAGCAGTGCCTCTCGATATCTCTCCCGTGAATTTTCATCCCGGTAGAGGTAATAGGCCAACATGCCCTTCGTCTTGACCGATAATGGCAACCTCCTGTCCCGATCGACGCGGCTGTACTTCTGGAACATGCAATCGCCCCCCCATGGCACAAAGGAGATCTTGTCGTTGTCCGGGTTCACGTAGATAAAAAAATTATTTCGGTTGCCACAATAGCCATCCCAAAAACCAAGCAGGCTTTCGACTGCCCAAAATTTGTAGAACTCGTCCAGGTCAACGATCGCACCCAGCGCCGCCTCAGGATCCGCAGGAGATACCGTATCGCCATCCAGGTTTTCCAGTGCATCGATCAGCGCCTTGATCTGTTTCTTTCCAGCCTCATCATCACCAAACTTGCAGTCGAAGCTGTTTTCCCAGCCAGGATGGAAATCGTTCACCGTTCCTTCGTACAAGGTTCCACCAGAGTTGCCAAAACCGTTCTTTACCAGCGGCTTCTTGGCCGATTCCACATGGGTGTAGACACCAAAATTTTTGCCATTGAGAGTGACATGGGCCAAGGCTGACCGCGGCGCTGCCAAACCGACTTTGTGATAAAACCGGTAACCCATGAACTGGCTCAAAACGGACGGATCCTGTCGATTATTATTCAACGTCAACAGGGAATAACCATCGATTGATTGTTTCTTGTCTTTGTAGTTGAGCTTGATTTTGAAGGAGGGTCGAACCGCACTTTGGGAGCCGAGTAAACCTTTTTTTCTTATCCCGACTTTCTTGAACTTCACACCATCGATAACCACATCGGCTTTCACATACTCGTAAGGACCGTCGAGCGGGCCGAACTGCCTTTCGGGAGCAAGCTCCGTCCGCAAATCACGCCGGACATAACGTATGGACTCCCAATCTTCCTCGTCGACCGTAATCTCAATTCGGAGCACCCGGTCGTCCGGAAAAATCTCATCCAGGCTCAGCTCCTGGCCCGCCAGTGGCAGACAAACAAAACAGCTCAACAAGCAACTGAAAGCGAGGTAATGGATTCGCAAAATCATCGTGCAATACAATCTCAAGGTCGGATCCAATAACAGGACGTTTATCCTTACGGTTTGTTAGTTTGGCTACCAGTGAATCGATTGTCAAATGTTGTTGCAGGTAGATTACCACAAGATTCTTCTTCTTTTCCTCTGGCAAAGATCATCTCGTTTGAATTTGATTCTTCGAATGTTTTACCCGGTTTCTATCTGTCTGGGCATTTATTGGCTACGATTAAGAGGACCGCAGACAAAGGCTCGTACGTCGGACGAGCGGACCCCTACGACAACGGGCAAGACTTCCAGTACCAGCATAAACCTTTACTTTCGACTCCCCGGAGATACTGGTTTCGATCAAGATCCTACCTTCTACCATCGAACGGAACTCTCGAATGAAGAACCTTTCGCTCACCATCTTCTTGTTCCTCGCCTGGCTGCCTCCAACGGCGGGCATGGCCCAACAGGAACAGCAGCGAGACCTGTTTCGCAAATGGGATCGCAATCGCGACGGCTTCCTGTCCAAACAGGAAGTACCGATTGAACAACGCGAAAAATTTGCAGAAATGGATGAAAACCAGGATGGCCGCATCTCGTGGCGAGAACATATGCAAAGAAGGCAGGGCGAGCGACGGCCAATGAACAGGAGCCGCGGAAGCGAAGGTGCAGCCGGCCTGTCCCACTGGAAACATGCCCTGATCAGCCAACTCAAGGTCAAACAAAGCTGGCCCCAGGAGCCGGACGGCTATGACCGGACTGCGATCCTCAGCCAGCCGAGAGATGTGGACGGCAAACTGCCTGTCATCGTCTTCTTTCACGGTGCGGGCGGGAATGCGATCGGCCCGATGCGGCAGTGGGAACCACTGACCTACAAAGCGGTCGTCGTCTCCGCACAAGGTTATCGCAAGACGTGGAATATCCACGGGGAACCGTCCAAAGCGCCGGACGTCGAATTTTTCAAACGCCTGCTCAAGGAAATCGAGAAAAAAGTGCCCCAGGCCAACCTGGAGGACGTCTCCCTCATCGGTTTCTCCAATGGCTGCGGATTCATCCAGCGCCTGCTGATCGAAATTGAGGAACCGTTGTCACGTCGGCATTTTCTGCTTGGATCCAGCCTGATTGAGCAGCAGTACCACGAAGGTTCTTTTTGGAAACCTTCGTCAGACACCGATCATTATGACACCCGAGTCACACCCAAGCCGGGCAAGATGATCGCCTACTTCCACGGTACCAATGACCGGGTTGTCCCGTACCAGGGTGGTAAACGCGGCCGGTTTCCTCATCTGTCTGCTCTGGAGACGGCTAATGCCTGGGGCAAGGCCAACGGCTATGAGGGAAAACGACGTGAACTGGCCGACGGAACGTCGGCCACCGGTTCGATCACGGCTTTGAAGTTTCCGGGAACCGACGTGACGTTTTACAGCGTGGCCGGGGGCGGTCACGGGATGGAACCGCACGGACGGGATGTTCGAGGCATTATCATGCAACGACTCGAACAATAGTGCCACACCGAGGACATGCGCCTCAACGGATATTCACCACGACTCAACTGCTTCCGTTACAGCCGTTCAGGCATCATCAACATTCACCCCGAATCGGGTATCGTCGGGCAGCGCGCCGGTCGCCATCTGTGCGTTGATTTTGTCAACCAGTTCGGGAATCTCTTTCACGCTCTCGATCACGAAATCGGCCCCCGCATCGAACATCGCACCTGACGCATCGGCCAACCTCTGTTGCTGGTCGGACTCAGGAAGTGCATCGAATTCGGCCTCGGAGAGCCCGACCAAATTTCCTGAGCGGGTCACTCCCACGGTCCACGTCCCTGCGTTACAACCCGCTTCAATCCCCACGATCGTGTCGTCCACCTTGACGATGCGACGGGCGGGATAAACCCCCAACCGTTTGGCGCACTCAAAGATCAACCAGGGGGCGGGACGTCCCTGGGGTGCGTCCTCGGCACAGAGGATGACCTCGGGCTGGTAACCAGCCGCCGCGGCCAACGGAGAGACCACTTCCATCAGCTCGTGGGTGTAACCGGTCGAAGAGCCGACCTTGATGCCGTTTTCCAGGCACCAGCGGAACGTCTCAACCGCCCCGGGAATCATATCACTGTGATCCGAGAGGACCGACTTTTGCAGCGGCAAGAAATCGTGATACATCCGGTCCACATCCTCGTCGCTGGCCGGGCTCCCAAATTTCTCGATCCAGCGGTCGGCAACTTCCGGCATCTGGGTGATCGTGGCAATGTGCTCGCGCTTGGCCATCCCCATCGGCTCCCGCGCCTGGCCCGCCGTGATGGGAACCCCTTCCTGCTCAAAGACACGTTGAAAGACGGTCGCCGGCGCGCGGCTGCCGTAATCAACCATCGTGCCGGCCCAATCAAAAATGATGGCGGCCACGGTATTTGGATTCGGTTTTTGACTCATTTCCATGATGCTCCCAATGTTTCTACAAACCCTGCGTTCGACAATGGACGTCGCACGCAAATCTAGCTGGACCACTCATCAGGTTGCCAGCCGGGCATACATGGTATGGTCAATCATCCCGCTCACAGGTCTAATTGGAGTCTATTTACCAGGGTATAAGAATAAGGAATCCACGTTTATTTATAGATTCCTTTTAGTTTACGGGGCACCTGTGAGTTATCGCCCACTGGCCCTTTCCGACAAGACCTGTCGGCTAAGATAAAAAGCATGTTTATCCAAGTATTTAAAGAATCACCATAGCCCAAGAGGCTTTTCAAAACGTGAGTACTGATTCTCGGGTCCCCAGGAGCCTGATTGGCAAGTACCTGGACAGCGCACCGACATCTGTGTTTGTCCTCTACGCTATCTTTGCGTCATTCTCGACATACTTCTGCATGTACGCCTTTCGCAAACCATTTGGTGCAGCGAAATACGAAGGGCTACAGTTCATGGATACGGAATTGCAAATCAAGACCGCATTCGTGATCAGCCAGATCATTGGCTACTGCCTCTCCAAGTACTTGGGCTGCAAGATCTGTTCGGAAGTCAAACGAGCGAACCAAGCCAAGGCCCTGGTGGCGATGATCCTGATAGCCCTGGTTGCCCTGTTCGGGTTTGCCGTCGCCCCTCCCAATCTGAAGGTCGTTTTCATGTTCTTCAACGGGATCCCTTTGGGAATGGTTTGGGGACTGGTCTCCCGTTACCTGGAAGGCCGCAAAACGGCCGAACTTCTGTTTGCTGGACTCAGCTGTTCTTATATCGTCGCCAGTAGTATTGTCAAAACGATCGGTGCCTGGCTGATGCAGGCCGGAGTACCGGAGTTCTGGATGCCGGTCACGGTCGGAGGGATTTTCCTCATCCCATTCTGCCTGTCCGTCTTGCTCCTCAACCAGCTTCCGGAACCGAGTGCAGAAGACATTGCCAGTCGAAGCAGGCGGACCACCATGGATGGTCATGACCGGATGGCCTTCCTCAGGCAGTTCTTGCCCGGCATGATCATGCTGTTGATCCTCTACTTTTTCCTGACCGCCTATCGGGATTTCCGTGATAACTACATGCCCGAGGTGTTTACTGCCATGGGTTACGCCGACGAACCGACCCTGTTTTCGCAGGCCGACTTGCCGATCGGCTTCGGGATCCTGGTGGTGATGGCGGCGCTCAACCTGGTCAAGGACAACCGGAAAGGACTGGCTGCCGTCTATGTGGTCATGGTTGGGGGCATGGCCCTGATGGCGGGCGCCACCTTGCTGTACGACCTGGGCCAAATCAGCGGCTTGTGGTGGATGATCCTGATCGGTTTTGGAGCCTACCTGGCCTACGTGCCGTTTGGAGCGGTCCTCTTCGAGCGGATCATGGCCTCGACCAAGGCGATTGGCACGGCCGTGTTCGCGATCTACCTCAGTGATGCCATTGGATACACCGGGTCAGTCGGCATCCAGGTCTACAAGGACTTCGGGGCAGCCGAGCTCAACTATTTCCAGTTCCTGAGGATCTTCACGTACTCGATGGCAGCCATTGGTACCGTGTTGTTTTTCCTCAGTGGCATCTACTTTTTACAGAAAGCCAAGAGTTCCCAGAAGGCTGCCATCGAAACGGGAGCGTGATCGCCGATCTGATCAGACGCGTGCGACCTTCATTTCCCCCATGACCTCTTCAACGGCCACCAGCAGGCGAGCCGTGTCTTCACCGGAAAGATCACCAATGTGGCCAATTCGAAAACAGTTGGCCTTCGTCACCTTGCCCGGGTAGATGACAAAATCCTTGTCATTAAGCCGGTTATAAAACATTTCAAAATCAAAATCGTCGGTGGGGTAAAGAAAGGAGGTGATGATGTGCCCCTGCAAATCTTCCGGCACATACTCGGAGAAACCGATCGCCCGCATCCCCCGGATACAGGCTTCGTGATTCTTCTGATAACGGGCGGAACGGGCTGAGACCCCCCCTTCCTCGTCGAGTTCCTGCAGCGCTTGGGAAAAGGCCAACAAGGTATGAGTCGGCGGCGTAAAACGGAATTGACCGTTCGTCTCCAGGCCTCGCCACTGGGCGAGCAGATCCAGGCTGGTGGTACGGGCATAGCCCTCGGTGGTTTCGAGCACCGCCCGTCGACAGAGCGCAAAACCGAAACCCGGCACCCCCTGGACACACTTGTTGGCACTGGAAACCAGGAAGTCAATCTGACAGGATCCAAAATCAAACTCCACACCTCCAAAGGCACTCATCGAGTCGACAAAATAAACCGCGCCGTGCGCCTTGGCGATCTCACCAATCTGGCGAATCGGATTCATGATGCCAGAGGTCGTTTCGCAATGAACCACGGCCAGATGGGTAAATCCCCCACCCGCCAGGGCCGTCTCGATTTCTTTCAGGTCCGGAAGTCTGTTTTCCTCACAGCGTATGGCGTCTGCTGTGAACCCGTGGCGTTCCAATATTTTCAGGATCCGTTCGCCGTAGGCACCATTGATCACCACCAGCCATTTCCCGTCGGGAGGCGTCACCGATGAGATCACCGATTCAATCGCAAAGGTCCCACTGCCCTGCATCAGGACCGCTTCCCATCCTTCCGCCTGCGAAACACCGGCCAGTTGCAACAACTTGTCCCGGATACTCTTCACGATGCCAACGAACTCGCGATCCCGCGAACCCAGATCCCGCTGCATGGCCTGCTTGACCGTTTCACTGGTAGTCAGAGGCCCCGGTGTAAAGAGCGGCTTGTCTTTTTTCGGTAACATGGCATTCCTGCTTCTTCGTAAGACATCATCACCATCCTGTGCCAGCCCATTCCTCCGGCAGAGCCAACACACCACTGCAGAGGCAGGAATCCAACGGCCCAGGCAACACCCGTTTGCCGCATCCCCGACCCGGCAACAGCAACCTTCAATATCGCGCAGCGACTCAATGCGAACAAGGGGCCACCATCATTGACAGGTTAGGACCCTGCCTTGTCACGCCGCTTTCAGGAAGGTCGTACGGAAATACGTATCGGCCGCTCCTCCACCGCGTGCCGAACGGCATCCTGCAGATTGGACAAAACGTATTCACGTGACACCAGGGATTCAAAGGGGAAACGGTCCTTTTCCGCTTCCAGAAATTCAATCGCCACCTGCAAGTCAATCGGCGCGTAATTGTGGAGTCCCTCGATCCGGATCATCCTGCGAACAAGGTCTTCCGGCCGGATCGACAACGGCTCGGTAGGAAAGACCGAACCGACAAGAATCAACCGACCTCCGATCCGCAAGCTGGCCAGCGCCTGTTCCACGGCCTGAGTGGAACCGGACATCTCCAGGGCCAGATCACACCCCCGGTTCCCGGTCATCTCCCCGATCTCGGCGAGACGAGTCGACGTCGCACCAAATTCGGCCGCTTGTTCCAGACGCTTGGGATCGATATCGACCAGAATCACGTCGGCCGCCCCCCGGGAGCGGAACAGTGCGGCAGCTGTCAGTCCCAACATTCCCGCTCCAAAAATGGCTACTGTTTTACCCTCGCATGCCCCGGCAATCCTGGCTGCGGCAACCACGGTCGCCGTGGCGCAGTTGGCGGGACAGGCCACCACATCGGGTAATGAATCGGGCACCTTGATGATGCGGGTGCCGGGAACCAGGTGGCAATGGGTCGCCAAACCACCGCTCAAAGGCGCCTGGGACGTGATGGTCTGGTGACCATACTTGAACAGCTTTTCACACTTCTGCGGCAATCCGGACTGGCAAAAGAAACAGTCATCACAGGAAGCGGCAATCCCCCAACTGATCCGGTCGCCCGGTCGTAATGGACCACCATCGATCGCGCGAAGATCGCCGCTGGTCTCAACCAGTCGGCCGATCACCTCATGACCCAGGATCATTGGACCGGCGACTTCTCTTTTTCCCTGAATGGTGTGCAGGTCGCTTCCACAGAGCGTACAACAGAGGACCTCCACCAAGGCTTCCTCGGCAGCCAGTGCCGGGTAATCAAAGTCCTGCATGACCAAAGGCTGGCCCGGTCCAACAAAGACGGCACCGCGGGGTCTGTTCATCGTTTGCCTGTTTTCCCTCTCTGACGGTCCCGAACCACTTCTGACGTAGAATCAAATTACGGTACTCAAACCGACGTCGGCCAGCAATACGGCCCGGGCCCATCGCATTACGGCATCAATGGATCGATCGTCCCGGTGCTATCGGCAAACCGCTCGATCCCCAACCCCATCAGACGGGCTTGCGTCAACCAGAGGTTGGCCAAGGGGGTCCCCTCCGGCATATTGACGTGCAGGCCCGATTTCACCCGGTTTCCCCCACCGGCCATGATAATGGGAAGGTCGTTGTACTGGTGGGTCGAACCGTCCCCTAAACCGGAACCGTACGTGAACAGCGTATTATCCAACAGCGAAGTCCCGTCGGACTCCTTGATCTGGTCCATCTTGTTGACCAGATAGGCGTACTGTTCCATGTGAAAAAGGTCGATTTTCAGCAGGTCATCGATCATGTTGGTCTGGTTGTGGGACATCTGGTGGTGGCTACGTGGTTTGTCGAACAGGCCTTCAAACTGGTACGGTGTGTCCCATCGCTCGGGCCCGACCATGAAAGTCGCCACGTTGGTGAGCCCTGTTTGCAATGCGACGACCATCAGGTCACCCATCAGTCGAATGTACTGGCCCCTGGGCAGGTAAGCTTCGGCCGGTTCGTCAAAATCGACCAATGCCAGTTCCGATTTCATCTTTTCCAGTCGGCTAATCTGCTTTTCGATCGCCCGCAACGAATCAAAGTACTCCGAAAACTTCTGTCGGTCCGAGTAACCGAGTTCCCGCTTCAGTGAGTGGGCGTCCTCCAACACCAAGCTGGTGACCTCGCGATACCGGTTAATGTCACTGGTGGAAAACAGGCGTTGATACATCTTCCTGGGATCGCGAATCGAGGGTGCCAGGTGGCCCGTTCCGTACCAGGAGATGTTGTCGAAGTAGACCGACTCCTTGTTGTCGCGGTGGCTGTTGCAGCTGAATTCGAGGGTGGAAAACGGTGTGTTGGCACTGATCTGGTCAGCGACAATATGGTCGAGGGTTCGATCCAGTGGCCAGGCAGAACCCCGGACGGTATGGGGAGGAGCACTGCTGAGATAACAGGAAGCGCATTGGGCGTGAACATCCGTCCCCTGCTGGAAGGTTCGATCCATCCCGGTGATCAGGGTGACCTTCTCCTTGATCCCCTGCAGGGGCTGCATGGTTGGTGTCAATTCATCCAGCTGGGTGATCCCAAAGTTGGGATCCTGTTCGCCCAGTGATTTCATCACGTTGCCAAGATTACCCTTGGGAATCACATGATCGGATTCGCCCGGAAAAAACCCACGGCGTACCACTCCGATCGGCACATAGAAATGGGCCATCCGCCTGGCTGCCGGCCGGATCGAGCTGGCCACGGAGATACTCTCCAAACAGGGCAGGGCCAGAACCGCACCGCCCAACCCGCGAAGGAACGTTCGACGATTCGCTTTTCTCATGAGCTTCACCTGTGCGTTGGCGTTAAAGTTTTCACCGATTTGAACGGGAGGGGGAACTGTTCTTGGATCGAAACGGTTGACTGAGGATGACCTGCTTGATCAACGTTTGCATCCGATAGTCATCGGCAATCGTGTTCTCCACGATCTGATCGAGGGCCGCCTGATCCCCGGAACCGAGTGGCCGAGCCAGGCCAAATGACAACAGGTGCCCTGCCAGCGCCCGGGTAAAGCGGTCCTTTTCAGCCAGAATGGCATCCTTGAATTCTACCACACTCCTGAACGCGTGTTCGCGGAACAGCTCTCCAGCAGGGTCGATATCGCGACCATTTTCATACTGGTCTCGCCAGACACCGATCGCGTTGTAATTTTCCAAGGCAAACCCGAGCGGGTCAATCTGTTCGTGGCAGCCTTTGCAGTCAGCCCGCTCCCGATGCAGTGACAGTCGCTCCCGCAAGGTCATTTGGGCTTCTTCCCGGGAAGGTTTTTCGGCCAAGGGGGGCACATCGGCCGGGGGCGGCTTGGGGGGGGAGTTGAAAATGACACTGGCGATCCAGGCGCCCCGGGTAATCGGCTGGGTCCGATCCGGACCAGAGGTCATCGTCATCACGGCAGCATTGGTAATCACCCCCCCGTTTCGACGATCTTCCACCGGCACCCGGCTGAACGTCAACACGGTCACACCGGCCCCCGTTTTCCCCCCTTTGAGCGGCTGGGAACCGAGGTCCTGGTACGCTTCCTGCAGAACGGAGGACCGATAGGTGAAATCGGAATCGACCAACTGCGTCACGGGCAGGTTTTCAATCAGGACTGTCTCAAACAACAAAAGCGGCTCGAGCATCATGTGCATACTGTCCCGGTATTTCAGGAAATAGAAACCGGGGTACTTCTCCTCGTTGGGCAGGGAAGAGATGATTCGGTCCAGTTGCAACCATTGGGCCGGGAAACTGTCACAGAACCGCTTGATCTTATGGTCCTTCAACATCCGGTCGATCTGCTGGTCAAGGATCTCTGGCTCTGACAACTCACCCGAATCGGCCAGTTCGGCCAGGGTCGCGTCCGGGAGACTGCCCCACAGGAAGAACGACAGCCTGGATGCCAGTTCATGGCCGTCGACCGGCTCCGGGTGATTCCCCTCGCCTCCCTTGTCATAGAGATAAAGAAAATTGGGCGAGGAGATCGTGGCAGCAGCAACCGTTTTCATCGCTTCGGTGAACCCGACGCCCGCATCCAATTGTTGCCCGACGAACTGGCTGTAACGGTCCAGCAGATCGGATTCCACCGGACGACGAAATGCCCTCTCAAGAAACGGCGCCAATCGCCGACGGGCTTCCTGTTTTGCATCCTGGTCGTCCGTCGGTGGTTCAAAAAATGAAGACCAGCAGCCAACGTTCTTCTTCACGAAGTCAGGGCTCTGGGTAATCGACTGGCCAAGATTCAGGAACGATTCCATCAACAGGGGCGACATCGAAAGGTGATCACCCCGGTTATCAAACCCGTGTTCGGCCCGCAGGTCCTGCGGGAAGGCGGCAACACCCGCCAGGCGGCGCTCGATCATCTGGGATTTACCCAGGGGGCGATTACCTACCGTGACGACATCTGCCATTTTCCCCGTTTCCGGTTTGAAATACTGCCTGTGCTCGCGCATCATCCGCTCGGGCAACGTGAACACAATGCACTTCAGGTCAAACAGGTCGGTTACCGCATTGTTGTACTGCAGCCGGGTCATCCGCCGGATCGGCGTGGCGGGGTAACCAGCTGCGCCCGGATCGAGCGAGCGGAGGATCTCCCGCAACGCGTTGATCATCTTTTGCCGTTGCTGCGGTTCG
This sequence comes from Mariniblastus sp., assembly GCA_022447605.1. Taxonomy (GTDB): domain Bacteria; phylum Planctomycetota; class Planctomycetia; order Pirellulales; family Pirellulaceae; genus Mariniblastus. Next base: position 28,950 of record JAKVBG010000004.1, read on the forward strand.
AGATCGGGCTCGTCCTCTGGTGGCATCTGCTTCAAATCGAGAACTTCGATCATCCGGCCAAGCAGATCGGCATGGCTCTGCAGGTCGGACTGATCCAGATGCAACAGATCGACATCCCCCTCGCTCGCATCCGCTTCCCCATGGCATTGGAAACAGTGAGTTTTCAAGACGGGCAGGATGTTGATCCGATAGGAACGGGTCGCATCGAACGAACTTTCCTGAGCCAGGACGGCATGGGAGAGGGGGAAACAGAGAAGCCCTATCCAGCCCAAACCCCAGGCCAACCGGCAGATGCGCCCAGCCTGCGTCCCTGTCCATTCCCGTCGTTTCGCGCCCATCGATTAACCCATGCCAAGTGAATGGTCCTTTCCACGGACCGGTCATCCCGAGTTTAATCGTGCAGAGCCCGTTTTTCAACAAGCCGCTTGCCGCAAGTTACCCGGATGCATTCAAGAAACGACCCGTTTTCTGTTTCGCCCAGGCTGTCCGACAGCATTTCGTCTTGCGCATGGAAACTCGCGCTACCATCATTGATGGTCCGCTCATCTGTTCACTAGAATAGGCCGATCTGATCTGGCAGGAACCGTTACCTGCATCCCATGGAAGCAGTTACCAGACCATGAAAGGACTGATGTGCCCAACGACTGTGTACTTGTGGCCGGCGCAGGACCGGTTGGTCTGACGGCTGCCCATTGCCTGGCACGCCACGGTGTGCCGGTCAGAATCATTGACCTGAAAGAGGGGCCAACCACGCTCTCCAAGGCCCTGGTCGTATGGCGCCGGACGATGCAAATCCTCGATGCTTCCATCCCCTTCGAGGAATTTCTGGCAGCCGGCCACGAGGCCCGGCGGGCGCGGATCATGTCCCTGCAGAAACAACTCGTTGAGATACCGATCTCGGACGACACCCACGGATTGCCGGCGGGCGTGTTCATCCCCCAATCCGAAACCGAGCGGATCCTGATCGCAGCCCTCGAACGCCAAGGGGTCCAGGTCGAGTGGCAGACCAAGCTGGTCAGCCTGTCGCAGGCAAAGGACGGGGTCGTTTGCCAGCTGGAAACACCGGGCGGACCGGAACAAGTCCCTTGCCGCTGGCTGGTCGATTGCGAAGGTGCCCATTCGGTCGCCCGCCATCAGCTCCAGCTCGAATTCCCCGGCACGTCCATCGCCCGCCGTTGGGTGCTGGCCGATATCGAAGTCGAACAGCAAGCCGACCCCCACGAGCTCATCCTCAGCAACAACCCGGAGGGAATCGTCGCATTGTTCCCGGTCGGCGCAACCCGCTGGCGGGTGATTGCCGATGGAGGTCCGGTTGACGTCGACCAGCCCCGGTCCGATCCGAGCGAAGAGGATATCCAGACGATCCTGGACGAACGAACGGCCTTGGGATGGACCTTTTCCAACTGTTACTGGAAGAGCGAGTTTCGCATCAATGAGCGGCAGATCGAAAACTATGTGCACGGCCGCATCCTGTTTGCCGGCGATGCGGCGCATGTCCATAGCCCAGCCGGCGGCCAAGGGATGAATACGGGGGTCCAGGATGCGACCAACCTCGCCTGGAAGGTCGCGTTGGTCGAACTGGGGGCTGCCGGTCCTTCTCTGCTGCAAACCTACCAAGATGAACGACACCCGGTCGGCGCCACCGTGTTGAAAGTCACCGGCCGCATGATCAAGGGAGCCATGATCAGCAACCCGGTGGCCCAACACCTGCGAAACGCCCTGATGCATGTCGGTTTGTCGATCCCGTTTATTCGCCGCAAACTGACCGGGTTCTTGACCGAGGAGTCGATCAGTCTAAGTGGCAGTTCCCTCTGTGGCCCCGGTCGGTCGCAAGCACCTAGCCAGCCGGGCGACATGTTTCCCGACGTGGCCATCACGCTGGACGGCCAATCAGTCCCGGCTTCCCAGCTACTGCGGGGCAACCAGAGCACGTGCATCGTGATCGGTGAAGTGGATGAAGCAAAAATTCCGGACACGTTGGGTGGGCATGGAAAAGGGATTCCCTTAACCGTCATGCGCATCGGTGAAGGAACGAAAAATCCGCATATCCAGGAACTGGCAGCCGCCGTCGGCCTGCCACAATCGGGAATCGTACTGGTCCGCCCCGACGGTGTGATCGCGGCAGTCGGAAACGATCCCAGCATCATCCCTGACTATATGACTCGCCTGGAAGAGTTTGCCTGAACGCGTTGTTCGCGTAAGCTACTTGCAATATTCAACTTAACTGGCTAGTTTCAATAGCGGTCTGGGGTGTGGCGCATCACTTCCTGGTAATGACTCCGTCGGACGTTAGGGCGCCGCCAGACCGAGTTGCCCCACCCAATGGTTGGCGGCACCTTTCCCGGTTGGCTCCCAATCACTGAGACTGAGGCAAGCCTTGTCGGATTCGACATTGTCCAACACGACCAACCAGAAAAACCTGTACTGGATGTGCAGTTATGGCTTTGCCGTTGGCGTCATTGCCGGTTTGGGTGCCTGGGCCTTTCGCCGACTGATCGGCCTGTTTCACAACCTCCTGTTCCTCGGCGAATTCAACTTTTATTACGATGCCAACGTTCACACGCACACCCCCAGTCCCTGGGGCCCGTGGATCATCCTGGCGCCCGTCATCGGCGCCCTGTTCGTCACCTGGATGGTCAAAAACTTCGCCCCCGAAGCAAAAGGGCACGGCGTCCCGGAAGTGATGGATGCCGTCTATTACAATCGAGGTGTGATTCGTCCGATCGTGGCCCTGGTGAAATCGGTTGCCTCGGCCATCTGCATCGGCAGCGGTGGATCGGTCGGTCGCGAGGGTCCCATTATCCAGATCGGTTCGGCCTTCGGGTCCACCCTGGGTCAACTGACCAAGCTGCCGGTCAACCAGGTGGTCACCTTGATTGCGGCCGGGGCGGGAGCCGGGATTGCGGCCACGTTTAACGCACCGCTGGGTGGCCTGGTGTTTGCGATCGAACTCCTGTTGGTATCCATCAACGTCAGAACCTTGTTACCGGTCGGCTTGGCCACGGTGACGTCCAGTTACATTGGCAGACTCCTGCTCGGCGTCGACCCGGCGTTTGATTTCCCCGATATTCAACTGGCGGAGTTCCACCTGGCACAGCCCGGCTTCCTGGCGCTCTTCATCCCGTTCGGGATCCTGATGGGCCTGATCGCCTTTGTGTTTGTCCGCGGAATCTATTGGGCCGAGGACCTGTTCGATCGAATGCCCGGCAATCAGTACACCCGGCACCTTTCGGGCATGCTCGTGGTCGGCATTCTGATCTACTGCGTCTCCATCTGGTCCCCCACGCACCATTACTATATTCAGGGTGTCGGCTACGCCACGATCATGGACCTGATCCGCGGCGACATACCGCTGCAAGGATTTGACCTGGTCCTGCTGTTGTTGATCCTGTTCCTGCTCAAGCTTGCCGCGACGTTCTTGACTCTCGGTTCGGGTGGCTCCGGAGGCGTCTTCTCGCCCTCGTTGTTCCTCGGTGCCATTGCCGGCAGTCTGTTCTGGCAATTGGCCCACGCGGTCTCGCCCGAGTGGCTGGCCCATGAAATTGCCGATCAACAGGTCGCCTTTGTGATCGCCGGGATGGCGGCCGGTGTCAGTGCCTCGACCGGGGCCATGCTCACCGGGGCCATCATGCTGATCGAAATGACAGCCGACCCAACGGTGACACTGCCCTTGATGTTGACTTGCGTCGTTTCCAGTGAAGTCAGGAAACTGCTTTCGCCCGGCAGCGTCTACACCCTCAAACTGATGCGGCGAGGGCACATCGTACCGGAGGGCCTGCAAGCCGCCATGATCGATTGCCGCACAGCAAGTGACGTGATGACGACCGAGTTTCGGCTGCTACCCTCCTCGGTGCCCTTTACACCTTACGAAGGTCTGACCGTTTACCGGAAACCGGACGGCGACTTCCATGTCGCGGCGGCGGGGGTCGACTCTGTCCCCACATCGCTGGAAAGCAATGCTTGTGTCTTCCAGCAGGACACGCCACTGATCGATGCGCTGCGGATGATGAAAGCCGATGACGTCCTGTTTGGTCTCGTCACGGAAAACGCTCAACCGGATGCGGCCATCCTGGGCGTCATCACCGAGCATGAAATCGCCGAACACCTGAAACTCGAAGCCGAACTGCTCTGATAACGGCTGATCGCGGTACTCAATTTCAAACGCGGCTCCGGTTACCCAATCGGTTCAACCGCAACGACAACAGGCCCAGCAACCAGCCACTGACTGCCAGGGTCACAGCGAAAACGACCAGGTAGCCTCGGGAGGCCACCTCACCCTGCTGGAAACAGAAACTGACCAGGCAGAGAAAGCCCACCATCGCCGTGGCAGTCGTGGTAACCACCAACTCGATGCGCCGCGAAAAACTGGTGATCACCATCAACAACAGGTAGATTGAAAGCAAGGAGCCACGCGGCTCCGCATTCTGCCAGAGAATCAGCGTTAAAAAGAGCGGGTTGATCATGGCCCAGGCATACGGGATAACCGAATGGGTGTGATACCGGTTCTGAATTTTTTGCAGCATCACCACCACCAGGGCCCAGCCGGCCAGCAAACTGACATTCCTCCACATCATCTGCCAGTGACGGTCCTGGGAGTCACCCCATAGGCCGTAGTTGACGAAGATGATCAGCACCATGAAAACCGTGGCCGCCAGGTGGGCTGCCAGAACCGGTTCGCGGAGTGTCCATTTTCGAAAGCGGCGGAAGAGATCATTCCGGGCCCGAATCGGCTCACCAGCCAGGTACCTCTGCAGGTCAGCCGCCAGGTCATTGGCGGTGGCGTAGCGGCTGGCAGGATCTTTCTCGAGACATTTCAGGCAGATCGCCTCGAGGTCCCGGGGAACCGCACGATTCAATTGCCGGGGACTGGGTGGCTCGTCATGCAGAACCCGGATGATGGTCTCCACCTGCGAGGCCCCTTCCAACGGCGCCTGGCCCGTCAGCAAGGCGAACAGAATCGCCCCGATCGAATAGACGTCCGAGGTGGGGCCGATCGGCTGGCCACCCGCCTGTTCCGGGGACATGTAGTTCGGAGTTCCCATCAAGGTGCCAGCCTCCGTCAGGTCACCCTCTCCCGTCATCCGCTTGGCCAGGCCAAAGTCGGTGACCCGTGGTTCTCCCCGTTGGTCGAGCAGGACGTTACCCGGTTTCAGGTCGCGATGAACAATTCCCTGGTCATGGGCGGACTGAATCGCCAAGGCAATTTTCCTTGTCAGCATGGCTGCTTGCCGGGGACTGGCCGTCCTCTCTTGGATCCAGGGAACCAGGTTCTCTCCCTCGATAAAGGCCATGGAAAAATAATGCTGTCCCTGATAACAACCGACTTCATGCACCGGCACGATGCCGGGATGATCCAGGTTGGCAGCCGCCTCCGCCTCGCTATAAAACCGCCTGATTTCGTCCTGACCTGCCAGCTGGCCCGACAGGATCATCTTGATCGCCACCAGGCGGTCCAGGCCTGGCTGGCGCGCCTTGAACACGGCTCCCATCCCGCCTTCGGCAATCAGCTCGATCAATTCATAGTCACCAAAGCGACAGGGAAACTGATCCACATGAATGAAACCCTGTTGACTGGGCAGATGTCTCTGCTGCGTTTCCTCACCCGAATTCACATCCCTGGGCACCAGGTTCGAGGGATCGGGCGACACTTCCAGGAAACCACCTGCCAATTGGGATGACCGCAACAGCGCCTCGACTTCGGCGCGGAGGGCCTGGTCGCCCTGGCACATCTGCTCCAGCAGCGACTGTCGGTCATTGGCCGATTCGATTTCCAGCGCTGCGTAGAAGATCTCTTCTACCCTGTTTGTCGACTCGGACATTAGCCTCTTCACCCTCACAACGTCTTGGGGGCCGGTCCCACCGGATCCCCATCTCAAGTGATTTCATACTCTTCGGACAATTCCCGATACAGCCAGGCCTTGGCATACGACCAATGGCGGTTAACAGTTCGCAGTGAAACACCCATCGCTTCGGCCGCCTGTTCAAGAGTCAAGCCTCCGAAAAAGCGCAGGTTCACCAGCTGCGCGATGTCCGGCTTCTCTTGCTCCAACTTATCCAGGCATTGATCCAGGGCGATCAGGAAAGCCGGATCGTCCGTGTCCGAAATATCGATCTTTTCCACATCGACACGCCGGAATTCACCACCCCGCCGCAGTGTTTTCTTGCGTCTCGCATTCTCAATCAGGATACGGCGCATGGCGGTGGAGGCCGCAGCAAAAAAATGACCTTTGCTATTCCACTCCTGGGGATTCGCGACATCCACCAGGCGCAGGTAAGCTTCATGTACCAGCGCGGTCGGCTGCAATGTCTGGTTGGGTGACTCCTGACGCATCCGCGACTGGGCTAACCGGCGGAGTTCGTCGTAAACCAGCGGGAACAGCTTCTCGGAAGCGGCCGGGTCCCCTTGGTGAATGGCGTTGAGAATTCGTGTTACATCATTCATGAACGCGCATCATCCCGTTCTTTCCCAAGTCTACAATGATGACCATCGAACTTCTTCCAGTCAGTCGGCATGTTCTCAATTCGAATCGCATGGGACAATAATTGCGTCTGTTTCCTCGATTGTCAATCAACACGCTGGCCGGCCGGGCGGACTGTGGGTGGAGACAGTACTCTTTCCCCTCGGGCGGGGGCATGCCAAAATATGCGTTCCCGCATCCATCCCTACAGAGAGTACCCTCATGACCCTGGCTACCTTGCGAACCGCCCACAGCTTGCTGCCCGCTCTGTTCGGCGTCCTCATCGTTCTTCCGGCCATGGCCCAATCCCCAGCGGCAAAAAAACCGCTTCAGGTTTATATCCTGGCCGGCCAATCGAATATGGAAGGCCATGCCAAGCTCTCCTCGTTCGATCATATCGGCATGGACTCCAGGACCGCGCCCCTGTTGACCGAGATGCGCGACGCAAACGGCGAACCGACCGTTTGCGACGACGTCTGGATCTCCTATTTCACTGGCCCCGGCGAAGGGGGTGAGGGGCATGGGAACTTGACCGCCGGTTACGGCGCCAGGTCCGACCCGGCCCGCGACGGGGGAAAAATTGGCCCCGAGTTTACCTTCGGGATCTACCTGCACAAACAGCTACAGGAACCGATCCTGATCATCAAGACAGCCTGGGGCGGCAAGTCACTGCACACCGATTTCCGTTCGCCCAGCGCCGGGCCGTATCCTTTTAACCAGAAGCAACTGGAGTATTTCCAGCGACAGAAGAAGGATTTGCAACAGATTCGCACCGACAAGGAAAAAGCAACGGGACACTATTACCAAAAAATGTTGAAACATGTTCGGCATGTGCTGCAGGACATTCCTCGCGTCTGCCCTGATTACGATCCGGACCAGGGTTTTGAACTGGCCGGGTTTGTCTGGTTCCAGGGCTGGAACGACATGGTCGATCAGGGGACGTATCCCAACCGTGGACAGCCGGGTGGTTACGACGCTTACAGCGAGGCCATGGCCCACTTCATCCGTGATGTGCGACAGGACTTGAACGCCCCTCACATGCGTTTTGTGATCGGCGTGATGGGAGCCGGTGGCCCGGTCGCCAAGTACGGCAAGAACCGTCTCCGTTACAAGGACATCCACCAAGGTTTCCGCGACGCGATGGCGGCCCCCGCATCGTTACCCGAGTTCCGGGGGAACGTGGCGACCGTGTTGACCGAGAATTACTGGGACCCCGAACTGGACGCCGTTTCCGATAAGTTGGAACAAGTCAAAGCAAAGGCGCGAGAGCTGAAGTCGGCCAACGAAGGTTACCCGGACAAACCCGGGACAATCAGCCCGCAGGAACAGACCGAAATCGTGGCCAACTTTCGTGAGGAATTGTTGACACCACGCGATCACGAGCTGCTCAAAGGGATCACCAACGCCGAATACCATTACCGGGGATCGGCGAAAATCATGGCCCAGATCGGCAAGGCGTTTGCCGAGGCCGTGGCACCCGAATCTTCCCGGTAACCACGGGGCTGCGGTCCACGGTCAATCCTTGTCGGCCCGCAAAACGGATACAAACGCCTTTTGGGGAATGTTGACGCGACCAAACTGTTTCATCTTGGCCTTCCCTTTTTTCTGCTTTTCCAGCAGTTTCTTCTTGCGCGTGACATCGCCCCCGTACAGTTTTTCGGTCACATCCTTGCGGAACGGGGCGATGGTCGACCGGGCGATCACGTTCCCTCCAATCACGCCCTGGATCGGTATCTTGAATTGGTGCCGGGGTATTTCCTGGGCCAGTCGCTCACAGTAATGGAGCGCCCGTGTCCTGGCCTTGTCGCGGTGAACGAGGTAAGCCAGCGTGTCGACCGGTTCCTTGTTGACCAGGATATCGACCTTGACCACGTCCGTTTTCCGGTACTCGATCGGATCGTAGTCAAAGGAGCCATAGCCCCGGGTAATCATCTTCAGTTTGCCATAGAAATCAAACAGTACTTCGCCCAGTGGCATTTCGCTGATTACCTCGAGCCGGCCAGCCGAGAGGTAGTTCATCGTCTGGCTCTCGGAGCGATGCTCCCGGCAGAGCTCCATGACGGGGCCGACGTACTCTTCGGGCGTCAGGATGGCCGCCTTGATGAACGGCTCGGTGGCTGACTCGATACTCATCGGGTCGGGCCAATAGCTCGGATTGTCCACCTCAATAGCGGTCCCATCCTTGAGGGCCAACTTGTACTTGACCGATGGCGCCGAGATAACAAGCCCCAAATCGAATTCACGTTGCAGGCGCTCCTGGACCACATCCAGATGCAGCAATCCGAGGAAACCGCAGCGAAAGCCGAAACCGAGCGCGGCCGAACTGTCCTTTTCATACGTCAGGGCCGCATCATTGATGGCCAGCTTATCGAGCGCCTTGGTCAGGTCCGGGTACTGGTCGGTACTCATCGGGTAGACCGAGGAAAAGACGACCTGTTTCGCTTCCTGGTAGCCGGGAATCGGTTCACTGGCCGGTTCTTCCACCCGCGTAATCGTATCACCAATCTCGATGTCTCGAACGCTCTTGACACCGGCCACGATATAACCGACCTCACCCACGCTGAGTTGTTCCTGGGGAACCAGTTTGAACTGGTTGTATCCGAGTTCATCGACCGTGTAGTCCCGACCGGAATGCATGAAATGGATCGCATCCTTCGTTTTCAAAGTCCCCTGCATGACCCGGCACTGCAGGATCACCCCGCGGTACTTGTCGAAATGGGCATCAAAAACCAGTGCCTTTAAAGGGGCTTGGGGATCACCCTCGGGTGGGGGCAGTTTTTCAACAACCCCGGCCAACACGTCCTCGATCCCTTCACCCGTTTTGGCCGATACGGGAACCGCGGCAAACGGGTCGAGCCCCAGATCTTCATCGATCTCTTCACGGACACGGTCCACGTCCGCCGCTGGCAGATCAATCTTGTTGATCACCGGCAGCAATTCCAGGTCGTATTCCATTGCCAGGTAGAGGTTGGCCACCGTCTGAGCTTCTACACCCTGCGAAGCATCGACCACGATCAAAGCGCCTTCACAGGCCATCAGTGAACGCCGGACTTCATGTGAAAAATCGACGTGGCCCGGCGTGTCAATCAGATTCAGCAGGTAATCCTCACCTTCCGGCGATCGGTAGTTGAGCGACACCGTGTTGCTCTTGATGGTAATCCCCCGTTCCCGCTCGATATCCATCGAATCCAGCATCTGGTCCCGGAACTCGCGCTGGGTCACGCCGCCGCAAGCCTGGATTAGTCGGTCGGCCAAGGTCGATTTACCATGGTCAATGTGGGCAATGATGCAGAAATTACGAATGTGCTTCATGAAGGATCGTTCGGTTGTTGACCATCGATTGGCAGGGCCGGAAGCCTGAATTCTATCGAACCATGGTCCCCACCGGTAGGGATTCAAAACGGGGATCAGGTCCTGCCAGGCCGACCCGCGATGTGTCGGGTACAAGCAATGAACTGGGAAGGTCATAATACCGTATCGCCATTCCCCTGTTACCCGAGTTACCCTCATGCGTCCCTTCGATCTTGACCAGGACATCTACGAAACCGCACCCAGGTCGGTTTCCTGGTTCGCATCAAAATTTCCAACCTTGGCTTACTACCCCCGTTTCTTCAACGTCGTCCGTAGCGCCGGGTCGTTGGCAAAACGGAACCAGTATCACGGAGAGCAATGGTGCGCCAGCAGTTGGAATGTCCTGAGGCACCTTGAAGATGTGGGAGTTAGATTCAGGATTGGCGGGATGCAGAATATCGCCCAACTTGAATCCCCCTGCCTGATCGCGGGCAATCATATGAGCACCCTGGAAACGAATATTCTGCCAGGCGTTATCAGGCCCCATCGAAAGGTGACCTTCGTGATCAAACAGAGCTTGCTCAAGGTACCCTGGTTTGGGCATGTCCTGCGCAGCCGCAAAGCGATCGCTGTAAGTCAAACCGATCCTCGCGCGGATTTACGGACCATGCTCGAGGATGGTGAAAGTCGCCTGGCCGAGGGGATGTCGATTGTCGTTTTTCCCCAAGGGACGCGCACCCCCACTTTCGACCCGAAACAATTCAATTCGATTGGCATCAAACTCGCCAAGCGGGCCGATGTTCCCATTATTCCGATGGCCCTGAAAACGGATGCCTGGGAACTCGGCAAGTACGTCTCAGATATCGGTCGCATTGACCCCAGCAAGAACGTCTACATCGAATTCGGCAAACCGTTGACGGTCGAGGGACGCGGCAACGACACCCAACAGGCAATCATCGATTTTGTCAGCGACCATCTGGAGAACTGGAACAGCCCGGGTGGCGGGACCACCTGATCGAACCTATGCGGCACGGGGGACGCGGTTGCCGGGCAGAAAACTCACTTGTACTGTTGCGGCTTTTGGGGAATGACACCCAGTTTTTCATAATCAAAACCGCTGGCCAGTGGTTGGTAATCGCCAACATATTCAACGCTTCGATCCGCTGATATTTGGTCCTCCAGCTGCAAACCCCAATAAACGGCATTCACAACAAGTCTTCGCAAACCGGGAGATTCAAAATCTTTACCGCTACCCATGGTTGAATGGAAAACTCGAGCCGTTTTGCCACCCGTTGTTTTCCAATCCTTGATCCAAACAATCGGCAACGGTTCTTTGTCAGGATTTGACTTGCCGCCATATTCCCGGCCGATCAGCGGCTGCCCGTACACCAATGCCGTACAGCCCTCAGGCAGTTGGCTACCTTCTTCAAACGTCCGATAGACATCGGACGGCCCCCAAATATCCTCGACACCGATCAGGACGGGATGTCCCTGCATCGCTTCCACCCGATCACCACGGGTCGAATCCTGGTGCCAATTGCCATGGTGCCCTCGAAAGGTACCGCCCAAAACATCCTCCCCAAAACGAACTTGCCGACCATCCATTTTGTAGGGCAACGGCCTGCGGAATCCGTGGTTGGCTGTACGAAGTCCGATGATCGGCTTGCCCGAATCAATATAGCGGACAATCCGTTCCTGCTGATCGGGCAGAAGTGTCAACAACCGGGTAAAGAAAATCACCAAGTCCGCATGTTCCAGGTGTTCCAAGCCGGGAATGTGGTGGTGTTTGAATTTGTCTTCTTCGCCTTTGCGGGGATAGACGGGCAGGGTCGGGTCCACCATGCCTTGTTCATTGACTCCAAACAAAACGGTGCAATCAAATCCGTGATGTTCCGCCAACAGCTTGGCCAACATGGGCATCGATTGCTCACTGCGGTATTCCTGTTCGGCCGAAATCAAAACGACCTGTTTGCCTTGACCGGGTCCCGATTTCCCTCGGTAGGTCAGCCAATCGGGACTCTCTGGAATGGTTTGAGCGTGCGCGTGGGCCATCCATGAAACAACCAAACAACCGAGGATCAAAAATTGCTTCATCATTCACGTTTCTCGAATGCAGGGGGGAAGTAATTGCGACCCCATTCTATCCGATAGCAGGTCCGATTGACGATCCACGTTCCGGGCATGTCAGACGGGATCCAAGGTGAAATCGCACAACCATGAACCAAGCCAGATCGAGGTGAGACGACCGCCAGCACTCTATATTCGTCTTGGTTTTTACAGGGGAATGGAATAGATTCTGAGCAATCGTTCCCCTTGCAGGGATATCTCCTTCCGTCGGCAAACTCTCTACCAGGTTGGTCATGGCATTCTTTGGCACCAAACCAAATTTAACCGGCAACGAAAAAGCGCGAATTGAATTTCACCTGCAACAGATTCTGGATTGCGTCGGCCTCGAGCCTTTGCAAATTCCGTTCATCGATCCACAGCCATTACTGACGTCCGGCTCCGATCTTTCGGCATGCACGCAAGCGTTCGCCGATCACTTGTCCCATGACATTGGGCAACTGCGCATTGAGGTGGTCCCCGAGCAGCTGGAGAAATGCGGTGGGGGCGGCTGAGGGGGCGGCTCCTGTGAAGGCCTGGGCGGTCTGCCCGGAAAATACGATGCCGATCAACGGCAGATCACCCTCAACACGGACCTGGAGCAGGAACCCTTGTTGACAGCCGCCAGTCTGGCACACCACATGGTCACAGACTGGCTCCAACAAAATGAATTCAACTATGCGCACTTTCCGGAAGTCGTCGACCTGGCCACGGTCATGACGGGACTCGGCCTCCTGCGCAGCCAGATCCCGCTGGTCAGTACCAGCCCCCCATTTTGGGATTCCACCCTCTGGACGACTTTCCCTCGGCCGTTCCTCGATGGCCAGGGCATGGCTTATGCCATGGCCCAGGCCGCCTGGTGCCGTGGTGACAAGACACCGGAGTGGACCGCCCAGCTGCCCAACGAAGTCAGGCGCCCAATGCTCAAGTCGATCAAGCACCTGTTCAGCAGTGACGACTCTTTCTTCCACCCCTCCACGCCGGTCTCAAGTTTTGAGCACTCGCAGAGTGAGTGGCTGCAACAGGCCAGTAACCCGTCGACTTCCAGGCAGATCATCGCCATTCGCCACTTGCAGTTCCACGAGCATCCCGACAGCCCGCAAGTGGTACTGATCGGCGACAAACTCAGGTCACCCGAGCGTTCCGTCCAGTTACATGCCATTGCGGCGACCGAACGGATGAAAGTCAGGAACGACCAGGTCGTGGATGAGTTGCGGATGTTACTCAACCATCGGGATGACCAGGTGCGTTCCAAGGCGATCTGCGCACTGGCACGGTTTGCCGCGTTGGATGAAACGGCCATCGATGTGGCGGCTCGCATGCTGGATGACCAGCACCGGTTTGTCGCCTTTGCCGGCCTGGTCGCCCTCGGTTCGCTGGATACGCTGCCGGCCCACGTCATGCCGGCCGCTAACCGCGGACTGGTTCGATCCCTGCAAACTTGCGACTACGAACTGGTGGGCCTGTTTTCGGCCGGGTTCCACCGCTGGCTGGATGACCCGAAAGGTCATTACCAGGGCCTGCTGCAAGAAAAAAATCGGGAGTACTTGGAAATTGCTTTGGAAGTTCTGGAAAACGTCCAGCACGAGTTGGTCAGTCTCAATGAGTGAATCGGCCTGTAGGCAAACTATCCCATCTTAAAAATGATGCGCTTCACCCACGATCCAGCGGACCAGCGCCGTCACCGCAAACCCGAGGATCATCAATACGAAACAGCGCGGGTTCTGACAGTACTCGATCATGGGCGCCCGCTTCAGTTCATGCAGCGTCCCCATGTACAGGAACGTCCCTGCCCCCAGGGCCAGGACGCATGCCTTGAACAGCGGTAACCAATCCGGTTGCATTTCCCGGGTAATGCCTCCCAACACGATCCCCAGTGGGGTCATGGCCGCAAAACAGAGAAACAGGACGATGGCCTGTCGGTGAGTCAAAGTGCTGCGAACCATGGTCAAAGCGAGTGCAAAACCGGCCGTCGATTTGTGCAGGATGATGGCGATAAAAATCAACATCGCCTGGACACCATCACTGATACCGAGGGCCACACCCAGGAAAAAAGAAGGCGCGGCTATCATGGCGGTGAGCAGTAGTGGGATCAGAGCCGGGGTCGACTCGACCTGGGCCGGCTCGAGATCCTGCTGCTTCTTCCGCATAACCTGTCCGGTCAGATGTTCAATCGCTAACAGGACCAGGAAAGCGGACACGGCGATGATCGATGCGACCGGGTATTCCACGTCCGGTTGGACTTGGCGAAACAGCATGAATGATGAAGGGAGCATCATCAGCAACGAGAGCGCCAGAAAGACGCCTGATGAAAAAGCCTCGCCGCCATGGAAACCGGCTGACTCGCGAACTCTCTGCGGTTTGGCCAGCGGCAAAAAGCCGCCCGCCACGGCACTCAAGAAAATAATAACCAGATAAACAAACTGAATTGTCGACAACACGTTTTCTCCTCCATCTGCTGCATGCCTTCCTGGTCTGTGCCAGAAAACGTGGGCGCCGACTCGCCCGGAGACCCCGTCCACCGATTCCAATGGCTACGGCTCGGTCAGTCCCACTGCTGGTAAGGTATCGCCAATCGGCCAGAAAAGCAATTCGCCCCGATCAGATTCCATTCCGGGCTAATACCGACTGAAGAACTCCCAGACGAGTTCAATCGAACTGATCCCGTGTTGGCGTTTACCCGGCACCGAGTGCCCCAGGCCCTCCACCGTGTAGTACCAGACCTCGTGCCCATTGTCGGCGCCCGCATAGCGGTAACCGGTCGTGCGGTCCGAAATCTTGATCACCTCTTCCGTCTTGGTCTGATTCAAACCTTTCCAGAACTCGATGATTTCATCTTGATGGGGAGCACCCCCCCATCCGCCTGACTCGGACATCGAACCATCAATCGGCACCACCCGATCGGCCAAGCCGGAAATCTGCATGATCGGCACCGGCTTGATCGATTCACGTTTCCTCCAGGTTTCACCACTCATCGTACCGATCATCGAAGCGGCCGCCTTGAACACATCGGGGCGTTCGGCCACCAGGGTGTAACTCATGTATCCCCCGTTGGAGACACCACATACAAACGTTCGATCCGGGTTCAGCTTATGGGTCTGCTGCAAGTGTTTGGCCAGTTCCGACAGAAAACCGATGTCATCCACGCGACTGATTTTCAGTCGCGCATTCCAGTGCGGCGTACCCTTCCTGTCATCGCCGGCTCCCTGCGGGTAACAAACGGCAAAACGATGCTGATCGGCCAGGCGGTTCATCCCCATCCGTGACACGCTCTTGGCCTTGCCATGGTAACCGTGCAACAGGAATACCAACGGTGCGTTGGGGGGCAGGTCGTCGGGCAAATGAAGCAGGTAATTTCGCTCAACCTTCCCGTGCTGAAACGAAATCGTTTCGTCCGAACCGGAACGCTTTTTGTCCGCTGGTTCCTGGGACTTCGACTGGCCCGCTGATTGAGACTCGGCAGATCGCTCAGACCGCCATTTCAGCCAGGCGATCACCTCGTCACGGGACGTTTCACCACGGTCGATCCGGTCCTGCAACCCGCGATTCGTTTTCAACAGTTGCTGGTACTGTTGATCCCAACGCTGGCTGGCCCGATCGTCCGTTTCCTGGGCCAGGCCAGGAAACGTCAACGCCAAACTGAACAGGACCCAGAAATACTGCCAAGCTTTCATCCGTTATTCCCCTTCAAAGTTTGGTTGCCAAGGTTTGCCAACGTTTGAGACCAAGTTCTGTTCTCTTCCTCTGGTCCCGGATTTTCGCCTGGTGTCATCCCCAGCGACCGCGCTGACGCGATGCGGGGCCAACAAGTCAATTGCAACAGGGAGATTGGGTCATTTCCCTCCCTTCCCCCCTTTTTGACCGCCCTTCCCCTTGGCCGAACCGCCCTTGGCGGGACGCCTTTCGACCGGTCCAAAATCAAAGTTGTCTCCAAACAAATCGTCAATCTTCTGCTGCTGCGAACGGTCGAGTGTCTTGACCAGCCGCTGACGGGCCTTCTCGCGCAACTCGGCAACCTGCTTGGCGATATCCGCTTCGAGCTTCTCCGCTTCCTCTTGCAATGCCTCCGCCTGGCGATTGCTGATTTCGAGTTCCGAGCGCATCGGTTCACTGGTGATGGCCTCTACGAAAGTCCGTCTCCGCAAGAGCGATTGGGCGCGAATCTGTCGCAGGCGATCCATCTGGTGAGGCAGCAGGACCGTTTCGAGCTCGCGGCGGGTTTGATCCTGAATGTCCCGGACCTGGCGGACCAATCCCTCACGGTCACTAAAATCCATTTCGCGCAGCTGCTCGGCCACCTGTCGTTGGGCATCGGCCGCGCGCTCCAGAAACTGCTGATACTGTTCGTCGACGATTTCCAGGTCTTCACGAACCCGCGGGTTGCCGATCAGACCCATCAGGCTGGCTTGCCCAGCATACTGCTGGCTGGTCGACCCGACAGGCCGGTTCAGTGCGATATCATTGAGCAGGGGAATCATCGCCCGCAATTCCCGGTTTCCCTCCTCGCCATACGCCATTCGCTTGGCGGCCCCCATGAACTCACCATATTGGCGGTTAGACTCAAAAATGCCGACCGGTCCTTCTTCTTGATCGCCTTTGCCTTGTCCCAGCACGACGATAGGGCAGGTGAAAATCAGGAGTAAGAGGCAAGATAGAAGTTTCATCACTCTTCCTTTGTTAACTTGAACTGCAGGGTCAATCAGGGTTGGGCCACCCCAAGCGCGCCGTTTTCCGGTCGCACCGGTGGGATCCAGCAACCACGGGAACCCAGCACGACCGGTCAACTCTGCCAACCGCCAGGCTGATCTCCCGGACCATCACTCAAAAAATTATAATCGAAGGCAATCGACAATCCCAAGGGTCTCACCAGCTGGGTACGGCTTGGAAACGCAAATGTACGACAATCCATCGTATGCGTCCACCGTTGGGCAGGATCTGCCGGGAAACGTATGGCTCGTGTGAGCTGGGTTACTTGACCCCTCGCTCGAACTCGACCACCAACGGGTAATGATCGGAGATTTTACCCAGCCGATCCGAGACCCGGATCTCGGCCGTCCGGGCTGATTTGGCGAGAGCTTGATCGGCGAAGATAAAGTCAATGCGTTGCCGCTTGCTTTGCAGCTCGGGCAGGTCGGCCGACCAACGGGGAATCGTGACGGGCGATGGGCAGGAGTATTTCTGATCGGGACGGTGGGCCTGCACCAGGTCGACCAATCCGATCGATTCGAAAAGATCCACCACGCCGTAACGAGGCGTCACGGCCGAGCGGGAATCGAGAAAGGCCTGATCCCGCCGGGAATGGTTGTTGAAATCTCCCAGCAACACGACCGGACGACCGCTTTCCAATAACGTTCGGATCTTGCTGGCCACCTGCTCCGCTTCATGATCCTTGCCCGGCCAGAAATGGACCACAAAAAAATCAACGCCGGCCGTTCGCGCATGGAGGTAGCCATGATGGAAACCTTCCACCTGCCGATCGATCAACTCGATCGGCTGACTCGAGGTCAGTCCGACAGGAAACCCCTGCTCCTTGAGAATCACCGCATGTTCGTGTCCCCAGCGAGAGGCCAACCTCTTCAGTGATTCCGCGTTCAAGCCGTTCAGTTCCTGCAGGGCAACCACATCTGGCGAAAGCTCCCGAATCCACTGGACACCCTCATCCACCGCTTTTCCATGGTTGAACGCATACAACACATTCCAGTTGAGGACCTGCAACCGCTCGGTCACGGCCGTCGCTTGATCTGCCTGCTCCTGGGCTGCGGCCTGCCGGGCCCACCCAGACGGGTCATTCACGGCCAGTGGCAAACCGAGCAGTGGCAGGCAAGCCAGCCACCAGGCGATCAGCGACAACGATCGGCCCAGCGTCATCATCGCGCCCCCTCGCCACCGGCAGGCACCTCGCCTGCCACGGCCTGGGACCGGGCGGCCAACTGTTTTTCTTTCAACAAGATGCGGAACTGTTCCAGACGTTCCTTTTGCTTCGGGTTGTTGGCCAGGTTGTTTTTTTCAGCCGGATCCCGCGTCAAGTTGTACAACTCTTCGCCATCGGGCCACTGACCGTAGCGCCACCGCTGGTTTCGCAAAGCGTAACCGAGCTGGTTGCCCCGCCGCACCACGCTGTAAGCATGTCGTTTCTGACCCGGCCGCTGCGGACTCTTGAGCAACGGCACCAATGAGGACCCCTGGACTTCGGCCGGCGTCGCCAACCCGGTCAACTCGGCCAGGGTCGGGTAGATATCGACCAGTTCCACCATCGCCTGCGAACGGGAACCGGCCTCGGTCATGCCGGGTACATGCACCATAAAAGGAACCCGTGTGCCGATATCAAACAGGGTCACCTTGCCCCACATGAAATGGTCCCCCAGGTGAAAGCCATGATCGGAAGTGAAAACCACGATCGTATCCTCCCACAACCCTTTCTCTTTCAAGCTGGCCAGCAGCAGACCGATCTGGGCATCCACAAAGGAAACACAGGCGTGGTACGCTTGCATGTACTGCCGTCGCCGGGCGTCGTTTTCAACTCCCAGCTCGAAGCCGAAACCGCTGTAACGCCTGGACATGGCCGAGGAGGGAAGACTCTCCCACAGGTCCGGCCGGTCGGCCTGGTAGACGAGTGAATCCAGCGGATACCGATCGAAGTACTTCTGTGGCGCAAGGAAAGGGACATGCGGTTTCTGGATACCACAGGCGATGAAAAAAGGCTGGTCACCGTAGCTTTCCTCATCCAGCCAGGAGATCACCTGGCGAACGTTCTTACCATCCTTATGCTGCGCATCCTGCAGTCCGCTCGGGCCAAAACCGGGTGGCGTCTGTCCGATCAGCGGGCCAACCTGGGTAGGCAGATACGCTTTCCAGGCCTGGCGGTTCTCCCTCGCTTCGATCGACCCATGCTTGGCCTCAAACGCCTTCCGCGCCGCCGCCACGCGGGGCAGTTCCTCGTTATCGAACCGCTGAAATTCGGACCAGGCCAGTTCGCCCGGTTCATGCCGCGGCGAATGGAACACCTTGCCCACGCTGGCCGTCCAGTAACCGTTCTGCTTGAAAAGCTGGGGGAGCGATGTTGAACCCGGTCTCGTTTGACGGATATCGAGCCGGTTGTCGAGGACTCCCGTACTCTGCGGGTAGAGTCCGTGCAGGAACGAGGCTCGCGAAGGTCCGCAAACCGGGTACTGGCAATACGCATGGGAGAACGTCATCGAATCCTGGGCCAACTGGGCCAGGGTCGGGGTCTGGATCGGCTCATAACCGGAAGGCGAAACGTGGGTGTTCAGGTCATCGCAGACGATCAGCAGCACGTTCTTCCGGTTGCCAGCGGGCAGTTGTTTTTTCGCGGGCGTTGGTCCGCCAGTCCGCGCTTCGTTACGCATCGCTTTCCGCTTGGCGCGCCGCTCGGTCCGTTGCTGTTGCCTTGCGTTTCCGGGGGGTGATGGCGTGTCCGCCCGGTCAACCCGCTTCGGTTTGCCACTGATCGGGTCCGGCATCTGCTGAATCCACTGATCGTAGGAAGCCTGCAGCTCACGGACCTTGGCCGGGTGTTGCTTCACCAGGTTTTCCGTTTCGCCAGGATCCGAACCGAGATCAATCAGTTCGATCACCCCCTGTTTCTGATGCAGTTTCCAATCTGCCTGGCGGACGGCCCACTCATCTTCCGGACCCTTGCTCCAGTAGAGCGCGGTGTGATGATCGCTCGCCTGGCCCGTCAACAGGGGCAACAAGCTTTTGCCATCGAAAGCTTCGCCCGGGGGACGCTCGCCGGTCGCCTGCAACACGGTCGGTAGGATATCGAAGGAGATGACCGGTTGGTCCACCGTCCGGCCGCCGCTGAACCGGTCCGGCCAACTGACGATCAACGGCGTCCGGATGCCCCCCTCATCGAGACTCCCCTTGAAACCGCGCAGCGGCGTATTGACTGCGCCCATCGCCTTGGAGCCGCCATTGTCAGTAAGAAAAAAGAGCAACGTATTGTCAAACAGATCTTCCTGTTTCAACTTGGCCACGACTTGGCCCACCCCGTCATCCAGGTGTTTGAGCATCGCCATCAGGACAACCCGATCTTCGGCCAGACCGGGAAATTTTTTTCGGACAGCCTCGATATCCTCCGCTGGCGCCTCAGCCGGCGCGTGGACCGCGTTGTAGGCCAGGTACAGGAAGAACGGTTTCGACTTGTTGCGATCGATGAAATCGACCGCTTCCTCGGTCAACCGATTGGTCAGGTACCCCTGATCGTTGATTCGATCCTTGTTCCGGTAGATGGGATGATTGAATTTCCCCTCGCTGTCGCTTCGCAGGTTGAAATAACTGTGGCCCCCACGGCCCATGAACTTGTAGCACTCGTCAAACCCGCGATTCATCGCGTGCCATTTCAACTCCGGGTAATCCGTATCGAGACCGAGGTGCCATTTGCCAATGGCGGCCGAAACATAGTCATCCGGCAGGTAGGCAGGGAAGATTTTCTTGGCCGGATCAAAACCCCGGCCGCCGTCGCCGGCCGTATAGACGCCCTCCCGTTGGGAGTAACCCCCCAACATGATGCCGGCCCGGGTAGGTGAACAGACATGCCCACTGGTATAAGCCTGGGAAAACTGGACACCCTCCCTGGCCAGGGCATCCATATGGGGCGTGGAGACTTCCCGGGCATGTTCCGGGTTCAGGCTGATGTCGGCATACCCCTGGTCATCGGTCAGGATGACCACGATGTTGGGAAGATTGCTGCCCCGTTTTTCATCACCGACAGCCAGGCCGGCCAACAGAGAGCACCATCCGGCCAACAAGGAAACGTACACAAACCAGGCCTGACCTCGACCACTCCCCCGTTCGATCAGGGAAGCGGGACGAAGAGAGAGGACCGACGGCCGGCAATCAGCCGGACTGGAGGAGAGCGGGTTTGTCATCTTCTCTCTTTCATTCCTGGTGTCGTTTCACGGGCTGCTCAACCGACTTTGGCCCCACTAACGCGTCGGGCGAACAAAGACTCTCAAGCGGGCCTTATCATACGTTCCCGCGTTGGCTGCAAAGGTCCAGTCGCGGGTCGCACCAGGGCTGTTGCCAATTCCCAGGTCGGCCCCGTCTCCCTGCTTCCAATGGTTCACGGCAAACAGGGTTTGATTGACTCCGTGGTTGTGAACCTGCATCGAACCATAACCGTTACGCGGGGCCACCGGCTGGTCGCCCGTATCGTAAATCTGGTTCGAGGCACCCGGCACCTGGGCCGTGTTATCGACCGCATAATTGTGTGGCCAGAATTCAATACTGCCGGTTGCGATCGACTGACCGTTGGTCACCCCGTCAACGTTGGAATAGATATCCATGTTCTCCACTTTCTGTTGAAACCGGGCCTGGGATTGCGCGGTCGGCACACCAATCTGGCCGGCATCGTGGGTGAAAGCTTTCATCGAAACGAAGAGATGTTGAGGCCCGGCATCCGATTCCAACTCGAGCAGGTAAGCGACCCGGTCGAATTCAAGACTCTGCGAACTTCGATCCACATCGTACTGCAGGTTCGGTTTCATCCCGCGACGACTCAGGTCATAGACGAGTTGATAATCATCACTGCCCGGGATCGCGCTGAGCGCATCCGGCACATCCCCACCACGGACGGCACCCACTGGCAGACCGGTGCCCCCCATCAGGTTTGGTTCGGCCACCTTGTCCCAGGCAAAACGGAAAGCGGTCGGTTCTTTGACCTTTTCCGACGTCAGGAGGACCTCGTCACCGTCGATCGTCGCCGTGGCTACCTGGAATCCATCCGACCCGGGACCCACCAGTTCGAAATGCGTTGGCGGTTTGCCGTCCCGTGTTTTCAGCCCGCCGCCCGTGTTGTTGAACTTCACCCGCAGGTCACTGCCGGCGACTTGATGCGACTCGTAACCTGGGCTGTGGGCCACCAGGTCGGACCGGCCGTAGTCATGCTTGAGCGCCAGCAAAGCGAGCCGCTTCCCCACGTCCTGCTTGTTGGGCGGGTGGATATCCTTGATCGTGGCGATGTCGTTGATCACGACCATCCCCGTGTTGTCGACCATCCCTTCGACCGCTGCCTGCTGCTCCCAGAACTCGGCCAGCACGTGGGGCTCCGAGCCGTACTGGAACGGGGCGATTTGAACGTAGTAGAAAGGGAACGGGTGGCCCCACAGTTCGCGCCATCCCTCAATCAGCGCTTTCTTCTTCTCGGCATACAACGATTCCGTGTGGTTCGATTCCCCCTGGTACCAGATCACACCCCGAATCGGGAATCCGACCAGCGCGTCGATCATCCCGTTGTACAGCATCGTCGGATCCTGGTGGGACTTGTACGGGGCAAGCTCAGGCGGGTAAGCAGGACTGGCCGGCAGGAGCTCGGTCGAATCAACCTTCCCTTTGGCCTCGGCCAACCATTTTTCGCTCGCCGCGATGAACCCTTTCAACCGATTCTGGTAAGGTCGCGTACCGGGTGTCCGCCCCATCACCGACTGATAGATGTCGGACAACTCGGGCACATCTTTGAAACCGATCGGCGCCACCCACGGTTCCACGCGGGTTCCCCCCCACGATGAATTGATCAAACCGATCGGCACACCGAGTTCCTTCTGCAGTTCACGGGCCATGTAATAGCCACAGGCGGTGAAATTGGCAACGGTCTCCGGCGAACAGATCTGCCACTCGGACGGGATGTCATCGAGTGGGACCATCGAGGGTCGATGGGCCATCTTGGCGTGGCGAATCAGAGGATGATTCGCGTTGGCGATCTCCTCCTTGGCATTGGCACAACGATTGACGGTCCACTCCATATTTGACTGCCCGGAACAGAGCCAAACCTCACCAATCAATACATCTTTCAATTCGACACGATTCTTGCCAGCAACCTTCAGGGTCGTCGCTTCGTTACTCGCTTTCATGGCAGGCAACTCGACCACCCAGCGACCGTCTTCCCCGGCCTTGGTTTGAACGGACGCTTTTCCGAGTTCAACTTTGACCGGTTCGCCCGGTTCAGCCCAACCCCAGATCTTGATCGGTTGCTGTTGCTGGAAAACCATATGGTCACTGAAGAACCCGGGCAGTCGAACATCCGCGCGGACATCGGCCATCGGCAGCAACATGGTTAACACAACAAAGGTCCCGACAAGACGTCGGTTAGATTCAAAAATTGTTTTCATGATGGATCCGATCGATTGGTTATTCTGCTGAACACAAAACTGAAAATGGAAAAAGTGACATCCGTCCTAGAACTGTCATCTGAATTCATCAAAAAAAGCCTGTCAAATGGTTCCTCGATAGAAATGGTTCAATTTTTTGCGACGCGCCCCGTTTCCGGCGACAGCGATAACGACCGACCAATACCAACAAGCTTCCCTCGACCAGCGCCAGCCGGTCCGCCAGGCCGTTTTTCCTTCCTCGCCATCAGAAAACGGTGGCAAAAAACTATGTTAGACTGGGAGCACTGCCTGCCGAGAAAGGTGCATCACGGTGCTTGTTTTTACGAACTTACGAATCCCTCTGAGCGCGATCGCGATCATCGCCCTGGCCAACCCCGCCGGGGCAGATGATGATGGCGCAACCGTTCGTTTCAACCGTGACGTGCGCCCGATCCTGGCGAACAACTGCTATTCCTGCCACGGATTCGATTCCACCCAGCGAGAAGCTGGCTTGCGATTGGATACGTCCGAGGGTGCCACGGCAGAACTCGAATCGGGCGAGGGGAGTGCGATCGTTCCGGGTCAGCCCGACGACAGTTTCCTGATACGACGGATCCTGGCGACCGATGAGGACGAACGGATGCCGCCGTCTGATTCCGGCAAACAACTATCGGATTCCGAACGGGAGACCTTGCGGCAGTGGGTTCGGCAGGGCGCCAAATATGAACCTCACTGGGCATTTGTCACGCCTCAGCGACAAGCTCGCCCCAAGGTCACTCAGCAGAACTGGCCGCGCAACTGGATCGACGATTTCATCCTGGCACGGCTGGAAAAAGAAGGCTTGCAACCATCCCTTGAGGCGGATCGACGAACCCTGATTCGCCGCGTCGCCTTCGACACCACCGGCTTGCCGCCCGGCCCGGACGAAATCGAACAATTCCTGCAGGACATGTCGGCAGATGCCTACGAGAAAATGGTAGATCGCTACCTGGCCTCGGACCATTACGGCGAACACAGGGCCCGTCAGTGGCTGGACCTGGCCCGCTATGCCGACACGAGTGGCTACCAGTACGACCAGGAACGAACGATGTGGGTCTGGCGCGACTGGGTGATTCATGCCTACAACCAGAACATGCCGTTTGATGAATTCACGGTCCAGCAATTGGCGGGAGATCTGCTGCCCGACCCCCAGCCGGAACAGGTTTTGGCCACCGGCTTCAATCGCAATCACCCAATCACGATTGAAGGGGGAGTGATCGACGAGGAGTACCGCACCGAGTACGTGATCGATCGCCTGAATACGACCGCCACCGTTTGGATGGGACTGACAGTCGGTTGTGCCCGTTGTCACGACCACAAGTTTGACCCGATTTCGCAAAAAGAGTTCTACCAGTTATCGGCCTTCTTTAACCAACTCCCGGAACGGGGCCTGAATGGCTTCGACCCGAAACGGAGAATCGTCTCGCCCTTGGCCGAGCCACCGAATGCGGCCACGTTGACGCGCATCGAGAATCTCGAAAAAGAACGTGATCTGGTCCAACGTCCGGTCGATGACCAGGTGCTGGACGACTGGTCCCAGAAGTTACGCGCGACACCCGCGACCCCGTGGGACGTGTTGATCCCGCACACGCTGGCATCGACCGGGGACTCCCAACTCACGTTGCAAGCCGATCACTCGTGGCTGGCCGGCGGTGCCAATCCGCAAAAGGACATCTACGAAATCTCGGCCCATACCGAGCAAACGGGGATCACGGCCATTCAGCTCGAATGCCTGACCGACCCCTCCCTGCCGGGGGGTGGCCCGGGCCGCCACAGCAATTCGAATTTCGTACTGAGCGAGTTCGAGTTGGTGGCGGTCGCCCGCCAGGATCCGACTCGGCAGAAACCAGTCAAGTTCCAAAAGGCGATCGCCGACTATTCGCAAGCCAATTATGAGATCCAGAACGCGATTGATGGCAGTGTCAGTGGAAACAACGGCTGGGCAGTGGATGGACCGACCCGTAAGCGACCGGCCACCGCGATTTTTATCGCCAGCGAACCGTTCGGTTTTGCCGGTGGCACAGAACTCCGCTTCCGACTGCGACACGAAGCGACCTTTGCCACCCACGGGATTGGGCGTCCGCGACTTTCCACCAGTCGTCAGACGGCCGATCAAATCCGCTTGGAAACGGTTCCGGCCGAGGTGCGGCGGATCGCAAAGCTGCCCGCCCGTCAGCGAAGTGAGGAGGAGACGGTCACCTTGAGTGGTTGGGTTACCGCCGAGCGAGCAAAACGGGCCGGACAACGGCAAGCGGAAATCGATGCGCTCCGGCAGGTCAACCAGTACCCGCCGACCATGATCATGCAGGAGATGCCGACGCCGCGCGCGACCCACATCCTGCAATTGGGGCAATACGACCGGCCCGGGGAAGCCGTGCAACCTGGCGTACCGAATGTCCTGATGCCGATGCGTGCCGACTCGCCCTCCAACCGACTCGGTTTTGCCAGGTGGTTGGTCGACCCGGCCCACCCGCTCACGGCCCGGGTGGCCGTCAATCGTTACTGGCAAGAAGTCTTTGGGACCGGGATTGTCGCTACGCCGGAAGACTTCGGTATCCAGGGGGAATGGCCGACCCACCCCGCCTTGTTGGATGAACTGGCTCGGGAGTTCATCGATTCCGGCTGGAATATCAAAGCGATGTTGCGACTGCTATTAACCTCCGCCACCTATCGTCAATCGGCCCACCTTCCCACCGCGTTGCGCGAGCGCGATCCGGACAACCGTTTGCTGGCCCGCGGACCACGATTCCGACTGGCTGCCGAGGAGATCCGCGACCAGGCGCTGGCCGTCAGTGGCCTGTTGGTCCGGCAGGTCGGTGGACCGAGTGTCTACCCGTACCAGCCGGCCGGGCTGTGGCTGGAACTCAACAACCGCCCTGGCCTGTCAAAAGCTTATCCGCCGGGAAAGGGAAACGCCCTCTACCGCCGCGGCATGTACACGTTCTGGAAACGGACCGTCCTCTCGCCGATGCTCAAGACACTGGATGCACCCGATCGTGAATTCTGCACGGTCCAACGTTCCCGGACCAACACACCCCTGCAAGCCTTGTTGCTGCTACAGGGCCCCCAGTTCGTCGAGGCGGCCCGCCAGATGGCGGCCCGGATGATGAAAGAGGGGGGCGACAACGCCACATCACGCCTGACGTTCGGGTTTCAACTGGTCACGGCGCGGTTGCCAAGTGCCGAGGAACGGCAAATATTGCAACGCCTTTACCAACAGCGCCTGGAGCAATTTCAGCAAGACCCGGCCGCCGCGCAGGCCATGTTGAGTGTGGGTGATTCACCGCGAGATACCGATCTGGACATGGCCGAACACGCGGCCTGGACCGTGATCGCGCGGCTGTTGCTCAACCTGGACGAGACAATCAACAAGGGCTAAGTCCAATGGATCCATTCATTCAAGCGAAGCTGATCGAGAATCGCCGCCAGTTCTTTGGTCGCTCGACGACCGGCATTGGCTCCCTGGCCCTGGCCTCGCTGTTGAATCCCGGTTTGTTTGCCCAAACGAATCGCGACGACCCGGCGCGTGGCGGCTTGCCCGGTCTCCCCCATTTTGCACCCCGCGCCAAACGGGTGATCTACCTGCTGCAATCGGGCGCCCCGTCGCAGATGGAACTGCTCGATTACAAACCTTCCCTCAAGGACCGGCACGGCCAGGAATTGCCGGCCTCGATTCGCCAGGGTCAACGACTGACCGGGATGACCTCCGGCCAGAAGAGCTTCCCGATCGTCAATCCACCCTTCCCGTTTCGCCAGCATGGCCAGAGCGGGACCTGGATCAGTGACTTGTTACCCCATACGGCCAAAGTGGTCGATGACCTGTGCATCGTGAAATCGATGCACACCGAGGCGATTAACCACGACCCGGCCATTACATTTTTCCAGTCGGGTCACCAGCAACCGGGCCGGCCCAGCATCGGTTCATGGTTCAGCTACGGGCTGGGCAGCGAGAACGCCGACCTGCCCGCCTTTGTCGTCCTGTTATCGCAAAACACGTTTTACCAGGCCCAACCGATCTACTCCCGTTTGTGGGGGAGTGGATTCTTGCCCTCCAATCACCAGGGGGTCAATTTCCGCAGCCAGGGTGACCCGGTCCTGTACCTGCAGGATCCGGCCGGGACCGACCGGTCCAGTCGCCGCCAGATGCTGGACTCGCTGGCCCAGTTGAACCAGATCCGCGCCGCCGAAGTCGGGGACCCGGAAATCGAGACCCGGATCAAAGCGTATGAAATGGCCTACCGCATGCAGGTTTCGGTGCCCGAATTGGCCGACCTTTCTGACGAACCACAAAGCACCTTCGATCTTTACGGGGAAGAGGCGCGGACGCCTGGATCACACGCTGCCAATTGCCTGCTGGCTCGCCGGTTGGCCGAACGGGATGTGAGGTTCATCCAGATCTTCCACCGTGGCTGGGACCATCACAGCAACCTGGCCAAACATATCCCGGTACTTTGCAAGGAGACGGATCAAGGGACGGCCGCCCTGATTACCGACCTCAAGCAGCGGGGAATGCTGGACGACACCCTGGTGATCTGGGGTGGCGAGTTTGGGCGAACCGTTTACTCACAGGGTGGGATCGGAAATTACGGCCGTGATCATCACCCCCGCTGCTTCTCCGTCTTCTTTGCCGGGGGCGGTGTGCGAGGCGGGATGTCCTACGGCCAGACCGATGAGTTCTGCTACAACATCGTAGAAAACCCGGTCCATGTTCACGATTTCCATGCCACGATCCTGCACCTGATGGGGGTCGATCATGAACGGTTGACTTACCGTTTCCAGGGTCGCGATTACCGTTTAACCGACGTGCATGGAAACGTGGTCAAGGAGATCCTGACTTGACCGGAAACCAACAGCCCGTCGATCGTTGGCCGATTTCCTTAACTCAATGGAACTTTCGCATGCTGCCTGGAAGAATCCCGAATCACCGTTTCCTGTTGGCCCTGTTCAGCCTGCTGACGGTCTGTTCGATCGCATCGGCCCAATACAAACCGTGGACGCACCAGGCACCGATCCATATCCTGACTACCCCCCAGGGCGCCGACCTGGCCGAAGGGGTCGTGCTGAAGGATTTCCCACTGTTGATCCGCCTCGATCGGGATCACTTCGATTTCGCACAGGCCCGGCCGGGCGGCGAAGATGTCCGCTTCTCAATGAACGGCCAGGCGCTCGCCTATGAAATCGACCACTGGGACGCCACTCAGGGGCGTGCCGCCGTCTGGGTGCGGGTGCCGCGAATCGAGGGGAACCGGGTCCAGGCGCTGCAGCTGCACTGGGGCAACCCGGATGCCGAATCGGAATCGGACGGAAAGCAGGTATTCAATCAGAGCAACGGTTACCTGACCGTGATGCATATGAATGACCCGCTAACCGATTCGACCGGCCAGCTGAGCTGTACCGATGCCGGCACAACCACCGGACAAGGTCCCATCGGGCCAGCGCGGAACCTGGCTGAAGGGCAGGGGATCCACTGTGGTGAACAGCTGACCCATTTCCCGACCGGTTCGACACCCCACAGCACCGAGGTCTGGTTCCGTACGGAAAAACCGAACGCGCGACTGGTCGGCTGGGGGACCGAGGAGGGGCAGGGCAAAGTCGTGATGCATTTCCGCAGCCCGCCTCATATCGATATGGACTGTTACTTCTCCGACGGCAACGTGTCGAGCGAGGGACGGATCGGGTTGGGTGAGTGGGTTCACGCGGCCCACACGTATCGCCAAGGGGAACCGAAACTCTATATCAATGGTCAACTCGACGGGGAAACGAATCACCGCGCCACACCGCTGGCCATCAATCGTCCAGCGCGGATGTGGATTGGCGGTTGGTACAACCATTACCAGTACGAGGGCCAGATCGATGAGGTCCGCATCTCCAACGTCACCCGCTCGGCCGACTGGCTGAAGCTGCAGTATGAAAACCAGAAGCCACTCTCCACGGCGGTCGGTCATCCGGTCCGCCCGGGCAACCGCCTGGCGGTCGTACCAGGTCGGGCGACCGTGGCGGAAAACGGGGAGCAGCGTTTCGAGGCGACGGCCGAAGGCGCGTTGAAAGTCGCCTGGATCCTCAAGTCGGGCGACCAACAGGAAGTCGTCTCGGTCGACCGCCACAGCTACCCATTACGGGCCCCGCGAGTGACGGCTGACGAATCGTTGACCTTGCAGTTTCAGGCGATCTACCCGGACGAGGTCAGACTGGTGGAGATCCCGATCACGGTCCGCGATACGGTGGCCGAACCGGAATTCCGACTGACGGCCCCCGCCCAGTGGGACGGTCGCTCCGAACTGCGGCTGACCCCTGAGATCAGCAACCTGGCTGCGTTGCAAGAACAGAGTACAGACGACCTGAACATCCATTGGTCGATCGACCAGATCGCCACGCTCCACACGCTCCACACCGACCATCTCCAGTTGCACCGGGCCCAGAACAGTGGTCCGCTCGTGGTGACGGCCACGATCGATAACGGCGGACAGGCAACCAAGCGCTCGGTGACGATCGAGGTGACCGAACCGACCTCGGACGCGTGGGTAGAGCGGCCGGTGGGACCGGACGAGAAACCGGTCGACCACCAGTTCTACGCCCGCGATGACCAAAACCGGGGGATGCTGCACTACAACGGTCAACTGGACGCCGCGGCCGACGAGGTTTTCCTGAATGTATATGCCGACGACCAGTTTTACCGCCAGGCGACGGCCTCCCCGGACGAGCAGAGGCGTTACCGCTTGTCGGTCCCGCTGGAGCCCGGGCTGATCACGTACCGGCTAGAATTCGGCCATGTCCGCAATGGCCAACGGGAGATCCTGCACCGCGTCGGTGACCTGGTCTGCGGTGACGCGTACATCATCCAGGGACAATCCAATGCCGAAGCGTTCGACATGGGACGCGCCGTCAACCCGTACACCAGTCGCTGGATCCGCAGTTTCGGCAGCCCGCAAGCGGGTGAAGCGCAGGCTCGCACCACGACCTGGGGCCATGCCGTTTCCTTCGATCGGGATGGCTGGGACCTGCAGATCGGTTACTGGGGCATCGAGCTGGGCCGCAAGCTGGTGGAACGGCACCAGGTCCCGATCTTTATCATCAACGGGGCCAAGGGGGGGACCCGCATCGATCAACATCAACGCAACCCGGACGACCCGACCGACGTCACGACAATCTACGGTCGCCTGCTGTGGCGCCTGCAACAAGCTCGCCTGACACACGGTGTACGGGCCGTGCTCTGGCACCAGGGAGAGAACGATCAGGGCGCGGCCGGCCCGACCGGCGGTTACGGCTGGGAATCGTACCAGGATTACTTCGTTCAACTGGCGGCCGCCTGGAAACAGGATTACCCCAACCTGCAAGACTACTACGTCTTCCAGATCTGGCCGAGGGCCTGCGCCATGGGTAAAAAAGGATCGGACAACATGCTGCGGGAAGTTCAGCGGCAACTACCCGAGCTGTTTTCCAATTTGCACACAATGTCGACCCTCGGGATCCGGCCCGGGGGAGGTTGCCATTACCCGGCCGAGGGTTACGCGCAGATCGCCAAGTTGATCTACCCGTTGGTCGCCCGAGACCATTACGGGGCGAACTTCTTCCAATCGATCACGGCCCCCAACCTGGTCGAGGTCCGTTTTAGCAACGATCGAGAGAACGAGATCGAGCTCGTCTTCGACCAGCCAGTCGATTGGCAGGAGAGTGCGGCCGAACTCTTCCAGTTCAACACCGAAGGCGGCAAGGTCATCTCCGGCCAGGCTGATGGACGGGTCGTGACACTCCAAACCGAAGGGGCAGGGCAGGCGACCCACATCACTTACATCGACGGGAGAAACTGGAACGAGAAAAAGCGACCGCTGCGGGGCAAAAACGGGATCGCCGCCTTCTCCTTCTGCCAGGTCCCGATCGAATAACAAGGGCGAGCCATCCATAGGAAAAGCGAGTCGAAAACGTGACGGCGCGGTCCGTCAATAATTGTCTCCGCCCTGACAAATCGACTATACTGAGAGTCAAGACTGAGAGGCAAAACGGTGGGTGGTAATGTAATACGCCGAACCCGGATGCTCTCGCGATGATTTGTGGATGCGCTCTGATGCGCTGGCTGGCATGACCTGTAACCAAAACTACCGACGGCCGCCGACCGACCA
Source organism: Mariniblastus sp. (assembly GCA_022447605.1). Taxonomy (GTDB): domain Bacteria; phylum Planctomycetota; class Planctomycetia; order Pirellulales; family Pirellulaceae; genus Mariniblastus. The sequence goes on from JAKVBG010000004.1 coordinate 60,066, forward strand.
TGGGCCCCTCCTGCTGGCCGTCACGGTCCTCTGCGTTCTGCCAGCGGCGCTGTTGGCCCAGGAGCCGACCGCGGCCCAGCTCGATTTCTTCGAGAACAAGATCCGACCCGTCCTGGTCGAGCATTGCTACGAGTGTCACGGACCGGAGTCCGACCCGACCGAGGCAAACCTGCGCGTCGATTCACTGGCCGGTCTGCAAAAAGGGGGTGACAACGGGGCCGCCCTGATGCCGGGCGACCTGGATGCCAGCCTGTTGTTGTCGGCCATCGAATACGACGCGTTCGAGATGCCCCCTTCGGGAAAGTTGCCCGCCGCGACGATTGCCGATTTCAAAAGCTGGATCGAACAAGGCGCACCTGTCCCAGCCTCATTTGAAAAGTCGACCGAAAATGGACCGATCGCGCCGGCCGAAACCACCATCGACTGGGATCAGGCTCGGCAGCATTGGGCTTTTCAGCCGATCACATCGCCCACTGCGCCGACCGTGCCAACCAAAGACTGGAACGCGAACCCGATCGACGCGTTTGTCTACGGCCGCCTGGCTGCAGCCGGGCTGCAACCGAGCAATCCGGCCAACCGCCACACCCTCGTCCGCCGGGTCTACCTGAACCTGGTCGGGATCCCGCCCACGATCGAGCAGGTCAACGCCTTTGTGCAGGACGACTCACCCGATGCGTATGAACGCCTGGTGGAAAGCCTGCTCGCTTCCCCCCGTTACGGCGAGCGATGGGGACGACACTGGCTCGATGTGGTGCGCTACGCCGACTCCAACGGCGCCGATGAGAATCACCCGTACCCGTTTGCCTGGCGGTATCGCAATTACGTCATCGACGCGTTCAACCGGGACCTGCCGTACGACCAGTTCCTGGTCGAGCAACTGGCGGGCGACCTGTTACCCCGCGCCGACGACCACGACGAGAACAATCGCCGCCTGGCGGCCACCACGTTCCTGGCGATGGGGATCAAGATCGATGCCGAACAGGACCAGGAGAAGAAACGGGCCGACATCATCGACGAGCAACTCGACACGATGGGTCGTTCCCTGCTGGGGATGACGATCGGCTGTGCCCGTTGTCACGATCACAAGTTCGACCCGATCCCGACCCGGGATTACTACGCCCTGTCCGGCATTCTCCGCAGTACCAATCTGGAGAATCAGAAACTCGGCTCGCAGGAGACGGACCAGGTCGAACAATCCCTGGTCACGACGACCGAATCGATCCGGGAACTTCGCCAGAGAGAACGGCAGCGGATCATCACCGCCTCCAGCCAGGATGTCGCATCGTACCTCACCGCCGCCAGCCAGGTCCGCCAGTGGCAACGGCAACAAGCGGCCGACAAGATCCAGGATCGCCTGGATGAAACGATCAAAGGCTCCCGCTTGCTGCCGATCGGTGAAATCCTCGAGCGGTCCGATTTCCAGGTGGCGGGCGTCTGGCTGGACGCCGAGAAGTTCAACCGCGGCGATGCGGCGATCGACCACGAGAGTTACGGCGCGGGGATCGGGATCGTCTCGGACAAAGGGGGTGGCCACACCTGGGTCGAATACGACATCGAGCTGCCGCAGGCCGGCCTGTACCAGGTCGAGTTTCGCTACGCGGCGGCCAACCCGCGCCCCGGGCAACTATCGGTCAACGGGCAGGTGGTGCACGAAGCCAGCATGGCCGAAGTGACCGGCAGCTGGATGCCCGACACGCAGACCTGGTTCGTGGAGGGACGTTTCCATTTCCAACAGGGCCCGAACGTCCTCCGCTTCGAAGTCACACCCAACATGTCACACCTCGATCAATTGATCGTGGCCCGCATCACGCCCAACGACGAGAAACAGCAGACGCCTCCGGCCGATTCAGCCCTGCCCACGCCGCGAGAGATTGCCGAGCGCGGGCAGCTCGACCTCTCGGTCCTGCTCGCCTGGGCCGCCCTCGATCGAGGCCAGGGCAGCGAGAGCGACTCGACCAACACGGTCGCACCGGCGCGCTTGATCGATCCGGACGGCCCCCTGGCCGATGTCGATTCGGCCGAAGCTTACTTTGCCGAAACGGTCCAGCAGGAACTGACCGAACTGAGAAAAAACCTGGCCGAACTGCAGCAGCGTCAGATGGCGCTCAACGAACCACAGCTGATGGGCGTCGCCGAGGGAGAACCGGCCGACGCGGCCGTCTTTATTCGGGGCAACCACCGGCAGAGCGGAGCGGTCGTCCCGCGACGTTTCCTGACGATCGTCTCGGGCGAACAACAGGACCCGTACCCGGCCGACCAGAGTGGTCGCCTGCAACTGGCCCGCTCGATCGCCTCGGCCGACAACCCATTGACCGCACGGGTGATGGCCAACCGCGTCTGGCGCTGGCACCTGGGACGCGGCATCGTCGAATCGACCGACAATTTTGGACTGACCGGCGCCGCGCCAACCCACCCGGAGCTGCTCGATTTCCTGGCTCAATATCTGATCGACCACGATTGGTCGATCAAGGCGCTGCAGCGGCTGATCCTCTCATCCCAGGTCTACCGCATGGCGCACCAGAGTTCGGATCAAGCGGCCACGATCGACCCGGAAAACCGGCTCTTGTGGCGCTGGCCCCGACGGCGGATGGAAGCCGAATTACTGCGCGACAGTCTGCTGCACATCAGCGGAAAGCTCGATCTGTCGACCGGCCAGGGCTCGGTGGGCAACGTGACGACCGCCAACCCTTCGCCCACTGACCTGGACAACAACCAGAAGTATTACGAAGAGTCACCGCTCAGGTCGGTCTACCTGCCGATCGTGCGGACCAACGTGTTCAAGTTCTTCCGCCTGTTCGATTTCCCCAACCCGGCGGCGCCCAAGGGGAACCGGGACGCGACCACCGTCCCGACCCAGGCCCTGTTCCTGATGAACAGCAACTGGGTCCGCCAGCTGGCCACCGAATGGGCCGCGCAGATCACGACTGAGGAAACCTCGCCTGAAAAACGGATCGAGAAGATCTACCTGGCCGGCTTGGGGCGCCTGCCGAGTCGCTCCGAAACGGAACTGGCCCGGCAGTTTATCGAACAGGAGCCCGAACCGTGGCCCGTCTTGTGCCACGGTATCTTCATGTTGAATGAATTCCTCTACATCGAGTGAGCCGACCATGATCAACCGGAGAGAATTGCTCAATCGATGGTGCGTCGGCTTTGGCGGGCTGGCGCTCAACCAGTTGCTGGCCGAACAGGCCCTGGCCAGCCACCCGCGGCCCGAGGACGGCCCCCAACCTCACTTTCCGGCCAAGGCGAAGCGGATCATCTTCCTGTTCATGCACGGCGGACCGTCGCACGTCGACCTGTTCGACCCGAAACCGGAACTGACCAAGCGGAACGGGGAAAAACCGCCATTCAAACGGACGCGTGTGCAGTTCGCCGCGCGGGGCAACCTGCTCGGCTCGCCTTGGAAATTTCGACCGACCGGCCAGAACGGCCTGCCGATGAGCGAGCTTTGGCAACACCTGCCAGAGGTCTCGGACGAACTCTGTATGCTGCACAGTGTGTGCGACACCAACGTAGCCCACGGCGGGGCCTGCATGAAACTGTTCACCGGCAGCGACTCGAAGCTGCGGCCGAGCATGGGATCCTGGATCAGTTACGGCCTGGGGAGCGAGAACAAGAACCTGCCCGACTTTATCACGATCTGTCCCTCCAGCCTGCATGGAGGCGTGGACAACTTTGGCAACGCTTTCCTGCCTTCGATTCATCAGGGTGTCCCGCTGGGAGAACCGGGCTACCCGAATTCCCTGGCCAGGGATGCCAAGTTCCGTTTCCTGAAAAGCGAGTTTGCCACCCGCCAACAGCAGCGGCGGCAACTCGATTTCCTGCAGCAACTCAATCGACAACACCAGGAACAACAGGGGAGCGACTCTGACCTGGCGGCGCGGATCGAATCGTACGAGATGGCCTTTCGTATGCAGACGGCCGCACCCGAGGCGATCGACCTGGCCAGCGAAACGGCCGACACGCGGCAACTGTACGGACTGGACGACAAGCAGACCGAAAATTTTGGCCAGATGTGTCTGCTGGCCCGCCGCTTTGCCGAGCGGGGCGTCCGCTTTATCCAGGTCAGTCACGCTCACAGCCTGCCGTTCAACAATGAACAGTGGGATCAACACTCCCACCTGAAACAGGGTCATGAGATCAACGTCGGCCAGATCGACAAACCGATCACCGGACTGATCAAGGATCTCAAGGCGCGAGGGCTGTTGGAGGATACGCTGGTCCTGTGGGGCGGCGAGTTCGGCCGCACGCCGACCGCCCAGGCGGGCGACCCGAAGATCATCGGCCGCGACCATCACCCCGAGGGGTTCACGATGTGGATGGCCGGCGGTGGCGTCAAAGGAGGATTTCGCTACGGCCAAACGGACGAGTTCGGCTACTACGCCGTGGAAAACCGGATGACAATCCACGACCTGCACGCCACGATCCTGCACCTGATGGGGATCGATCACGAGCGGTTAACGTATGAGTACGCCGGCCGCGATTTCCGACTAACGGACGTCTATGGGAAAGTGGCCCGGCAGATCATCGCCTAGGATGCCCCAACAGGACTGGGCGAGCCACCAACCTATCGGGTCGACCCCTCTTACCCTTCCCAAGGCCGATCAGCCCTGCTTCATCTCCTACTCGTCGATCTTCAGCAGACTCTGCTTCGGGCTCGCTCCCCCCAACAACTTGTCCGATCTGGCGATCTTGTTGGCAGCAAGGCTGCGCAAAGCGAACCATAAAAGGACGACGATGCCCGAGAGGGCAAGGAAACCTTGCAAAGAGAACAGAGCCTCCGACAGCCCTGCCAACAACTGAATGAAGACCAAAAACATTAAAAACAATGCAAACAGTTGTAAGATCTCTTCCATCTCTTCTCCTCGGTTAAGGATTCTCATAGCTACCAACCTATGCGAGAGACAGAGTCGAACGTGCCAATTTTTCCTGCAGCTATCCTCCGTGAAGCGCAAAAACGTGTCGCAATGTGCTGTGGTTCACAGAGTTCCAGCGACGTGTCGCAAGGCGGTTGAAGCTACCACGTCAGCGGACCTTGCCCGGACAGCCAGCACAGTGCGGTATGAGCAGACCTTAGCGTGGGATCTCGTTCAACGTGTAGTACGCGTCGGCGTGTAACAGCGGCTCGTTATCGGCCGAACGCATCTGCGGCAGGTGAAACTCGTGCACATGCCCCGGCACTCGGCCATCGACCACCAGATCGACCTGCATGTGATCGTCGGAAACGGTCACCGACGTCACTCGGGGTGTCGCCTGGTCGACCTCGGGGCTGCCGTAACCTTGCTGGTAGATATGGGTAAAGGTGGCCATCTGGTAGACGTCCACCCGCGCAGCCACTTGCGGGTCGACTGGCTTGGTGAAGGTCAAGCGAAAACCGTCCGGCCGGGCTGTGACCGTCTTGATTTCAAACGGGAGTTTGCCGGTCCAATCGAGTCGCTGGATCGCATAGGCGCGAGGCCCCCGTACGGGCCAACCACGATTGGTCCCCCCGGCAATCAGGTCGCCCCGCGGGGTGAACTGCAGGGCCAACAAGCCCGTATCGAACCCCTCACGAAACGGGTAACAGGCACCTTGCCAGACGCCGTTGATCTTTTCGGTGGTCGCCCGCATCACCACGCCCAGGCTAAAATCACCGATGAAGATCTGGTTCTCAAACGGGCCGAATTTCCCCCCGGTCCGGTCCACCACGAACCCGGAGATGGAACGACCCATTCGCTTGTACGGAAAGACGACCGCGTACGGGACGAGTTCCTTGACCCGTTTCCGTTCGATCTCCAGGCGGGAATTCGAGTTCGGCTCGATCGGCGCCGGCCCCATCTCCGGGGCGAGCTCGTACGAGTTGAAACTGATCGGATGACCCATGAAACCGCCCGGCTGAAGGACTTTCAGGGAGCACGAGCCATTCCACGGCCCCTGGCTCTCGGCGTAGAACATCACGCCATGTTCGTTCGGACCGATCCCACACGGGCTGCGAATGCCGCTGCAGACGGGGATCGTCTTGCCGTCGGGTGTCACCTTCAGGCACCAACCGCGAAAGGGCGCCTTGGAATGGTACGATTCGCTCAGGCAGAGCGCCACCCAGACGTTCCCCTCGGCATCCGGCTTGGAACCGAAGGCGAACTCGTGGTAATGCCGAAAGCCCCAGCGGTCGCTGAGCGTCTTGAACGTGTCCGCCTGGCCATCCCGGTCCGTATCGGTGACGCGGGTGACCTCGGCCTGCTGCGTGATGATCATCGCGCCGTCGCGGTACGCCATACCGAAGATCTCGTCCAGGCCGCTGGCAAATTTTTGATACTCCGTTTGGGGATGCTCGTCAAAGGCACCTTGCACCATGAAGATATCGCCCCGTCGGGTCGCCACGGCCAGGCGTTCCTCATCCGGCATCACCTCGAAGCTACCCGCCTCAACCGCCATCCCCTCGGGGATCGGCACCTCGACCATCTTGTAGTATTCCGATTCAGCTTCGGCCGTCCCCCAGTATTCACCGAGCGGTTGCTGCTGGGGCATACAGACCATGCTGATCCAGACCAAGGTTTCTAAGATCGTATTGATCATCGGTTTCCTTTACAGGCTCTTTGATTCGCGTGCATTCTTGTCATCATTCAGTGGGCCGGATTCATCGATCATTGGCATCGATACTCCAGGATCAGTCTCTCTGCTTGGCCGGCTGGCAGCGTTAAGGGGACCTGAATCCGCTGACCCTCCTGCCAATCGACCCGTTCTACCGGATGGGGCGTCACCAAGCGGACCTGCCAAGCGGGCCCCAACGAGTACCAGCCCTCGTCGGCGTCATCGATCTGGTCGGCCTGACCGATGCGGAACAACAGGCGGTCTCGGTCCCCGTTAGCCTGGAACGTCAATTCACGCCGTAACCGAACTTCCTCACTCCCCGGCTGGACCACCGGCAAGAAGAAATCCTGCACATCCACATTATCAAAGCGATACTGCAGGGTCGGCCGGCGATCCTTATCCAGCCGGTAACCTTGAAATTGATGCTGGGGGGGGCGACCGTCGTCGACCAGCCACGGTTGATCCGCGTCGTCCAGTTCCGGGCCCATCGGCAGCGTCACGGGGCGACCCATCGGGCGGACATTGCCCGAACCCTGCCCCATCCAAACTCCAGCCGGGTCAGCAAATTTCCCTTTCCAGAGTAAACCGAGCCGCAGCTGTTCCGCATCGAACGCCAGGTTGACCCCGCCCGGGTAACCGATGCCGATCCCCCGCTTGCCGATGCCGGGGTACTTGCGTCGCAACATCTGCGGCGTATCGGTCACCACGATCTCCAGCGGTTCGCGCACCACGCCCCGTGGCGTGCCCGCCTGTCGCCCATCGATAAGGTACTGCCAGAGCGCCTCGATCTGGTAAGACGCATCCCCCTCCAGATCTTTTCGAATCGCCACGCCGCCCGGCCAGAAGGAGGGCATCACCGTGTTGGGGCTGAATTTCTGGGGGAACTGCATGTACTGGTAGAACCAGTCCTTCTTCAGTCGATCGGCCATCTCTGTCAGGTCCACCGCCGGCATCGTGTCGGAGAGCTTGTACTTGTACGTATGACAGGCGACGCAGTTGAGACCCTGGTTGCCCGCCAGTTCCAGCCCCATCTTGCGCATCGCTTTCTGGTCCTCGAAGGTGGCAAACTCCGTCGGGGGCAACGAGTCGGTCTGCTGGAACAGGTCGACCAGGTGCCCGACGTTCGCCTCACCATACTGGGGCATCCGTGTTTTCATGTACGGCCGGACCGAGCGCCCATTGACCAGCACATCCCGCATCCACTCCGCCTTCAACTTCGCCCCGGCGCCATCGAGTGGAGGGGGAATCCGTCCCTGCTCACCCAGGTTCAGGTTGGTCGTTTGAAAGTACGAGTTGCGCTCATTGGCCACCCCGCCGATCTGGTTTCGACTGTGACAGGCAGTGCACTGGAACGTACGGAGTGTGACGGCGATCTGCTGTTCGTCCGTCAGATCGGCCGGCACCACCTGCAAAGCAGCGCGGACCGCATCGAGCTGCCCGGCCGCCAAGCCGAAGTCGGGCCACGGTCCGGGCGCGCCTGACAGACAGCCCCGCTCGGCCCGCAGGTCGGCCCAGGCCGGGGCGTTCGTTGGCGTTTTGGTTTGCGCGTCAGCGGAACCGGCCGCGGGCGGATCGAAATCCGTATGACAGGCGCGGCAATTCAGCTCGTCAAACAGTCGCTTCCCTTCGACCGCCAGTTTTTTATCAACTGGAAACGGCCCGCTCGCGGCTGGCGCGTTCTGCAACAGGAAGCTGGCCAGGTCGACCGCTTCCCAGTGGGTCAAACGGAGGTGGGGCATACGGCCCGAGGGCCGCACCACCAGAGGGTCCTCGAGGAATTGCACCAAGCCGGTCACGTTGTACTTGCTCGACAGATCGCCCAGGGGAACCGAATCGGGCAGACCGATCTCGACGGCCGATTCATTGCGCGGCGCGTGACAGGCGACACAGCCGACCGTATGAAACAGCTCGCGACCCCGCGCCACGGCAGCCGGCTCCATCTTCTCCCCGACAAACTGGCTGCCCGTATGGGAGACGAGGTAATGCACCAGCGCCCGGGCCGCCGCTTCCCGTTCGGGTTCCGGCCTGTCGGCCATCAGATGCGGCATCGAGGTGCCTGGCTTGATCGCGTGTGGGTCGGCCAGGAAACGGATCATGTAATGCGGGTTCAGCCATTGACTGGACCAACTCAAACGGGGCGGCTGTTTGGAGGGGGCCAACGGTTGATTGGCGTCAACCGCATGGCAAGCCGAGCAGTTGCGGTCCTGCACCAGGACCTGGCCCTCCAATTTTGGACTCAAACGGCGCGGGTAAGGCGCTGTGCTGGTAGCCACTTTTGGCTGCGGCCCCCGGTCGCGCAACTGCAACACGTAATGCACCAGATCCAGAAACTGTTGACGGTCTTTCAGTTGGTCGGCCAAACCCTCCGGCATGTTCGACTTGGTCCCGGGGCGAATCCCTTCGATTTCGTCGCGGGGAATCGTGACCAGTTGGTCCGGATCTTCGTTGGAACGGAGGACGACCTGGTCCGGCCGATCTTCGACCAGGAGGCCATCGATCGTGAGACCGTCCTGGGTGACGAGCTTGACCGTTTCAAACCCCTGGCTGATCGCCTGGGACGGTTGCAGAATCGATTCGACCACCAGGCGATCGGTCAGCTGCGAATCCTCCCGGCTCAGGTCGGGACCGCGCCGCTCGGCCACGGCCTGCGGGCGGTGACATTTGGCGCAGTTGATGTTGCCCTGGTGGAACAGGATCGCCCCGCGCACCACATTGCCCGACTGCCGCGCGGTCTCCGCTAAAAGGGCCGGGTCTTCGGCAGTCAATTTTTCGGTCAACGTCTGGGCCGACGCAGTGGAGGGACCGGCCAGCAGGAGAAGGATGCCCCCGCAAACCAGTGGGTGAAGCCGTTGCATTCCCATTTCATTCATCCCTTGCGGCCAGGGGAACCACGCCCCTTGGCCTGTTGGCGACCGACCCAGCCAATCCGCAAAGGCTGATGAACGATCGATTCCTCACTCCTTAGTTTAGGTGTATCATGGCGCGCTGGCTACTTGGCCCCATTCTCCAACCATTCCTGCTCCATCCCGGGTTGGGCCGCGCAACGCATGAACGTCTATTTTGAAGTCCTGGCCGAACAGCGAATCGCCTATTTACTGTTGCGAAAATGCGCCTGTTCCTCGATCGTGGGAGCCCTGGAACAGCTGCGTCTCGGTAAACAGACCGCCTTGTCCGTCGGTGAATTGCACCGTGAACGACCGACGCGACAGCTGGCCGAGCAGATCGCGTCCCTGCCATCGTGGTACACCTTCACCCTGGTCCGTGACCCGGTTCGGCGCTTCCTCTCGTTTTACTCCGACAAGATCCTAAGCCAGTCATTGACGGGCAACCTGACCATCGCCACACCCGGCCAGTACGGCTATCGAACCAACATGTCGCTGGACGACGCCATCGAGGTGGCGGTGGGGGGCCAATTCGAAGCGGACATGCATGTCATCCCCTGCTCGCAGGTGATCGATCAGGCCGGAGTGACCCTCCGGCATATTGGGCGGGTCGAGGACTTCGCCTCGTCGATCGACCAGATCGAACAGGAGACGGGCGTACGCCTTCCCCGATTACACCTGAACCCGGCCAAGCGGATCCCGTTGCTAATCAACGAGGCGCAGTTCAAGAAACTATCCCACTACTACGCCGAGGACCAGGAACGGTTCGGTTACCCGTCCGATTACACCGACTGGTGCCAAGTCCATGCGAACGCCGCCGATTTCCAGAGGGAAGAGGGTTTTGAATTCGAAAATGAAGCGAAGCTTCTCCGCTACTCGATCCGAAGAGAACAGGATCGAGTCGTCATCTCGTTGACGTGGCGCGTCAACCCGCGATCGATTCGCAAGCGGTACATCCGCGTACTCAAACGGGTCGACGGTCAACAACAGATCCTGCTGCGAATCCGGATGCGCGACGATTTCCTGGCCGCCCAGGACGCCGACGGGTTGGTACAAGACGACGTCTCGTTCCGCCTCGATCAGATCGAGACCGAATTTGAACCGGAACAGCTCTGCATCGACATCTATTTCTGGAACCCGGAGAAGAAACGGGCCAAGGTACTGAATTTTACCGAGGCGACCGAACTGGTCCTTCCCATCGGCGCAGAATCGGGACCGAGCACCCGGTTCAACGGGTGAGATTCGTCTCGTTTGCGAGCGGCTCATCGCGGAAGTTGGCCGTGGTGATGACCTCGGTCCGGCGCCGCATTTCGGCCAGTTCGGCTAGCCGTTCTGGAAAGTCTCGGGGGAATTCCCAGAAGACGCCGTTGGCGTTGCGGGCCAAACCGCGCTCGGCGGGCGTACGACCGAGAATAAAGGCGCCAATATCGGAACTGACCCACGGGTCCCGGTGGAAGTAGCCATGGCCCAGGAAGTTTTTATGCCGCTCCTCAGCTTCCGACGCATCGATCATCTGAATCTCGGGCACGCGCATCAGGGTTTGGCTCTCCCATGGTTCAAGCCTGTCCACAGCCCGACCCAAGCGGGCGTTACCATAGATCCACTGCGACATTTCAAGCGCCCGGTCCCGGGTTGAAGCGTAGACAGCCACCTGGCCGGAGACTTCATAGAAACGATCGTAGACGGCATTGATGAAGGCCATCATGTCCATGTCGGGCGCGGCCAGTACCACATTGTGAACCGCATATTTTTCACGAATTTCTTCCGGCGTTAATTCGAATTCGAGCAAACGGATTTCGCGGAGGGCATTGACCACGATCGGCGACCCGGCACTGTGGGCGATGATCGTGATTGAGTCGATATCGCATTCCTTGGCCAGGTTGGAAACCAGGGCCCGGAAATGCCGGGTACTGTAAGTCGCATTGCCTTTGTCGGCCATGTAGCCCAACAGTTTGGCCTCCGACGGCCATTCGAAACTGATCATGGCCCCCCGCCGCCCGAGGTAATGGTAGATCTCGGCAGCCAGCATCGTGTTATCGATGAAATCCGTGTTGTAGCCATGCACGAAAATCGTCGCCTGCCGGCTGCCAGTCCGCTCCAGCTGTTGCTTGACCGCCTTCACCCAGGGATGGTCGCCGTGGCGGACCACCTCATCCTTGACCCGCCAGGGAGAGACATCGGCCGACCAGGGGGTTAATTCGATCTCGGAAAACTCGACCTTGGCCTCTTTCTTGTCCCGCCGGGTGACTGTCTCTTGGCGCAGCTGATCGGGACTGAGCCCGGCACCGATCTTGACCTGGGCGATGCCCATCCTCGGCCGATGGCTGCGCTGGGTCCCAAACGGATCGAGCCCTGTTTTGTCCGGGTCGACATTCCGACCACTGACCACGAACACGGGTACGGTTTCTTCCACGTTTTGCCACGATTCCGCCGCCATCGAACCGGGGTAGGGCAAACCGGTGGTGATCCCGATCGGCGTCGGCATCAAGCGACGCGAGTGGGTCGGGCCGAGGCAACCGGTCAGCAGCAAGAGCAGCAGGAAACTGGTTAATTGGACCGCCAGTCGATTGGCTGAAATATGACGCATGGAGAGTGCCGGTGCAAAAAGGCATAAGGTTCGCGCGGGATAATAGGTAGGTCGACCGGTAGCGACAACCCGGATCCCTTCGCTAGCAACCTCCTGTCTGCGCGGCACCTTACTTCCAAACGCCGGCCGATAGCCGTAAGACCGTTGGAAGTGGAGAGGCTACGGAGCGTGATGGAAGAGAGTGCCGGACAATCAAATCGTTTGATGGGCCGAGTGCCCAGCCGCGCTGACCAGCAGGTGACAAACAGACGCCATTGTCGAGAGGAAACAAGTCGGCAGTTTGTCAGTTTGTCAGTTTGTCAGTTTGTAAAAGTAAAAGGCAAGGCTAAAAGGCAAAGCGTTCTCTTGTTCGTCCTCTCGCCGATCCACAAACTGGTCCGCAAACCGATCCAGAGCGCCGCGACTTCACCCTTTCTTCGAGAAATGAAAGTGAATCATTTCACGCTGAGTTGCTGTCGCCAAAAAAAATTTGATCGATTCCTGAGCCACCTGCCGAGAAGCTGCCTGACAAGCTGGGCAATTTGATTTTCGGTCGTCTAATTTTCCCCGCTTAATTCTGATCGTAACGGGCAGCATTCGAGTGAGCGACTCGCCCTAAACGGCCCCGGTCGGCCACCTCCACATTCCACCGTTCATTCGGGGGGGATGGAATCGCCCAATTCGATTCGTGATGATCCTTTTCGCGTGCCAACCTGATTGAATTCTCAATGGTTTTGGCAAGGCAACCTACCAGTCGAGCGCGGTGTAGGGAGACCCTCGCCCGGCCCAACCGATTCCATCCTCTCCATGAAACGACTCTTCCCCTTCATTGCGTGGACCGTGCTGCTCGCCTCGACAGGCGTCGTCCGCCCCTGTTCCGCTTCGATTGAATCGGCCCTCGATTCACGGGAGATGGTCGATCAAATTTCGTCGGGAAGTGATTCCGATGGCCCGTGCCTGCCGGAAAAACCACAAGTCGAAAAGGGCAACCCGCCGTCAGCTCTCCCCTGTTCGATCGCCTCAGGTGCACTGGCCAGCCATGCCTTTGGCCTGCATGCGACGTTCCCAAAAACAGGCTTCAAATTTCAGCTCTCATCGCAGCACAAGGTCTACCTGAAGACCACGCTTCAATGGCCAACCCCTCCTCTGTGGGAGATCCTCAAAGTTCCCATTGTGACTGACTCCAATCGTGCGTTAGTCAATTGACACAATGACAATGATTCCATCAGTAAATTTTGAGGAATGAATTAATGAAAACCAAGATTGCTGTAATGATCGCGCTGCTGGCGATGGGGACGACCCATCAAGCCTCAGCCGCCGTTCATGGATTGAACGTTTCCCAGATGGTGGGTCAAACGGTCGAATCCAGTTTCGGCTACACGTTTATCAGTGGCTGGACGGCAGCTCCAACGTATGGTGATGGTGTCACCATGCAGGGAGCAGCCGGTGCCAGCGACAACCTGGGGATTGCCGGTTTCGTCTTTTTCGAGATCTCCGCCTCCGACTTGATCACGTTCCTGGCAGGTGCCACCGATGGTGACACGTTTGCCATGCGGGTCTGGAACGATGACAACAACGATACCTGGCGGGGTGGTATCTGGTTCGACGAAAATGGTACGCGGAAAATCGCCGATGTCCTGGAAAACCCCGATTCCTTTTCATCCATTGTTCAACTGACAATGGATGATATTAGCGGGATTACCAAGCTCGGCCTCTATATCGAAAATCCGTCGATGGAGCAGGGCGACACTTACCATGTCTCGTTTGCTGCCGTCCCCGAACCGGGAACGATGGTGATATGGAGCATGCTCGGTGGCCTCGGCCTCGTGATTTCACGACGCCGAAAAGGCTAGTCTTCTCACCGGGTCGCTCCCACCGACCAGGGAATGAGCCGAGATGTTTGGCCGGCGATCTTCGGGTCGCCGGCTCTTTCCACTCCCCTTGGTTCCGAATCTTTCCCCAACGGGCCTGCGGTTGTCACCGTGTGAGGCAAAGCGCTCGACCTGGCCCGCCCAACGGCAAATAAACGCTTCATTGCGTGGGATTTTGTGGTTTCTTACTGAAACTCGGCCGTGCATGCCGGCCCCAGAAATCGATCTGGAGAGTCGGCCAGATCGGGAAATCTCATTTTTTTCACAGTTTATAGGGGTTGCGCTGGAATTTCGGATACGAGTTGATAGATTGTTAGAAGCCGGAATGGATGTCCTGCCAGGGGCAACCTCCCCGTTTTATGAATCACGAATCGACACCTGGCAACTTTTCAGAGCAAAAAATCATTTGGAGTGACACCATGAAAACAAAAATGGCATTGATGGCTGCGCTGGTGGCTGTTGGCTTTGCCCATCAATCTGACGCTGCGATTCGCGGCCTGACCGTCGACCAAATGGTCAACATGACAGTTGAGTCGAGTAATGGGTATACATTCATTGATGGCTGGACGGCCGCTCCCACATACGGTGATGGTGTTACGATGTCGGGCGTTGCCGGTGCAAGTGATAACCTTGGCCTTCGCGGGTTTGTCTTCTTTGAATTGACACCGACTGATTTGGCCGACTTTAAAGCGGGTGCTGCCGATGGTGACACGTACGCAATGCAAGCCTGGAATGACGACAACAACGATCCTTGGATCGTTGGAATCTGGTATCAAAATACGAGTGGATTCGCCTTCCGGGACCAAGTCCTAGAAGATCCTGATGGGGTGTCTTCAAAGCTGGAAGTAACCTTGACCAACGTCAGCTCGATCACCAATTTGGGTGTCTATTTTGTGAACCCGGGTTCCCAGGGTGACACGTACCATATCTCTTTCGCTGAAGTCCCCGAACCGGGAACGATGGCGATCTGGACGGTTCTAGGTGGCCTCGGCTTGGTGATTTCACGCCGCCGAAAAAGTTAGTCACACCTTTCCAGCAAATCTGAAATAGACAACCGGCGATCTTCGGATCGCCGGTTTTTTTTTCGCTCCTCTTCCCCCTTCTCATACCGCCTACCGCAGAATGGCTCCTGCGCTGTTCTGACCCGTTGCCTTGCACGGCGTTACGGCGTTAACGAGGTGCAAAAATGCTCGATGTGGCTCTGCCGATTGTAACGGTCATTCAGGTTGTAGCGGCGCCGATTTAGCCAAGTCTCCCAGCCGACTCTCTGCCAGCGAGTGGTCCTCGTCACGCCCACCTAGGGAAGGTTCAAATTTGAAGGTTCCGTAAACTTTGATTGCGACCTGCAGACTGCCAGCAAACCCTTTAAAAAACGGGCATTATTGGCAGTTTAATTTGAACGAAATCCGAGAATGGATTATCATGGGAGCATCTCCTAAGATCCTGTTTTCTCATTCAAAAACTTATACATTCTCATGGCTCCCTATCACTTTTTTATCGCTCATCTGACATCTCATACTGAGACTTTCAACGCGTTGACCCGACCATTCCTCCACATGGGAAACCGGTTCAGACGAAGGCTTGTAGCTACGGTGTTTGAAAGGCCCCATTTCAAGGAACAACCAGGATGCTTTTCCATCAGCCAAACGACGATTCCGGAAGATAATATCCTTTTGGCAACCGTCCCAACTGTCGGCGCGCATTAGCGAACTGCCGGTAGCCTCCCCTGGGGCAAATTTCCCTGTTCATCAGCCGACAAGGCGGTTGGATTTGGGGAAGTACGACATACCAGCTTTTCCAAAGCGGTAAGCTTACCCTCACGGAACTTGCGGGCTGACAACGTTTACCACTGTTTTCTTACAGCAAACGAGGTGTCACCCACGGGGACGGAGTGCGTCAATAGGCAATCGATTAGACAAATTCAAGACAGATGCCCGAAAAGAAAAAGAAGTCAAAATCGAAGAAGAACAGTCAACCGGCCGGCCAACCGCAGCAGGTCTCGCCGGAGGTTGCTGTCGTCAACCCCGAGCCTGGGTCCCGACAAGCATGGGGAATCCTGTTGGCCTTGGTGGCCGTCCTGTTCCTCTGGTCCTACTGGGAAACCCTGGTCTTCCTGGTTCAGCAATGGTACCAGGTTCCCGATTATTCACACGGCTTCCTCGTTGTTCCCATCGCGGTTTATTTCCTGTGGAGTCGTCGAGAAGACTTTACTCGCAGCCCCAAGGTCATTAGCTGGGCCGGCGCCAGCCTGATTGCCGCCGCCTGCGCGGTTCGACTGCTCGGTTCCCTGTATTACCTGGAAGCCTTGCAGGGTTGGTCGATACCGATCTGGATCCTGGGAGTCATCTGGATGTTCTTCGGCTGGCAAGCCTTTCTCTGGTCGCTACCGGGGATCGGCTTTCTTGTTTTCATGGTCCCGCTACCCTACTCGATTGAAATCATGCTAGGTGTGCCGCTGCAGAATATTTCGACCAAGATTAGCCTGTTCGTCCTGCAATGCCTGGGGCAACCGGCAATCGCCGAAGGGACGACCATTTCATTGGGCGCCCATACGCTGGAAGTAGCTCGCGCCTGTTCCGGCATGCGAATTTTCTTCGGCATAGCGGCCCTGGCTTACGCATTCATCCTGCTATTTCAACGTCCTTTCTGGACCAAGTTGATGCTGGTCGTGGCGATCCTGCCCATCACGTTGGTCTCCAATTCAGTGAGAATCGTGTCGATCGGTCTGTTCATGCAATTGGGCATGGATGAAACCGCCCGACACCTGGGCCATGACCTGGCGGGGATGCTCATGATCCCGCTGGCGGCTGGCCTGTTTGCGCTGACCCTGTTCTACCTGGACAAACTATTTCCAGTCGTCTCAAGTTTCGACGCCCGCTCCATGATGCAAAAACAGAGCGCTGTCCGTACACCCAGTTCCTCTACCTAGTTGGCAACCATGAATAAACAGAGCTTCAATCAAAAACCTGGACCCCAGCCCAACTTCCAGATCCTGGCAAAACTCGTTTTGCGAAAATGGACTGTCCTGGCAGTGGCCTGCGGCCTTGTCCTGGCCGCCCTGGCTGCGGCTGTTACGATCTGGGCATGGGAGCCTTCCTATGACGCCAAGCAGTTTGTCCAGATCAGACAGAACCGGGAATTCATCGCGCTGGATGAAAGCACGAACAAGAAAATGGACCCGAAACGATATCTGGCCCCCGTGACCAGTGAACCGTTGCTGCGCGCTTTGCTTACGGAACAGGCCATTATTCAAAGGCGACCCACGATTCAGGTAGAGGACCTGCAGAAGATGGTTCGTTACGAGCCGATCGGCGGTGAGCTCTACGCAATTATCTGCCGCGATCAGGACCCTGTGCTGGCCGCCGTCGTCTCCGAATTGGCAACCCAGGAGCTACTCAATGGAATCAACGAGGATCGACAAAACAGCTTGGAAAAACTGCGTCAGAAGATTGACCAGAAAATCCTGACCGCCCAGGCAGACGTCAACAACCTGAGCGACAAGATGCGCGACTTGAATGAGCGCCGCATGTTGGCCGAACCAGGGGACCCAACCCGAGCCGATCCCAGCGGACTGATTCGCTTAAACCGGGAAAGCGATATGGATTCCTCGCAGGACGAGATGCAAAAGCTGGAAATCACGCTGGTGCAGAAAAAGC
This sequence comes from Mariniblastus sp., assembly GCA_022447605.1. Classification (GTDB taxonomy): domain Bacteria; phylum Planctomycetota; class Planctomycetia; order Pirellulales; family Pirellulaceae; genus Mariniblastus. The sequence goes on from JAKVBG010000004.1 coordinate 77,611, forward strand.
TGGCGCTGGAAAACACCGAAGAAGAGTTCGAAGCGGTCATGATTGCGCCAATCGTCAATGGATCACCCATCCTGGCAGCCATTGATGACCAGATACGAAAGTTGAAGGAAGAACGAGCCAATGTGATCCGTCTCGGATCAGGCCACCCCACGGTTGTCAACATCAACGAGCGACTGGTTCGTGCACAACAAAATCGATCCGGGGAAAAAGCTACCTTGATGGAATCCACCAAAGATGAGTGGATCGAGAACACAAAGGCTCAACTGACCAACGATATCAAGTCGATCGAGATGAACATTGAGCGGCTCAGGTCCGGCATCCAGGCTGACAAGTCCGAAATTGCCCTGTTGGAAAACGAATACAAAGAGAACAACGACCTCGATTTTGCAATCATGCAACTCGGGTGGGAACGCGACCGGGCCGCAGAAAACCTGAGCTATTGGAACACGGAACTCAGCAATGTCAGCGGTAAACAGCTGGCCGATTTTGACGTCACGCTGTTTGGCCCAGGCAACAGCACTGCTGTACCGGTACCAACCAAGCCGGTTGAACAATACCCCTACCGCCTACTGGCGGTCATCTGCCTGCCTGCGTTCATCCTACCGTTTGCACTGGCGTTCCTATGGGAATTCAAACTTCAACGGATTAGCCACCCACAACAAGTTCAGGAGCAGGTATCGTCCAATTTGCTGGGCGAGGTTGCCGATCTGCCGACTCGCTATCAAAGTGCTTCCCGATTGAGCAGTCAGAAAATCACGAAACAGCTACGTCTGTATGAAGAGAGTGTTGACAATCTCAGTGCGATCATGATGCATATTGCCGATGCAAAACCGATGACTTTTTCTGTCACCAGCGCGTCGAGCAATGAAGGGAAAACCACTCTGTCATCCCAATTGGCCATCAGTTCATCCCGTTCCCATTTTGGCCGCACCTTGCTGATCGATGCAGACTTGCGATCACCCAGCCTGCATCGGCTGTTTGACTTGCCCATGCAGCCTGGACTGGTGGACGCATTGTCGACCGATGCAACGGATTCGTTGCTGGGCGATGTCATCTGCAGTACGCAGATTGAAAACCTGGATATCCTCACAGCCGGCAAGCTGACCAGTAGCCCTCGTCGTTATTTTTCAGGCCCGTCATGGCGTCGTCTGCTCGATCAGCTCCGTCAGAAATATGACTACATCGTGATTGACACGCCACCCGTTCTCGCCGCCAGTGAATCATTGGCCATTTCCAAGGAATGTGATCACACCTTGATGTGTGTCTTGCGAGACGTGAGTGTCACGGATTCTGTAAAGCGGGCCTATGAACGTCTGACCGCAGCCGATGTCAACGTCGTTGGCTACGCCTTCAGCGGCGTACCGCAATACGAGTACGCCATCAAATACGGCAGCTACGAATACAACATGTCCTAATCCACTCAGCTTCCCAAGCTATTCTTTTTTTTTAGTCAGCAATGAACCGAAAACCGACCCCACCAAACGATCGATCAAGCTCAATGCAAGTAACCAATTGGCGGCTTCTTGCATTCACCGTTCTCGTTCTCGTTGTCGCCACCCCGCTGATTTACCTGTGGCATCAATATTGCATTTCCAGCATGGGCTTGTTTTTTTCGGCCCGCGCAGAAATGGCAACCAGACTGGCTCAACAGAAGGAGGAGATTGACTCCCTGTTGGCAACCAAGCCGGTCGCGGGTAATTCAAACCCAGTCATCAACCAACCGTGGGAGGACTTTGATGCCGGGCTGGCAAAGTTTGACGCCAACCTCAGTGAAAGAGAAACACGGCCCAGTGCGATGGAGCTGTGGAACATGGCCTCCAAGTACCTGGAAATGCACAAACGGATTGACGAACTGAACCCTGAAGTGCGTGGCAAGCTGGCCTTAGCCTATTCCAACTCCACCAGGGGAAGTGCCAACCCGCGACGCGCCGCACAGCTGTTTGCACAAGCGGCTGCCCTGCTCCCGGGTCAACGTGACGAACTGCTGGTCCAGGCATCTGATTTCTACGTAAAGGGATTCGACTTCCGAAACGCCAAGGAAAAAATCGAAGAGATCAGCTCGGTCGATTCGTTATCCCCCGAGAAATTGGCACTGCTGGCCAAGGTCAAGGCGAATGCGTCATGGGGACAGGTTTTTCTTTCCCAGAGCATTCAGTCCAACCCGGAATTAGGAAGTCAGATCGCAAAAGCGATCGAGTTGAATCCCCAAGACCTGGAATTACCGGTCTATCTGGCGCTGCTTTACCGCCAGCCAGAGATGCGGGCAAACCTGAGCCCGGATCAGGTCTCACAAATGGAAGAAGGGGACAGTTCCAGTTACGCGAGCAAGGCTGAGCAGATCGTCAACACGATGGTCGACCGGAACCCTGAGTCGGCCAACGCCCTGCTGCAACGATTCAAATACCGCGCCAGCGTCAACCCATTCACATCCTTAGCCGATCTCGAAAAAGCTGAAACATTGGAGCCTTCCAATCCGGATGTACAATTTGAACTGGGCAAGGCACGGTTCGAAACTTACCTGAGAAAACCGAACAACAACCTGGATCGGATCACTGCCAATTCCGATTCCTGGCCAACCGCACTCGTCGAGGCCAAAGCAAATTTCCTGGCATGCAAGGAAACGACACCCGGCCGAATTGCAAGCTACCTTTACCTGGGTGAAGTGGAGCGGTTGTTTCGCAACCTGGATGGGGCCGTTGCTTTTTGGCTGGAAGGTCTGAACAAAACGGAGAGCGTTCGTGCCGACCTCAACACCAAGGTCAAGATCCGGCAAAACATGATTGTCACACTGATTGATCGCTATGACCAAAACGACGCAGATTCCGAAAAATGGCTCGACCTGGCCGAAGAGCAGTTGGCACTGCTCGACCTGTTTATCAGTGAATCTGAAAGTCTGTCCCGTGCCGCAGAAACACTGTTTGAGTTGAACCAGAGCCGCAAATTCCTGCGGGCCGCCTTGTTCACCAGGCGCGGAGAATATGGATCGGCCATCGACCTGCTCGCACCGGCAATCCGAGGTGAGTCGGATGCCCCCACGACCAGGACGTTTGTCATGTTGAGATTACTCGGCACGATTTACTCCCAGCTCGGGCTGGATTCACAAGCGGCTGCGACGTTTGAAAGCGCAGCGGAAATGGCTGGCAATGATTCAATCCGGCGCGAATTCTCGCAACTGGCCAGCGAGTCGCGGGGACGTTCTGGCCAGCCCAATGTCGAGGTGGTTTCCACCTCACCCCCCCCGGCTGATAGCGAGTCGACCGATGATTGGTACCAATACGCTCGCTCCCTACTGAAAACGGAAAGGGCCAAACCACCCAGCCAGCGCGACCTGACTCCGTTCAATCAGGCCATGCAGCGGTTGACGGATTTGAGTGCTTCGAGCGATCGGGACGATCAGTGGCGGGTATCCCTGCTGGGCATTGCCGGAACCAGCATGGACCTTGACCCATCGAGCCGCGAATTCGCCGAGATGCTGGAACAATTGAAAGCGCTGGAAGCCGACTCGGCCGGCAATGCCGAATTGAGTATCAAGCTGGCTGAGATCTATGCGAAGGTGGGCACCCGTGACACCAGGCTGGACCTGACAGATACGATTGATCGAATGCTGAAGCAATATGAATCCCTCGCGGGCCAATCTGCCGACTCCTACGTACTGGTCGCCAATGTCCTGATTGCCGATCAACGACCGGCCGAAGCGCGGGCCAAGATCCAGGCAGGGATCGAGAAACACCAGGACCAGCAAGAAGGGCGAAAACGCCTCAAGCTGGCAATGACTTCGCTCCTGCTGACCGATGGAGATGTCGCCAGCGCTTTCGAAAGTCTGCGGCAACTGGCCGACGAGTATCCCGGCGCACCAGATCTGACGATGCGCCTCGCTGCCCTCTGCATTCAATTCCCGATACTCAACAGTGACGAAGCGGCAACCTGGGAACCCCGCTTGAGACAAATTGAAGGCCAGGACGGTGTCTACACCAAGTGTTTGCAAGTGATTCGAATCTTACGGAATGTCAACAACAACAGTGGGCCGGATGACCTGGCCGACAATCGCAGCGAATTGAACCGGGCAAAAGAACTGTGCCGTTCCATCGTTGCCCAACGCCCCAATTGGTCGGCTGGCCACACCATGACCGGCCAGGTGCTATTGGCCCAGAGCGTCAATCTCAAGGAAACCAATCGAACCAATCGAAACCTAGACGAAGACAATTTCAACCAGTTGCGTTCATCCGCGTTGCGGGCTCTGACCAGAGCTGTGGAACTGGGTGAGTCACGGCGCTGGGTATTGGTACCGCTGGCACAAATGCAGACACCAGATGAACGGAATCAGACACTGGAGTTGCTCAGACCGGAGACCATTGTCCGCGATCCCGACCTGCTGAGAATGCAGGTTTCCATGTCGATTGCCGGAAATGACACGACCACGGCGCTGAACACAGTCAAGTTTGCCACGAAAACCAACCCCGACAATCCGCTTAACTGGCTGACACTGGCAGCGATCCAGCTCAACCTGGGGAACAGTGATGACGCATTGGCTTCGTGTGAAAAAGCAAGGGCCGTCAGTGAAAAGACATCCGGTGCGGAACGTGAACGTTCAATTCTCAACCTCTTCAACTTCTATGCGACGGCAAGCCAGTTTGGCCCCCAGCCAACGGATAAAACATGGGAAACAAAAGCGACCGAGCTACAATCATCCGTTCTGGATTTGTTCGAAGGTCTTGAACAGTCGCACCAGAATGCCAAGATGCTGGCCATGATGGGAGACCGACGAGCTGGCACCGAGTTCGTTAAAATCGTCGACGCGGAACCGATGAACAAGCAATACTTGATCGATGCCATCGAGTATTTTACTTCGGCAAAAGCCGCCGGTCTGCCTGCGATTTCCGAGGGCCTCCGCCTGTGCCAACTGTTGAAACAAGTTCCCGATCTCGATGATCGCGAGAGACTGAAATACATTTGGGTAGAAGCCAACCTGTATGCCAAGCGGGGCACGGAACAAGATTGGCAAGCCCTCAAACTCCTGTTTTCCGAAAACAATATTGACCAGTCAGCCCCCAACGCGGCCGAGTATAACCTGCTGCTTGCCGTCTTGCTGGTAACCAAGGATGCCGTCACCAACTCGGAACGCCAGCAGAACCTCGAAGAAGCTTTTGGACTGGTGGCCGATGGACGGAACAATGCGGAACTCGTACTGGGCGGTCAAATCAAGCAACTGCTTGCTCCGCTGCAAGAAGAGGAATCCTCTCAGATTGAGTTCGTATCAGCAGCCAGGGACCGCTTTGTCGAAGCCGCGGCAACCAATGAACTGGCGGCCTCGCAGTTGGTTACCATTATCAAGTTTTTCATTGAACAGAAGGAGTGGGACTCTGCCGAGCAGCATCTGGCAAAATTGAAGACCACATTGGGAGAACCGTTGGTCGACAATCTCCCGGCCATCGCTCTCCAGGCCGAAATCATGAAGAAGAAGGGCGCGGAACCGGCCGAGATCATCAAGATGGTCAATGCATTTGCCGAAGACCTGCTGTTTCAAATCAGCAACGCACCCAAGTTGAAACAGGCGTTACAGTGCCAGCGCATCGCCGAGATTCTGTCCAAGATTGACGAACCTGTAGAAGCGCTGAAATGGAATGAGAAATCCGTTGAGATTGAACCTCGATACCGGCTTGCGCTCGCCATGGAAAACAACAAGCTCGGCAACAAAGACAAGGCTGTCGAATTGTGCCTGGCCGGTTACTCGGAAACGAGTGAGCTGACGTACCTGATTGCCCTGACCCAGGTTTTGATTACTGGGGAAGTCGAGGAGATTCACTTTCAGAACGGAAATGCTGCCTTCGGGCTCGCCTTGAAACGAGAGGATCTCGCTCTCAAGGACAGGGTCAACCTGTTGCTGAGTATTGCCAACGTCCGGATCGCCGGGGAGAACAAGACGCAGGAGGCAATCGAACTTTATGAACAAGCCAACCGCCTGGTGCCCGGCAACCTGTTGATTCTCAACAATCTGGCGACTGCCTGCTCTGAATCATCAGGTAAACTGAATGTCGCGATGGATTACATCAACGAGGCCATTATAAGACATGGTAACCGACCAGTCCTTTTGGATACCAAAGCAGTTATCCTGATGAAACAGGAAAAATTGACGAAAGCCCTGACGCTTCTCAAAGATATTACAAATCACGAGTCCGATCCGAGATATTGGTGGCATCGCGCAGAAGTAGAGTATAGGATACACCAAAACACCTCAGACCCCTCCTTTCTTGAGGCCGCTCGACAGCATTTCAAATTTGCCGAGAGCCTTAACTTATCCAGTGAAATATTCACCCCTGATGAAAAGAACCGACTTGATAGCCTAGAAAAAAATCTGTCGGCTCAACCGCCCTCAGCAACAGACGCCGACGCCCCCAACCCACCTCAAAACTCTTCTCCCAACACTCGACGCGATCTGTCGAACCCAACCGGGATGCAGGTGACCTTATGAATCCAAAACTTATCATCGGATTACTCGTACTGGCCGTACTAACGGTCATCCCAACGATCGTTGACGGTCAGCGCCGTTTCCGCTGGGGCCAGGATACCGAGACCCTGGATTTTGTCAAAAAACTAAACGGCATCCCCAAAAAATTTGGGGACTGGGAGTGTACCAGTGAATCAGAGCTGAGCCCGACCTCCCTGCAGCTGCTGACTCCATTCAACTCGATCACGCGGACGTATTTCAATCAACGCGAAAAGATCAACGTCAACCTGTTTGTCCTGTTAGGGCCCACTGGTCCTACGGCAGTTCACACGCCCGACATCTGTTTTGACAGTCGCGAATACAAGAAGATCGGTAACCGAAAAGCGATTTCTGTCGACATGGACTCAAACAGCGGCGAGAAGAGTGACTCCAAATTTTTCCGAACGGAATTCAAATCAAGAAACATTGAAGAACAGGGTCTCAAGTCAATTTATGGCTGGCGCACCAGCGATGGCCCATGGCTTGCTGCCGAGCAACCGAGGTGGTCCTTTGCCGACAATCGTTACCTTTTCAAGTTACAGGCAACGGCGAGGTTCCCCAGCGTCGAAACGATGAAAGACAGCCGGGTTCTCGAGAACTTTGTTGCTGAAGTCGAACGCAACCTGGAACAAACCGTTTTTCGCTCCTCACCCAACCCCTAATTTTTAACACTATTTTCATCCCCTTTTTGTGACATCCTTTGTCTTTCTCGCTAAAATAGCATTTCGACACCTCAACCTATGAATGACAACTACGATGGGTAATTTCTGGAAGAAGCCGGCTTCAAGCCGTCCGTTTGCGCAAGAAATCGTCAACACTGATTCGGTTTACCCATCCGTTCAGGTTACAGAACCGGGCCTGCATGGCGCCTACCTCAGTACGCGATACGCGATTGAGCGCGTACTGGCCGTGCTACTACTGGTCCCCGTCATACCGGTGATCTTTTTCCTCGGCTGTTTGGTTCGAATCAGTTCACGGGGTCCGGCCATCTACAAGCAGACCCGGACAGGTTTGCTTGGCCAAGAGTTTCCCATGTACAAAATCCGGACGATGGTCGCCGACGCTGAAGGGGCCTCGGGACCAACGTGGTGTGCCGAGTCAGACCCCAGGATCACAACGCTTGGCAAGCTCCTCCGTTTCCTGCACCTTGATGAGTTACCCCAGTTGCTGAACATCGCGCTCGGCCAAATGTCTTTCATCGGCCCACGCCCTGAACGCCCGGCCTTTGTTCGGGTCTTGAGAGAACGCGTGGCCGGCTATGATGAACGATTGATGGTCAAGCCCGGCATCACGGGCCTGGCACAAATCTTTCTTCCGGCGGACCAGACTTTGAAATGCGTCGAAAAAAAAGTCAAGATGGACAGGGCCTATATCCAGACCGCATCACTCGCCGTTGATCTGAAAATCATCCTCTGCACCATGCTTCGAATGGTCGGCCTGCGTCATGGCAAGGGACCAAGATGGACAGGCTTGGCCGGCAAGTACGCCGACGTCATCAAAGAATGCAATCGCCTGGATGAAAACGAGATAGCTGTTCCCATCGCTGACATACGGGTTGATCAAGCGGAAGAGGCCGCAGCAGAATGTTACATGGAACCCCGTCCCATGAGTCCGGTTTTGATTGGAATGAACCGGGGCGATGCCTACGAAAAACCGATGGGCAACCGTCCCAACAAGCCCCGCTAAACGGCCCAAGGCGTTGCCAATCGAAAACAAATTCGGAACCGATCATACCTCAACTGACACGTCCCGACCTATGGTTACCAACGCAATTTCGATCGATGTGGAAGACTATTTCCAGGTCTCCGGGTTCGAGAAGTCCGTATCCCGGGAAGACTGGGACCAATACCCATCGCGAGTCGTGCAGAATACCAGGCGCCTGCTCGGCATCCTGGAACGCCATCAAGTCCAAGGGACCTTCTTTGTGTTGGGTTGGGTGGCAGAGAGATTTCCATTCCTGGTCAAAGAAATCTGTGCCCTGGGTCATGAAATCGGCTCCCATAGTTATTGGCATCGGTTGATTTATGAATTGACACCCGAAGAGTTCCGTGATGACCTGCGACGGTCAATCGACATACTCCAGGACATCAGTGGTCAAGCGGTGACCTCCTTTCGCGCCCCGTCATTCTCCATTACGAACCAGTCTCTCTGGGCCCTCGATATCCTTGCAGAAGAGGGAATCCAGTACGATTCAAGCATCTTCCCGACCCATCACGATCGTTATGGCATTCCCGATGCGCCCCATGAGATTCACCAGATCGAAACGTCATCTTCCAACCTGTGGGAGTTCCCCATGTCCGTCGCCAGGTGGCGAGGTCTTTCCCTGCCTGCCAGTGGAGGTGGTTACTTTCGACTCTACCCGTATTCCATGACGCGAAGGCTGATTGGTCAGATCAACCAATCGGGCCGACCCCTGATGTTTTATCTGCATCCCTGGGAAATTGACCCTCAGCAACCAGTCGTTAACGGGCCGTCCTATCTGTCTCGCAAGCGACATCGTATCAATCTGGCGAAGACCGAGAAAAAACTCGAACGACTGCTCATGGATTTTTCCTTTGCCCCTATGACCCATGTTCTGGACTCGCAAAATTGGAACTTACCCGAGTCCAGCCAACCCAGAGTCGAATCCTACTCTCGCATATCGCAGGCCTGACCGAAACCGATTGTTGTTCTGTCAGCGAATGGACCAACCCGACGCTGGTCGGACACGAATCTGTCTGACGCCGGCCAGGCCTTCAGTTTGAGCCGACCGCCTTTACCCTTCAGAACGGTCGATCGCTGCTCGCTATTAAGCCCTGAAAACGATGACTGACGAAACCCCCGGTACGCCCTCAATTTCTGTGATCGTTCCCATCCGGAACGAAGCGGCCCATATCGCCTCGACCCTGCAACAATTGCTGGATCAGGATCGATCCGGCATCGATGTGGAAATCCTGGTCGCCGATGGGCGTTCCACCGACGAAACTCGCGAGATTGTGGCAGCAATGGCCGAAAAGCACCCTGAAATCCGGCTGTTTGACAACCCGGTTCAGTTATCCAGTGGGGCCCGCAACGTGGGGATTCAGAACGCCTCCGGCCAGTACCTGCTCGTGGTCGATGGACACTGTGAAATCCCGACCCGCAGCTACTTTACCGATCTCGTTTCTGCGTTTCAGCGTACAGGAGCCGACTGCCTGGGCCGCCCCCAACCGTTGGATGTAACGGATGCGACCCCTTTGCAGAAAGCGATTGCAGCCGCCCGCAACTCGAGATTCGGACATCATCCCGATTCTTTTATCTATTCAAAACAAGAGATCCAGGTACCCGCGATCAGCGTCGCAGTGGCATATCAACGACAGGTCTTTGACCAAATCGGTCTCTTTGATACGCGGTTTGACGCCTGCGAAGACTGCGAACTCAATCACCGAATCGATCAGGCCGGCCTCACCTGTTTCCTGATACCCGAGTTGGCGATCAGGTACCAACCGCGAAAGTCACTGGCCGGCTTGTTCAAACAGTTGACCCGCTACGGACGGGGACGGATACGGCTTGCACGCAAACACCGTGAACCGCCTTCACTGGCTGCCTTGATCCCGGCATTCTTCCTGATCGGTCTGATCGCAGGACCCATCCTCGGGTATCTGTTTCCGGTTCTGGGTTTCTGTTACCTGAGCGTCATTGGTTTGTATTTGGCATTGACCGCCTGGTTCTCGTTGAAAGCTGGCTGGAAGAATCCTGACCGTCGTGTCATCAAGATCCTGCCGTGCGTATTTTTTACGATCCATATCTCATCCGGCTGGGGTGTGATCCGCGAGTTCCTAGCGCCCCTCGCAGCCCAGCAGGCAGAATCTTGAACTCAGCAGGAACCCATTGGCATTGCAGCCCGGGCGATCAGCAATGAAGGTCATGCACCTGACTTCCTCCCGTTTTTTCGGTGGTCCAGAACGGCAGATGCTAGGTCTGGCCGAAGCGCTGCAGCCAGAGGCAGAAACCGTTTTTGCCTCTTTTTCCGAAGGTGGATTGAACAAGGATTTTCTCGCTAAAGTGCATGAGGCCGGATTTGTTTCATGCAGTCTTGAAAGAGACACACCGAAATTGTTGGCTGCCAAAAAAGAAGTGGCCGCCTTGATTAAGCAACACGATGTGAACCTGCTGTTATGCCATGGCTACAAGGCCGTTACGGTCGGGTGGTTCGCCGCCCGCAAGGTTGGTATTCCGGTGATCGCTGTTTCCAGGGGCTGGACGGCCGAAAACTGGAAAATCCGCATCTACGAGCGGCTCGATCGATTCATGCTGCGCAAAATGGAAAGAGTCGTCTGTGTTTCGCATGGCCAGGCTGACCGAGTCAAGCGAGCCGGGGTTCGGCCCGAACGGATCGAAGTCATTCACAATGCGATCGACATGAACCGATTTTCCGCGCCGGATCCTGCCTGCCGGGAAAAACTGGTGAGACGTTTTCCCCCGTCCGTCCGTTCCCATATCCGCTTCCTGGTGGGTGCCGCCGGGCGATTGAGTCCCGAAAAGGGGTTTGACATCCTGGTCGAGGCGGCCCGAACTGTCATCCAACACCATCCGGATGTCGGTTTTTTGCTATTTGGCGAAGGGGCGTTACGGGAATCTCTTCAATCACAAATCGATCAGGCCTCGCTGAAAGATCATTTTCAATTGGCGGGCTACACCGACGAGTTGGATCAATTGATGCCTTGCCTGGACCTGTTTGTTCAGTCCTCCTATACCGAAGGGTTGCCGAATGTGCTGCTGGAAGCGACCGCTGCAGGCACACCGATCGTGGCCACCCAGGTTGGGGGAACACCCGAGGTCGTGCAGCCGGGCGAGGCCTGTCTGCTGTTGGAACCAGGCTGCAGCAGGCAGCTTGCCGACTGTATCCAGCAAATCAAAACGAAGTCGGATAACGAAACGCTACCGACCATAACCGCCGACCAACTCCAGGAAAAATTCAGTTTTTCAACTCAGCGCGAGGCCTACCTGAAGATGTTCCGGTCCATGCTTGGCAATGGACACAACCTCTGATTTGCCGGTTGCAATCTTTCTGGCCGCGGCTTGATTGCCACCCGAAACCAGTAACGCCATCGAATAAAAAACGACAACCATGAATACCGATAGTCATCTAGCCAGTAAAAAACCCTTGTTCCGCAGGGCAATGATCGTTCTCATGCTGGCAACCGTCGTCGCTGCTGGGTTCTATGCTCTCAAAATAGGCTGGACGTTTCACCGCTGGGACGTCGGCAACTGGGCCTACCATTACTGGACCGCGGATAACCCTGACCCGCCTGTCCCCGATCATGAAAAACACTTGATTTTCGTGATGGTCGACCATTACGAACATGGTGGCCCCCGGGACAAAGAACGGGGCACCCGGGAAAACGCCGTCTGGTGCGACAAATTCATGGAAATATCCGACCGGCATGAAGACGACTATGGCAACAATTTCCGCTACACCTGGTTCTATCCATTCGATCACCATAACGAAGAGATCATGGAGAGGTTGTCGAGTATGGCTCATGGTGGATACGGAGAAGTCGAACTCCATTGGCACCTCGGCTCCAAATCGGGTATCAACCGGGACAACTTCAGCGCCAAACTGAGTGAGGCGATCGAGTGGTTCCAGACATATGGCGCTCTCGTCACGGCCGAGGACTCCCAGACCGCCTTCGCCTATGTGGCCGGTGTCTGGGATCTGGATGCTGGCCGAGGCGGGAGTGAAACCCATGGAATCACTGACCAGATCCAAAAACTTGTCGACCAAGGCTGTTACGCCGATTTTACGTTTTCGACGATCGGATCACCGGCACAACCTTCCACCGTCAATTCGCTCTATTACGTCACGGACGACCCGGAACAACCGAAGTCGTACGACACCGGACAACCATCCCGGGTAGGGCGACAGGTTGACGACCAACTGCTGATATTCCAGGGACCCAGCACCCTTTCCTGGCTGGGAGACTTGGAATATGGGGCGATTGAAGACGACCCCCGATTCGAACCGCATCGTGTTCCCAAGTGGATCGACGCGAACATTCACGTCCACGGCCGACCGGAGTGGATCTTCGTGAAAGTCTATTCCCATGGAGCGCAATCGCAGGATGTCGTGCTCGATCACGACCTGGACCGGATGCTCACCTCCTTACGGGGTCAGTGCCAACAGCGTGGTATCAAGCTCCATTACATGACAGCCCGCGAGGCCTTTAACGTGATCAAAAGTGCCGAAGACGGAAAACAGGGCAACCCGGAAGACTACCGCGATTACCAGATCGGCAAATACAAAAACATGGTTGCTCCATTGAACAAAACAGCCGCGAAAGACCACCCTTAACCCGTTCGTGTTTCATAGTGCTACCGGTCGCAATTCTTCATCCAGCCAGGCAAGACACGCCAATCAAGACCATGAACAACAGGAACCCATCCGGGTTAATCCTTGAAAAATGACCGTTCCGTTAAAAATCTGTTACGTGATCGATAACCTGTCGAGAGCCGGTACGGAAATGCAGCTGCGTTTGCTGTTACAGCACCTGGATCGCAGCCTGATTACGCCCTACCTCTGTTTGCTCGATGGGGAATCAGAGCAAAGCAGGGAACTCGAACCGGACGATGTGACGATCACTCGCTTGGGAATCAGGCGACTGGCCTCAACCCGAGCAATGCGTGGCGCCCGGCGATTTCGGAAGTTTTTGAAACAGCACCAGATCCAGATCGTGCAGTCGTTTTTTCCGGACAGCACTCGGTTTGCCAGCCCGATCGCCAAGGTCTGCGGTGTCTCCACGGTGCTGGGAACCCGACGTAATATTGGGCATTGGATGACGGCCTGGGATAAATGGATCGCCAAGTTTTACAATCGGACCTGTATTGACCAGGTCATTGCCAATTGTGAAGCGGCCAGGCAGTCGGTTATCCAGCAAGAAGGCATGCCTCTCAGTCGCGTGTTCGTCATCCCCAATGGTATCGATTTGAGGCGATTCGAACCTTGCCAGCCTTGGACGCCAACCGCTGGACAGACGAACTGGACGATCGGGATGGTGGGCAACCTTCGTGAGGTGAAAGGACCTGACCTGTTGATTGATGCAGCCAAGCTGCTATTGGGAAAAGACAAGAGTCTCCAATTTATCATCGCAGGTGAAGGCAATCGTGAGCTTTACCAGCAAAGAATTAATGAGCACGGGATCCAGCAACATTTTTGTCTGAACGGAGCGGAGAAGCAGATTCCGCAGTTTCTATCAAGATTGGACGTCGCTGTACTCCCCTCCCGCGCCGAGGGGATGCCCAACGCCATCCTCGAGTACATGGCTGCCGGCCGCCCGATTGTCGCTACGCGGGTAGGCGGAACAGCAGAACTACTGGAACACCGGAACACAGGAATCCTGGTGCCTCCGGAATCGCCCACAGAGCTGGCAGCCGGAATTCAGTCGTTATTGGACGAACCCTCGCTGGCAGCCAGACTGGCAGAGGCTGCCCGGGATCAGGTCAACGAGTTCTATGACATCCAGCGAATTTCCGAACGCCACTGCCAGTTTTACAGGGAGGAATCCCGTAGTCGTGCATAACATGAAAACCCAAATCTCAGGCAGGCACCGATCATGATCTGGCTGTTGATTGGTTACATGTATCTGTTCATCCATCGTCCATTCGAAATCTGGGAGTGGCTTGGCGAACTGAGAGTTGAACGGATCTACATGCTGGTCACGATGGTTTATTGGGCAGCATTCGCAGAGAAAACCTGGACACGAAACATCATCAACATCGGTGTCTTGGCGTTCGCGACCTCGTTCACCCTGTCAACCGTTTTCAGCCAATATGTTGGATTTGGTAATTTGGGAGTCCAGGACTGGTACAAGGTGCTCGTCTTTTACGTGCTGGTCATGACTTCGGTCAATCGGCCCAGGGATTTCAGGCTATTGGTTGTGTCCTTCATCGTGATCGCCGCCATTTACGAACTCCATTCGCTCTACGAGTACCGTAATGGAAGGGGCGTATCGCGGATGGGAACCTGGCGAATGGTCGGAATCAACGAGAGCTTGGCGGACCCCAATAGCCTGGCCGCAACCACCAACATCTTTATCCCCATGCTCCTGCCTCTGACTGTGTTTGCCAGGGCACGTTGGCAAAAGCTGTCCGTTGTTGGCCTGCTAGTCCTGTTTCTTGCCGTGATATTCTTTACCGGTTCGCGTAGTGGCTTCCTGGCACTCATCGCCTTAGGGTTTGCAGTTGCGCTGAGGGCCGTTTTCTACAGCCGCTTCCGCTGGCAGATCTTGCCGTTACTTATCCTGCCCGTATTGGCCTGGGGCCTTTTGCCAGACGATCTAAAAGACCGTTATCGGACAATCATCGACCCCTCGGTCGGCCCGGCCAATGCCCAACGATCGGCCGATTCCCGAGTCGATTTTTTCTGGGCAGCTACCAAGATATGGAACCGACAACCCGTTTTCGGTGTCGGGCCCAATGGATTCAAAAACGCCAGCGGCACCGGTAGATCACCCCACTCTCTCTATGCCCAGGTCATTTCCGATTTGGGCAGTGTCGGGGTGATTGCCGTGGGCACCTTGCTTGCCTGTTTTGGTTTCAATTACTGGCAAGCCCGCAAGATCTATGACTCGACCGATGACGACCCCTGGTCCAAGTTTCATTTTTACGTTGTCGTCGCCTGTTCGATTGCCGTATTACAGCTGTTGCTGCTCGGATTTGCCGGGCATAACTTATTGCGGTTTACCTGGATCTGGTATGCCGCGTTTTCTGCACTGGGGCTCAAGTTCCTCAGTCAGCGCCGTGATGCAATCCTGCGGACGCCTCCGGAACCTGAGGAATCGCCCATCCCCCGGCAGGCTTGACAGCAGAAAGGGCAAAAGACCATTCCGTTGCCGAATAATGGCCGGAGAGGTCCCCCCATGCCGAGATCCATGAAGAAGATGTCTTGATGAAAAAAACAGTTTTGTCTTTGATCAAACGGACCTGCTATGCCCTGGGCCTGCTGCACCTCTACCTGGTGGTCGAACGTAAGCTGGGGTGGAAACAAGCCGTTATCTCGCTCTGCTATCATAGCATCCCGGAAAAGCAGCCGGCCGACGCCATCTCCATTCTCGAGGGAGGAACGGTCCGCCACCAATTCGAATCTCAAATGCAGGTACTCTCCAGATGGTTGCAACCGATCGACGACAACACACTGCTTGACTGGCTAAACAACCGGACCGAATTCGAAGGTGACGGCTTACTCGTCACCTTCGACGACGGATACAAGAACAATCAAACAGTGGCCCTTCCCATCCTCGAGCAATACCAGATACCCGGTCTGATTTTTATTCCCACCGACGCAATCACTACACGGTCCACCTTTTGGTGGGCTCGCCTTTCCAACCTGTTTCGCAGCATCACACCATCGGCCTGGAAAAACCTGGCCCAACAGCAACTCCCTCAACCTGTCCTGGAGATCATCGCCACCGAATCGCTCGATTCATGGGAGAGTCGCAAACGGGCCCGCAGAGAACTGGCGCGGTGGATCGACCGCCAAGAGGATGTCGAGGAAGTGATGAACCGACTGGGTTCCGCCGTCACCCCTCAGCAGCTCCACGCCACGCCACCGCAGATGCAACTGCTGGAATGGAAAGACATCCAAAGGATGCAAGGGAATCTATTCTGCTTTGGCTCACACACCCATACCCATCCTCGACTCACAGCACTCGATGACAATGCGCTCCAGGAAGAATTGGCCAGGGGATGTCAAGAACTCGATGAACGGCTCAAGGGACCGCCTCTGAGCCTGGCGTACCCAGCTGGTGATTTCGATCAGCGCACCGTAGAATTTGCGCGAGCCACAGGATTTGAACTGGCATTCACGACGCAGCCCGGGATCATCGACCGCCACTCCAACCCGCTGGAACTCCCCAGAATTTATCTGGGCGCATCCAAGCCTTATGAAATTTACTTTGCACTGGCGCTCATCAGCCTTGCCAAGTACATGCCAAAAAAACTCGAGCAGCGATTGATGAAGCTAGCCCGATGATGCAAAAACTTATTCAACATGTGCTCTACCCACTCGACTGTGTTCGTTCGGGAGACCGGGGCATTCTCCAGTACCGGAAAGCGTTAGAGGCATCGCAGTACCTGACAGGTCCCCAGCTAGAGGAGCTCTCCTTTTCCCGTATGCAGTCCATGCTGACCTATGCTTACGAGCAGATCGATTTTTATCGACGACGGTTTGATGAACATGGTGTACACCCCGGGGATATCCAAGAACCTGCCGATCTTGTTGCGCTTCCCGTTTTGGAGAAACAAGACATCCAAAACCACCGGGATGAACTAATCTCCCGTGAGTATTCCGTGGCCGACCTGGTGCTGGACCGGACCGGAGGATCAACCGGCAAACCGATCGAATACTATTACACGAAGGACCGCAGCCACTCCAGGAAAGCCGCTACCTGGCGACACAACGGTTTTATCGATTGGCAAATCGGTGACAAGACGGCCGTCCTGTGGGGCGCTGCACGGGATCTACCAAAAACTCGTCTAAAGCAGAAACTGAGAAACTACCTGATCGATCGCACTCTGTTCTTCAATACGGCCGGGTTCCAGCCGGATGAAATCGATCACTTCAATCAGCAATTGAAACAATACCGACCTCAGGCCATTCTGGCCTATGCGAATTCACTGGGCCTGTTTGCCAGGTACCTCAGGGAACAGGGAATCCAAGCTTACTCCCCTCGGGTCATCGTCACATCAGCCGAAATGCTGAGCAACGAAACACGACAGCTGATTGAAGAGGTGTTTGCAGCACCGGTTTACAATCGGTATGGGTCGAGGGAGTTTTCCGTGATCGCCTCGGAGTGCTGTCAGCGTGACGGTCTGCATGTCATGCAGGAGGGGCTTTACATGGAAATTCTGAAGCAGGGGAAACCGGCCGCCCTGGGGGAAGTCGGGGAGTTAATCATCACCGACCTGTTGAATTTCGGGATGCCTCTGATTCGTTATCGAATTGGTGATGCTGGAGCATGGGCCGCAGGAGAGTGCGATTGCGGTCGTGGCCTGAAGCGCCTGAAAGCGGTTGCCGGCCGAACCACCGATTTCCTCGTAGGCCAAGACGGTCGCCTCTGTTCGGGAGCCGTTTTGACGGTCGCCATGGTTGCCCAGCGACCAAGCCTGGGACAAATCCAGCTGGAGCAGAACGAGCGAGGGCGAATCATATGTCGCGTCGCTCCACCAGGCGGTACGATCTGTAACGAAGACCAGACGTTCCTGACCGAACAGGTTCTCCAATACCTGGGCCCTGGCACCTCCATTGAATGGGACATTGTCTCGCAGATTGACCACGAACCGAGCGGGAAGTACCGTTTCTCCAAATCCACCCTCACCGATCTGTTCTAGGCCGACATGAACTCCTCGTTAAATTTTACAGGCCACCTTTTCAACCAACCGGTTCCGCCACCAGCGGGTCATGTGGGTCCGTGCCCGAAGATGGCAACCTGGCCTGAAACGGCTCAGGCAAATGCCCCCCTGGTCATCCATTCAGGACATGAACTGCTAACGTTTACCCAGGGGGATGCTTATGCATTGTTGCGTGGCTATATCGCGGGACAGGGAAAGACGGATTGGCAAAGTCAACAGTGCCTGCTGGAACAACTGCTGGCACGTTTTATCTCCCGGCAAGATCTCCAGCTGGCCGCCATGGAGGGTTCGTTTACCCTGCTCCTGGCCACAGCCAACCCCGCGCGGCTGATGATCTTCCGGAACGTTGTCGGAAACACCTTTACCTATTATCGGCCCTCTCCCAATGGAATACAGTTCAGCAACCAGCTTGCCGAACTGGGGAGTACGAACCCGGTCCTCAACCAGCAAGCCTTGCCTTCGTATTTCATCTATCGATTCTCGCCTGGAAGAGAGACTCTCTTTCAGGGCATCAAGCGTTTGCTACCTGGGGAGCAATTACTCTACGAAAGTGGTGAGCTCCGTGTAGAGACGTGTCAAACGTATGCCAACCTGGCATCGGGCAATCCCATCACCCGTGTTCCGGACGCCATCGAGTGCGTGGAATCGGCCATGACTGATATTTCGCGGGACCAGGTGAACCGTTACCCGAGTGCCTCCGGCCTGCTCTCCGGCGGCGTCGACAGCAGTTACATTCAGGCTCACTGGAACCTGGCCTGGCAGAACAACGGCAAAACCAACCCACCTCGCAGCGCAGCTTTCTGGTTAAATGAAACCCGTCGATTAACCGATCAGGAGTACACCCTTTCAGCCGTCGAACTGTTTGAAACGGAGCACCTGAGCGTCGAAATCGAGGAGCTGACGGCCGACACGATTCGTCAAACCCTGCGCACTACGGGGGAAATGCCAAACCATGTTCAGTCCTTCTATTTCCCCGCCCTGGCAAGGAGGATGAAAGAATGGGGCTCCACGGCCGGTCTTTGTGGAGAAGGGGCCGACGGGCTGTTTGGAACCGACGACCTATGCCAGATGATCAAAGCGGGAAGCATGGCACAATGGCTACCCGCCCGGTTCCTTCGGCAGTCGGCTGCCCGTTTGGCCGAACTCATTGGCAAGCCTTACCGGGCAGAGGCGATCCGGCTATCAGGACACCTGGACGATCTCGACGCGTGGGTCCACCCGATCAACCAGAATGCTGCCTTTACCGATTGGGCAACGGTGGTTTCCTGCTTTGGTCAAGAGGCAGCCCAACAGGCACTCGTCAACCGCCAAGAATTATTGCAGCAACAACAGGTTCCCGATGACCGACTGCATTTACAGCACATCCTTACCGTGGGATTCCTGGGAGAAGCCGTCAACACAGCAGCTTATTGGACTTCTCTTTTTAACCTGGCAGGCCTCGAGATGACCTGCCCCTTCCTCGATTCACGCATGCTGACGGCAACGCTGCAGATCCCCACCGACATCAAGTTTCCGCCCTCCGGTGCGAAAGTCATCCTGAAGCACGCTTTAGCTCGACATGTTCCAACCGAATTCGTGCAGCGCACCAAACGCGGATTTGGCCAACCGATCATCAAGTGGATGAGTCCAGGTGGACCGCTTCGCCCGGCCGTAGAGGCAATCAGCCCGTATGATTTTCTGCCTGACGGGCTCCTGGCCCGGCTGAAACTTCAGCCCAACTGGTTTTTATACAATCTGCTTGTTTTTGATCTCTGGTACAAAGAGTTTTTCGAAAGCCCATAAGGCCTACCCTGACGTTGTCCATGAACAGTCGCGAATTTTCCGTTACCACAGTCATCACGTCCTACAACAAGGGGCCGTGGCTGGCCGAAGCGATCGATAGCGCCCTGGCACAGGAAATTGACGATCACGAAATCCTGGTCATCGACGATGGCTCTGGGGACAACACCCGACAGGTTGCCGAATCGTACGGCAACCAAATACGATACTTCCACCAGGAAAACGCCGGACAAGTCGCTGCCAAGAACAAGGGCGTCGAACTCGCCCAGGGGAATTTTGTCGCTTTCCTGGATGGAGACGACCGTTGGCGCGCCAGCAAGCTGTCCAAGCAGCTCGCCAAATTCAAAGACGACCCGGAAGTCGGCGTTGTTTACACCGACCGCCTTAAATTCCGCAACGAAGAAATCGTATTGGCCAGCAACAAGCTCGGTCATACGCCCCGTGAAGGCCGTGTCACCGAGTTCCTGATCTACGACATGTTTGTTCCATTTTCTTCCTCGATGGTCCGCAAGTCATTTCTCGATCAAGTCGGATGGATGGACCCTCAATGCCCGATTGCTCCCGACTACGACCTCTGGTTGCGAATGTCGACGGTATGCAAATTCGCCTATGTGGACGAGGTATTGATGGAGTACCGAACGGGAATCGACAGCATTGGCACCCGGGTGAAGTCCAAGATCGAGTACACGCTCAAGATCCAGGAAGATTTTGTGAACAACTACTTTGACGGCAAGTTCCCTTACCGAAAAGCCCTGCATCGCGCGTATTCTAACAAGTACCGATCCGCCGGAAATTTTTATCTCAGCCAGAACCAAAATGGAGTGGCGTTCAAGTTTTTTCTCAAGGCTGCCAGGCACTCGCCGTGGGAACTGCGAATTTACAAGAGCATCCTGCGGTCCCTGATCTGGAAACCCTGGGCCTGAACCCTTTCCAATGGTCATTATCCAGTGAATTTGAATCGATGAGTCTCTCCCTCTATGATCGAGCCAGGCGAAAGGCATGGCATCTTGCCGACCGCGCCCGCCTGCGCTGGTTTGCCGAGCAGTACCAGCGCTGGCCTTGCGAATCGCCCAAGCGGCTTGTGGTTGGTTGCGAGTCATCCGGTACGACGATCATTGCAAAATCACTGTTTGGCAAGGGACGGTTACGTTTCCTGGTCGAAGGAGAACAGAGCTGGGTCTGGGATGCCCGCAGCAAAATCTACCAAGGGCAAGCCACCTTCCGCGATTACCCGCACCTCCGTCTATTCGACAATTGGAAAGTCCCCGGTTTTGCCCCCGTGTTGCCCCAGCTACGCGAGGTCTATCCCAACTGTCGTGCCATTTATGTTGTCCGTGATCCCCGCGATGTGATTGCATCGGCCTTTCGTACTTTCCGCATCAAAGACCGTGCCGGTTTCGCCGATGTACCCTGGGTCAAAGCGGATTGGCTGGGAATCGAGGAAACCGACCCGATTGCCCGAATGGCGATGCGATGGAAGATCTACCTCGAACGGTCTCTAAAAGTCGATCAAGTCCACTATATGCGTTACGAGGATTTTTGCGATCATAAAGTCGCAACCATAAAAGAACTGGCCGAGTACCTAGAAATTCCGGTCGACTTGAAATTCGTCGGTTCAATCTGCAACCAACAGGCCAGCAACAGTCGAGCGCGGTCTTACGCGCCCCAGGGACCCAACAGCTGGCAACACCTGGAAGCTCTGGAGCCAGAGGATATCGACCGAGTGAAACAGATTTGCGAGCCTTTTTTCACTCAATGGGGCTATGCGTAACCTGCCAACCCATCCTCCACTCCACCGTCGAAAAACGAGATTGATGAAAACAGCTGAAACGAGTCCGTTCGTTGCCTGACAAACCAGCCAAATCGAAGATACTGACCAACGCGACATCCAACATGGCTGTTTTTGCCGTGATGATTGTTGTCACGTTCTTCATGACGCCCATCCTGGTCGCTGGACTCGGTGATGACCGTTACGGTATCTGGGTTTTTGTCGAATCGATCATCAAATACCTGGCCCTGTTTGACCTGGGAATAACCGCGGCAGTCGTCAAGTACGTTGCCAAGTTCAACGCAACCGAGGACCGTGACGAAGTCAACCGGATCTATTCGACCAGTATCGCCATCTTTTCTTCGTTGGGGCTGCTGGTTGGGTTAACCACTATGGCCTACGCGCTTTTTGGGGCCTTGCCTCGTAGCATCGACTCGACGCTAGCCTATGAGGCAAGGATCATGATTGCCTTGCTCGGATTCAACTTGGCAGTTGGCTTGCCACTGAGTGTCTACAATTCGATTATCAGCGCCATCGAGTTGTACTGGGTGAAGAACATTGTCCAGATCCTGATACTGATCGGCCGGTCGCTGGTTTTTCTGTGGGTTCTGTCGGTCGGCGGGGGCATCGTAGCGATCGGGATTACCATCACGGCCTTCGCACTGCTTCAACACCTGGCATTACTGGTGATCGCACACGTCAAAGTCCCCAGTCTGAAGTTTTCTCTCAAGTCAATCACGTCGGGAACCTTCCGCCAGGTTCGCAACTACAGTATCTGGTCGTTCATCGCGGCTATCAGTTCTCGCGTCTCCTTTCAAACGGACGCTCTGGTCATTGGCTTCTGTCTTGACCCCAGTTCGGTAACCTACTTCGCGATTGCGGCTCGATTGGTGCAGTACTCCAAGTCGTTCGTCCGATCGGCCACCATGGTGTTGACCCCCCGGTTCAGTGTGCTCGAATCGCTGGGCGATTATGGCGAGGTTCGACGACTCCTGATTTTCGGGACTCGCATCACTGTTTGGTTGTCCTGTTTTATCAGTCAAGGTTTGATTTTGTTGGGTCCCGACTTTATCGGGAGATGGATGGGGGCATCCTTTCAGGAGATCAGTTCCCCGGTGTTAATTATCCTGGCTTTGCCGCTGCCACTCTTTCTGGCCCATTCCGTCTCGGCCCGTGTCCTGTATGGAATTGGAAAAGTACGACCGTTTGCCACCACGACAGCCATTTGCGCGATCCTGAATCTCGGTTTGAGTCTGCTTCTGGTGCGGCACTGGGGAATTGCCGGCGTGGCGATCGGAACCGCCATCCCTTGCCTTGTTCAGGTGCTGATGATTGCCTACATCGTTTGCCGGGCCACGGAATTGCCAATCTGGCGATTCTTTCAACAAGCTTATCTCGCCCCGCTTTGTGGAGCTGCACTCGCCACATTTGCCTGGTGGTGGGTTCTTGCCTACCTCTCATTAAACTCATACCTGTCGATTTTCTGCGGAGGTATAATCGGGTTGGGCCTGAACCTGCTCTTAATCCTGATTTTTGACCGGGAACTTTGGCAACTGGTCCGGGGAAAAGTCAACGTGTTCCTGGGAAGAGAAGACCATTAACTGATGTCGAATCCGTCACCCGTTTTTATCTTGGGTTCACCCCGATCCGGGACAACCCTGTTTAGTTTGTTGCTGAAACAGCAGCCGCAGCTGGCCATTCCGTACGAGTCTCATTTTATCGTGCCGGTAGCAAAAAAGTGGGGAAACGTAAACGACGCTGATTTTCCGGGCGTTCGGCAAGAGATTCTCGACGAGATTTTTTCATCCCCCTATGTGGAAGATTGGCATCCCGCCGTCAATCGAGAACAAATCGATCTGCAAGCATGTGACAACTTGCCCTCGTTGATTGAGGCCGTCTTCCAGGCCTACGCCAAGAACTCATCGAAGGAACGCTGGGGAGACAAGACACCCGGCTACCTGACTCATGCGGACACGCTGCATCAGCTATTCCCCAACGGCAAGTTTATCCATCTGGTACGCGATGGTCGGGACGCCTCCTTATCCCTGATCAAAACAGACTTCGGTCCTAACAATTTTCTTTCTGCCATTCAGCATTGGCAAAAAAATGTGACCATCGCCCGCAAAATGTTGGCGATGCTCGACACCAACCAGCAGATGGAAATTCGGTACGAAGATCTCGTTCAAACGCCAGAGCCTATTCTCGAATCAGTCTGTCATTTCCTGGACCTGGAATATACGCCGGGCATGCTGGAGAATTTTTCGAATAATGTTGCTTCTGGGGTGGGTGATCGTGTTCACACCCATCACAACAATTTATTACAGCCTATCAATTCCGGTTCCTGCCAAAAATGGAAACAGGAATTGGGAAGGGCTGATCAACACTTGGCCTGGAAAACTGCGGGCCATCTGCTGGCGGAACTCGGTTACGAATCCGGCGCCACCTGCTCTCTGCTTTCGCGAGAAATCCGAAGAGCCTTCCATCGCTACCAGGGCTCGTTCGGCGGTCGGGCGAAGGCAGCAAAACCTAAAAAGAAACGTACCGAATAACAGGGGTTGGCTATCTGCCAACGACCTTCTCTAGCCGCTCTTGGCGGCACCCAATATCTTGGCAGCCCGCAAAATCCGCCGCACGAACGCGGCGTGCGTGAAGTTCTTTTCTACATGCTGGTGACCTGCCTGGCCCATTTTCTCGACGAGCTCCCGATCATTCCACAGGGTAAGGATGCGCTCTCGCAACAACTGAGAATCGCCCGAGGGAACCACGAAACCTGTTTCTCCGTCGACAATGTAATCGGCGGCGGCAATGCTGTCGGCCGCGATCACCGGTTTCCCATGCCACATCCCGTTACAAAAATTCGCTTCACCCCCACCTTTTAACCCGGTGTAGGTCATGGGGATCACCATGAAGCAGGAGCTGGCCTGAAGCTTGGCAAAATCGGGTTCGGTCGCTCCCAGCTTGACGACGTTCGGCAAGTCTTCAATCCTCCTCCGAACCTCCGGGTCCGTGGCACAAATGATGACCGGGATGCCCGTACCGCGCACCGCTTCAACGAGGCATTGATAATCACGCTTACCATTGCCGCAGGCAAAGACGTAATTCCCAATGGGCAAGTCGTAACGGGGCCCCTTGGTATGATTGGCCTTGAAGGGAATAAAAATAAATCGATCTTCGGGCATTCCCAGGAACCTGGCATGCGAGGCAACTTGTGGCGATGACCAGAGTACGGACAGTGTCATCCCCTTCATGGCCGTGGCCATGACCTTTTGCTTCCAGCCTTCACTCACCTCGACAAAGATATCCCAGCAGAGGACATTCCGTTTGCGGAGAAAGAGGAACCGGTTGAGCAATCCCGCATAAAACCAGATCTTGGTCGCCCCATTGATGACCAGCACATTGGCAGACTTGCAGGCCCACAGTAATTGGAATGCGTAAATCAGGCTGCCAAGATTTCGCGAAATTTTATTCGCAAGCTTCACCAAGAAGCCGGCTGGAATCACCCGCAGGTCAATGTTCACCTCTGACGAAAAGGCTTCATGGCCAATCAGCTCGATCGCCTTGTCGTCCACAAAGTCCTGATCGAGCGCCCGCCAATCGTGACAAATATCTTGCAGGGTTGGATTCGACATAAGGCAGTGATCGGGGTGAAGAAAGGGAACGGCTGGTGGCTAATTATGATCGCCCTGGACCAATCGAGTCAAACGGTGACAGGCTCTTGCACCAGGACAGGCACATCATGAAATCGATGGAAGGAAAGTCCTTGTTACTGGAGATTCAACCCGCTCGGCACACCTGGAGACAGGCCAAATCAGGAAAGGTGCAGAACAATGGGCAGGCAGTTTCCTAGCTTAATTGGATAGGACAAAAATTCCAGTCCGTTTCATCGCTAGAGGGTCACGCAGGCAAGAGAAAAGGGCTGACTATTCGTCGATCCAGTGGAAGTCAAAGCCGACATTATTTTCACTGGTCCTGTCAACAGCCAGATTCAAATAGATGTCCGCATGGTCAAAGCCTTCGAAGTAACGGTCCAGTCCACCACCACGATAGGTTCCATGATCGTCTTCCAGGTCAATCTGGTCCTGGGATTCGGTCCCGTGAATCTCAACCGTATCCGCACCACCCTGGCTGGCGTGAGCAGACACTACGGCAAAACCGTTGGCCCGGTGGAATGAACGGCTGTTCTGCATCAAGGTAAAGCCTGCCACACTATACAGGTAATCATCCCATTCGGAGTCGAACATCTGCACCGAATCGAAGCCACCATTGACGGAACTGACCACCTGGGTTTCAAAATGATTCAACAGGATGGAAAACGACGGGTTGGCAACAGTCGTGGAGCCCGACCTCATCACGACCTGGTCATCGTGAGCCGAATCCTTCAGGTAGAACGCATCGTGACCGTCGCCCGCATTGATGGCGGCAGACTTGAACCCGCTAAAGAAATTGGAATATCCGTCGCCATAAAACCGGACCCAGTCCTGGGAACCGACCAGCGTATCATTGCCAGTGGTCGCCGACACCGTGGCTGCATCATCACCGCGATTGGCGAGATAGGTATAAGTCTCTGCAAAACCAAATGCGGCTTGAATACCGGCGCTATTGGTTAATTCGACCATCCCGCTGGTGATGCGAACATCATCAAAACCAGCCATCCCCTTCATCACGGCTTTGTCGTTCCCGCCCAGAGAATAAGCCTCGACCTGATCGAAACCAGTCACCCGCAGGACACCTCCAGCGGTCACCATAAAGGCCACTTCGTCGTCGGGAAAACTATAGAATTGCTCGTCGCCCTGTGAGCCCATGAACTGGATTGAATCCTGTCCACCGGACCCTCCCCGGACGATCTGGGTTTCGAATTGCGAGGCAACCAGGACCCGATTCGAATCGGACCAGCTCAAATTCCCCGCTCGCATCTGAATCGCATCGTTGTCCTCGGTGTCATTGAGATACAGCTCGTCCTGACCCATTCCCGCCAACAGTGTCACATCGGCAAAACCGTTAATGCGATGACTGAAACCCGTTCCCATGAAAATCAGTGAATCAAAGGAACCAAGAACCGTTTCCTTTTCGGTTGTCCCAATCAAGCTGGCCGTATCCTGACCACTGCTGGATGTGATGATCGTCCGGTCAAACCCCTGGGCCTCACGGACCGCGCCGCCTGATTCCGTGAGCCGGCCGAGCAGGTCATTGGCGTAAAGTGAATCATTCCCCGCCGAATCGTGCAGAACGGCCGTATCCCATCCACCGTTTTGAGATCGACCACTCACCGAATCAAAACCATCTGCCCGCAGGACGAGGCCGCCGGACAACATCAAGGAGTGGCTGGCATAGCTATAAAATCGGTCGTTGGCCACCGTATCAACAAACACGACCGCATCATGGCCAGCGGACTCGCGGGCAACTACCCGCTCAAACTCGTTGGCAATAATTGTCAAGTCCGACGTAGAAAAATTGGCGACGTCTGCCGAAAGCCGAAGCGAATCATCGCCAGCCGTCCCGTTCAGGTAGACATGGTCGTTCCCGGTTCCCAGCTGCACATTGACGTTCTCGATACTGGATGTCACCATCTTCATCACGGGGGTCGTCAAAACGACGGTGCCGTTGGTCAGGTTAAGGATATCGTCACCGGTTGACCCAAGCAGGTTCACCGTATCTTCCCCTGCATCGCCGCGAAAGTGAATCTTCTCCGTTCCCTGGTTCACGCTGAAATGAAGCCCGTCAATCAGGAAGGCGAGCGGGTCGTCGGCGGACCAGGAAAACTGGTTCTGACCGTCGGTCGCATCGACATACAGGGTCGTACCGTCGTAGAACAGCGAATAGTCACCATGGTTGGGCGGGTTGATGCCGAGCTCGATATCGATCTCCTGTTGCCGATCGGCCAGGAAACTTAGCGAGGCTTCTGAATTTTCACCGGTCACGGTCACCGTGTACTCGCCGAAAATCGTATTGACGTCCCCAGTCGTATGCAGCTCTGAGAGCACGATTTGGGCATGGCCATTGGCGTCGGTTGTGCCAGTGAAAACCTCATTATTTTCAGCATCAAGCACCCGAACCGCCGCATCGGCAATCAGGTTGCCCATCATATCTTTCACCAGGAAACCGGTCGACCAGCGGACGTTGAACTCGGCCCGAGATTCGGGTGGCGCGCTGGCGGTATATTTTACGAAATGGCTACCAGCAACCGCATCCCGTGTTGCCTGGTCGGCAAACAACGTGTCCACCAGGTTCACTGTCGTATGGCCCTCGGTCTGGCTGGCGGATACATAACCCGCCTCGAATGGACGCCTATCTTCAGCAGGCAGAATGGTCAGGTTGGAGCGGATCAGGTCGACATGGGTATTCATCGTTCGGCCAAAGATCCCATCATTGGTCACCAGTGTGTTGTCGTAAATCTGCAAACCGGATGAATCAGGCCCGTCCAACTTGAAAACGGCCGTTCGCGAGCCGCGGTTGTCAACGGTAAACGTGTTCTCGTAGACGTTGACATTATCGACCACGCCGTTGGCGCGAAATGCATAACCCATCGTGAATTCCGCATTCACATAGACGTGGTTGCGGAAAATTTCGGCGTTTTTGTCACCTTCGATTTGTATGCCATAGGCACCCCCCAGCTGGACGCCCCCATTGCCACTGTACTCCTGATTGTTGGCCATGCCCTGAACTCGGATCGTGTTGTCGTACACGCGCCGGGCACCCTCCGATCCCCGAATGAAGATCCCGCGAGCCGAGTAATCGGCATGGCCACAGTCGATCACATTGTCATAAACATCGGTCCCGACACCTCGGGCAAAAATAGCGAACGCGTTCGTGTACTTCGATTTAAGACGAATCGTATTGCCGTAAACTTGGCTACTCGCGTCACCGGAAAGGTACAGGCCAACGTGAGGTCCATTGTGAATCTGGTTGTTGGCGAATGTCCCCTCGAAGTTCATGATCACGGCACCATGATTATTATCTCGACTGAGGATGGTTTTCACATTGCTCGTAAAATGGCTCCCCTGAATCAACCCATCAGATCCGGAACGCCAATAAACGGCAGAGGCATTGGCACCCGCCACGGTCACGTTCAAATTGTCCAACGTGACGTCGGCCGCTTGACGGACCAACACACCGTGTCCCCACGTTCCACCATCCTGCCCCTGGACGATATCACCATTGCGAATCAGGCTATTTCCCGCGGTGCCATACGACGTGAAATCGACGTATTCCTCGGCCGCCCAGGAAAACGTACTTACGGCCACTCCATAAGTCCGCGTGCGCTGAACCTTAACGTCATCAACAATGACCCGGTTTTCGCTGAAGGCCCCTTCGACCCCGACTCGCAACTGGTAGGTATTGTCAGCTGCACCCGTTTTAAACACCTCTTCCTGAAACTGGATTCCGCGGTTGTTGTTATTACCGTAGTCAACCCGATAGACGGTTCCATCCGACATGTTCTCCAGTTCAACAAACGCGATCACATCGGGAACATCCTTCTTGTGGAACATTGCGGACAGGCTGTAGGTCGTCTCGGCTTCCAGGGTGACCAGTGATTCGGAGACCACCGTCTGATTCAGACCCGAAGGTCCAAATCGCAACGAGTAGTCACCATCATAGACCTCGTTGTCGATCCAAATGCCCTGGTATCGTTCTGCCGTCGGGGCCGCACTGAAATCCCAGCCGTCCGCCGATGTACCCTGGCCCGATTCAAAACTCTGATTCACGATCGAGATGGGTGCCGCGTTGTTGTAAGTCACCGTGTGACCGTTCAGATCGAACACGATGTCCTTGGCGATGATGGCAAACGCCGATCCATCAGTCGCGACGTCGGTTTGCAACACATACGTCTCCCCCCGTTGGTCGAGGTAGTACGGTCCAGGCCCTTGAGCGTCCAACCAGGCCTGATCAATATCGATCTGCAATGTGTGGTCCCAGTTCCACTGCGCCGAGGCACTGAACAACCGTGAACTTTTCACAGAACCTAATTGAAACTCCAGGTCCCAATCGCCGCCGGCCAGGGCAGACCCTGTCAGGTCGTTACTGGCAGCCACATCGGCCCCGGTTATCAACTGCACATTTCTGACCAGCTGACGACCTTCCTCGGTAGCTGCCAAATTGCACCCATAGAAAGAAATGTCAGCACTGCGGGTCAGACTGTGGCGCCAACCGCCCAGCTCAGCCACGTATCCCTGCCATGCTGCCCCGTTTATTTCCGTGTTACCCAATTGAACTCGCCCGTCACTCCCATGACTGACAATATGGACCGACTGAACATCGGAGTACCGATCCAAAGTGCGAGAAATCTGATGAACACCATTGCGGTCGGTGTCCAGCAGAACCACGTCCAGGTTCCTGCCATCCCGCTTCTGCCGATCCAGGTCGATCAACAGCTTTCCCCAACCGGCCACCGCGCGGTCAAGAAAGACAATTTCATCAACACGGTTTCTTGAACTCAAGTCCTTGACCGTATTGGCAAACTGTTCCAGCCGAGGCGATTCATTCTGGATATCAGACAACACGGGCTGTAGACGCGTGGCGGTTGCTGCCATCAAATTGCGAAAGTGGGCGTAATCAAAACCGGGACTTGGATGAGTCGACAATTGGGAGAGTCGACCGGCCGTATTTTCAAACGGGTTCCGGCCAAACTGCGGCGCTGGATCGGTGGGCAACGATAAGGTTGCAGCGGCCTCGAACATCACTCTTTCACTCTACTTCTCGCGCTGG
Organism: Mariniblastus sp.; assembly: GCA_022447605.1. Classification (GTDB taxonomy): domain Bacteria; phylum Planctomycetota; class Planctomycetia; order Pirellulales; family Pirellulaceae; genus Mariniblastus. The sequence continues at coordinate 107,712 of JAKVBG010000004.1, forward strand.
TCATCTTGCCAATCAGGGGGCAAAATGCCGTGTTTCATTAACAGCCCGGCGTATCACACCAGGACCCTAAAAAACTTTATGTCCGTTTCGAGGCAGCGGAGGAGATTATTGAAATTTCTGGCACCAATCAACTGAAAAAAAAAATCGTGCCAGCCGATGGAACCGTTACGACCGTCATTGGGGACGCCATTGCTGACGGTGTTCCTCCCTGGGTTTCATGCGAAAGACCGAGAAAGGCGATTTACATCCATGAATTTGAAGGCGAGTCATAACCAGATCGATGGTACCTTCCCCAGAACTCCAGAGCAAATTGACCCTTTAAGAAACCAGCAGCTAGCCGCAGCATATCGATCCCCTCATGACTTGAAAGCTACCCCCATCCGGGGGTTCCCGGCGTCAATCCATTAGCAGGGACGTCCCTTGGCAACTGAAGCGTGAATCAAAGCACACACTCGTACTGGCAGACCGGGCTGCCCTGATCTGGCCGCCCAGCAAAAAGTTACTTACCGAAAATCATGAGTCGCTGCCGTGCCCGCTGCTGTTCTTCTGGCAACATGGGGATTGCAGGGTCGAGCAATACCGCCTGCTGGCGAGGCAAACGGCCCAGGACGCGGTTGTAGTAATCCCACAGGACGCGCGAGGACATCAACTGCCGCTGACGATTGCTGACGGGAGTTGCAAATTCCACTTTCGGGTGTTCATCCGTATTCAGGCTATCTGGGTTTTTCAGTTGCCAATCGCCGAGGTACAAGTCCCAAAATCTGCCTACATCCTGCATGGCCGAATCCGTTTTTCCTATCTTCTTCCAGAGTGAATCGAGACGTTCCGCCGTCGCTTCGCTCGAAACCCGTAACGGTTCATCCGAACCGATCAGGGCAACCACAGGTTTTGACGAACCGAGTTCTGCCCACCAGATTGTCACATGGGGAAACACGCTGGCAAAACTATCGGCAATCGCTTCAAACTCCCCTGCACCGAGTTGAAACAGGGGTAACCACTGACAGAAATGACCATTCGGTTTGAGCCGCTCCTTGGCTACCTGGTAATGCTCCACCGTATACAGGTACCCGGACTCGCTTTCCCAGGGAACAAACAGGTCCGAGACAATGACATCGTACTTGCGGTCCGTACCGAGCAGGTAATGACGGGCATCATCTACGAATACATCTACGCGGGGATGGTCGATCACGTTGAAATTGTGATCAGCCAGCAAGCGACACGCTTCCACCACCTCGGGGATCAACTCGACCAGGTCCACCCGTTGGACCGATTCATGGGGAATGCTCCCCCCTGCTGTCAGCCCGGTACCCAGGCCGAGGAACAGAACGTCCTGGGGGTCCGGGTGGAGCATCAAAGGAATATGGGCCTGGCGAAATTCGCGGGTATTGCTGCCCGTTTTGCCAAAACGGTAATGCAGATTCTGGCGGATTTTGTAAATCGGTGAGCCCTCCACTTGCACCACATCAATCCAGCCATAAGGAGAGTTCCATCGTTGGATCAGCCGCTCACCCTTGCTGCGACCCAATTCCCGTTCTACCTCCAGCGGGTACCGCCATGCAAAAACCGCAACTCCCAGAAACACCAGGCCGCCTGCCACGAGCCAGACCGGTCTGAGAGAACGCCAGAGTAAGGCCAGCGAACAGCAGGCAAACAGGCCCGCCATCATGATCAGGGACATCCACAGTCCGAGCAACGGCAGGATGACAAAACTGGCAAGCAGTGCTCCGAGGGCCGCAGCCAGTGTGTTGATCGCCGTCAACCAACCAACGACACGTCCCGCCTGGCCCCCCTCCAGTTTCCATACCAGGGGCAGTAACATCCCCAGCAACAGGACGGGTGGTCCCACCACCAGGGTAACCAACCCGCACGCCCCGGTAACGTAGCCCCAAAATGTCCGGCCAAAGCTGAAATACTCGAGGTGGGTGAACATGACAAACAGGCTCACCGAGACCGCGGTGGCCACGGCCCCGAACCCCGTCACCCAACCAGCCAGTTTCCAGGCGTCGACTCGCCGCTGAACGGCGCCCACAATCGCCGCGCCGAGGGCCAGGGCAGCCAGGAAAACAGCAATCACCACCCCAAATGTGTAGCTGCTATTATGAAAAACCAGTGAGAACATCCTTGTGTAGAGAACCTGCAACCCAAGTGTGCCAAACCCGGACAAGGCGGCCAGGCCAAGCAGCAGCCAGGTTGGTGGTCCCCCAGACGTCGTTCCTGTTTCCGCCTCTCTGCGAACCGTGGTCCCAGCAGGCGAGGGACACCACCCGGCCCATTGCATCCCGATCGCCACCAGGCAACATACCAGTGACAGACCCGCCGCCAGGTAACTGCTGGTCGTTACTCCCACCGTAATCAACAGATAAAACGTCGCCACCAGGACCCCAATCAACGCTCCGGTCGTATTGATGGCATAAGCCCAGGTCACCCGCATCGTATTCCGCGCATCGGAAAGACAGCCAGAACCGTGGGAAGAACAGACCATGGCAATCATCGGAAGTGTGATACCGAGTGCAACCGTAGCTGGCAGCAGGAGGAAAAAACTGAACAGGACTCGTGACAAAGTTTGCACGGCCAGCGAGGAATGAGTCAACAGTCCGGCGGCAAATGAACTTTCTGACCAATCCAGCAGAACGGGAATCAAGAAGGCCCAAACGACGACAATGGCCTCGGCGATGGCATAGCCGTACAGCGGAGCAATCCGAAGTGACCACCGCGCCCCGACCAGATAACCGACGGCCATTCCAAAAAAATAACTTGCCAGAACGACACCCGCCGCGTGAATGGTGTGACCAAACAACAGGCCGACCTGGCGGGCCCAGGAAATTTCATAAATCAAGGCAGCCGCACCGGAGAGGAAAAACACGAGGTAAACCAATAAGTCCACCCCGATCGATCGATGTTCGGTCGAGCCTTCAGGTTGTTCGGTTGTTTCTATCAAAAAAATTACTCCGCCAAGTTGTCCACCCATTGAATTTCCATTTTCAGGATGGACCGTCTATACTTTAACAGGCTTTTCCCCGATAAGTCAGCCTCGATCGAACCGGCCCTATCCCACCGAGACAGCCCTGCCACTCTCTGGCAGCACGGAATCAAGAGTATTTTTCCATCATGTTGTAGCCGGTGCTGAGATTACCACTCCCTGTCAGACAATCTTCTAGAAACCAACGGCGACTCTACCAAACGTAACTCGATACTTCATGTGCAAGCCGCCAACCCAACCTCGATCTTCCTGTGCCCATTCGTCGCCGGGCCACTCTCACGGCGGGACCTGCGGCGGCAAAATGGAACTGGTCTTTGCCATCCTGTGCGGGATCTGCCTGTTACTGGGTTGGCTGACCCAGCTTTACCTGGCTGAAGAAAACTGGCTGTCTTTTGGGTTTTACCTGCTGGCTTACCTGTTTGGTTGTTTTTTCTTCCTGCGTGAAGTGATTGAACACACCTTACGGGGACGTTTTGAAATTGAGTTCCTGATGTTGTTCGCCGCGATCGGCGCCGCCGCGTTGGGAAAATGGGCCGAAGGGTCATTACTTCTGTTCCTGTTCTCACTGGGACACGCCCTGGAGCATTACGCCATGGATCGAGCCCGTAAAGCCATTTCCTCGCTTGCCGATCTCGTACCTGAGATGGCAACTGTGCTGCGCGGAGACAAGACGAGCATCGTGCCAATCAAGGAACTGCAGCTGGGCGATACTGTCATCATCAAGACCAACGAAAAAATTCCCGCCGACGGATTTGTGGTGCAGGGTGAAAGCAGCGTCGACCAGGCACCCATCACGGGTGAGAGCATGCCGGTCGACAAGCGGCCCGTCGACGACCCGCTGCTTGCCGCCGACCAGCCAGCCCGGTTGGCCGCCGCACACCGGGTGTATGCCGGCACGATCAACGGGAGCGGGGCTCTGCATGTCCAGGTCACTCAACGGGCGAGTGACTCCACCCTGGCACGAGTTATTGCGCTGGTCAACGAAGCCGAGTCACAACAATCACCCACTCAGCATTTTACCAAACGGTTTGAAAAGTGGTTCGTCCCGGCCGTCATCCTGCTGGTCATCCTGCTCCATTTTGCCTTCCTGTTGTTTGATGAACAGTTTCATGAATCATTCTATCGGGCGATGGCGGTGCTGGTGGCCGCCAGCCCATGTGCCTTGGCGATTGCTACCCCCAGCGCTGTGTTGAGCGGTGTCGCGCGGGCCGCCAGGGGAGGCGTCCTGGTCAAGGGTGGTGGGCCCCTGGAAAACCTGGGAAAGGTAACCGCGATCGCCTTCGACAAAACAGGCACATTGACCCGCGGCCAGCCCGGCCTGACGGACATGATCTGTGATCCGAGTATTTCCAAAACGGAACTGATTGAGTTGGTCGTCGCTGTAGAATCCTTGAGCGATCACCCGCTGGCCGAAGCGATGGTTCGCGACCTTCAGCCCCAACTTGCAGGACGTGAGTTCCCGCTGGCAACTGACCTGCAAAACCGAATTGGCCAAGGGATACAGGCCCAAGTCAATGGAGCCATCGTCTCCATTGGCAAGCTCCAAATGTTTGAATCGATGGATGCCGATTCACCTTCAGACGAATGGGTTCAACAGGTCCGAGAACTGGAATCGAGCGGCCGTACCACGATGCTTGTCCGCCACGGAGACCGCTATCTCGGTGTGATTGGCATGATGGACACGTCGCGCCCCGAGGCCAGGACGACGATCGATCGTTTGCGACGACTCGGCATTGAGAAAATGGCGATCATTTCCGGGGACAACCAGGTCGTTGCCGACTCGTTAGCACAATCGGTCGGAATCGAAGATGCCCGGGGGGAACTGATGCCCGAGGACAAGGTCGCAGCCATCGAGCGTTGGCGGCACGAGGGGGAAGTGGCAATGGTCGGTGATGGAGTCAACGACGCCCCGGCCATGGCAGCCTCGACCGTGGGGATCGCGATGGGAGCGATGGGGTCCGACGTGGCCCTGGAAACGGCCGATGTCGCCCTGATGGCCGATGACCTGCAACGCCTGCCGTTTGCCGTTGGTCTCAGTCGAAAAACGAGCCGGATCATCCGGCAGAATCTCTGGTTCAGCCTCGGCATGGTCGCCCTGTTGATCCCGGCTACCCTGTTTGGCCTGCAACTCGGTTTTGCTGTGCTTTTCCACGAGGGATCGACGCTGCTGGTGGTGGGCAATGCCCTCCGTTTGCTCGCTTACCGGATCGACTGACGCAGTCCGTACGATTGACCAGGGAACAACGGGGAAAGTCCGAGGGACCGGAAAGACCTCTAGGCGATGATCTCCGAAAGCACATGGCCATGGACGTCCGTCAGACGGACATCCCGGCCGGCGTAACGGTACGTCAATTTCTCGTGATCGAGTCCTAACAGGTGCAGGGCGGTCGCCCACAGGTCGTAAACAGTACAAGGGTTCTCTACCACCCGGTATCCCAATTCGTCCGTGGCTCCGTAGAGGGTCCCCCCGCGAATGCCGCCCCCTGCCATCCAGATACTGAACCCGAATGGATTGTGATCCCGTCCATCGGACCCCTGCGAAAAAGGGGTCCTGCCGAATTCGCCAGCCCAAATAATCAAGGTCTCATCCAGCAAACCGCGGGCTTTGAGGTCCTTGATCAGGGCCGCGATCGGCTGGTCGACCTGGTTGGCCATGGCCGAGTGACCTTTCTCCAAGGCCCCGTGTTGATCCCAGGGGTTGGGGGCACCGCCGGCACCGATCCCTTTGGTCAGGCAACTCAGTTCCACGAACCGAACACCTTTTTCCACCAGCCGGCGGGCCAACAGGCATTGCCGGGCATAGGCCGCCTTGGCCGGGTCCGGTGAGTCCAACCCATAGAGATCCCGCATCGCCTGGGTCTCCCCGGAGATGTCACACAACTCGGGGACCGCTGCCTGCATCCGGTAGGCTGTCTCGTAATTCCTGATCGCTCCGTCCACGCTCGGCTGACCAAGACGCTCGGCAAAGTCACGGTCCAGTCGCTGGATCAATTGCAACTGCGCCTGTTGGTCGCTGGGCGACAAGGATGCCTGGATGTTTCGAATGGCAACCTCTCGATCGGCCTGGATAATGGAACCCTGATGTCGGGCCGGCAAAAAACCACTGCTAAACAGGCCAACACCGCCATGGGGCGGCACGGCCCCGCCACTTTGCAACACCACAAATCCGGGCAAATTCTGGTTCTCCGTCCCCAGCCCGTAATTGGTCCAGGCACCGGCACTCGGGTGGCCCATGAAGGGAAACCCGGTGTGCATCACGTAGTTTCCCTGTGCGTGTTCGTTCACGCTGCTGGTCATCGAACGGACCACGGCCAGTTCGTCCGCGACCTCACCCAGGTGAGGAAAAATCGAGCTGACCGGCAGCCCACTCTCACCGTAACGATTGAATTCGAACGGAGAGGGCATGACCGTTCCATTCTGGTTGAACTGGGTGCGCTCAATCGGTGTCGGCATCGGTTTGCCGGCCAGTTTCTTCAACTCAGGCTTGGGGTCAAACGAGTCGACCTGGGAGACACCCCCTGACATGAAACAGAAAATGACATGCTTCGCCTTGGCCGGGTGGTGGGTCAACGGACCTTCATCCTGCCGTCCCCCAGCAGCCAGGGTCGGTTCTGCCATCAGGCTGGACAGGGCCATCAATCCAAAACCGGTAGAAGTTTGGGCCAGCATCTGTCGTCGATTGATTCGATGGTTCATGGGGATCCGTCTATTCAATAAAAATAAACTCTTTCAGGTTGAACAGGGCGTGGGCCAGTCGCGTCCAAACTTCTGACTCGCCGGTATTTTTCGGCACCTCATTCAATTGTTCGGTGAGCTGGGCAACCCGTGTTTCCTTCTCCAACAGGGAAGACCGCAAACCGGGTTCCAGCGATTGAAGAATCGCCTCGCGACTGACAAACACCTGGTCCTCTGCCGATGCCTGCAACTCCTCGGCCGTCAAGGCCCGGCCGTAAAGCCGCGCCTCGAGCAAGTTTCCTCGGAACATCCTGCTGCCAGTCACCTGCTGGCCATGCCGTAAACCGAACACAACCTGGCTTTGGCCGGCAGCGAATGTCACCGGGGGACCCTTATGATAAGGCTTGCCATAAAGCTGCCCATTTCGAAACACCTTGATCAACCCCCCGGCATCGTAGACCAGAGCCAGGTGAATGACAGCTTGGCGGTCCTCCACTTTTTCCGGCTCTCCTCCCAACCGTTCCGTTCGGCGGAAGTTGTCGGAACCAGCCAACCAGTGCCGCGCCTGTTGTTCGCCCAACACCAGGGCATCAAACACGCCTCCCTCCAGGTCCTGAACGCTGAACACTCCGCCACCCTGTTGGTCGAGATCGTCAATCTGCAACCAGACTTCCAGTGTTTTTTCTTTCAGCTTCCAGGGGAGCGGGTCCGTTTTGACAAATCCCCGGCCGTCCAGGCTAAGACCGTTGTCACCCCGGGAAACCTCCCCAACCACCTGGGTGGCCAGACCCTCGACCTGTTCCTCCAGGCTCTCCGAAAAATCCCAGCGAGCCAACGGCGCCAACTTCGTACCCGTGTTTTCTTGACCCGGCTCGGTCGAAAGCTGATCCATCAGCTTCTGGCGGGCAGGATCCAGGATCGCCACGATTTCCTGCTGTACTTTCTCCCGTTCAAGCGTTGCCCGGTGTCGCGTCTCTCGCTGCTGCTGGATATGATCGATCGTCCCAGTGAAGTAGTCGGACATCGACGTCCGTTCAAGGGACGTTGCTGGTCGGCCCATGATTTGTCGGAACAGGTGGGCCTGGCGCTGTCCGTCATCCTGTAGGCCGGGCTGAGCCCTGGCCCGTTGACCTGCCAGTTGAGCCAGACGAATCACGTTCGGATCATTCATCAGAGTCAAGGACTGGGCGGGAACATTGGTTTGATTGCGGCGGCCAGTCGTGGCAAACGGAACCGGTGCGTCAAAGACACCCAGGAAAGCGTCCAGTGAGTTCCGATTGTTGCGAATATAGACGCTGCGACGCGGGGTAAAACTGTTGGCCGCAAACGCGGGACCGTAGGGTGTTTCCTGCAACTCGCCCGCAGCCCAGAGCAACGAATCCCGAATCGATTCAGCAGGCAACCGTCGCACGTTGGCATGGGATAATAGACGGTTGGCCGGGTCGAACTGCCTCGCCCGCGAACTGGCCGCAGCACCCTGCTGCCAGGCCTGCGAAGTGACGATCAACCGGATGGCCTGTTTCATCGACCAATCTTGTTCGACCAGGCGATCCGCCAGGTAATCAAGCAATTCCGGGTGGGAGGGTAACTCGCCCAGTTTTCCAAAATTGTCCGGCGTCGCCACCAGGCCTTGCCCAAACAACCAATGCCATAATCGATTGGAAATGACCCGCGACGTGAGCGGGTTTTTCGGGCTCACCAGAACGTTGGCCAATTCCAGTCGGCCACTCGTATTCGATTCGAACGGTTCACTATCAACAGCCGCCAGGTAACCCCGCGGTACTGCGTCCAAAGGCTGCTTGTGGTCTCCCCGGTTCAACAACGGCTGATCGCGCGGCTCCGCCTCGGAAACGCCCGGAACCCGGAAGGGAGCCGGGATTTCCGATTCGAGCTGCCGGTACTTGGCCAGCCAGGGTTGGGCGACCGGGACCTGGTCGACCGAGTTGGACAACAGCCCCAGTTGGAGAGCCGCATTCAGGAAGAGCGAGGCAGCATCGTCCGCCTCACCGCGGTTCCAGAGGGCAATCGCCCGTTCGATGGCTGCCACGTATCGCTGTTCAAACTCTTTCAACGTTTGGGGAGGATCGGCCTCCAGTTCGCGCCACAGGAATTGCAGAGATTCGGTGTCCGGACTGGGCGGCGCCCCCTGGTCCGAAGCACGAACCACGACCTCACGGATGCCGAACCAACTACGTTCCTGATTACCCACCTGCAACGGGGCATCCCGGGAAGTGGCCAGCTCGAAGTGGACGTCATCTCCCTGCCAGTATTTCATATCGTAGTTGTGCCAGTACCAGTCCGGCTGACGAATATTCTGAATCGGGTAAACCGTGCCACTGCGAGGATAGTTCTGCACGACGTATCGGACTGTCGACTGACCGCCCCCGACCAACTTGAGCCAGACACGCAGAGGCCGATCGACACGAATGGCCGGCGACCCGAGTACGGCGCGATGCAGGTTCGACAGGGAATGGGAAAAAACACCGGACGGATAGATGGCTGAAATCACCCGATTACCGTCCGCCTCAACGGAAAAATCACCCGCCCTGGCTGGTGCGCTCCCCAGACCATTGCCCTGCGGGAACCAGTTCTCGAAATCTTCCGCCCGAGCGAGGTCCCAACGATGCAGGTTGCCTTGGCTGAGTGCTTCCCGCTCCTTTTCACGCCGTCGCTGCCACGCTTGAGATATCTTTTCCCAGGTCTGAGCAAAACCCTCGCCCGCCGGATCACCGGCCCGGGCCGATTGCCACAGCTCCCGCCACTGTCTCTGGTAAGCCGGCTCCCCCTTTTCGGGAGCATCGGTCCCCAGCGATTGGAGTCGACCCGAAACCTGGTCCAGCTCCCCCCTCCATTGTTCCGCCAAAACCTGCTTCAATTTTCGCTTGATCCGTGTCAACTCCGCCTTGTTCTTCTGCTGCAAGGACGCTTCGCGCGCATCGTTCATCGCCGGGCGACACGATCCGAGCACACCAAACAGCGCGTAATAGTCAGCCTGACTGATGGCGTCAAACTTGTGATCGTGGCAACGGGCACAGGAAATCGTCATTCCCTGAAAAGCCTTGCCCAGCACGTTGATCTGGTCATCGGTAAACCGGACTTTTTCATCCAGGGCATCGGTCGGTGCAAAACCGTGAAAAACCAATCGCAAGTGTGCCGGACCGATCGCCGACTCGTTGATACCGAGTTCCGTGTTGATCCTGGGCTCACTCAACAGGTCCCCGGCAATATGTTCACGCACCAATTGGTCGTAAGGAACATCGCGGTTGAATGCCCGGATCAGATAGTCCCGGTACTGGTAGATATGGGGGATCGCCGGGTCACCTTCCGAGCCATGAGAGTCGGCATACCTCACCAGGTCCATCCAATGCCTTGCCCAATGTTCGCCAAAGCGGGGAGAAGCGAGGTAACGATCGACCATTTTTTCGTAGGCCCGAGGATCCTCGCTGTTCTCAAACTGTTCGGTCTCTTCCCAGCTGGGGGGCAATCCTGTCAATACGTAGGACAAGCGACGGAGCAAAGCTCGGCGATCTGCAGCCGGCGCAGGTACCAATTCGTTTTCGCGCAGCTTGCGGTGGATAAAGCGGTCAACCGGGTGATCCGACCAGCCGACAGCTGGGGGCAGGGCAGGCCGACGGACAGGTTGCAGGCTCCACCAACGTTTTCTCCGTTCAAACGTTTCCGCCCAGGAAGTCTCCTCGGCATGCTGCTCGCCGGTCGGTTTCCCGGTTCGCGGATCGGGCGCACCCTGGGCAATCCAGGTCTTCAGGTTGGCAATCTCCTCGGGCCTGAGCTTCGCTCCACCCTCGGGCATTTCCAGGCCCTCGATCTCGTGGTTGACCACCGAAAGCAACAGGCTTTGCTCCGGCTTAAACGGGACCACCGCCGTACCACTGGAGGAACTGGCTCGAATGCCCCCTTTCCAGTCGAGGGCCAAACCGCCTTCTGCTTCCTCCAGGGAGTTGTGACAACCGTAACAGTTCTCAACGAGTACCGGGCGAACCTTGTTTTCGAAGAATTCTTCGTCGACCGTTTGTGCCCACAACCATCCCGAAACGGTCGACACCCAAGCAAGGACGATCAATCTGGTCAACCGTCTCAAAAACCACATCCTGATGGAACACCCACTCATCGATCATTCCCGTCACCAAAAGGGAGTACTTCATGAACCATCATAATCAAGAACGGCCACCATAACTACGACTCGGGGAATGCGGCAGGTTGAAAAAAGAGGCAGATCAGAAGGCCCAAGTCGCGACACGCCGGGAAATGGGCAAACCCGCAACAAGTTGAGTGCGCCCGATTCTATGTTAGGATACGTACGTCCATATTCATGATGAAGATGATGGGAAATCAAACGATGCGGCAGTTTTTGAAATTTGGCACCCTCATATGTCTGGTGTTTGTTGTCGGCTGTGGAACCTCGAACCAGCAGACGGCATCCTCGGAATCAGGCAAAAAAAAAGCAGGGATCCTTGTCCAGACGACGGTGAACCCATTCTTTCTGGACCTGGCCGAAGCCGCCCAGCAGGAGCTGGGAGATTCCTTTGAAGTCACGACTTTCGGGGGAGATAACAGTGCGGACAAACAGGCCAAGCAGATCAAGGACCTGGTGGTTCAAAAATTCGATGTGCTGTTGATCACACCCTGCAATGCCAATGCGGTCGGTGCACCGATCCGCGACGCCAACCAGGCCGGGATCCCCGTCTTCACGGCCGACACGGCCTGTCTCGACCCCGACGTCAAAATTGAAAACCACGTGGCGACGGACAACCTGGCGGGTGGGCGACTGGCGGGAGAGGCCATGATTCAGGCACTCGACGGAAAGGGTGGCAACATCCTGGTGCTCGACTACGAACAGGCAGAATCGTGCCAGCAACGGGTGCAGGGATTCAAGGAGGTAATCGACCAGCACAACCAGAAAGCGGGAAATGAAAATGCCCAGATCAAGATCGTCGCTCAACTGCCAAGCCAGGCAGAGGAAGCCGCCAGTCAAAAACAGACCAAAGATGCTTTGAAAGCAAACCGTGACCTGATTGGGATATTTGCCATCAACGACCCGGCTGCTCTCGGCGCCGTGGCTGCCATTGAAGAAGAGCAACTGCAGGACCAGATCAAGGTGATCGGTTTCGACGGCCAGAAGATTGGCAAACTGGCGATTCGCGACGGCCGCATCTATGCCGACCCGATTCAATTTCCCAAACGGATGGGACAATACAGCGCCCAGAACATCAAGAAGTATTTTGCCGGTGAAGAGATCGCCCCCACGCAATTGATCCCTCCGGAACTCTACTTTCAGGCAGACGCCCAAGCCGATCCGGAACTGGACGACGAATAACCGGGTCCGTTTGCTCCCTTCCCCCTGCGTGGTCGATCAATGCAAAAATCGAAACAGAATCCACTGCTCAGGATGTCCCACATCTCCAAGGCATTTCCTGGCATCCAGGCCTTGCAGGATGTCTCGATCGAACTGTTGGCCGGGGAAGTCCTGGCGCTGATCGGTGAAAACGGTGCCGGCAAGAGTACCTTGATTAAAACGCTCGGTGGTGCCATCCAGCCCGATCGGGGACAGATCGAAATCGATGGGGTCCCCACCCGTATCGGATCCCCACTCGAATCACAACAGCATGGTATCGGCATCATATACCAGGAATTCAACCTGATCCCGTTCCTGACGGTCCGGGAGAATCTGTTCCTGGGCCGGGCCCGACACTCGCTGGGAGTCGTCAACGCACGCCGTGAACGGGATGCCACCCGTCAACTTTTTGAACGCCTGGGAGCCAGCATCCACCCCGACACACCGGTCGCCGCGCTCAGTATCGCCGAACAACAATTGGTTGAAATTGCCAAGGCGCTGGCAACGGACGTAAAGATAGTGGTGATGGATGAGCCAACCGCTACCTTGACACCCCGAGAAGTCGACCAGTTGCACAGAGTCGTCCGGGAACTGACGTCACAGGGAATCGGTGTCGTCTATGTCAGCCATCGACTGAATGAGATCCTGGAACTGACTGACCGGGTCGTCGTGCTACGCGATGGCGAAGTGGTGGGTCAGCAGGACATCGTATCGACCAACCGTCGTGACCTGATCGAGTTGATGGTAGGCCGAAAAATTGAAGATGAATTTCCCAAACAAAATCATCCCACCGGCACCGTGCGACTGAGTGTGGAAGGGCTGAATTGGTCAGACAAGGTCGTGGACGTCAATTTTTCCGTGCGTTCGGGCGAGATCCTGGGCCTTACCGGCTTGATGGGGGCAGGGAGGACCGAGCTGGCACGATTGATTGCCGGTGCGGAAGTCCCCGATGCGGGCCAGCTCCTGCTTGATGGTCGGCCAGTCTCTTTCCGCTCGCCCCGCCAGGCGATTCGCGCCGGCATCTGCCTGTTAACCGAGGATCGCAAGACACAGGGACTCATCACACACCATTCCATTCAACAGAATTTCAGCCTGCCCAATCTGGACCAACTCTCTCGTGCGGGTCTGATGAACCGACGATTGGAACAGCAGTCCCTGGGCGATTACCGCGATTCTCTGCATATCAAGATGGTCTCCGGTGCCCAGTTGGCCGGCCAGCTGAGTGGCGGCAATCAACAAAAACTGGTCCTGGCTAAATGGCTCCAGCGAAATTGTCGGCTGATGATCGTCGATGAACCGACACGGGGCATCGACGTGGGTGCCAAATATGAAATTTACCAGCTGATGAATGAACTGGTTGCAGGCGGGATCGCCATCCTCATGATCAGTTCGGAGTTACCCGAAGTACTCGGTATGGCCGACCGGGTGTTGGTCATGCGCCAGGGTCGCATTGCCGGTGAAATCGAGTCACCGCAGACAGCCACCCAACAGGAAATCATGGAATTGGCAGCGGGGTAAAACGCATGGAAACAAAACCGAATCATATCTCGTGGGGGCGGCAATTCATCAACGATTACGGCATGATCTTTGTCCTGCTGTTCCTGATGCTGATCCTCAGTGCTGTGACCATCGACCAGCAGCGACAGATCGGCGCAGCCGCCGGCCAGGAGGTGGCCGCCGAAATCAACCGGAACGATTCGGCCCGCAACGTCCTGATCGCCACCCCCGAGGGAAAACTGGATATCGAGTTTGCCCAGTCGATCCAAGCATCCCTGGATCAACACCACCAGTTGGTGGCCACCGTGCAGGGAGGGCCCCGGGAGGTCAACCTGGCGTTGAAAGAAGCCAGGAAGGAGGGGAAAACGGTCAACCTGATCGCCTGCACGGCCGCCTCGGCCAAGTGGGGGCCGGTCGAAGATTCCCAGGCCGTCAAGATCCGACCGTCCAGTTACCGCTGGCCCAACTTCCTGATGCCCGACAACCTGGTAACCATCGCCCAGCGGATCACCGTGATCGCCATCATTGCCATCGGGATGACGATGGTGATTATCACCGCCGGTATCGACCTGTCGGTGGGCAGCCTGATCGCCCTGTCGGCCGTGGTCACCGGAGTGATGATTCGCGATGTTTTCGGCGGCACCGATGCGGGCGCCCTGGGACTCTGGTGCAGCGGCCTGGCGGGCATTGGAGTTTGCGCGCTGGTCGGTCTGTTCACGGGCCTGCTGATTGCCGCTTTCCGACTGCCACCGTTCATTGTCACCCTGGCCATGATGTTGCTGATCCGGGGGATTGCCAACGTCCTGTCGGACCAGCGAACCATTCACGAAATCCCCGTTTCGTTTGACCTGCTCGGCAAGGGGTACCTGTTCGGCATCCCGATTTCGGTCTGGTTGATGTTTGCCCTGTACGGTTTGGCTTATTTCGTGATGAGTCGAACCACACTGGGGCGACAAATTTATGCTGTCGGCGGTAACGAAGAAGCGGCTCGGCTGTCGGGCGTGCGCGTCAAGCGGATCCTGCTGATCGTCTACACCGTCTGTGGTTTATTGGCAGGATTGGGCGGGGTAATCGTCTGTTCGCAGCTCCGCAGCGCCAAGGCGAGTTACGGTATGATGGATGAACTCACTGTCATTGCTGCGGTCGTCGTCGGGGGTACCAGCCTGATGGGAGGACAAGGTAAAATCCTCGGCACCCTGATCGGTGCCTTCATCATTGGCGTCATCCAGAACGGCATGAACCTGATCCACATGGACGACAAGACCCAGATGATCGTATTGGGATCGGTCATTGTCCTGGCCGTGCTGCTGGACCGAATCAAGAAAGGGGAGGTCAGCTGGAAGGAAATCAAGTCGGTATTCAACCACTGAATCCCCAGGGCCATGCCCAACGATATTTTGACTAAAACGCCTGGCGATAACTCAATCGGATCGACGGGCACCTACAGATCGTGACTGGAGATGTAACATGAATCTTTCCCTTGCTACGTTAACGCGCGCCTTGATACTCGCCTCGCTGATCGGGACGCCCCTGGCAGCCCAGTCAGACGAGGGAAATCCACTGTCGTGGAACGACGTTCCCCGATCGGGCCAGCAGCCGGAGGGCGTCTCCTATACGTTCGATCTCCAGGCAGAAGTGGACGGTGTTCCCTTGACGCCCCGGTCCGGCTTCCCGGCAGATCACAACTGGTCAGTCACCAAGCAGACCTTGCATGGTGGCATGCAGGAGGGTGTTCAGTTGATCGAGGTCGATAATGGCGCGATTCGATTCACGATCATCCCCACCCGCGGGATGAGCATCTACAACGTGGTCAGTGGAGATCTGGAACTCGGTTGGCAATCACCCGTCAAGCAAATGGTCCATCCCCATCATATCGACCTGAACGACCATGGTGGCCTGGGGTGGCTGGCCGGGTTCAACGAGTTGATGGTCCGCTGTGGCGTTGCCTTTGCCGGGCACCCGGGTGAAGACGATGGAAAGATGCTCACCCTGCATGGCCGAATCGGGAATATCCCGGCACATGATGTCTCGATCGCCGTCGACTCGAAGCCGCCCTACCGGATCCGTGTGCGGGGAAAAGTGAGCGAACGGATGTTCAAGTTCTCCCAGTTCGACCTGTGGACCGAGGTTTCCACCGTTCCCGGCAGTCATTCGATCCAGATCAACGACGTGCTGGTCAACCGTAGCGACTATGCCCAGGAATACCAGATCATCTATCACACCAATTTCGGACGACCGTTGCTGGAGCAAGGCGCGCAGTTTGTGGCACCGGTCAAGACGCTCGCCCCATTTGATGCGTATGCGGCCAAGGACCTTCCAACGTATGCAACGTATCTCGGCCCCACACCAAACTATGGCGAACAGGTCTACTGCGCCACACTATTTTCGGACGCGGTCGGCCAGACCGCCGTCATGTTGAAAAACGCCGCCGGTCAACAGGGGGCCGGCATCCAGTACGCCACCGGGACTCTGCCATACTTTACCCTCTGGAAAAACACCGATACCGAGTCGGATGGCTACGTGACGGGCCTCGAACCGGGGACCGGTTACCCGTACAACCGCTCGGTGGAGCGCGGGGAAGGCCGGGTGCCCAAGCTGGCAGCCGGCCAACACGTTCGCTTTGCCCTCGACATCGAGGTTCTCCAGGATCGTTCCGCCGTCGAACGTTTCCAGCAGCAGATCAAAAAGCTGCAAGGCAATCGACAGCCAGCCGTCTCCGAGACCCCACCTCGCACAGAAACCGAAGAACCGTCGCAGTCAAACCAATAGCCTGGGGGGGATTGCCGCGTCGCGACAACTTTGCCATTTTGAACCGGCTACTTCGAATCGCGCTGGCCGATTGCCTGCAAACGCGCCGCTTCAAACTCATCCCCCTTGGTCCAAGCCGGGAAGTTCGCCTGGTTGGCCGCCTGCATCCCGGCATAAAACATCAAGCGAGCATCCTGCACCGCGCCGCTCAAATCCCAATCCGGACTGTATTCGTCACTCGTCTGGTGGTAGATATTCTCGGTCCATTCCCGCAGCTTCTGTCGTCCCCAACCGTCCGGTTTCCCGATGACATGCACTCCCGCCCCGAGGTACACACCCGGAACGCCAACCTTGGCCAGGCTGAATTGATCCGAGCGATAGTAATAGCCACGATCGGGGAACTGGTCCCCCACAACCACCCTTTTCTGCCAGCGAGCCAACCGCTCGATGATCGGGTCCATATCCGACTTGCCTTTGCCAATCACCACCACATCCTCGGTTCGACCCAGAATGTTGACCCCATCGATATTCAGTACGGCCGCCAGGTAACCCGCCGGAACCGGCGGGTTGCGAGCCATGAATTCGGAGCCGAGCAGGCCCTGCTCCTCAGCCCCAACCGCCGCAAACAGGATCGATCGCTTCGGTCGTTTCGATTCAGGCAGGCTCATCACTGCGCGGGCAATTGCCATCAGGACCGCAGTGCCCGAGGCATTGTCCACCGCGCCGTTGTAGATATTGTCGGTCGTATCATCACGGGCGGGTGTCATCCCGATATGATCGTGGTGCGCCATGAAGACGATCCACTCCTTGCTCAACTCCGGGTCCGTCCCCGGCAGTAAACCGAG
The DNA here is from genome assembly GCA_022447605.1 of Mariniblastus sp. GTDB lineage: Bacteria > Planctomycetota > Planctomycetia > Pirellulales > Pirellulaceae > Mariniblastus. Next base: position 124,810 of record JAKVBG010000004.1, read on the forward strand.
TACATTTCCCGTTTCCCGCTGGCGGACCTGGCACTTCAAATTGACCGAGACAGTCATGCCAAGCGGGACCGGTTGGAAATCAGGTTTTTCAGCAGCCGCCCGCAATTGATCGAGATTCTTGCCGGCCAGCCCAACCACTTTCCTGGCTGCCTCTTCGGTCAACCAGCCCTCCATCGGCAAACGGCCCTGAACTTCCCCCCCCAAGGCCATCTGTTCCCCGGTCCAGGACGTCTGCACGACCTGGTAAGGATACCCGGCCGAAGGGGTCGTATGAATAATGAAAACGCCGGCGGCTCCCAACTCCGCCGCCTTGGCATACTTGTAGTCCCAGCGACCGTAATACAACCGCGTACGACCGGCAAAAATCTGCGGCCTGTCGGCCGGGTCATTGTTCATTACGATCAGGACCTTGCCTTTTACGTCCACATCCTTGAAATCATCCCAGTCGTACTCCGGCGCCTGCATGCCATAACCAGCAAAAATCACCTCGGCATTTTCGAACCCGGATTCCTCATTCGGCAGGCCACTGGTCAGAATGTAATCCTGGTAATTCTGCAGGGTCAGATCCTGCTTGTCCTCCTGAAACGTGATCGTCTGAGGAGGTTTCGTGGTAACACCGACCAACGGTACTTTCTGGATCCAACCACCACTCGGGGCCGCGGGCTCGAGTCCCATCTGTTCGAACTGGGAAACGATATACCGCTGGGCCAGGTCATCCCCCCGGGTGCCGGGGCCCCGTCCTTCCAACAGGTCGTCTGCCAGGAATTTGATATCTGCCTTCAAGGCATTCTCGCTGATCCACTGCTGGGCCACTTCCTGTTCTGCCGCACCCGGAAATCGGCTCTCCTGGTCCTCGACCTGTCCTTGGCTGAAACCCGTCATGTTCAGAGAGATGGCCAGGGCCAACCCGATGGTCTGATACGGCCAATAGATTCTCATCATCAATAACTCCAGGGATAGTAGATCAGCAGGGAGCCGATGGCGAACGACCGTTCGGCCGCCTCACCCTTAAGCTTCCCGGCCAGGAGATCGATTCAAGGCATGCCTGCCCGATGACCAAGCACCTGGGGAATCGTCGGAAGATCGACAGGTTCCATGGGCCACAAAAAAAGCCGACGATAAAACGCCGGCAATTTTGTAATCGAGATTGTAAAAAACAATCGATTATTCTGCAGAGGTAACTTTTTCAGCACATGGGCCCTTGGGACCATGTCCTTCTTCGTAATTTACTTTCTGACCTTCGCGAAGCTCATCGTAAGTTACGCCTTCCAATACCGACATGTGGAAAAACAAGTCTTTGCTTCCGCCCGTGTCGATAAATCCAAAACCCTTGTCCGTCAATCTTTTGATCGTGCCTTCAGCCATTACTCTAAAACCTTACTGAACATTGTCTGTGTGACCCAAACTCGAAAACTTTGACGTGGCCACAGCTTCTGATTAATGTATCTGACCCAAACGTGGGGGCAATTGCCTTTGTTAAAGAAAACCACAAATTTACCGGACCAGGGCCTCGGAAAACATTTGTTTCCGCGTCACCACGAGACTGTTTACAACGAAAAAACACCATAAAACGCGGCTAATTCGCCGTTTATATCGGAATCCAGGCCGTTCCGGGAAGACTGGCCGGGCAAAGGCCGTGATCCTTAGAAATGTAGAATTTTGCCAACTATCGACAGGTTTTCGACATTTTTCTGCCTATCGATTCCGAACTTCATCCAGTAAGCTGGCCGCTTCTTGAGTGAACGCGTTCCGGAAACCGGCTTGTTTTGGGGCTCTTTAGGTTGCCGACGGTTTTTTTCTTGGATACGTGTTTCGTCATTCTGCCCATGGCAATTTGACAACAAAGTTCAGCAGTCCCGCTCCGAGAGGCGGAATCGGCTCTGAAAGCGGCAAGTCTTCATTGATGCACCGATTTGCGCGACCTGAACCAGGTCGCCCCAACGGTCACGTGTTCGAAGCAGCGTCGCAAAATGATCCTGCGACGTGATTCTTTGCTAAGTGTGCGCACTTGTCCGCCATTAGCATCGCAAGCCGGAAATTGTTTCCACGGCTTTGATCGCGATGCTTATTTATGTCTACGAAAGATAACATGCTAAACGACCCTACCGAACCGATCGAACTAGACGCCTCCGACAATACCGAAGGTCGTGAATCCATCACTCCAGAGACAGACATCGCGTCGATGGCCACGATTATGGAAGCCAAGCCGGCATCCGCTACATCGACCGAATCGGATAAGCCAAACATGAATTCAAATTCGGCCGGTTGCTCAACTGGCGAAAATGAATCAACAAGAAACCATTCGGATCCTTGCTTCGATGATTTTGAGTTATCGCACGAAGTTCAGCAGGCCATTCGAGCCAGTGGTTACCAGCAACCAACGCCCGTCCAAGCCGAGATTATTCCCTGGCTGCTCCAGGGACGGGACGTCATGGCGCAATCACAAACAGGCTCAGGTAAAACGGCAGCATTTGCCTTGCCGATTCTTTCCCGTATCAAACAACGGGGTGACAAACCCCACACGCTGGTCCTGGCCCCCACACGCGAACTGGCGATTCAGGTTGCCAAGTCGTTTTCCAAGTATGGCGCCAACCTGCCCGATTTCTCGGTAGCAGCCATCTACGGAGGCCAGGACTATGAACCGCAGCTCAAACAACTGCGACGTGGGGTCCAGGTCGTTGTCGGCACACCGGGACGCGTCATCGATCACATCAAGCGGGGAACGCTCAACTTGAGCCAGTTGGAGTATTTTGTCCTGGACGAAGCTGATGAGATGCTCAACATGGGCTTTCTCGAGGATGTCGAATTTATACTGAAGGAGGTTCCGAAGACGCGCCAAACGGCTCTCTTTTCAGCGACGCTCCCCAAGCCAATCCGGGAGATTGCCAAGCAATACCTGGATCAACCGGCCAAAGTGACCATCAAGCAGAAGACGATGACGGCCGATTCGATTCGTCACCGCGCCGTATTCGTAGCGCCACGCGACAAAGTCGATCTCTTAACCCGTTTCCTCGAAGCAGAAAAAGCGGATGGAACGATCGTTTTCACTCGCACAAAAGACACGACCAATGTGGTAGCTGAAAAGTTGATCAAAGCCGGCTACAACGCCTTAGCCCTGAATGGTGACATGCCACAGCGAAACCGAGAAAGGGCCGTACAACGACTTAAAGCGGGCCAACTCGATATCCTGGTCGCAACCGATGTGGCTGCCCGGGGGCTGGATGTGTCGAGAATCAGCCATGTCTTTAATTTTGATTTGCCCGAAGGAAGTGAGTCCTACACTCACCGGGTAGGACGAACTGGCAGAGCAGGGCGGTCCGGTGAGGCGATTATTTTCCTGACACAATCTCAGCGCAACAAGTTGCGTCTGATCGAGAAAACAACACGGCAAAAAATTGAAATCGTGGAACCGCCTTCGACCAAAGAGATCAATGCGATGCGGATCACCCGGTTCAAGGAGCAAATCAGCCAGGCGATTGCAGAGGACAAATTGAAGTTCCACCTGGACGTCATCCGCGATTACTGTCAGGAAACCGAACAGCCCGCCGACGTCGTCGCGGCGGCCGTCATGAAAATCGGTCAGCAAGGCCGTGATTTCCTGGTGAAAGACCGCCCGAAGCGAGATCGCAAATCTCGACAAAACGACCACTTCACCGACCGAGGTAAGGGCCATTCAAAACATGGAACCCCCAAACCCGGCTCCGGGATGGCCAGATACCGGCTGGCGGTGGGAAAACGGGATGGCGTTCGTCCCGGCAATATCGTGGGCGCCGTTGCCAATGAAGCCGGAATCGAAGGGGATTCGATCGGGCCAATTCAAATTTACCAGTCCTACACCACGATTGATTTGCCACAGGATCTCCCGATGGATATCCAGGAAATACTGCGGGAGGCGTGGGTGTCGGGAAGACAACTCAAGATGCGGCCGGCTGGCGAGGACGAATCACGGGTGGGGAAAAATGGCCAACGCAAAAAGCGATATGGTGAAAAAAACAAGTGGTCCAAAAAATCTCGCAAGCCCAGCAAGCAGAAGAACCCTTTTTCCTCGAGCGCAAAAAAACGGGACAAGAAGAAAAAATACTCCAAGTCCCGTTAGTTCTCTTTTCAGTGAACCGTGTTCGCAGTCGGCATCATCGACCGCCCCCCTCATGCATTATTTGCGGCGGAAGACCCAAACGAAATCACCGCTGGAATGCGGGTTGGGGGTCAGCTTCCGCAGTTCCCCCATGACCGTCGACAACTGATTCATCAGTTCCTTGGCCTCCGCTGACTGGAGCTGCTCTTTCGGATTCTCTTTCGACTGGGCTTGGGCGATCAGCGCCTGGTATTCCTCCATTAGCGATGCCTGCTTCTCTTTCAGCGAGGCAACTCTCTCTTCCTCTTCTTGGGTCAGGACCTTCACATTCTCCTTCAGCCACTGACTACGGGCCCCAACAATCAGGTCCAGGTCGCCGTCGCCGTCATAGTCGACCGGGTCGATATGGAAGGATGAGCCTGGCAGCGTTGGTCGACCGTTGGCCGAGGGCACCTGTTTGATGAACGCGTCCGGCTCTCCCTTGACCGGCTGGATCAGGCTGACCGCGGCAGCAAATTTCGGAGACCCCGGCTCTCCCTGGTTGCGGTAGAGCCAAACGCCACCCTTGGAGCCACCACAGAGGATGTCAAACAGACCATCTCCATCCCAATCAGCGACCCGGGGTGCGGCCAATCCATTCGGGACAACGACCGCTTCACCACCGGCCAGGACCGCCTGGTTCGCCTTGGCAAAACGGGCCTCACTGGCCGTTCCTTCGTTGAGCCGGACAAACAGCCGCCCACCATAGTAATCACCGAGGAGCAAATCGAGATCGCCATCGGCGTCCCAATCCACCGCCGCGACCGACGTGCAATGTCCCTCCGACCCGGCGCGGTCCGTCTCGTCCCACTTGTTCTCTTCATCATTCCAGAAAGCCTTAATCAGCACCGTCTCACCCTCGGCATCCAGAATCGGGCCCGGTTGGCCGTAGCCATCCTGGTTGCCCAGAATCAACTGCGGAACGCCGCTGAAGCTACCCACCAGGATGTCGTTGTGTCCATCGGCATTCATGTCCACCAACTGTGAACTCATGCCAACACATCACCAATTGGAGACTTTGATCGGTTTCCCATCGGTCGATTGCAGTCCTACATGGTCCGACCAGACCGGATCCCCGGTGGCCGATGGATTCTCGTTTTCGTAAACATTGAGACTGCCAAAAATGTCTCCCACCACCAACTCGACACGATTGTCATTATCGACATCGAACATGACGGGCGAGGGATACATCTGCCTGGCCTTCTTGTTCAGAGGCCGTTCCCCGACCATAACCATCTCGGGGGCATGAAACAGCTTGTTATTGAATTCAACTCGCTCGTTGTCCTTCGCAGCTGTCTTGATTTCTGAGACCGTTTCCTGGCAGAACCCCGGGCTCGACCAGGCACAGAGAAAACCACCCAGTAACAGGAACCGCAACTTCATGGATCGAATCGGCATCATTTCTCTCTCCTGTTCGATGAATGGACCTGGGTGCCTGCACGCCAACGGGCAAGGCCACGATACCATCGTACCCGATTCCCACGAAACGGTTTCAAAAAACCGGTCGTCGACGGCCAAACCACGGCATTTGCTGTCACTGACTTGGCATGACCGTCCCTCCTTCCGATGTGCCGCGGCCGGTAAATCGGCAGGCCACAGGAGAAGCGCATTGAGTTTCTCGGTAAGAAACGGGAATCGGAATCACGGCACCATGGAAAGAGATAAAAAACCGACAAAAGTGATTAAAATGCACGGAATTTGGCCGCCACTCTACGGTGCTTGGCGTGTTGTATTAGAATTCCTACTTCAACCGGATCGGTCAACTGAACCGAAACCTGAACTTAAGCCATCCTGACAAAACAGAAGCACGTCCCATGTTGAAATCAAACCACCTCGCCTGCATCCCTTCGGTCGTCCTCTTCCTCTCAATCAGCCTGATATTGACTTCCCGGATAGAAGCGCAGCGATCTGGCGGAGGGCCGAATGCACCCGAACAGAAAATGGTCGACCAATATGACACCGACGGGGATGGGATATTGAACCAGGCGGAACGCGCAGAAGCTCGTCAAGCGATTGGCCAGGCGCCCAATCGTCGCAAACGGCGAAGGCGTGGGCCCACCATGGAAGGCACCCCGGGTCCACAAGTGTCACCCGAGGACGTCAAGAATTATGCCGAGGCTGAATTGTACGATCGTCAGGTGTTGCGAACACTGTTTCTCGAATTTGAAAATGATGATTGGGAAAAAGAATTGGAGGTTTTTAAACCGACCGATGTCGAAGTACCGGCAACCATGACGGTCGACGGAAAGGTTTACCCGAATGTGGGCGTCAGTTTTCGTGGAGCATCCTCCTTCTTCAGCATCCCGGCCGGATTGAAACGTTCCTTCAACATCTCGGTCGACATGGCGGACGAAGATCAGCGACTGTACGGTTATAAAACGTTGAATCTGTTGAATTTCAACGGCGATCCTTCCCTCATGAGCTCGGTTCTCTACTCGATGATCGCCGGAAAAAAAATACCGACCCCCAAAGTCAATTTCATGAAAGTCGTCGTCAACGGAGAGAGCTGGGGACTGTATGCCAACTCCCAGCAATTCAACAAGGTCTTTGTCAAGGAACACTTCGACACATCCAAGGGGGCCCGCTGGAAAGTTAGTGGCAGTCCGCAGGGGGATGGTGGATTGAGGTACCTGGGTGATGACATCGATCCTTATCGCCAACGCTTCGAAATCAAATCAAAGGACAAGGAAGAGTCCTGGAACGACTTGATCCAACTGTGCAAAGTTCTCAATGAAACGCCGGATGACCAGTTGAAAGAGAAACTGGAGCCAATCCTCAACGTGGAGGGAGCCCTCTGGTTCCTGGCCGTTGATGTGGCCCTGGCCAATAGTGACGGCTACTGGACACGGGCCAGTGATTACAGCATTTACCAGGATCCGGACGGCATGTTCCATATTTTGCCCCACGATATGAATGAAGCATTCAAGATGGGACGGGGCAGAGGTGGCCCGGGTGGACCACCCCAGGGCAGGCCGGGCGGACCTCCGCCCAACGGCCCCGGCGGTTCTCCCCAGGACGGACCTCCCCAGGATCGCGACCGGGGAGCGCCGGGCAGACCGGGTGAATTTCAACCGGATCGACCGGGCCGTTTTCGTCCCGACGGACCTCCCCAGGATCGCGACCGCGGAGCGCCGGGCAGACCGGGTGAATCGCAACCGGATCGTCCGGGCGGTCCTCCTCAGGATCGTTTCGGTCCTCCCCGCGGCGGACCTCCCCGCGGTGGACCCGGAGGCGGTGGACCTGGAGGGGGTGGACCGACACTCGATCCGATGATCGGCCTGGACAACGAGCGAATGCCGCTCCGCAGTCGTTTGCTCAATGTCCCGGAATACCAGCAACAGTACCTGGAAAACCTGAGGGAGCTGGCCGAAATAATCCAGTGGGAGAACCTCGGGCCGCAGGTGGCTCAGATGCGGGAACTGATCGAGCCGGACGTCGCCCTGGACAGCAGGAAACTATCCAGCCTGGAAGCGTTCCGCGCGGCGACCGACGACCGTGCCGGCTCGGAATCACAAGGATTGAAAGGGTTTGCTGACCAGCGATCCGGTTACCTGCTGAACCACGAAAAAATCAAGTCGCTGCCCAAAGGCGGTCAATAGAAACAGGCGGTGCCAACGGGGTTGGCTGCCGGCTGTTCACGCCAGGATCCCCTGGACGACCTCACCGTGGACATCGGTCAAGCGATATTGCCGCCCCTGGTAGCGGTAGGTCAACTTCTCGTGGTCAATCCCGCATAGGTGCAGCAGGGTCGCCTGCATATCATGCACGTGGACCGGGTCTTTGACGATGTTCCAACCAAACTCGTCCGTTTCTCCATAGACGGTTCCGGGCCGGATCCCGGCCCCGGCCAACCACCAACTGTACGCCTTGCCAAAATGATCCCGGCCAGTCGGTTTTTTCGGATCGCCACTGCGGTATTGACCGAACGGGGTACGGCCAAATTCACCGCCCCACACGACCAGGGTATCGTCCAGCATCCCCCGCTCTTTCAAATCCTGCACGACGGCGGCCGAGGGGCCTTCGGTATCCACGCACTGTTCTTCCAACTGGGTGAACAGGTTACTGTGTTGATCCCAACCGGAATGCATCAATTGAACAAATCGGACACCCCGTTCCAACAGTCGCCGTCCGATCAGGCAGTTGTTGGCATAGGTCCCTTTATGGAGCGCGTTGGGACCATATCGTTCCAGGGTCGCTTTCGACTCATCAGAAAAATCGACCAGGTCCGGAACGCTCGTCTGCATCCGGAAGGCCATCTCGTACTGGGCGATCCGCGTGTCGATCTCCGGGTCGCCGTAATCCTTCAGGTGATCTTCATTCATCTTGGCCAGGTCATCCAACAAGGCGCGGCGCGCCTCCCGGCTGATGCCTGCCGGGTTGGCCAGGTAGGGAACCAGGTCCCCCGTGTTGCGAAACCGAACCCCCTGGAATCGGCTGGGCAAAAACCCGCTCCCCCAGTAATAGTCAAAAAAGAGCTGACCACACGTTTTCCCTTTATCGCTGGAGGTCATCACGACAAAGGTTGGCAGGTTATCCGTTTCGCTCCCCAAACCGTAGGAGAGCCAGGCCCCCATGCTCGGCCGCCCGGGAACCTGAGAGCCGGTCATGAACAGAGTCACTCCCGGCGCATGGTTGACGGCCTCGGTATGCAGGCTGCGGACCAGGCAGATGTCATCGGCCAGGGCGCCTACGTTGGGCAACATTTCACTCATGCGGGTCCCGCACTGACCGTACGACTTGTGCGGTTTAATCGCCGGCACACAGGGCCAATTGGCGTAACTCGATGACATAGTCGACAGACGGGTCGAGCCACGCACCGAGTCCGGGATGTCCTGGCCCGCCATGCTGGCCAGGGTCGGTTTTTCATCGAACAGGTCGACGTGGGAAGGTCCGCCTCCCTGCCAGAAAACGATTACCCGCTTCGCCTTGGCAGCGTGATGGGGTAAACCGGGCAGGGCGGACAAGAGGTCCTGTTGACGATCCTCCGACCGACCCAAAGCGCCCGCCGGGTTCAAGAGCGAACAGAGTGCGGCTGCCCCAATGCCACAGGCCGAACGACCGAACAACTGCCGGCGGTTGACCCGTTCAATGTTCTGTCGGTGTAATTCGTGGTTCATGATCGTCCTTCTTCGCTTCCCTGGGCTGTTACTCATTCTCGCGTTAGGGCCTCGTCCAGGTTCAAGATCCCCAGACAGACGGCTGTCAAGGCGGCCGTCTCTGCCGGATCCAGCTGGCTGTCCAATTCGGATTCGCCAATCGCCAGGAGGCGCTTCGACGATTCCGGATCCTGGGAATAGATATCGACTTGCCGTTGATACGCCGCTGACAACCGGGACAACTCGTGCGGACTCGGGCTTCTTGAAAGGACCTGCTGGAACGCCCCGCTCAAGCGGGATTCGACCGGCCCACCTTCGGCCACCAGCCGCGCTGCCATGTTCCTGGCCGCTTCGACCCAGGTCGGATCGTTCAAGGTGGTCAAGGCGTGCAACGGGGTACTGGTCGGAGTCGCACGTACCCGGCAGGCCTGGCGGTTGGAGGAATCGAACATGTTGGCCGGTCCAACCGTTCTCCGCCAAAACGTATACAGGCTACGGCGATACAGATCATCTCCACGAGAGGCAGGATACGTAAAGTCCCGTTCCTTGGTAATCGCCAACGGTTCCCAAACGTTATCAGGCTGATACGGGTAGACGGGCGCCCCGCCCACAGTGTCGACCAACAATCCGGCCGACGCCAAAGCCCAATCCCGCAAGATCGTGGCGGGCATGCGAAAGCGACTGGCCCGGGCATACAGGCGGTTTTCCGGATCCTGTTGTCGGTGCTGTTCAGTCATCCGGCTCGATTGCCTGTAGGTGGCGCTGGTCAGAATCAGTCGGTGCATCGATTTCATACTCCAGCCCGCCTCTCGAAATTCGACGGCCAGCCAGTCCAGCAGTGCCTTGTGGACGGGGTATTCACTCTGCACACCCAGGTCTTCGGTGGTCTTGACGATTCCGGTCCCGAAAAAGTACTGCCACATCCGGTTGACCTGCACGCGGGATGTCAGCGGATGGTCGTCGGCAACCAGCCACTGGGCCAGCCCCAAACGATTAGCCGGAGCTCCTTCCGGCATCGGCAGCAAGAACTCGGGCGTGGCAAACGTAACCGCTTCTGCGGGCTGCAAATATTGACCCCGGTTCAGGATGCTGGTCTTCCGCGGCTTGGCATCACTCATCACCATCACCTTGGGAACCTTGTCAACGCGATAAGCTGACAACTCGGCCTGCAACGTATCGGGGACTTTTAGCTGGGGAATTTTACTTTTGAGAGTGGGTCGCACTTTTGTTTCAAAATATGCCCGATAACCTTTTTCTAACTCGGCACTCTCCTCTTCACTTCGAGCTTCAGCTGGCTTGGCCAGAGCGGCTCGAGCCGATTCACTGAGTGATTGGCGAAATGGTTCATCTGAATGAAGCCCGGTCGAATTTTTGAAATTGGCATCGAAATCAACCATTCGCTTTTGGGCTGACGTCAGCTCGGCTGTCAATTTTTGAAAGTTCGGATCCTGTTGATCCAGAAAGTAATCCAGCAGAAATCTTTCCTGAGCTTCGCTGCGCTGATCCGATTCCATGGCAAGAATCGCCATAACCGGATCTGTTTTGGCCACAGGCACTTCGTCGACCGTCAACTCACGATTATAAATCCGGATGTCATCGACGCCCCCGTTCCAGGAATACTGCATCGGTGTTCGGCCGCCAATTCGAAACGGTACTTCGGTCTCGATGGTCTCGGTGAGATTGTCAGACTCAACATAGCCTTCGGACAACTTCCCATCGATGTAGATCTTGACCCCGCTCGCTTTTTGACCACCGTCATACGAAATCACCACATGTTGCCACTGGTTGGGAACCAGTTGATCTTTCGAGATTACCTTGATCGCATTGCCTGGCCACTGATGAATGATGTGTGTTCCAATCCCTCCTTGAACCCAAACATCAAAACCACGATACCCCTGGGATATATCCATCCGAGAGAACACCGCTCCTCCCGCCTTCCCATCACTCTTGATCCATGCTGCCAAAGTGAAAGGCCGGTCATGTTTCAATTCCAAGGCAGCATTGGCAGAGTCAAAATGTGTCTTACCATCCAGCTTCACTCCCGAGTCTCCAAGGCGAGCGACCGTCTCCAATTTGCCTGCGATCAACGAGGCATCCAGGCCAGCAACGGTTTCATTTAACGTTTCCCCTTCTGATTCATCCAGTGAAAACCTCTGTATCATCCCTTTCAGTTCGACCGGTTTAGCTCGGCTGGCCAACTCGGCCAAGGCTTCTTGTTGCCAAGCTTTGTATTGGGGTGCACAAGACTTTCGATAATCGGCAATCGATGTCACCAACTGACTGACACGTTCATCGGCGGCTCTCCATTCTGCATACGCGCGATCCGCCTCGACATTGGCCACCTTGCGGGCCTCGGCCAGCTTGGATTCAAATTCGGCAATCCTGATCAGGTTTTGTTCCGTAGGCGCCTCGACAAAAGGAGCTGCAACCCGAACCCGACTCGACTGATACTGGGGGGTTCCCGTCTCTGGCACACGATTAAACGCATCCATCAAGCTGTAGTAATCCCGCTGCGTGATGGGATCGTATTTATGATCGTGGCACTGGGCGCAAGCCATCGTCAGCCCGAGCCACGTGGTTGACGTTGTATCGATCCGATCGAACAGATTGACAAACCGCTGCTCTTCCGCAATGGCACCTCCCTCACCATTGAGCATATGGTTTCGATTGAAACCACTAGCAATTTTTTGATCCAGCGTCGCTTCAGGTAATAAGTCACCCGCCAGTTGCCATGTGGTAAATTGATCAAATGGCAAATCATCATTCAAAGCGCGAACCACCCAATCTCGCCAAGCCCATTGAAACGTGTCACCATCTTGTTGGAAGCCATTGCTGTCCGAATAACGCGCCGCATCGAGCCAGGGTAGCGCCAGACGTTCCCCGTAGTGAGGGCTGGCCAGCAGGCGATCGACCAAACGCTCATAAGCCTGCGGCTCGGTATCCTCGACAAACTGCCGCACGGCTTGCGGCGTTGGGGGCAACCCGGTCAAGTCGATCGACAGCCGACGGATCAGCTTGTTCCGGTCCGCCTCGGGCGATGGGGCCAAACCTCGCGATTCCAACTCGGCCAGGACAAACGTGTCGATCGGGTTGCGGACCCAGTCCGCTTGAGCCACCGGCGGTAACGACGGGCGCTGGGGCGCGACAAAGGCCCAGTGAGGTTGGTACGGGGCTCCCTGCTCAACCCACCGTTTGAGCAAACGTTTTTGCTCATCGGTCAAGCTCCGATTCGAGTCGGGCGGGGGCATCAGCAGGTCAGGATCGTCGGAGTGGGTCCGTTCAATCAGGGGACTGAGGGCCGCATCCCCCGGGATGATCGACTCACTCTCCAGGGCCGACTCGCGCTGGTCGAGTCGCAATCCCGACTGCCGCTGTTTCTCATCCTGGCCGTGGCAAAAGAAACAGTTCTCCGACAGGATCGGCCGGATATCCCGGTTGAAATTGATCTCCTCCTCGGCTGCTGCCGGCGAACCGATACGGATCAGACAGACGATGAAACCGACCGCCGTGATCCTGATCCAAGTTCTTCGGTCTGCCGACATGTCGCCTTGCTCAAACTGTTGGAGTACATGAAACAACGGGAGCTCAACCTCGCTACCATCATAATTAATCTGACTCGGTTACCATAACCATCCGTTCGGTAAAATTTCTACGCCCACCCGGTTTCCCAACGGCAAACGGACGCACCCGGCCGGATCGACCCCCACTTGCCGGGGCCTAACGACGAATCGACCCATTTCACCACGGCGGGCCCCGATTCCACCCCTTTCCGGCAAACTGGCCACGGTTTGGGTGATCCGGTTTTCTCGAAAACTGAGGTTTGACCGGGCCCACCTTCTGTCCACAAACGCATAAACCGGTATGCTAGGGGTTTGGGTAGTATGACCCGCCACGTAGAACAGAAACAGGTTCCCAGAATCAAATCGAGGCCGTCGATGATCGAAAAACTAGAGAGTCAATCAGACAATGTTGTAGGATTCAAAATTTCAGGAAAACTGCACCACGACGACTATCAAACGATGGTCCCAGCCTTCGATGCCGTGATTGAAAAAGTGGGCAAAGTCAGGGTTCTCTGTTGGTTTGACGATTTCCATGGCTGGGATCTGCACGCCATGTGGGACGACACCGTTTTGGCCACGACCCACTGTGGCAAGATCGAACGAATCGCCATCGTGGGTGATGCGAGTTGGGAAAAATGGATGGCCACTTTCTGCAAACCGTTTCAACCGCTGTCCAAGATCAAACACTTCGATTCCGCAGAACTCGATGCCGCCTGGAGCTGGCTCGACGAAGAGTAGTCGATGCAATGGGCCAAGAGGAGAGTCGCAACGGCTCTCCTCACACGGTCCGCCTCCTACCCTAGTAAGCGACGTTCAGGCCGAACGTGAGCGACTGGGCTGAGACCCGCTGGCCAATCTCCATATCCAATCCTGGCAGAAGCGGCAACAGGTCGGAACTTCCCCACTCAAAGAAATAGTTGTAGGCGACGCTCAGGCCGACGTTGGAACTGCACATCCAGGTTCCCCCCAGGGCCACCCCATTGCGGTAACCGAGATCGGTACCAAGGTTGAAGACCGTGCTCTCGTCGGGAATCAGCTTGCTGCAATAGACGTAACCGGCCGAGCCATAACAGCGGTCCGACAACCGGGCCCGCGCTCCAACGTGGGCCGAGAAGAGACTTTTCCAACCGAGGCCGCTGACGGCCCCATTCGCCTGGACCTGGGCCGGGTCACCAAAACCTTCGCTGTTGGTGTAATCGGTGAACCGCATATCGGCCGTCCATAACAGGTCCTGGTTCGGCCGATAACCGGCACCAAAACTGACCATCATCGGCAGATCGAAATTGACTTTGTCGACTTTTGGAGCGCCTGAGCTATCTTCACTGTGGTAGCGAAATGTCTCCATCCAGGTGGGCGTTTTGATACAGGCTCCAAACGACCAGCAATCATTCGGAGTGTAATACAAACCGAGCTGACCTCCGCCTCCGAAATGATAACGCGTCCCGTTGCCACGAGGGGATTGAGACAGTCCCGAGTTGTTTGCGGCAAATATATTTTGGTTGAGTGAGATTCGGCCCATCGCCAAGGTCGGGCCGGCGGCAATCGCCCAACAATCGTTGAGTCGAACCGAAAAGACGAGTGGGATCTGATAAAAGACAGCTTCTCCCTGAGCGCGAATCCCCAAGGCTAAAACAGGGTTGTTGGAATCGGCCGAAAAGTTGGCACAAAACCCGGCCACCCCAAACATGCCGACCCCCATTTTGACATTCGGGTTTCGCGTCTGGTAAACCCAGGCAGCCGTCGGTACGGGGGAGACACCGTTCTCGGCCGATGTCGATCCAGCCCACCCGGGTATGGATGAATCGATCTTGTAGTCGCTGTAGAGACCCTCAAAACCGATCCCCACCTCGTTACCCAGCCCACTGATGGTGGCCGGGTTCCAGGCCATCGAACCGATCGACTCCACGGCGGCCCCGGTCGTCGCTCCCCCCATCGAGCGATTGATGGCCCCGCTGGCGGGCAGGAAAACCCCTTGGCCATTCGAAACGGAAACCAGCAACAGCACGATCGAACAGGGAACCAGCGTATGAAACAGGTAGACGGGAAGACGCATCGGCTCAACCTCTGCAGGATGACGCGGAAAAAACGGGGCCCCGCCGAAAACGGGCGGGTATCGACCCTCATCCGTAACCTCGTCAAAGCCTGACGGATAATTGAATCATTCCGGACAGAGTTGGTTCAAGGATTAGAGCGAGCTTGCACTTGGCATCAAGTTTAACGATTAGGGGATTCGAGTAACGGCAACAGTCAGCATCGACTGATTTGCTAGCTGCTCCGCGTCGCGGGATCACTTCGCTCGCCGGACGGGGGTCGGGTAGCCGGCCAGGATCGACTGTAAACGGGCCAACACCTCCGGCCTTTCATCGGCCAGGTTCTTCTGTTCCAGCGGATCATCCCGGTAGTCATACAGCTCCCATTCCGCCTTGTCGGGCGAGCCACCAATCCGGTTCCACTCGACCAGACGATAACGATCGGTGCGGATTGCCCGACCCATTTTCCGCTTCGGGTAACAGTGGTAGGCGTGATCTCGCACCCGGGCCGTGGGCCTCTTCAAAACGGGGACCAGGCTGACCCCATCGATCGGTTGGGGACCAACCGGAGCCGGCAAACCGGCCAGTTCGGCCAGCGTCGGGTAGACATCCACGCTGGTGGCTAACTGGCGGGTGGCCGTACCGGGCCGAGTGACTCCCGGCGCGATGACCAGCAACGGAATCCGGTTTGCCTGTTCGTAGTTGGTATGCTTGGTCCAAATCCCCAGGTCTCCCAGGTGAAACCCGTGATCCCCCCACAGGACTATGAGGGTGTTGTCCGACAGGCCGAGTCGATCGACCGCATCGATCAGTTTGCCAATCTGCGCATCGACGTAACTGGTACTGGCGTAGTAACCGTGAATCAAATTCCGTTTCAGTTCCTCATCGATCGGTTGGTCGGTCGGCACCGGCGCGTAGTTGTTGATTTCGCCCCCCCGCTTACCAGCCACCTGGGGCGCACCGGCCGGCAGGTTTTCGAAGGTGGGCATCGGCAGCGCCTTGGGATCGTGCAAGTCCCAATATTTTTTCGGCACGCTGAAGGGGAGGTGCGGGCGGGCAAAACCGACCGCCATGAAGAACGGAACCTGTTCCGTTTCCCGTCGCCGGGCTGCCTGCTCCAGGCGGCGGACCGCCTCGGCAGCCACCCGACCATCGGCGTACTGGTCATCTTCCGCCCGTGGTGACTCAAATGCAGCACCGCGAGGCAACGAACGAATTTGATCCAACTTCTGATTCGTAAAATAAGCCTCTTCCCGAGTCAGCTGCCCCCCCTCGGTGCTCTCGGGCTCGAGATATTCGATCACCTTGTCACCAAAATGGGGGACACGGAACGACTGGGGATCACCGAAATTGCCATGACCCACATGGAACACCTTGCCCAGCGATTCGGTTCGATAGCCATGTTCGGCAAAGTGCTGGGGAATCGTCTTGGCATTGGGCAGCGTTTTCCGCAAGTGGTTGCCCAGACCGTACAGCCCTGTCGATGTCGAATGCGATCCCAACATCAGCGTGAAACGCGAAGGGGCGCAGACAGCCTGGTTGCAATACGCCAGGTCGAACCTCAGGCCACGGCCGGCCAGGCGGTCGATATGGGGCGTCTGGGCCACTGGATCCCCGTAGCATCCGAGGGCCGGTTTCAAGTCGTCGACCAGAATCAATAGCACGTTGCAGGGGACCTCGGCCGGTCGCTGGGCGACCGCTGGCCGAGCCTGAATGAACAGGCCAATGTTCACCAAAAAGAACAAACCGATCATCCATCCAGTGATTCGCAATTTTCGTTTCCTGTCCATCAAGCTTCCCAGGTCCTGTCTGTCTGGCAACGGCCACCTCGGCTCCCCGTCAAACGGGAGCTTGCCGCTTCGCCTTGGAACCTCATTATAACCGCAGATTGGCGGGGGACCGAACCTGCCACGTCTGACTCGTGGCAACCAGCCGTATCCCGGGTAAAATACAGCTCCAATGGGTGGCCGCAATATTCCAAACTCGGCCCACCTTTGATCGTCCAGGCTCCACGGGGGAAGGCATGCTACGTCCAAAGACCAAATTCCGTTTCTTGAAGACGACCGGGATTGGGGGGGTGCTATTCCTGCTGCCCCTGATTGTCCTGGGGGCGTTGATTGGTCAATTGGTCCCGATCGTCTGGACCATCGCCGATTTCCTGAGTGATCTGATCCCGGTACCGATCCAGACACCGACCGGGATCTCGCTGTTGCTCTGCGCCTCGGTCCTGGTCCTGCTGTTGCTCTGTTTCGCGGCCGGTATCATTGCCCGCCGCTCCTTCGGCAAGCGTATCTCGGCCACGTTCGAAAAAAACCTGACAATGCTGTTTCCCCGCTACGCCGTTCTCAAGGATCAGATCGCCGGTACGTTGGGCGGGGACCAGGACCATCCGACTATGAAACCGGTCATGGTCCGATTGATCGATTCATTCCAGGTCGCGTTCGAAGTCGACCGCTCGGAGCGCGGCTTTGTGACCTTGTTCCTGCCAGGCTCACCCGATCCCTGGTCCGGTCGCCTGCTGATGGTGGAAGTCGATCGAATTCAACCCCTCGAGTTGAACTTTGCCGAGACCGTTTCGATCTTCGAGAAAATGGGCCGGGAATCGATGCCACTCTACGAAGCGCATCTATCGTCTGGAGAGCGGGAGTAACCGATCCCCAGACAAGCCGGCTGGCGATTACTCTTCCTCTTCCTCGTTCCCGGCAGCTTGCAGCGATGGCTCGACCGGGCCTGGTTTCGCCAGCTCATCCGGTTCCTCGCCGGCCGTCGGTTCCGCTTCGGATTCGTCCTGTTGCCCCAGTTCACTGAGTCGCCGAAACACGACAAAGAACACCGGGACAAAAAAGACCGAGGAGAGTGTGGCGGCAATCATCCCGCCAACCACCGCATTGCCGACCGCCTGTCGACTGGCGGCTCCAGCCCCAGCTGAAACCAGCAGCGGCAGGAAGCCGAGAATCGCCGAGAAGGCCGTCATCAAGATCGCCCGGAAGCGCATTTCGGCCGCCTTGCCGGCAGCCTCCCGGATCGACAGGCCACCCCGCCGCAATTCGCTGGCAAATTCAACAATCAGGATGGCGTTCTTGCTGGCCAGGGCGATCAACAGGACCACCCCAATCTGCGTGTAGGTGTTGTTGTCCCCACCCCGCAGCAACAACATGACGACCACCCCCGAGACGGCCAGCGGTACCACCGCAATCACGGCCGCCGGCATGGTCCAGCTTTCGTACTGCGCTGCCAGTACGAGGAAGACGGCCACGATGGCCAATAAAAAGACAATCGCCTGACCGCCGGCCTGCTGTTCCTGGTAGGACATCCCGGTCCATGCCGTCTGGAAAGTCCTGGGCAAGGTTTCCTTGGCCAGCTTGTCCATGATTTCCAGGGCCTGTCCCGAACTGGTTCCTGGAGCGGCCGATCCATTGACGGCCGCGCTGGGGTACATCTGGTACCTCTGGATCACGGCCGGCCCAAACGTCTTCTCGATACTAAGTAGCGAACTGAGCGGCACGATCGCCCCGCTGCGACTGCGGACATCCAGGTTCAGAATATCATCTTCCTTGGCACGAAACTGGCCGGCCGCCTGAATCCGGACCTGGTAGGTCCGGCCGTTATGATTGAAGTCATTGACGTACGTCGAGCCCAGGTAAGCCTGCAAAGTGGCAAACACCGAACTGAGCGGAACATCTTTCGCCTTGACCTGGGTCCGGTCAATGTCGACGAATAACTGGGGTTCATTGGCCCGGAACGTGGTATTCAAGCGGGTCAGGCCCGGTTGGGCTTCTCCCTGCTCAACCAGTGACTGGGCCGCGTTCTGCAACGCCTCGTAGCCTGCATTGCCGACGTCTTCTACCTGCATCTGGAATCCACCGGCGGCTCCCAACCCATCAATGGGTGGGGGCACAAAGGGGAACACGATCGCATCCTGGACATCATTGAACTGGCCGACCAGGTGTTGCAGGATGCCACGAATCCTCAATTCCTTGGTATTCCGTTCACCCCACGGTTCAAACATGACCGCCACAAATCCAATATTCGAACCGGAACTGCCGCTGAGCAGAGAAAACCCGGAAACGGATATCGTATCGACTACGCCGGGCGTCTGTTGGCACATCTGGGTGACCCGGTCCATTACGGCATCGGTGCGCTGTTTCGATGCGGCCACCGGCAACTGCACGTTCACGAACACATAGCCCTGATCTTCCTGTGGGATAAAACCGGTCGGCAATTTCTGGAACTGCCAGCCGGTCAGGAAAATCAGGCCAACAAATACGGCCAGCGCCACGACAATCACCCGAATCATGGAACGCACGATGCCCATGTAAAGGCCGGTTGCCCAATCGAACATCCGGTTGAACCAGCGGAAGAAGATGAAGGTACTCTCCTTGGGCGCCCGCAAAACAATGCCACACAGGGCGGGACTCAAGGTGAGCGCGTTGATTGTGCTGATGAACACGGCCGCCGAAATCGTCAAGGCAAACTGCCGAAACAACTGGCCCGTAATCCCGGCGATAAATGCGGTTGGCACAAACACGGCCAGCAAAACGAGGGTCGTTGCAATGATGGGCCCCGTCATCTCGTTCATCGCCTTGATGGTCGCTTCCTTCGGTTTCAGACCGTCGGCAATATGACGCGATGCGTTCTCGACCACCACGATGGCATCATCAACGACCACACCGATGGCCAGGACAATGCCAAACAGGGACAGCATGTTCAGGGAGAAGCCCATCCCGGCCATGATGGCAAACGTTCCCACCAGAGAAACGGGAATCGCCACCACGGGCACGATCGTCGCCCGCCAATCCTGCAGGAAGATAAAAATCACCAGGATCACAAGAATCATGGCGACGATAATGGTCATGTAGACTTCCTCGATCGAGGCTTTCACAAACCGGGTCGTGTCAAACGCAATGTCGTACTGCAAGCTCTCCGGCCAATCACCCCGACTCGTCTTCAGTTCCTCCATTTTCGTCTGGACCAATTCAGCCACCGACAACGCATTGGCGCCCGGTAATTGGTAAATCGCGATCGTGGCACACGGTTTTCCATTGAACTGGGAGGACATGTTGTAGTCCTTGGCGCCTTGCTCCACTCCCAGGTGCTCGACCCCGTCATACACGCTCGGATCGGCGACCAGGTCTTTGACATACACGATTTGCCCCTGGCTGCCGGTCCGCACAATGATGTTGCCGAACTCCTCCGGTGTTTCCAGCCGCCCCATCGCGTTGATCGTCTGCTGCAGGGCCGTCCCACTCGGCGCCGGGGAGGCACCGATCTGGCCCGCCGCCACCTGCACATTCTGTTCGCGGATCGCCTCCACCACGTCCTGGGTGGTCAGGCCGCGGGCCTTCAGCTTCTGGGGATCCAGCCAAATTCGCATGCTGTAGTCGCCGGCGCCGAAGATACCGACCGAACCCACTCCCTCAATTCGGCTCAATTCATCCTTGATGTCCAAGGCGTAATTGCTGAGAAAAAGATCACTCAGACTGTCACCCCCGGAAGTCAACGTGATCATCTGCAGAATCTGGGTCGACTTCTTTTCCGTGACAATCCCCTGCTGTCGAACTTCCTCCGGCAACTTGGGGGTGGCGATCGCCACCCGGTTCTGAACGAGCACGGTCGCCATATCCATATCCGTGCCAAGCTCGAACGTGATCTGTAACGAGTAGGAACCATCGTTGGCACTCGTCGATGACATGTACAACATGTTCTCGACACCATTGACCTCCTGCTCAATGGCGGTGGCAACCGTCTCGGCAATCACCTTGGCATTGGCACCCGGGTAGACGGCACTCACCTGGATCGTAGGTGGGGCAATCTCGGGAAACTTGGCCACCGGCAGGCTAAAGAACGATACGACGCCCACCATGGTGATGATGATCGAAATCACCGAGGCAAAGATCGGCCGATTGATAAAAAAACGCGACATCTGTCAAAGACCCAAAAAACGTGTAACTCGCAAATCTCGACTCATCGAACCTTCAGCGGTGATGCTCACTTGACAGAAACTTCCTGTCCGGAAAAGAGACGCTGGATTCCATCCACAACGACCTGGTCTTCCGGTTTCAACCCCGACTGGACAACAATATTCTCGCCATCCTTGATCCCCAACACGACCTGCCGGCGCTCTACTTTACTGTCGTCTCCCAACAGAAAAACAAAGTCTCCCGAAGCCTCGCGAATGATGCACTTCTCGGGGACCAACAATGCGTTTTCCAGATTCCCCATTTGAATCCGCACCCGCACAAACTGGCCGGGGAGCAACTTCTGGTCCTGCTGGTCATTCTGGAACACGGCCCGAAATTTGACCGTACCCGTTTCGTAATCAACTTGTGGATCGTAATAATCAAGCACACCCTCGAAAGGAAACCCCTCGTCCCCGTTGCGTTGCATCGTGACCTTGATCGAACTCAACTCTCTTTCCGGTTTCTGCTTCTCCTTGTTTTCTCGTTGAAAGTCCAGCAGGAAACGCTCACTGATATTGAAGTTGGCCCAGATCGGGTTCTCCTTGATGATGCTGGTCAACTCGTCACCGACGTTGATCAGGTTACCGATTTTTGCCACGTTGCGAGTGACCCGACCGGCAATCGGAGCTCGCACATCACACCAGTTCAGGTTCAAGGTAGCCCGCTCCAGCTCGGCCTCCGATTTGGAAACCATTGCCTTGGCACTGGCCACCTCGGCCTGGCTGGCAGCCAGACCGGCCTTGGCACTTTCCACCGCGGCCGCGGCCGACTTATTCTGGGCCTCAGCCGAATCGATCTCCGACTTGGAAACGGCATTGCTCTCAGCCAGGCTGCGCATGCGCTGGTACTCGGCCTGCGCCGCGGCACTCTGGGCCGTCGCCGAATCGATCTTGGCCTGAGCCACCAGCAGGGCCGCTTCGGCCACCTGCTGGGCTGCCTGGGCCGATTGCAAACCGGCCCGCTGCGAGTTTTCCAGCGCCTGGTACTCATCCTTCTCGATCACAAACAGGACCTGGTCTTTTTCAACGGTATCATCTGCCACGTATTTCATCTCGCGCAGGATCCCCGAAACGCGGGCGCGAACGACCGCCTGGTCCACGGCCTCGGTTTCACCATTCTCCTCATGAAACAGAGGGATCGTCTTGACGACCGGTTTCTGGACCGTGACCGAGGGCACGACCGGTGCCGCGATTGGCGTTTCCTGTTTGCATGCAGTCAAGTTGAACAGCAGCAACACCAGGAACCCCGTTCTAGATAATGACCCAATCATCCGTCTCTGACCTTTTCCAAAAAAGGTAATCGTATCGACTACTCTCGGCGGCGAGCCAGGTAATACGACCGGGCAGCCGAAGCAGTAACATGTTAATCGAAATCGCTGAAAAAATCTGGAACCGGCTGAAAAGCGACCCATCGGCACCCAGACTAACTGCCGCAACGCCCCAAACCAACCGCATACCGGGAACTACAACTCCGTTATCTCGTAGCCGAGCCGGTCAAAATCCTCGGCATAAAATTCGACAGCCCGCTGCCAGGTTTCGGGATCGAAGTAATCCATCGTCTGTTTGCCACGGTTTGTCTTGTTCATATGATTAAGCGGTTGCCGCGGTATACCGAGCCGGTCCAGGATTTCCTGGAAGTCATCCTCCAAACGCTCAAACCGTCCTAGAAAATCAGCCTGGTCAATGCAATAAAACGGATGGGTCTGCGGCAGAGCATGATGCCTGATCTTCCTGGGGACCGTCGAACGAACCCCGTCGTACGGAATGCTTTCATCCATCACGATATCCAGGAATTGTCCCAGGCTGATATCCTGGCACTCCTGGCCCGGGTGCTCCCAGACTGTGTTCTCCATACCCTGGGCAAACATCTGCCAAGCTGAAATCAAACGATCAAACGGGTTGCGGACAAACCCAAACTTGAACAGGTCGGACCACTCCTCCGGGATCGAACCTTGGCAGGGCCCCTCGTACTGGTTCTTGAAGAATCCGTGTCGGATCGAGGCGCCACCCGTCTTGGGGACGTGGAGAAAAACGGACCGGGGTTCCAGGATCAGGAATGCTGCCATCAGGGATCTCTTGCCTTGTTATTCGCCTTCGCAGTCCATGTAGAAATTCCGGTCCAGCACCAATGTCTCGACCGGCTCATTCCACTGGAGTACCTGGGTTTCCTGGTTCGGTGTGATGCGGACTTCTTGACCGTTGACCCTGACAAGTACCGGCACGGCAAAGCCATCCACCACGTTCTCAAATCGATACGAGACCTGCTCATCCTCCACCCGGTACACGAGCTTGGGGATCTTGACCGACCTCAGGTACTGGTCAAAGAACTTTTCACAATCGATCCCCGACTGCTGGCTGATGTAATCCTCGACCTGACCCGTATCCACCGTCTGGTGCCAGAATTGTCGGTTGAGCCCACGAAGAATTTCGAGCCATTTTTCATCGTCCCCGATCACATGGCGCAACGTGTGCAACAGGTTACCACCCTTGTAATACATATCCCCCGATCCGGACTGGTTGACGTCGTATGTACCGATGATGGGAGCATCATTCCGAATCCGCTTGCGGCAACCAATCACGTAGTCCTCCGCTTCCTGCTGGGAAAAGTGATATTCGACAAACAGGTTCTCGGAGTAGTTGGTAAAACTCTCGTGAATCCACATGTCGGCCGCATCCCGCATCGAGATATTGTTACCAAACCACTCATGACCCGATTCGTGGACGATGATAAAGTCGAATTTCATCCCGACACCCGTCCCACTCAGATCGGTCCCCCGGTAGCCGTTCTGGAAACCGTTGCCGTAAGTCACCGAGCTCTGGTGCTCCATTCCCAGGTACGGTACGACGACCAATTTGTAACTGTCCTCATAGAACGGGTACTTGCCAAACCAGTGTTCGAATGCCTCGAGCGTTCGCGGCGCCTCCTTGAATTGCCGCTGGGCCTCGTCCCGTTGATGCGCCAGCACCCAGTAGTCGACATCCAAATCGCCATGCTCGCCCCGGTACTTATCCGAGAAATGGACGTAGTTGCCGATGTTCATATTGACACCGTAGTTGTTGATCGGGTTGACCACCTGCCAGTGGAACGTCCGTGTCTGCTGCTGTTCATCCCTGGTTGTTGTTTTCAATCGGCCGTTGGCAACGGCCGTCAGGTCTTCGGGCACCGTGATCTGGATATCCATCCCACGATCGGGCTCGTCATAGCCGTGATCCTTGCAGGGCCACCAGATACTGGCACCAATCCCCTGGCAGGACGTGGCAATGAACGGATGCCCTTTTTCATCTTCCTGCCAGGTCAGGCCGCCACTCCAGGGTGGGTTCTTGCTCTCCACCGGGACGCCCTGGTAATCGATGCGGATGCTCTGCTGGGCACCCACCGGCACACCCTTGGGAAAGTCGACCCAGTAGACGTTCCCCTCTCGCTCAAAACCTAGTTCCGGGCCACCGTTCCCCTTGGTCACCTCCGACAAATGAGTGACTCGGGTAATTTCCAACGGTTCCTGCAGATCGATCTGCATGCGGCCGGACGGCTGGATCACCTCGAAATCGATCTCGACCGCACCTTGAAGCGATTTTGTCTCGGGAAAAACCTCAACCGATAGTGTGTAGTGCTGCAGGTCCCACCATTCCCGTTCGGGCGTGATCGATCCGCGCAGTTTTTGCTGCCGGGTAAAGGTCTCCTGTTGGGCCAGAGCCGCAGGCCAGGGGAGCGCCAGGCAGCAAGCAAACAGGCAGGTAACCGACGGGAGTCGGCGATAAATATTCATTCGTTCAACTCGAAAGGATAGCCAGATCAGTCGTTCATCAATTTCAACATCGCATCGCCAAAGGCGACCCCGGTGTTGTAAAAGAACACGGGCGAGCCCAGGTAATGGTACGGGCGATCATTGCCGAAGGTTTTCCACTTTTCGACATCCCGCGTTTCCTTATTGGCCCAGTACTTGTCAAAAGCAGCCTGGGCCTCCATGTCCCAATACTTGGACGTTCTGAGCGTTACCACGTTCCCTTTGAACTCAGGCCGCTCAGCCACAGCCGCCTGGCCGTCGGCAATCTGCCTGATTTTTCCCTTTTGCTCATCCCCATTATGCCCCATGGCGCCAATCACAAAGGGCAATTCAGGAGTTCCCAATGTTTTGCGCACATCGTTGATAAAGCCGGCCATGTTCTCTTCGTAATCTTCCACCGACGTCGGTGCGTACTGATCATTCCAACCCTGGAACCAGACAAACCCGGCAATTTCATAACCTTGGTCATGGTAGTCGGGCACATACGTTTTCAAATCGGCCAAAACCTTGTGCACTTCACCCATCATCTGCCGATAGAAATGCCCGTAACCTTCCTTGTATTTTTCGACCGTCAGTTCGGGGTCGCGTTTTTGTCGCTGTTCGACGACCTCGTTCAGGGAATCAGGGAAACCACGACTGGGCGGACGGAAGTCCCGATCCAGCGACTTACCACCCCAAGCCGTCTTGATAATCAGGACTTCTTCCTCGAGCGCGTCACCCACGGTCCAGCCAAAACCAAGCTCCGGACCAAACAGTCGCTGATCACCCTCTTTGCTAACCCCGTAACCAACAGTCAGCTTGCCATGGCGCTGCCCGTTGTTGCCCAGGTAGTCAATCCAGACATCATCCCGCTGGACCCAATTGTCCCCTTGTTTCAAGTGGGCAAAGCGTGACTTCTTGGCCGGATCCTGAAGTTGAAAGTCCATCGTCTCAACACTCCCCTTGCCCTCCATGTTGGATTGGCCAGCCAGGATGAATATCTTCAGCTTCGCCTTTCCGTTTTGAGCCTGGGCGGGCTGCACAGGAACCCACAACAGCAGGATCAGTCCAAACGTCAAGAGCGTGGTGTCAATCGAATGTCTCATTCTTTTCCTTTCAACTCTGTCCGGTACAGGTCATCGATCCGGCGAACCAAACCTGCGTTGAACCGCCAAGCCAGGTTCCACCTGCATGCCGATCCCGGGAACGACGCGTCCCCGGCACAGCCGCTTGCGCCTAGGAACCGGGACCCCGCTTGCCAGGCTGACCTTGCAGTCGCTTCATATACTTGTTGTACAAATCAGTATGGTCATTGTCATCGATATCCACCGGTTTACCACCGATGAACATATGGATCACATTGGAAGTCGCCTGCAGGGGGCTGCGATCGGTGACAATAATGTCGGCCCGCTTACCCGCCTCGAGTGTCCCGACCTGCTGGTCGATGCCATAGATCTTGGCCGTGTTGCTCGTCAGCGCAGCCAGGGCTTCGTCCTCAGGCAAACCGTAACCAACCGCCAACCCGGCCGAGAGAGGCAGGTCCCGGGCCATCGTATTGCTGTCGCTGTAAAAACCGAACAGGACGCCCGCTTCGTGCAACCTGGCCGGCAATCGGTAGACCGTGTCATACGGATCGTATTCACTGGAAACACTCTTGGTGATCGGCCCGATCAGGATCGGGATGTTCGCCTCAGCCAATTGTTCGGCCACCTTCCACGACTCGGTACCCGAATCTCGCAGGACCGCCTTGATGTCCAGCTCCTGGGCAAACTCGATCGCATCCAGGATGTCGATGGCCGAGCGGACGCGGATCACCACCGGTTTCTCCTTACGTGCAAACGGTATGAGGGCCTCCAACTTGTTGTCGAAATCGGGTCCACGGACTTTTCGCCGGGCTGCCTCCGTTTTGATCCGGTCATACTCGCGCGTATCCTCAAACAGCTTCATCACCGTGTCGTACGGTGATAATTCCGGTTTCGGCTTGTCCGCATCATCATCTTCCGATTCCCGCGGAGGTCCAAATCGCCGACGGGAACCCCGCTCTTCCCCCATCTCCTTGCTGGGCAGTGACATTTCCAATGCCAATTGGGGGACAAAGACGAGGTCATCAAAATTCCAACCATCATATTGCACGACGGCGCTCTGGCCTGAAATCAGGCCACCGGTCGGCATGGTGACCGAACAGGTCGCCCCGGTAAATCGCGTCAGCCCAATCAGGGGCGAATCCGGCTTGAGCGCTGCGGCCACCTGCAGATCCGGTTTGATCTGGCCCTGTTCGCCCGCATCACTGAGCCCCAGATCGCTATTGGCAACCGTCGACCCACCATCGATGAATCCGGGATAGACATTGAGGTTGGAACCATCCACGACCGTGGCCCCCGCGGGAACAGCGAGTCCACCATCACCCACGGCGGCGATCTTCCCGTCCCGGATCAACAGTGTGCCTTTCTGAATCGGGGGTGCCGATCCTGGAAAAATGGCAGCGTTGGTAATGGCGTAAACGCCATCCGCATTGGCATCCGGCAAGCTGGCAGCCACACCCGACTTTTCTTCCAACGGGTACGGACCTCCGCGCTCACCCTCCCGTTCAAAGACGATCTCGCCATCGACAAGCGTCATGAAGGCCCGCGAGTACGTGTTGAGGGGGTGACCATTGAACAGGGCCAGGTCGGCCCGCTTGCCAACTTCAATCGAACCGACCACGTCATCCAGCTTCAGGGCGACGGCCGGGTTGAGGGTAATGGTCTGAATCGCATCCTGGTAATTCATCCCTCCCCAGCGAACCATCTTGGCTGCATCGTGGTTCAACCGGCGAACCCGTTCACCACTGTCAGAGTTGAGGATCGGGGTGCCGCCCGCCGCTTCAATCAAGGCGACGTTGTAGGGAACCGCATCGTACGCTTCGACCTTGTATCCCCAAAAATCGGCAAACGTCGAGAGGCTCGCTCCGTTTTTGCCAAACCTGGCGATTTCCGGGGCAATCTTGTACGCCTCCAGCCCATGTTCCAGAGTCAAATGCTCAATGCCGAACTTGGAGAAGGTCTTGAGCAGCATCAGGATCTCACCGGAGTTGTAACAGTGACAGTGCACCAGAATCTCGTTGTCCAGAACTTTTTGCAGAGTCTCCAACCGCAGGTCACGGCGGGGTGGAATCGTGTTGGCCTGTTGCTCGGGTGACAGCTCGTTAAAACGCTTCCAGTCTGACCTGTACTGCCGCGCCGCTTCAAAGGCAGTTCGTAAAACAGACTCGACACCCATTCGCGTATTGGGAAAACGGGATTCATTCCGGATCACATTTTCACCCAGGGCAAACTTGATTCCCTCCGGGAAATCGGGGAACAACATCTCTTTGGGGTTCGCCTTGTATTTCATCTGGATGACGATTCGCTGACCGCCAATCGTGTTGGCGCTGCCGTGCAGCACATTGGCCGAAGTCACACCGCCGGCCGCCGCTCGAAAGACACTGAGATCGTCACTGACCATGTTGTCTTCGCAGCGGACTTCGGGGGTGACCGATAAAGTTCCCTCGTTCCCGCCGGCAACCATATGGGAATGACAGTCAATGATCCCGGGCATTACCCAGGCTCCCTGGCCATCCACCACGGTGACTCCTGCGGGCGGCACCAAGTCGGGACCGATCGCCACAATCTTCCCGTCCTGTACGAGGATCGAAGTGCCGGGGAGTGTGCCGTTGACGGCCGTGATCACGTTCGCCTTGTGGATAAACAGGTTGCCACCGGTGCGAGTTTTAGGAACCCGCATGGCATCCGTTTCGATCGGCCAGTCCATCAGCACGATCTCATCTTCCTCCGCTTCTTCGCCATCCGGTTCGGAATCCGGATCGGCATCCGGATCGTTCGCTTCATCCGCCTGAGCGGATTCCGGGTCGGTCGAAGGCTGCTCTTTCTCATCCTCCTCGGCCGAACCTGGCTTGCCCTCCGATTTGCCCTCCGATTTGCCCTCCGATTTGCCGGCAGGACGCCTTCCACCCGCTTCTCCGCGGCGACCACGCCGACCACCTCGCCCTGCTTCGCCCTCCTCCGGCTTCCTGTTTTCAAACAGGTTGCCATTGACGACGGTATATTTCACCTCCGAATCTTCGGCGGAAAGATCATCCGACATGACGACCAGGTTGGCAATTTTTCCCGCTTCGATCGTGCCGAGCTGATCCGACAGACCGAACAGCGAGGCGGGGCGAACGGTCAAGGCCGCCAACGCTTCATCGGGCGACAGCCCCTGTTCCATGGCCAAGCGAAGGTTCTCCACAAATTCTTCCGGATCCTTGTTCCCTGCGGTGGAAAAAACAAAGCCGACGCCCGCATCGGCCAACATGGCAGCATTGCCAACCTGTTGTTCCCACTTGGCAGTCCGGTCTTCCAGGATGCCCCGGGAAACCGGCACCCGCGTGTCAACCTCTTCTTCATCATCCTGACCTCGCCGTCCAAAACCGAAACTCGATCGGCGACGGGGGGCAGGCTTGCCAAGCTCGGGTGCTTTGGGGAAATCGAGCCGCAGAATGACGGGTCGATCCATTGCCTTCAATTCATCGGTCAGCTCATAACCGTGTTGCACTCCGTCCAGGACCAGCGCCAAATCAAATTCATTGGCCAGGTTATTGGCTCGGTAGATTTCGTCGATCTTGGAAGCCGGTAAAATGATCGGCCGGCTGCCGGAGAGAAGTTGCCCGATCGAATCCATGGCCGGATCACGTGGGGGACGCGGGATTCCTTTCTTCACTCTCTGGTAGACAGCCCAGCTCGTCTGGTAATGCTGCGCATCGAGCAACGTCTGCCGCAAGTGGGCGACCGACCCCATCAAGCTGCGCGGATAACCATCGCCGCTGGCCCGCCAGCCCCCGGCCAGCGCGAAGTCGCTCTGCAGGATCGCATCGCGAACCGCCGTGACATTCGGGTCATCCAGGGCCACCACGGTCGTCGTACCGTTCATCAACTCCCCGGAGGGCATCACGTGCACGGTCGTAAAGCCGGCTTTTCGCCAGGCCTTCGCCTCGTCGTCGGGGATCTCGATGAACCGCGAGGAGGAGTAATCGGGGTAGATCCCCTTTCGGTTGACTTCCTGTGTGGAAGCTGCGATTTGCGTCGCCAGGTCAATATCACGGCGATCGGGACCCGAACCCGTTTCACGACCGTCCTCTTCAGCATCGGGTAGACCCCGGGTCGTCCCGGCATCGATGAAGCCGGCGTAGATCACCATTCCCTGGCAATCAATCACTTTGGCATCAAACGGAATCTCCAAGTCGGCGCCGACCGCTTCAATCAGTCCGTTACGAACGACGACCGTCCCGTTTTCGATGACCTGCCCCGGCTGGGCCACAATCTTGGCGTTCTGAAAAGCGACCGCAATCGGGTCGTGGGCCAAGGCGGTTGGCAGAAACATGAGCCATCCCAAGCCGAGAGCCAACAGCGTAATCCAGGAACGTGTGACAAATGTCTTCCGGCAGAGTGAACAGGTCATGGGTGTTCCTTTGCATTGCAACAAGGGGTCAACAGGAATGCCATTCGAACCTGTAGTTTCCTTCATTCATCAGCCGGAATCAATGGTCACAACGAACGGTTTTCCGAAAGGCCCCGAAACAGGGCATCGACCTGGTTCCTCCAGGATCGCACCGACTCGACAAACTCGCACCACCAAGCGTTGTTCAATCCTCGGTCTTGTCCGCGTGCAAAGCCAGCCAAACAGTCTTTTCGCCACGCGATGTTTGACGGACACGGTGACGGCAACGGGCCGGTATCAAGACGTAGTCAAATGGCTTCAGCTCAATTTCCCGAGCATCATTGGCCATCACGAGCGTGGCTGACCCTGCCAGCAAGACGACCCACTCATCCCATGGTTGGTCGTACCAGAAATCGGCCGGCGATTGATGACCGTCCGAAATGATCCTTTCCAGTCGAAACGAGCCTCCTTCCAACAATGGCTGGAAAAGTTCATCGGGAACCTCTTCGGGAATGTCGTGCAACAGGTTGTTGATCAATCGCATCATGCTGGCTCGTTTCTGTCTTCCGATTCTCACCAGATCGTACCGAACGAACCGGTCACCGCTTTGATTTCGATCATCCCCGGTTATCGATGTCAACTGCCGGGCAGATTCCCGGGTGAGTCGGCGTCCGACTCCAACGACTGCTCCCGCTCGACCGAGGTCAACTGGTCCGGACTGGCCAAGGTTTGCAACCAGTACTCGGTGGCGCGGTTCATCGCCTGATGCAAAAGGGTACCTTCGGGATAAGCATCGTCCTGCAGGGTACCTGCTGCGACACCCGTCATCAGTTCCAATGCGTCGTAAATGTTGTCAACCGCGTAGACATGGAACTGACCACTTGCAATCGAGTCGGTCACATCTTCCCGCAGTTGCAGATCTCCCGCATTGGATTTCGGGATGACCACACCCTGCTCACCGTTCAGGCCAAAATAATTGCAGGCGTCAAAAAACCCTTCGATTTTTTCATTGACGCCACCAATCGCCTCCAGGTGCCCCTGTTGGTCGATCGCACCCGTCATCGCCATGCTTTGCCAAATCGGTAACCCGGTCAATGCGCTCAACAGGCAGACAATCTCGGCACCGGAGGCCGAGTCACCATCAATCCCGCCGTAACTCTGTTCAAACGCCAGACTGGCGCTGAAAGCCAGTGGATGCTCGATCGGCAATAACCGCCGGAGCAGGCCACCCAGGATGTGAAATCCCTTGGTATGAATGGAACCGGACATCTGCGCCCGGCCCTCGATGTTGATCAAGCCGGCCCGCCCCGGCCCGATCGAGGCAGTAATCCTGGCCGGGAACCCGTAAGTCAAGGGACCAGATCGCATCACGGCCAACCCGTTGACCTGGCCAACCTGCTGCCCAGCCGTCTGGACCATGATCGTCTCCGACTCGACCATCTCCTGGAACTTGCGGGAGGGCATGCTGGCCCTCTGCTTGGTGCGGGAAATCGCCTCGATCACCTGGTTCCGCTGCACAGTTTGATCGCCGGCCAGGTAAGCCGCCTCGCGGGCAATATCCGCAATCCTGCCAAACTTGGCGGTCAGCTTTCCTTTCCGGGCAGCGACCCGCGCCCCGTGTTCGACCAACGCCGCAATCGCCGTCCTGTGGAAATGGGGCAGGCCCTCGTGCAGGCTCAAATAGGCAACAACCGAAGCATACTGGTTAGCCGATGTGCGATCGCGCACCAGTTCACTGTCAAAATCTGCCAGGACTTTGAACAATTCCCGGAAATCCGGATCGGCCTGGTCCAAGGCGAAGTAAGTTGCCGGATCGCCGATCAGGATGACCCTGATCTGGATCGGAATCGGTTCGGGCTGTACCACCACGTGTGGTTTCATCCAGCCCATTTCCGGCGGCACGATCTCGAGCTGCCCATTGCGAAGGGTCTTCATCAGCGCCCGCCAGGCGCCCGGTTCGTTGAGCAGATCAGCGACCTCGAGAACCAGGTACCCCTGGTCCGCCCTGAGCAGCGCCCCCCCACTGATCCCGCGGTAATCGGAAACAGCAGCCCCCCCTGGCCCCCATTTCGGCTCCACTGTGCCGAGCAGGTTCAATAAGCTGGGGGAACGTTCCACGACGACCGGACGATGATCGCGATCGTCCTGGGTCAACACGATGTTGACACCGTACAATTCGGACAGGTCCAGGTCTTCCCCCGAATCCTGGGGCTGCAAACGAAACTCGATCGCATCGGCAATGATCTCGTCAAGCAAGGTGTTGACTGCAGCGTACGGGTATTCCGATCGGATTGGGTCGATCAGTTCATTCAACAGGCCCGTGGCCGCCATCTCGGTCCATTGCCGGATCGCCTGCCCTCCCTCGCGGATCTTCTCCGCCACCGCCTGCCGTGTTTCCAGCATCTGCTGATTGAACTTGGGCAAAGCTTCTTCAAACGTGGCCAACTGCTCAGCCGGGACTTTCCCCTGGGCCACCAACGCCTGCAGTTGCTGGGGAGGGACCGGCTGACCCTCGACCACCGGGAAAATGGAAGTCTGGGGGACCGGTCCATTCTGCATGGAAACCAGGGCCATGCCACTGGCAGCCAACGCCTCTTCCAGCGGCCCTGAGAGGGAATCCACTTCCGACTGGACGGCCTGCTGCATGACAACTCGCTCTGATCTCAACGGCTCGCTGTTCAGTGCCTGGGCCAAACCCCCGGATATAAACTCAGCGACTTCCCCCAGCTGGCGCCGAAAACGGCGGGCCGTCCCCACCGGTAAACGGAGCAGCCTCGGTTGTTGGGGCCGACTGAAATTGTGGACGTAGCAGTAATCCTGTTTCTGATCCGTGGTCAACGCGAGGCGGTCCAGTCGCTGGGCCACCATCCGCATCCGGCCCGTCCCACTCTCACCACGGACATAAATATTCTGCCCCGGGGCCCGGCATTGAACACCAAACTCGATTGCCTGACGTGCCGTTTCCTGTCCCAACACTTCAATCGCCGGGTCCACCTGCTGAGTGGTTTCAAATTCAAAGGTCTCCGGGGCACATCGCCAGTGAACCTGATCAACCGTCAATCGCCCAGGATGTTTCGGATTGGACATTCGCGCTCACAGAAAAAGAAGGCTAAGGGGTCCCCCTTTTGTAGCGGTTTGCCTCGAGTTTTCAATAAGCACCTGCCGTCGAACCGGGTGAAAAAAAGATCGAACCAGCCAGCCAAGCGCGACAGTACCTCGGCTACTCGGTCAGGATGGTTGGCAAGTTGTTGGCGATCTCTTCAAAAATAGCCACCAACTCCTCTCCTTCGTCAGCGTGGTAGTGAGTCCCCCCGCCGATGGCCGCCACCTCAGCCATTGCCGCCTGGTCGGCTCCCGCGGTAAAGGTAACGGTGTGGATGGTGACGTTGTTTTCAGCAATGATCTGGGCCGCCACACTTGCAGGATTCGGATTCTGGTTGTTTTCGCCATCGGTCAGGATCACGATCGTTTTGGCGGCAAAGGGACGCGCCCCCAGGCCATCGATAATGGCGGGCAAACCGGTTTCCATGCCGAGCCCGATCGCAGTCCAACCGCTCGGGTACTCGTCGGCCACAATCTCCCGGACCGGGTCGTAGTCGCTGTCCAAATCGGTCCGCAGGCTGGCCGCCGTGGCAAACGTTGTGAGCGAGACGTGTTCTTCCTGATCCGTATCATCCAGCACATTCAGGAAAGCATCGACACCGAGTTCCAGGTACGCCCAGCGACTATGCCGTGCGGCCGAACTGCTATGGTACCTGCGATCATAGGCGTACTCGTGCATATCACCGCTCAACTGGTAAACCGTGTTGTAGGAAAACGCGTTGTAGTTAAAAACATCCCGCATTTCCCAGTAGCTGATTCGACCTTGAAAATAGAGATCGTAGATCGCCTGATAAAGCGCATCGGTATCCTTGTACCACTGCATTGACCCGGAACGGTCCAATACCAGAGCAATGTCCCTGTCCAGCTGGGTGGCAATCGATCGACGGCTGACCACAAAGTCACGGACACCGGGAATCGACTGGAAGGCGAGGGGCATCTCGACGACACCGATCACCGCCAGGCTGGTAGCAATCTCCGAACCGTTGTCGACGGCTTCCTTGCTGACCTGCGTGAACTCGTACTTCCCCATCCCGTTCTCGCCCCGAATCGATATTCCGAACTTCATGTGATCTTCGTTCATCGGGACATCCAACGGCTGACCTCCAACCTGATTCAGGGCGGCAATCCGCTGCGCATGCAGGTAACCCGCATCGGTGGTTTGATGAATGCTCATGGCACGTCCACCTGCATGCGCTGCAGCGTCGGTTGCCACTTTCAACTCGGTGCTACGGAGTTGCATGTAGGCCACGTTGATGGCAAAACCGGAAAGCAGAAACAGGACCGGCAGGAGACAGGCGAACAGGGGCGCCACCGCGCCTTTCCTGATTAATAAAACCCGGTTCATTTTCATTTCCTCATGGAGTCAATTTTATTTTCTCGGTCACACGGTCTAGTTCGAGTTGTAGTATCCCGCGTAGCGTTCCGTATTGAGTGTGACTTCTGCACGGATCTCTTTTCCCTCGTAAATACTGCCAAAGAAAAACGAATTCTCCGCAACAGGTATCACGATTTCGATCGTGACAGTCCTGGTCAGCGGCTCAATTTCCTCACCACCATTGATCGTGATCGTAGCGTTCCTCGTCCCCAGACGGGCAAGCACCTGATTGGCCATCATGATCGCATCTTCATTGTCAGCACCTTCGACAATGACAAAGCGGGCTGTGTCGTAAGCGGCATTGTTGGCCAGGTTCCTCATCATGCTCAGCCGGGCAAATTCAGCGCAACAGAGGATGACGATAAACAGGGCGGGCCCCACCAGGGCAAACTCGACCGCCGTGGCACCCCGCCGCTGAAAACAGGATCGTGTTTTTCGGTTTCGAGATTTCATGACCAATCCTCGCCTATCACTCATCAAATTCACGGGCCATAACGACCTTGGCCGCGATCTCACGGCCCGATCCCAGCAACCCCCAGGCGTAAAACGTATTGTCTTTGGCCGGCACCGCGACCTGCACCTCGATTTCATCGAGCGCATTGAGTGTCGTGAAGTCCTCTGGAACAATCGTGATTTCTGCATCCACAACGCCCCGAGCATCCAGGATGTTCTGCACGGCCGCTTCGACGCCCTGGCGGTTGCCATGGCGGCGCACCCCGGTCCGCGCTCCTTCGAAAGCGGCAATCGTCAACGTCTGCTTCAGGTACATGTCTGAACAGACACTGAGGGTTCCAAACATCAGCAGGATCACCAGGGGAACACAGAACGCGCACTCGACCGCAGCCGCCCCACGCGAAAAGCCGGGAAACGGAGCGCACCTTCGACGGCCCCCGCTGGGAAAAGTACCCCGACTGGGGCGAATACGTCGAGTTGACAGTATCTGGGTCATGGATTGCCGAGCGTTAAACGCAGATCATGGGAAGCCGTAAGAAACAGTGGATCGCCAATGAAAACCTAGTTCGATTTCCCGATCGAGGTCGGGGTTTTCTGGAAACTCGAAACGCGCTACCACGGTCGGGCCGACCGACGAAGCCCGATTTCCACGTTCAATCCCTACAACCGGGCCGCCTTCCACATCTCAATTCGGGCCGGCAGAATCAAGCGGAAACCGGCCAACTGGGGAAGGAAACAGACCGTTTCTCGACCGCGACTTCATCCTCGACCATCGGGAACTGCCGGTGATCAATCGGCGCGTTCTCAAAACCGTGGTGGTGTTCAAAGACGAGAGACGGTGATCGCACCCCGGAAACAGAGATCCACATCACAGCCGTCCATGCGAACCCGATCCCGATAGCGGCTGCCGTAAACGTAACCTTCGTCTGTCAATTCGTAGCCAGAGGGAAGTGGGTTCGGGTCGAGCCCACATTCGACCAGGCCTGCCGGTTCTCCGGCCGACGTGGGATCCGGAAAATTCACGTTCAGCAGCACCGGTATCGCATCCGGCTCCGAGTTGGAAACTGGCCCCAGGTAGGTGTCCAGGACTCGCTTGAGCATCGGCTCCGTCAAGCGCCAATCAAAGGACTCCCGGTAACGTTCACGGTACTGAGAGAGAGCGATCGAACGGACCCCGTGCAGTTGCGCCTCCCGGGCAGCGGCGACCGTCCCTGAAACGTAAACGTCCGCTCCCAGGTTTCCCCCGTCATTGACGCCGGACAACACCCAATCGATTGGGATCGACAACTGGGTCAGGGCAATCCTTACACAATCAGCCGGCGTTCCATCGAGCCAGTAACAGTCCGCTGACTGCTGGACCCATTCCATCGGACGGTGCAGGGTCAATTGATGACTGATTCCCGATTGCTGATGGCGAGGAGCCACCACCACCAGGCGACCGAATGGCCCAGCCAGCTGTTGCAGCATCTTCAGTCCAACGGCATCCCAACCGTCATCATTGGTGAGCAGGATATTCAATGTCGAACTCGCTATCCAAATCACGGCCTTTCCAGGGACAGGCAACCCCGGGTAAACAATCCAGAAGACTCGCCGCCGATCCCCCAGCCGAAAGGGATCAATTTATTCCCTCGCTTTGCTCGACGCCACTCCCAAACCGGCCCGCCGGTAGAGCCACAGCAGGAACAAACCGAAACAGGCAATCGGCCCCCCCTCCAGCCAGGTCCAGTATCCCGGCATGCCGGCCGCCAAATCGATCCCGATCAGGCAAACCCCGATCAGAACGTGGAGCAGGGCGAGAAACGGAACCAACCGGTAAAACAGATCCCACTGAATCGCCACATACAAGGTCAGGGCACCATGCACCGCATACAGCAAGGAAGTGCTCCGGGCGAGGTAAACCGTAATGGCCGAGTCAGGAAAACTCCCCAGCCCCAACAGTTCATGAATTCGCGACATGACGGGAACCGGCAAGAAAACGGCCAGCGTCGCGATCAACAGAAACGCGCCGTTGAGCCAAACCAATCGTCGCAGCCAGATTTCATACTTGTTCATGCACTACCTTTCCCAAACCATCCGCCAGAGTCCCGGGGCCCGACACTCTGAAAGATCCCCCAGCCCCAATCGACTGGCCATCGATACTTGCAACCAGGTCATCGTTCTCTGTCTGCACGTTCGGTTCGAATGGATTACCCGCTCCGCGACGACCATCGCTTTTGAGGCGGTGCCTTGGAAGACAGCCTGCTACGGTCAACCACCATCTCCAGCGCCCCTTTGCCCAATCGCTCCTCCAGGCGCTGGCACAACTGCTGATTGATATCAACTTTCAGCTTGTTGACGGCCATGCTGACTTCTACACCGTCACTGAGAGTCAATTGCAACTGCAAGACACCCTTACCTGGGTAACCGCGAATGATCTCATAGATCGCTTTCAAATCACTCGGCTGGTGAACCGATTCCCGTATGCGGATCTTGATCCCGGTCGTCAGGCACTGGTCGATTTCCTCCAGGGGTATCACGCGGTCAACCACCAGGTTGGCTTCGTCGCCCCCTCCCCGTCGGTCAATCGAACCCTGAACCACGACAATTGCATCCGGCTGGACCAACTCTCCCTGCTCGGCAAATTCAGTAGGCCATTGGATACAGCGAATGGCGCCATCCACATCTTCCAGGTCGAACATCACGTACTTGGTAGGCGAATTCACGTCCCTGACCCGTTTGACGTGCGAGTGCTTGACCGAAGAAATCATCCCTCCCATCGTGACCCGATCCCGGTCACGCGCCTGGCCCACCTGCTGGGTCGAATGGGAGCAGTAACGACTGAGCGATTCACGGTGTTGCGCCAACGGGTGACTGGTCAGGTAATAGCCAAGCACTTCCTTTTCAGCCGCCAACAACTGCCGCTCTTCCATTTCCGGAATCTCCGGCAAATCCACAATCGCCGAGTCCTCATCGGTATCACCGCCTTCACCGAACAGGTTCATCTGGCCGCTCTTGCGATCGGACAGGGCCGAGGCACCTGATTGCATAGCCCGCTCCAGCACGGCCAGCAACTGGGACCGTTTGGCACCAAAACCATCCATGGCACCCGCCTTGATCAACGATTCCAGAGAGGCCCGACTACAGGCGGTCGGTTCGACGCGCTCACAGAAATCAAACAGATCCCGGTACGGCCCGTTTTCCAGCCGCTCGTCGGCAATCGCCCGGGCGGCCCCGCGACCACACCCCTTGATTGCCGACATGGCAAAGAAGACCTTGCCGTCGCCGACCGTAAAATCGACGTTGGAGAAATTCACATCGGGGGGTACCACTTCGATACCCATCCGTACGCAATCTTCCAGATGCTCAACCAGCGAATCCTTCCGAGTAAAGTTGCGATCCGGGATGTCACCCGTCAAAAGGGCAGCCATGAATTCAACCGGGTAGTGCGTCTTCAGGTAGGCTGTTTGAAATGCTACGAACGCATACGCCGTGGAGTGGCTCTTGTTGAAACCGTAGCCGGCAAATTTCAGGATCATTTCCCACAGGGCTCTCGTCTCATTGCCACCCAATCCCTGTTCCTGCGCACCCGCCATGAACTGCTCGTAGTTTTCGGCAATCAGCTTCTCTTTCTTCTTGCTGATCGCCTTGATACAGGTATACGCAGCGGCCAGCGGTATTTTTCCCAACTGGTTCAGGATCTGCATGACCTGTTCCTGGTAAACCATCACACCGTGGGTTTCCGCCAGAATCCCTTCGAGGACCGGGTGTGGGTATTCCGCCTGCTTGTGTCCATGCTTGACATCGATGTACTGCTGGACCATGCCACCTTCCAGCGGACCAGGTCGGTAGAGGGCATTGGTCGCAATAATATCGCGGAAATGGTCCGGTTTCATTTTCTGCAACAGGTCCCGGATCCCGCCACTTTCCAACTGGAAAACGCCCTTGGTTTCCCCCCGCTGCAATGTCTTGAATGTCTCCTGGTCGTGTGTCGGAATTCGCTGCAAATCAATCTGCTCGCCGCGAGTGTCTTTGATAATTTTGACAGCGTGACTCAGGATGGTCAGGTTTCGCAATCCGAGAAAGTCCATCTTCAACAGGCCCGCATCCTCGACATCGCCCATTGACCACTGGGTAATGACATCCTCCTTACCGGAAACCCGACCGAGCGGAACGTATTCCGTAAGCGGTTTATCACCGATCACCACGGCCGCCGCATGGGTACCAATATTCCGCGCCAGACCTTCGAGCTTCCTCGCGAAATCGATCAACTCCTGGATCTCCGGGTCACCCTGATAGGCTGCCTGCAATTCGTCGCTCGTTTCCAGCGCCTCTTCCAGCGAAATATTCAGCACATCGGGAACCATGCCGGTAATCTGGTTGACACGACTGAGTGGAATGCCGAGTACGCGCCCCACGTCCTTGATGGCAGCCCTGGCCTTGAGCGTGCCAAACGTGCCAATCTGAGCCACGCTGTCCTCGCCATACTTGTCTTTGACGTACCGAATGATTTCCCCTCGCCGCAGCTTGCAGAAATCAATATCGATATCGGGCGCCTCCAGCCGGTTTTCGTCCAGGAAACGTTCGAACAAGAGCCCATACTTGATCGGGCAAACGTGGCTGAGATAGAGCGCATAACAAACCAGGGCGCCCACGCCGCTGCCCCGTGCTGTGGCGGGGATATCGCGAATCCGGGCCTGCTCCACAAAATCCCAACAGATCAGGAAGTAGTTGGCAAAGCCGAGCTTGTTGATCACGCCCAGTTCCCGCTCCAGCCGGTTCATCACGACCTCGGAAAGTTCGCCCCCGGGCATCATCTCGTCATCACCCGCGTAGCGGTCTCGCAAACCGACCAGGCACAATTCACGCAGTTCGGACTCGGCGGTCTGTTCGCCCGGCAACTCGAAAACGGGAAAATGACGCTTGCCCAAATCGAGCTGGATGTCGACGGTGTCGGCGATCTCCTGGCTCCTGGCCACAGCGTCCTCGAGACCAGGGAACTTGCCGTACATTTCCTCCTGGCTACGCAGGAAATACTCGTTCCCGTCCATCCGCATCCGCCGTTGATCGGTACGGAATTTCCCGGTGTTGATGCAGAGCATCACATCCTGTGCGTCCGCATCGTCACGGTCGACGTAATGGCAATCACTGGTCGCTACCAGCGGCACACCAATCCGGTTGGCAATCTCGACGCTGCCCTCCAGGGCGATCTGCTGAATCTCGACGCCGTTGTTCATGATCTCGATAAAGTAACGATCACCGAAGATGCTGTGAAACCAATGGGCCACCTCCGTCGCCTGGGCCAGATCATCCTCGGCCCCCCGACCGCCCTGCTTGAGGATGGCCCGATTGAATTCACTCGAAACGCAACCGCTCAGACAGATAATGCCTTCGGAGTGTGCCTCCAGCAACTCCTTGTCAATTCTCGGTTTGAAATAGAAGCCTTCCAAAGAAGCAGCCGACGCCATCTTGATCAGGTTTTCAAAACCGGTTCGGTTCTGGCACAACAGGGTTAAGTGGTAACTCGACTCCCCGGTCGCATCTCTCCCTTTCTTGAAACGACTGTCGGCAGCTACGTAAGCCTCATAGCCAATGATCGGGTTGATGTCCCGCTTTCTGGCCGTGCGATAAAACTCCAGAGCACCATGCAGATTGCCGTGGTCGGTCAAAGCGAGCGCATTCATGCCAAATTTCGCAGCCCGATCAACGAGCCTGGAAATCGAACTTGCCCCGTCGAGCAGGCTGTAGTGGCTGTGGCAATGCAAATGG
Organism: Mariniblastus sp.; assembly: GCA_022447605.1. Lineage (GTDB taxonomy): Bacteria > Planctomycetota > Planctomycetia > Pirellulales > Pirellulaceae > Mariniblastus. The sequence goes on from JAKVBG010000004.1 coordinate 165,462, forward strand.
ACAAAGTCGCGTTCCGACATGAACCCTACCGTAGATGTAAGCCTTGTTAATTTTTCTCAGGATCGACGATTCTATTCCAAGCAGCCTGTGAATACTATTGTTGCAAAAACGAAACGGATTCCTCACAAATTCGTCAATATCGGGTCGCCCAGGTAAAAAAACCAAACCCGTTTCCACTGGCTCTCCCCATCTCACCCGGTTTGGCCCTGCCCACTACCGGCTCAGTGTGAAACTGAAAATTCCTGTTGCTTTTTCCCCGCCTGAGGTGCAAACCTGAAATATATTTGAACGTGATCCCTTGGTGATCACGACTTGCCAATCCCCATCTAGCCCAACAAATGTGCCATTTTCATGTCCGCCTCAACCACAGAAACTGTTTTGCCTGCCGACCTGATTGAAGCTGATTCCACTTTAACGCGGCAACTCTCGTCCCTGCTCACCCTACAGGAATCGTTGAGCAAAGAGGTCGAAGACCGTTTTCATGAAATCCTGAAGCGACTCGAAGCCATAGAGCAGCAGATCACCCGTGAGATCCCTGTGCCCAGTGAAGCCGAGGTCGTCCCCAGCCTGGATTGGGAAGCGAAAAAACAAGCGATCTACCAGGAGCATGGCATGACGGCCGACCGCACGGTGGAGAACGGGACCGAACCCACATCGGTTTATGGTGTCGCGGAAGAAGACCCGCCCAAAAGCCGAGTTGGCCAACCCGGTTTTTCCACCGATTTTGATTCGATGGCCATCCCGGATGAGGATCGGCAGGAAGTCGAGCGATTGAAAGCGGAGCTGCACGAAAAATTACGTGCGGCGGAAGTCGAACTCTCCATCAGCCGAGCCAAGATTGTACAGGAAACGGCCCAACTGGAAGAAAAGCGTCACGAACTGGAAAAACTGGCTGCCCAAATCGAGCCCTCCGCCATGTCTCCGGCAGAAGGAAAAAAAACATCCATGCTGGATCGTCTCAGCCGCCACATGCTCCCGGCTCGCAAGCCATCTTGAAACAGACGCCCAAGCCATTGTCAAAGATGAAAATTTCCATCGAAGGCAATCGGTCGATCCACCGGACCGAAGCTTCCTGATAGCTGGCAGAAGAGCAACAACGCTAGCAGAACTCTGCCCCCAGCCCGAATGCCGCGCATGACACTCCCGGGTTTCCACTTGGCGCCATTTGACCTTGTCCTGATTTTGACATGTTTGGTACTTAAGCGGGCAAGATCGCCCGTCACCCGGCAGACGATCTCGGGCAAGTTTTCCAAGGACCCCTGCGGAACATCCCGCCCGTCGCAAACGACCGCCCGGACGGACGTCACGGACGTCGAAAAACTGCTCACCGATGTGGAAACCGGTTATGGCCAAATCAAACGACGAACAAACCAACGAAGACCCGATCGCCGAATCAACGGAGTCCGGATTCTCAAGCGGGAAAATCAAACGACTGGTAGCCGTGGTCTTATTCCTGGGTGCTGGTTCCTTTGCCATTTCCCAAGTGGTCACTTCCGGCTCGGAAAAAAGTGATGATCCAGCGGATCAGATAGCCCTGGACGAATCGAGCCCAGCCGCGGTGGAACCGGCCAAGAAGCTAACCCAGAACGAAGTCGTGGCCCAATCTGAAAAAGGCCTGACCGACGCCGGCAAAGGGCAGCCGAAACAGAGAACGCAGGCTGAGCAGGTCGGTCGACTCGCTGCCAACCAACGGCAACAGGCTAACAACTCATCCTTTCAACAGCCGGCCAAGCCCGGGAAAACCACACCAAACAAACCGTCAGCCAAATCCGACCTTCGGCAAAAACAGGCAAACGCCGAGAATAAGCCGGGGACTGGCGGCGATAAGCCCGCCCTGCCCCAGTTGATCCGTCCTGGTTCGACCGATCTTCCAGTGAAAACTGCCGGACAAACGGCAAGCACCGCTACCCAAGGGAACGGGTTTGCGCTCCCTGCCAGAAAGAATCAGAACAACCAGCGACCCAATTTGTCGGCCACGAAGAATTCAACCGATTCGAGTTTTGCAGGCACGACGACCAAACCGAAGCTGGCGCCCTCGACTGGACCAGCGGCCTCAGGCGAGCCGGAAAAGAACAATTCGTTTCAAGCCACCGGCAACCGGTTCGCAGCGCCTGACAATGCATCCCAGGGACGGGGTCTGCGGCCGGCCGTTCCGGGAGAAGCACCTGCCACCACCTCCAGCTTGGCAGACTCGCTGGAACCCTCTGCCCCGCTCGCCCAGCCAAACCTGTTGAGCCAACCCGGTTCGCCTTCGAACGCAGGCGGGGTCATCCCGTCCGTACCACGCAACCCGGCCCCGCAGACGGCCTTTGACAAATCGAGAGTGAGACCTCCGCGTGCAGGACTGGCCAAGCCGGAAACGACCGAGGATCTGCTGCCAGGCTTTGTTAATCCACAGGAGACCGGCCCAGCCGATGCCAACCCTGCCACGCGACTCAGCCTGCCAGCGACCCCCAGTGCGACCGTCAAACCGACGCCAGCCAAACCGGGGGCTTTGGCTGAATCGAAGCGATCCGCACCGACCACGCTCCCCTCCATGCGCTCACCCACCCAGGCAAACATGCAAAAGGCATCGAGCAAAATCGGCGGACCGAATCGCTTGATAAACAACTTTTTTACCAAGCCGATCCCTGACCAGCAGTATGAAGGTGTTCAGGCACCCTCGGTGACAATCGAGAAAATTGCACCGCGAGAGATCCAGGTCAATACTCCGGCCGACTTTCAATTGATCGTCAAGAACGTCGGCCGAATCACGGCCAACCAGGTCGAAGTTCATGATCAGATTCCGCAGGGGACGGAACTGATGCAGGCCATGCCACAGCCTGAACGCGGTTCCCAGGGACAAGTCAGCTGGAAACTGGGATCACTCCGGCCCGGCCAGGAAAAGCGGATTGATGTCCGACTCAAACCAACCACACCGGGAGTGATTGGCAGCGTCGCCCATGTCACATTCGCGGCCCAGGCCTCGATGCGGACAAGGGTCACCAGACCGATCCTCACCATCCGTCACAGAACCCAGCCCAAAGTCATGATTGGGGATACGATCACCCTGGATATCGCAGTCAAAAACGAAGGAGACGGCCCGGCAACGAACGTCTATGTTCAGGAAGACGTACCCCAACAATTGACCTTCGAAGATGGAATCAGGGAACTCGAGTACCCCCTCGGCACGCTGGCCCCGGGACAATCCAAGAATGTCAAGTTGACCCTCAAGGCCTCCTCGGCCGGAAAATTGAACAACACGATCGTAGCGTTTGCCGACGGCGGTCTGCAGTCACAGCACGAAGTCGAACTGGAAGTCGTGGCTCCCAACCTCGTCGCCACATCCGACGGCCCCCGCAAACGTTATCTGCGGCGCCAGGCGACTCACCAACTGGCCGTTCAGAATGCAGGTACGGCCCGCGCAACGAATGTCGAGATGGTTGTGCGACTTCCCCAGGGACTGCGATTCGTCAACACCAACAATCGGGGCAAGTACGACCGGAACACGCATGCCGTTCACTGGAGCATGGCCGAACTCGCACCCGGCCAGGTCGCCACAGTCGATCTGACCACCGTTCCGATGGAAGTAGGCGATCAGAATATTCGGTTTGAGGCACTGGCCGACCTGCAACAGAACACCAATGTGGAACACATGATGAACGTCGAGCATCTGACCGATATCTTCTTTGACCTCGACGACGTCGTCGATCCGATCGAGGTCGGTAGCCAGACGACGTACTCTCTGAGAATCGTGAATCAGGGCACCCAAACGGCCAACCATGTTCAAGTGTTCGTCGACATGCCGGAAGGGATTCAGCCGACGGCCGTTGAAGGGGATATTACCAGTGAGATTCGAGAACAGGAAATCCTGTTTGCCCCGATCACGAGCCTGAATCCCGGCGATGAAATCACTCTGAAAATTCATGCCAATGGCACCCGTCCCGGCGATCACCGAATTGCCGTCAACCTCCAGTCGGATGGCCGGGAAATCAATGTCACCAAACAGGAATCGACCCGCGTTTACTCCGATCGCTGATCGGACTCGAGCGCGATCAACCGGCTGACGATCCGATCGAGTTCAGACCCGGTTGTTTCGTCGGCCAGATTGGCAGCCACCAGGTAGGCGACTCGCTCGCGGGGAGCAACAAAAATCTTGCTGTACCAGAGTGTGTTGGATCCGTCATGAGCGAGCACCGGGCCCGCGGACCAGTTCCGGCCCAACACAAGCCAGCCACAGGCATAGGTTTGACCCGACGACCTCAGTTCATCCGGGATTGATTGCAGGTGTCGGCGGGTGGGGCGTGTAATCAGGGGATGCCGATCATCCACATGAACCGCAGCAAACCGCGCCCAGTCGGCCAGGGAACAGTGCATCGTACCAGCCGGTCCCAGGGCGGGCGCGTTGTCTCTTTGCAGGGGGACCAGTCCCTCCGGCAAGTTGCGATGGCCCCATGGTTGTTGCACAGTACCGGGCGCACCGGGTGAACCGAAACCGGCCGTGGTCATTTCCAGCGGGTCAAACAGTTCCTGCTGCATCAATTGCTCCCAACTGCATTCAGCCTGCCTGGCCGCCATCAACCCGGCCACCATATAGCCCAGGTTGGAGTATTGGTAAGCTGTTCCAGGAGCCTTTTCCGGGGGAGAGGCCAGTGATTCGATGGCAATGCTACGGCGTTTCTCGGTCACCGTATCGCCCTCGGAATTCCACCAGTTGACGGCCTGTGCCGGCATGCCACCACGGTGCATCAACAACTGCTGCAACGTTACCTGGCGATAGTCGGGATGAACCTCGAGGGCCAGTTCGGGCAGACACTCGGCCAAGGTCACGTCCCAATCCAACCGACCTTGATCAACAAGTCGGCCGATCAAAGTGGCCGTCATCGCCTTGGTGCAGGAACCGAGATGCATCTTGTCATCGATGGTGATCGCGCGAGACTCCCGGCAATGCCGAAGGCCGGCGCAGCCGACCTGCAGAGGCTGACCGGGCCTGGCAATCGCCGCCACGATTCCAGGGATGTCCGATCGTGTCAGAGCTTCAACAAGAATCGCATCGATCTCCGGGTTCCGAACGGCCGCCTGGGCACCCTGAGCGGTTTGTGCAGCCGACGGCACCTCGCTGATCACACCGATCCACAGCCCCAAGCTGAACGCGAACCCATACCGGCGCAGCCTTGCCAACCGTCCCGCAATTCTGAGCGTTTCATTCGGATTCACCTGGTTTCCCACTGTCATGATTCCGATCCTGTCTGCTAGACTCTTAGCCGGTTCCGGTTGACTCGACCGGAGTATCCTGCCCCGCTGTCCAGATAGGCCGGCGGGAGGCCACACGCAAGTTGGGCCCACCACCCAACCTTATCATACAGGTAGACGACATGAGACGCCCCATCATTGCTGGTAACTGGAAAATGAATCTGGATCGATCCGACTCTATCGAGCTGGCTCGGGGGGTCGTCCAGGGGACTCACCCGGCCGGTGTGGAGATCGTCATGTGCCCAACGTTTGTTTACCTGGATGCCGTGTCGGGCATCCTCGAAGGTTCACCCGTCAAACTGGGAGGACAGGATGGGTACCAAGAACCGAACGGGGCCTTTACCGGTGCGATCAGCATGGCCATGTTGGCCGACCTCGGTTGTGAATACGTGATTTTGGGTCACAGTGAACGCCGCCATTGCATGGGTGAAACCAACGACCTGGTCAATGGCAAGATGAAAGCAGCCCTGGCAACCGGGATTACCCCGATCCTCTGTGTCGGGGAACTGCTGGAAGAGCGCGAATCGGGACAGACCCAAGCGGTCGTCGAATCCCAAATGGACGGGTCTCTGGCTGATTTGAGCGCCGAGCAGGTGGCCCAGACGGTCATCGCCTACGAGCCGGTTTGGGCGATTGGTACGGGAAAAACCGCCACTCCAGAACAGGCACAGGAAGTCCACGCTGACCTTCGCAAATTGCTGGCAAAACGGTATAATGCTCAGTCCTCTGACACCGTTCGCATCCTGTACGGTGGCAGTGTGAAACCGTCCAATGCGGCTGAACTATTGTCCCAGCCCGATATTGACGGTGCCTTGGTCGGAGGAGCTTCGCTCCAAGCTGAAAGTTTCCTGCAAATTATCGCTGCCTCGACTGCCGAAGCAGCCAATTGAAGATAGAGTTGATAGGTTTACGATGGGTTTGATCATTCTCGAGTTCCTGCTGTTCGTCGGGTCGTTATTCATGATGCTGCTGATTCTCGTTCAGCGCGGCAAGGGTGGTGGACTGACAGGGGCACTCGGCGGCATGGGTGGCCAGAGCGCGTTTGGTGCCAAGGCGGGTGATGTTTTCACCAAGGTGACGGTGATCACCGCGATCATCTGGATCACGTTATGCATGTTGACGATCGCCTGGTTCAACCCACCTCCCGCGCCTCCCCAAGCCGGTACGGCACCACCGTCCTCGTCCATGACCAGTGGCGTCGATGATGCAGAAGAAGAAAAAGACGATGCGCTGATGGAGCAGGTGATCAAAGATCAGGCTGAGCTGGGCAAAGAGACGGATTCCGCGTCCGATGCGAGCGAGGAAGAAAAGCTCAAGCAACAGATCGAAAAGGACAAATTGGAGATTGAAGGCAAGTCGGATCCAGCGGAGAGTGGTACCGAAAAGAAACAGGAATCGACCGGCCCCGACCTGAATGCGCCGGAAACCAAACCCGATACCAACACCAAGCAGGATGACCAGTCCGGCGAAAGTAAATCTTCCGCCCAGGATTCTTCCAACGGCAACGGGTAGCCCTCGAACCCGACCGGCATTTGCTTTTTCTACGGAGTCGATCAGTTGCTATTAAGCATGACTGGGCATGGCCAGGCAGTTGCCGAAAACGAAGATGTTCATGTACTGGTTGAGTTGCGCTCGGTCAACAACCGGTATCTCAAAACCACGGTCAGCAGCGAGCTCGATCCGGGGCGTGAATCGCAATTGGAAGCACTGCTGCGCGACCGGATGAAGCGAGGGTCCATCACCGCGCGGGTTAAATTACTGTTTCATGCCGGCAGCCAGGACTACCAGATCAACCAGGTCGCGCTGCAAGCTTACCAACAGCAATTATCTGGCATCGACTCGATCGACCATCCCGCCAGCCTCGATGCGTTGCTGAACCTGCCTGGAGTCGTCGAAGAGAGTGCCCCGGCTGACCGATTGCAGGCGGCCTGGCCCGTGATTGAACTGGCCACACGCAACGCGGTGGATAAACTCGTGGAAATGCGGACCCAGGAAGGGGCCGCCATGCAGAAAGACCTGCTGGCCAATTGCGACCTGATCGGCCAACACACCGAACAAATTGAGTCGCTGGCGCCCAACGTTGCCGGCAACTACGCGAAGCGCATCTCTGACCGGCTCAACCAGATGCTGGAGGAACTCAACGTTTCAGTCACCGAATCAGACCTCATTCGGGAGGTCGGTATGTTCGCCGAACGCGTCGACATTTCCGAAGAACTGGTCAGACTGAAAAGTCACGTCGAACAATTCAAGTCAATCATCAATGCCTCCACCAGCAACGGCCGAAAACTGGATTTCCTGACCCAGGAGTTGCTTCGGGAAACCAACACGATTGGCGCCAAGGCCAATGACGTTGAAATCGCCAACCATGTCGTCGAAATCAAGACCGTGATCGAACGGATTCGAGAAATGGTTCAAAATGTAGAATAAACCGATACTCAATCCACGATGTCAAAAACGGAACAGAGTCGCGACCGCGGAAAGCTGGTCATTATTTCAGGTCCCTCGGGAGTTGGAAAATCGACCATTGTCAAGCAATTGCTCGAGCAATGCGAATTGCCGCTGGAATTGAGTGTCTCGGCCACAACGCGACCACCCCGGTCCGACGATCGGGCGGGCGTCAATTACCATTTCATGACGGCCGAGGAGTTCCAGAGCCGCGTGGCAAATGAGGAATTTCTGGAATATGTCGAGGTTTTTGGCCATGGATACTGGTATGGCACGCTAAAAGAACAAGTTAGCACTGGCCTCAACCGCGGCAAGTGGATAATCTTAGAGATTGATATTGTCGGGGCTGCCAAAGTACTGGAAGTGCACCCGGAGGCATTGACCATATTCATCCACCCTGGCAATCTTTCGGAGCTGCAGCGGCGTCTGGAGAAGCGGGGTACGGAAACGCCGGAGTCCATGGCTCGCCGTCTCGAAGTCGCCCAGCAGGAACTGGCGGCTGCTTCGAACTATCAGAACATCATTACCAATAAAACCGTTGACCAGACCGTCACATCGATATGCCAACTACTGCTCAACAGCAGGAACCACCCGAGTGGAGATAATACAGAATGTACGACGAACTAAAAGAAGAAGAAATCGTCCGGAAAGTCGGGGGACGATTCAAGCTATCCACCCTGATCCAAAAACGAATGGTTCAATTGAACCAGGGTGCCCGCCCCCTGATCGATACCAATGAAGAAGACAAAATGGCGGTTGTGCTACAGGAAATCCTGTTGGACAAGATTTTTCTCGATTCGGCTGATGAAGTCGGCACCAACGCGTCACCCGATTTCAGTGAGACGCCAGAACTCAACCTGGATGACCTTTAAATCGAACCGGGCTGAACACGTTACAGACCCGTGTGTCGCCGGACTCCCGGCTTTCTTGACTTTGTTGAGTTGCAATTTCAAGTTGAAGAACTGATGGCTGATACCGAAATCCTGTTGGCGGTAACCGGTGGCATCGCGGCATTCAAGTCGGCCGCGCTGGCCAGTTCTCTGGTCCAGCAAGGGTATGGCGTCCGTGTCGTACAGACCGATTCGGCCACACGGTTCGTCGGCACCAACACGTTCAGCGCTTTGACGGGGCGGTCGGTTGTCACCGATCTGTTTGACCCGCAATTCCCGTTGGGCGCGCATATAGAACTAGCGCGTCAAAGTGACCTGTTGTGCATCGCTCCCGCTTCGGCAAATTTCATGGCCAAGGCAGCTAACGGGCTGGCCGACGATTTATTGAGTACACTCTATCTCTGCTTCATGGGTCCCGTCGTGGTGGCGCCGGCCATGAATTGCGAGATGTGGGAAAAGCCGGCGACCCAACGCAATCTGCAACAATTGCGCGACGATAAAGTCCAGATTGTCGACCCGGAAGAAGGATGGCTGAGTTGCCGGGTGCAAGGGGTGGGACGGATGGCCGACCCGGTGAAAATCCACGGTCAGATCGATGCGATTGTTGACCCTCAACCGTCCAGGGATTAGAACACCCTTTCCGGTCCGTTACTCACGCGCGCTGCCCCATTTCAAACAACATTCATGGCACGAATCCTGATTACCTCTGGACCCACGCGTCAGTACATTGACCCGGTCCGGTACCTGAGCAATGCCTCCAGTGGCCAGATGGGCTATAGCCTGGCCGCCGCCGCGCTGGAACGTGGACACGAAGTGGTGGTGGTAAGCGGACCGGTTCAATTGACCTACCCGGAAAAGTGCCAGGTCATAAATGTCATTTCAACGGAGGACCTGTTACGCGTTTGCCGCGAGGTCTTCCCCGACTGTGACGGATTGATCGGTGCCGCTGCGCCCTGTGATTATCAACCGGTCGAGGTAGCCGATCACAAGATTCCCAAGACAGGGGATTCGCTGGTCATCAAACTGATAGAAACCCCAGACGTAGTCGCTACCCTTGGCAACGAGAAGAAACCAGGCCAATGGACCGTCGGTTTTGCCCTGGAAACTGATGATGCCCGTTTCCGGGCGATCACGAAACTCGAAAGGAAGAGTTGTGATCTGGTCGTCCTGAACGGGGTCGCAGCCATCGATTCCCCTGATAACCAGGTTGAGATCATTGCCCCCGGAGGCCAGGTTTTACAGGCGGTTCAGGGGAACAAGCAACAGGTCGCCGGTTCGATCCTGGACCTGATCGATCAGAGACTGAATCCGGAACACGGCAAGCATGAACGAAGTTGATACCCCTACAGAAAACCTTGGCCAACGTTGGTTTGGCCCGACCAACTGCGTTTTGGTCCTGGCAGGGATCGCGGTGCTGTCCGGTTACACCATCCTGCTTCGCCGCCTGCCGCTGTTGGATATGGGGCCATTTTCTTTTCGGTTCTTCCCGATTCCCTGGTTCACCGCGACGGGCGAGTTCCTGTTCATCCTGTTACTGACCATCCTGGCGATGTGGCATATCAAACTGGCCTGGACGCGGCCCCGTGCATCCGGTTGGCGGGAACGTTGGAGCAAGATGTCTCAACTGGCCTTTGCCATGGTCCTGTTGTTGATCCCGCTGCTCTTTCGGGCCGCCGCCGAGTTCCTGCTGGAACAGATCAACGGTTAGACCAACGGTCGAGGATGACGTTGACATCGTCCCTTGGCTCAACCTCTCACTTCGGGCGAGCCTGTCGTTCAGGTACTGGCCAGGATATGAAGAATGTCTCCATCCTGAACCACGTAGTCCTTCTGCTCTTTACGCATCAGGTTCTGGGCCTTGATTTCCCGCTCGCTTCCGACTCGAAACAGGTCGTCACACGTCATCGTTTCGGCGCGCACAAAGCCCCGGGCTAAGTCCGTATGAATCCCGGCTGCCGCATCTTCAGCCGTCGCACCCTGTCGAATCAGCCATGTCCTGACCTCTTTTTCCCCGGCAGTAAAAAACAGCATCTGCTGGGAAGCAGCCATCACCTGGCGGACCAGTTCATCGCGATCGACGCCGGCCACCCCCATTTCAGAACAAAACTCCTGCCGTTCCGCCTCGTCCATTTGCTCGAGGTCCATCTGCAGGGTTACCGAAAGCGAGGTCGCAACCGTCCCCTCTGGGATCCCCACCAGATGTTGCTGAGGATCTGGTTCATCGTCCGCAACGTTCACCACGACCAATCTCGGTTTGTCCGTCAGCAATTGAAATGATTTCGTTGCCCGGGCCTGGACGTCGGTCAATTCAAGGTCCCGCAAGGCCCTACCGGATTCCAGTTGCTCCAAGACCGGTTCCAGCGCTTCGAGCTCCGCCAGTTCTTTGTCCCGGTTGGGACGTGGCTTCTTGGTCGACTCACGAAGCTTCGCAACTCGGCCTGAGACAATCTCCAAATCCGCCAGCAGCAGATCTTCTTCAAACGACTGCAGGTCCTCTTTCACGCTGGCACCGGAAAACCCGGCCACCACCATCACCAGGCATCCCGCTTCGCGAATGGCAGCCAATTTGCCAGCGTTCCCCTCATGGGTCCGACTCAAACCGGGCGTGTCGACCATATTCAGCATGGCCTGGGTAATCTTCTTGGGCTGGTAAATGTCACACAATGGCTCCACCCGCGGATCCACCACCGTGCAGGTGGCCACCTGGGTTGCATGGGCGAGTGAGAGGTCCGGCTCCACCCCTGTCAGCCAGTGAAAAAGAGCGCTTTTGCCAGCCCCTTGATACCCTACGATTCCGATTTTCATTTGTGCGCCTAGCCGCCGATAACCGGCGACGTCATTTTGAGTTGTTCTTCCAGTTCGCTGGCCATTCGTTCTATCGTCTCGATGCGGCGATTGTCTAGGGCGCGTTGACCAAATCTCACTTGGTAAAATGCCTCGGTGATCTGCGAAACATGGTCCTGGATCAATCGGTGTGCGGGATGCTGGTAAAAATGTTCCCCTACCAGCTGGGCAAACTCGCGATGTGTCTGATTGGGCTGTCGCTTGAGGTCGTGGTCCTGTTGCAGTGTCTGGGTCATTTTTTCATAGAACGGTACGACCTTTCGAATGTAAACATCCCCCATGACCCAGGTTCCAAGTTGGGGTGAAATCCAGAACAAGGCATTTCCGACCATTTTCCGGAATCGGCTGACGGCGACTTTTGGTTTCCGCTCTACCAGTGTCCGTTTCAATTTGAACTTGCGGAAAACGACCAACAGCGCCAAGCCGACAACCACTGCGATCAACAGGAACTGGTACTGCGACTTGATTCTGATTTCATCCGCAAATCTTTGGCCCGCTGACTGCCAGTTCGAAAGGTCCATGAAACCGAGCAAGGGTGAAGCCTCCAGTTCCATTGCATCCAACTGTTTGGTGGCGTCCATTCCCAGGACGTAGTCCTGCCAAAGGTTCCGTGCCAATTCAAGCGGCTCACCATTGATGACCGACGTTTCGGCAGTGTAAATGTTGCTGGTCGGATCCAGCGCCAGCCAGGCGCCCCCTGGACCCGCCGCACCAGAAGCAAACATTTCCGGCGTGCAATCTTCCGGTGGAATATAAGCCTCCACCCAGGCATGGGCGTTCCGTTGACGAACCATATAACATTCGTTGAGCTTGTTGTATTCGCCACCATAGAAACCTACCACTAACCGGGCTGGAATATCCTGGCTACGGAGCATGATCGTCAAGGCAGAGGCAAACAGCTGGCAATGGCCGGTCCTGTGGTTCTTGAAAAAGTCTTCGACCGGGTCCAGCCCCTCTGTGCGTGGAATGTCTTGAAAATCGAGCGTGTAGGAAAACTGGTTGGTGGGCAGAAAGAAGTTATTCATTGCCCTACATAGATTCAGCGTGTCTGACTTCCCTGCCTGGCGCGAAATTCTCTCAGCCTCCTCGACGAGTGCGGGGTAACGATCTCCCTCCAAGTGCACGAGGCTCTTGAACTCGCCAATATTCTGGGGCAATGTCAGGTTGTCCAAGTTGATCATATCGGGCGTATAGGGCCAACTTTCAAGCGGCCGGTTGGCACGATCAACCAGAGCTGCGAGCCGGTATTGGTAAGTCGCCATTTCAGCCTGGTCACTTCGCCGGCGACGGCTCATGGCAGAAAGATCGCGACAATACTCGATCTCCTGGCTTGTGCCCTGCAGGCGAAAACCGGGAGCCAGCCCGAACAGGAGGGGATCGGTCGTGGCTTCCATCGCAATATCGGATATCAACCATCCGTTTCGCTGGCTCGGCAAGGCAGACAGGCTCTGATAACTGAATTCATATACCGAATCGTACGGCGCTTTCCAGGTGGTCACCCCTTTCTCGACAGTCCAGCGGGAGAGAGGCATTCCGCGGAAATAGGGTGGCTGGGTGAGCTGAATTTTGTCTTCGCTTTGGGGATCGGTGAACCAGGCGCGAAAAACCAGCTGGCCCGAATCGGAAATGACACCGCGGTTATCGAGGTTGACCCGGTAGGAGAGACCGGTCGCCGTTACCTTTTTCATTCCAGGCCCCAGCCAGGCCGAATCAGTCCTCGGCACGTTGTAGAACAGGACCACGGAAAAAACAAAGCCGACAAACAGCCATGGAAGCAGGCTACCCACCATCCTGGCCCCGGAAGTAGAAACCCGAGAGGCATAGACCATGCATGGTGATGACCCGCGGCAAGTGTAACTACCCCGGTCGAGGGACTCGATTCTCGACCTGGCCTGAGTCAGGTTTTCACGGTTGAGTCGATTGACCTCGTAGCGTTGGATTGACTCGCATTGCAACATCATCATCGCGCCGGCGATGGCAAAATACAAAATAAACAGCAAACCTCCTTCCAGGTTCAGATTGAAGATAGCCGCCACCACGACCTGCAACAGGGTCAAAACCAAAACCTGCCAATACAGCCGTGGTGTCTTTTTCTGGAACAACAGAATGGTTTGCAGGTAAATCAGTAATTGCCCGACCGAGATGAGTTTGGTGGTACTGTTACCGCCATAGAAGTCCTTCATCGCGTAGAGCAGGATCAGGATCGACGCTACATTGGCCAGCCAACCGCGAAGATAAAACAAACGCAACCAGTCAACCAGAATCAGCGGCAGCAAGGCGCCAGTAAAAGCGATCATGGTCAACATCACGGAGTTTTGACTCGCGCCCAACAGGAAACCGCTCACGGTGACCAGTAGCAGACATGTCCACTCGACCATCTGTTTACGTGGATGCATTCCTTAACTCAGTGCGAAGAAACTCGTTGACCACTCTTCCGGATTGTTCGTCCGGCTGAAACACCTGTTGAAAATTCCTGGAACCCACGGCCACCCAGTGCAGGTCCTTACCTGTTTTTTGCCACAACTCGTTTCCCATCTCTGTCTCCAGCCAGTCTTGCGGAGACGGTCTTGAACTGACCACAAAAATGGGCGTACCAGCGGAAACCTGGCTCTGCAGGTCGAGAATTGATTGCACGACCTGAGGGGCCCTGCTGGCCCGTGCGATCGAGAGATCCCGCATCAGGCAACTCAGGAACTCGGACCCCAAACGATTCACGTGCAAAGCTGACTGTTCCCCCGCAATCGCCAACCCGATCTTCCCACGCACGTCCTGCCCCAGATGGACCAGCAAGGTCGCGGCAAAACTCAAGGCCTGCTCACAGTCGGCCATCTGCTGCTGTTCGGCCAACACCCCTATGTCATTGCGGGCAAAAAGGTCGAGCACAATGGCCATGTCTCGACTGGTCTTCTGATCGTATTGTTTGACCAACAACTGGTTGGCTTTGGCGGTAGTCCGCCAGTGAATTTGTCGACGGCTGTCACCTGATCGCCACGCCCTCAAGGCATAAAATTCCTCTTCGTCGGCTCCCCTTCGGCGCAATGCCGACTCGGCGCCCACTCCTTTGGAAGTAATGCGGCGTTCCCAATCGGATGCCAAGGAGCCAATGCGAGGTGCGACATAGAACTGTTCCTGGTTGCTGAACCGGAACCAGCAGCGTATCAATCCGAATGGAAACCGCGTCGAAACGACCGAAGGCCCCACCTCATACAAACCACGATCAGTGAACAGGCAGCGGTAGGAAACATATTCCTTTTCACCAATAGGGATGTAATTAAACGTCGCCTGGGTTCGACTCAAAGCCTTTTTCTTTGAATTCGCCGATGCCTCGGCCAGCGGGGTGTCGACACATTTCATTTCGTCCCCAACCACGAAATTCCACATCGGCAAACGGCTGCGGTTGCGAAGCATCCACTGGAAATTGACGATTTGGCCGACATGGATCCGGTTTTGAACGAGCCTTTTCGCCTCGGCATGTCGCATCAGGTGGGAGCCAATCCGCCAACTCAATAGCAGCGGCGCAAACATCATGCCAGACATGATGACCAGCAGGTTAACGTTGCGCAGAATGGCACCCACCGTCACGAAAACCAGGATGACCAGGAAGATCCAACCCTCCGGTGTAAACGAGATCTTGGACCGCGAGCGCTCGGGCGGCCCAGTCAAGGTAGTAGATTCTCTGGTTTCCATACTGAAGCACCGTGTTGACCGAAGGTCCAGTCAACCGAAAGTCGGTCACCCTAACCGGGCAACGGGGTTTGGCTGACAATGTCTCGCAGCATCGACTCAAGTTCGTCACGCGTGGAACCACGCATACCACCATGCAACTGGACGCGATGGCTTAACACGGGGACGGCCAATTGCTTGGCATCATCCGGTACCGCATATCGACGACCATCGATCATTGCCAGAGCCTGGACGGCCCGATACCAAAGCAGTACACCGCGCGTGCTTACCCCAACGCTCAGCCGGGGTGACTCACGTGTCGCCTGGACAATATCCAGCATGTACTCGCTGATCGAAGTTTCGACGTCGACGTTACGAACTGCCTGTTGAATGTCGAGAATGTCCTGGGAAGTACAGACCGGCTCCATCTGCTGCACCGGCTGACCAAGTCGATGACTGGCGAGAATCTCCTGTTCGTCCTCACGTCCCGGGTAGCCCATCGAGATGCGAAGCAGAAACCGATCCATCTGGCTCTCTGGCAATACATAGGTTCCCTCGAACTCGTACGGATTCTGGGTCGCAATCACCATAAAAGGCTGGGCGAGGGGGTGCGAGCAACCGTCAACGCTAACCTGTCCATCGCTCATCGCCTCCAGCAGGGCGCTCTGCGTTCTCGGTGGTGCCCGATTGATCTCATCGGCCAAAACAAAATGATTAAAAACAGGCCCGGGAACAAATTCAAACTGGCTGTCCCGTGAGTTGAAGATACTACTGCCTACGATGTCACTGGGAAGGAGATCCGGCGTAAACTGAATTCGGCAGAAGTCTCCAGAAACGCTCTTGGCAAGCGCTTTGCCCATCAACGTCTTGCCAACTCCGGGCACATCCTCCAGCAGCACGTGTTCGCCCGCCATCAGGGCCACCAGGCACAATCTGGCCACATCTTGCTTGCCCAGGACGACGCCCGAGATATTGTCCAGCAGGTCCTGGATGGTCTTGTTCAAGGGCACATCGGTACTTTGCTCACCCGCCGAAGAAGTCTCAATGTTCAATGGAATCACTCTCCCTAATCAATGGACAGCCACATCTCCTGGAAACGAGTGCCTTGCCTCCCGCTTCCCGCTGGCAAACGGGTTAACAAGATAACCGCCGAATCCACCCGTGGGAGACAATCCTACTCCTTTTGCTGCCGCCTGTCTTGCCTCAGCCTGATGGAGAAACCGACAACTACCGGAAAATCACCGGAGAAAACAACCTGCCTGGCCTGCCAGAGAGACGACGAACCAGAAGAAGCAATCAGAGTCAAAGAAAAATGCGGCAGCCCAGGCTGCTACAACGGCGCGATACGGAAGGCTCCCGAATGACGCTCTGCCACATGGCATGAGAAACGGGTCTGCCCACTGGGCCACCCGTTCTTGAATCGCGCGACCATCCGACCGCGTCTGCTGCGAGAATCGCCAAGGACTACCCCGATTAGGGGTTGATGATCGCGTCCGACGTACGCCAAGGAAATTCCCCACCCAGGACATTTCCAAACTCGCCCAACTTGACGAACATAAGACCGATCGCCACCGACAAACAGACCAGAGAAACCACCATCATGGCGTTATAAATATTGAACGATTTCGTCGGATCCTTGGTCTTCTTGGTTTCCGAAGATGATTCGTTCGACTCGACTGACTCGGCCGATGTTTGACCAATTTCGTCAATGTTGTCAGATTCGATGGCTTGTTCAGACATAATCACATTCTAGGATTGCAGCGAGGAAAGGCTTAGTATTTGCCGGCTTCGACATACATCAGGATCCAGGTAAACAACAGGCACACAAACGATGCAATCAACAACACCGTGTAGATATTGAATCCCTGCTTGCGATACTGGGGAGCAGCAACGCTGACTTCTTCGGGATGGTAGCCCTCAGGTGACTCCACTTCCCCTTCGATGAACTCAGGATTGCCCTGTGCTTCCAACTCAAAACTTGGTGGTGACATAATCTCCCTCAGCAACCGGGGCTTGCAGAAAGTTCCTATCGATTCGAGCCGCTGACATGTTGTAGTCGGCTTTGGTCACAGTCGCTTTGCCGATAAAGCGGTCATTGCGATAGATATCCAGTGTGTGACCTTCCCGAATCCCGTCATCCGTGCCTAGGCTGACAGCAATGTAATCGTCTTTGACCCGGGCAACGCGTCCATCCACACGGGGGGGGATATGATCCACCAGGGCATTGTCCTTCAAACCGTGGGCTTTCATTACTTTCTGCTTCTGGGCAAGGCTTTGGCTCAAATCCTGGTTCATCGTCTTGAGATTTTCTTCGGCTGCCTTGGCCTGGTAAAGCTGGTTGGTCAGGTTGACGACCGACTGTCTCTGCGTAGCAATATCATCGACCAGTTTCTTGTTGTCTGCCTTCAGCCCCTTGACCTCATCGTCGAGTTCCGTCAATCGTTTCTCGTTGTTGCTAGTAGTCTCCAGCAACTGCTGAGCCTTGATCTGCTCATTGGCCAGCTCTTTCACGCTGGTGTCCCGCGTCTGGCGGGCCTGGCTCAACTGGGATTCGAGCTGAGACAACTGCAAGCTCCTGGCAACCCGTTCAGCATTGAGAGTCTTTTCCATTTCGCCTGAACGAACCCGAGCCGCGTCAATCAAAGCCTGATTTCGATCGGCGTCCTTCTTGTTATCGAGAGCCTGCTGTTTCCAGTTCTGGTTCGCAGCACCAACCATGACCGCGATCATTAAGAAGCAGATGCTCAAAAAGAAAATCAACAGTGTCAAAATCTTGCCGATCAAATTCATCGGTTTACCTCATTCGATTACAATTGCATTGGCCGCCATTCTTTAAACAGCGACCGTTGTCATTCGGGGTGCTGGCCTCGCAGCCGGTCCAAAATTGCAGGACCGGACTTCCAAGCCGCAAAAATCGGCCGTCTACCCCGGTTTTGACCGGTTTTTCAGCCCGTCGGTTAAGTATAGTTGCCGGCAAAAAAAGGTGTCAACGAAATCGTGGAAAACACCCCTCAAAAAACATGACGACACCCATTTAATCGACTGTTTGCCAGAAACGATCTGCTACAGCCTCTGGCAAGGCCCCCTGATTTACGGCTTTTTTTTGACGAAGTGCCTAAAAACCCGGATAATCAGTATAATTCTGGCTGCAGAATCGGCATTTTCCGATTTTGCTGCGAAGCGGCCATTCAACCGGACATTTGCAACTCTCGTCAAAATCAACACCCGGATTCGATCGCCCATGTTGATACCGAAAGTCACCATCCGCCAAATGCTGCTCGGCATGACGATTCTCGGGTTCTACTCGATGATCCTCTCCTGGGCCGCTCAGGGCAGTGTGATCGGCTATTCGCTGAGCGTGTCTATTGCCCTGCTGATCCTGCCATTTGCTGCCTACGCGGCTGTCTATTGGTTGCTCTTCGGTCTGTCCAGCATGGTTCATGGGTACTTGGTGTGGCGAACCGAACGCACAAGCAACGCGGCCCAGCCCGAAAGCAAGCGCGCATGAGCTACCGACTGTTGATTCTGCCCGGTATGCTCTTGATGGCCCTGGCGCCTGTTGAGGTCGTGCATGCACAGACCGGAGGACAACAGAAATACAAGGTACTGGTCGAACAAGGCCCCGCGTACGCCCGGGTAACGGTGACCACCGATCCGGCCGTTGCTGTCAAGCAGACCGAGTCATTTCAGGTCGTTTGTGTTACCCGCGATTATCGCTCTCCATTCAACATTGTCTATCGCGACCTTGAAATCCCTCAGGGAAAGTCGTCCGGTACAGTCGACATCTATAATCTGAGAAGCCCGAACACCTGGATCAACGAAGATTGGTCCATCCATGTTGAACGGGATAACAATGGCCGCTACGACCGGCGCACCGATCTCTTTCAAACCAACCTGGACTTGTCCGCCCAATCGTATGGAACCAGCAAGAAAACACTGGTGGTGTCTTCCAACATTTCGGCCGCCAAGGGTGAGCAGGTTCTGGTGGGCAGCCGGCCGGGTCAAACTCGCCGAGTCAAGCAGCAAGTCTCGGGCACTCAACCCATCCCGAACATCCAACAGCTGGATGATTATTTCAGTCAAATTGGAAATGGGGCAGCGGGAGCCACACTACTGAACGATTATTCAATGTTTGTCTCGTACCCGGACGCGATCGAGGGGATCCCACTGGGCAGTTTACCGACCGACTGGATGGGCCTGTACAACGTTGAGATGATCCTTATCTCTTTGCCTGACCTGAAGCAGGCCTGTCAGGCCGATCCACAGGTTCGCGACGCGTTGCGTCACTGGTTGGCGATGGGCGGTACCTTGGTGGTCAACGAATGCGGCGACGGCCTGGCCCGGGCGCCCCAAATCATGCCCGCACTGTTCGGCCCTCAAACAAACGTCCTACCACAACAGATGCAGGCCGAGTGGGGCGTTCCCTCCAAAAAACTGAAAGATTACATCTCACGAAATTATGGCGAGACACTGTACGATCAAGTCGACGTTGTGATGGGAGTCAATTCGTGGCGCACAACCGATCAGTTTGAGGACGAGTATTGGGCGATGGCGCCCTACCTGCAAGGCCACGTCTTTGCCGTCAGCGATGACATGTCAAAATCGACCGCTCTCCAATGGCGCGAAATGCTCAACGCCCACAACTTGCTTCTGGCGATCAAGAGACACGAACTCTACCAACAGGAAACCGTCGGATCGCGTCGCCCCCCAACCGATCGACAAATTTCCGGAGTTTTCCAGATCCCCACCGTTGGTGATCCCCCCGTGTTTGCCTTCCAGTTGTTGCTGACTCTGTTCGTGATCCTGGTAGGACCGGCCTTCTTCCTGCTATTCCGGCGGGTCCAGAAACTCTACTTGCTGCTGTTTGCCACACCACTGCTCTCCCTGGTGGCCTGCCTGGGGATGTTCCTGTTTGCCATCCTGAACGACGGTTTCTCCCGGCAAGGCCGCGTTCAGACAGTGACCTTCCTCAACCAGTCGACCGGGGATGGGGTGACCTATGCCCGGCATGCACTGTACGCCGGGACACAGCCTTCCGCTTACCTGTTCGGTGACCAAACGCTGGTCATGGACAGTCGCCGCGAAAACAGTCCGGCCAGCCAATTTCGTTACCGGGATAACCAACTGATCCTGACCGGCGGAGAACTCAAACCGCGCACCAAACACCAAGTGGTCACCCACGAACCGATCGAAACGGAGCAACGGATCAACTTCATCATTGATCAACAACCTTTGGCAAAGGTGGAAAACCGGATGGATTCGGAGATCGTCCTGTTTTGCGCACCGACCAAGTCGGGCTGGCAGGTGGCCCGCAATGTGCCGGCCGGTCAAGTGGCCCGTTGTGAAACGATCGACCTTGGCCAGATGCAGCGGGAGATCCATTCCGTGCTGGACCAGCAATCCAGCGAACGGGAAAAACGGTATCTGGCCCCTTATAACACCAACAATGAGGTTGTCCTTTCGGTTCCTGCTGGACGGGCAGCTGAGCAATGGATCAAAAAGTTCAAAAATAATTCATGGGACCAAACGGATATTGGCCCCGGGCAATATATCGCCATCCTGAAACAGCCGTTGACTTCGCATCAGCCGGATGTGGAAGTTGACTACAAAACGCACGAGTTGCACATTGTCATCGGAAAACTGTAACTCAAACGATGGGCAACCGCCGGTGATCGAGTTGTGCCACCTGACCCGTCATTTCGGGACGACCTGCGCCGTCGACGACCTGTCATTCGCGGTGCAGGGGGGTGAAGTATTTGGTTTCATTGGCCCCAATGGCGCCGGCAAGACGACTTCGATGCGGATCCTGGCCACACTTGATGTGCCGACCCGAGGGACAGCCCGGGTCGACGGTTTCTCGGTCGTCGAAGACCCGGACCGGGTCCGCCGACGGCTCGGTTTCATGCCTGACAATTACGGGACCTATGACCGGGTCAACTGTGAAGAGTACCTCGACTTTTTTGCGCGGGCCTATGGCTTGAGAGGGAATGAACGTCGGGCCGCCCTGCGACGGACGATGGGGTTCACCCAGCTGGACCGTCTGGCCCAGAAACCGATCTCCGGTCTTTCCAAAGGGATGAGACAACGACTCTGCCTGGGACGGGCCTTGATCCATGACCCGAGCGTGCTGATCCTGGACGAACCGGCCGCCGGGCTCGATCCCCGCGCACGAATTGAACTGCGGGAGATGATCGGCGAATTGGCCAGCCAGGGAAAGTCACTGCTGGTCAGTAGTCATATCCTGACCGAACTGGCCGAAATCTGTGACCGGGTTGCCATCATTGAGCAGGGACGGCTGTTGGCAGTCGGCAGCGTGGACGAGATCCTCAAAGGTTCAGCCGGCACGAGCGATCAAAGCTCTTCGACCAACACCGTCCGATTGCAGATGACCATCCTCGGCGATCTGGCCGTAGCGCGACGCTGGCTGGCCCAGAAAAAACAGATCGACTTGTCAGAAGAAAGTGCCGTGGCCGCGGGCAAAGAGACCGGCAAACCGGACAACTTGCTGCAGTTCGAGTTCCCTGATGACGAAATGGCCCAAAGCGAGCTGCTGGCCGAGATGATCCGCGCTGGCATTCGCGTCTCCAGTTTTGCTTGTCAACAGCGGTCCCTGGAAGACGTGTTCCTGTCGGTCACCAAGGGGGATGTCCAGTGAGTGAAACGGCAGGAATCAAATCGAATCTCGAACCGGCCGACGGCCCGCAGGGTCCAGCCGAGATCGACCTCCGGATCGCCACGGACAAAACGGCTTGGCTGGACCGGTTCGGTGACCGGGCCAGCGAGTGGCTCAGCCCGATCGTGGTCAAGGAGCTCCGCCAGACGCTTAAGAGCTATCAGTTTGTCTGGACCTTCTTCCTGTTACTGGCCGCCGTGCTGCTCTGGACCCTGATCGGCTGGACCGCCAACCAACCGGTCGATTATTACACCGAAGTCGGACCCGCCTTGCTGATCGGTTATTTCTGGATTCTCGGTTTCCCTTTGGGGATCGTGATCCCCTTCGCCGCCTACCGGTCGCTGGCCAGGGAATTTGACGATGGCACGATCCAGCTGATCTCCATTTCGACGATGCGTTCCTGGCAAATCGTACTCGGGAAACTGGTCAGTAGCGCGGTACAGATACTGATCTACCTGGCGATCCTGGCTCCCTGCATCTCGTTCACCTACCTGTTGCGCGGTATCAGTGTGGCGCAGATCACCAGTGGGCTGGCCGTTTGTACCGTGGGTTCCTTTCTACTCGCCTCACTCGGCCTGTTCCTGGCCGCCGTTGCCCGCTCACGTTTCTTTTCGATTGGAATCTCGATCCTGCTGGTGATCGGTCTGACAGCCGTGTATTTCATCTGGTGTGGGTCGGCCGTCGGTATTTCTTACTGGCCCAGTTTTTCCGGAAACGACCTGGCCTGGCAGATACTGTTGTTCGGCTGGTCTGGTATGGCCGTAACGACCAGCCTGTTACTGCTGGCCGCCACCAGCTCATTGATCTCCTTTGCATCCGACAACGGCGCCACGCTCCCCCGCGCCATGATGCTGGTGCAGCAGACCATCTTCCTGGCCTGGTGTATCTGCATGATGACGCTGACATTTGATGTCGATGTTCTGATCGGAGTTGTCTTCATCCTATCCCACTACTGGCTGATCATGGGATTCGCGATGGTGGGAGAATCCGCCCAATTGTCCGAAAGGGTCATGCGCTCGCTGCCACGAAGCGTAGGGATGCGGTCACTCTTCAGTCTGTTGTTTCCCGGGCCGGGTCGCGGACTGATCTACAGTATCACCAACCTATGGGTCAGTGGAGCGATCCTCCTGTTGATCGCCAGCTGGAGCCAACAGCTGCTGCCCGTAGCGGAGCCGAGCATGGGCAGTTTTTCCCCCGGCACCAACGTCCTGGGCCTGAATGACATCAATCGGGCCACCCAGGGAACCTTTGTCGCGTTTCTCTACATCACGCTATTCCTCAGCCTGATGTACCTTTTCATGCGGTGGGTGGCCATCAAGACCCGCTGGAATTGGGGCCCACTCGCCTCGGTGATGTTCGGCCTGACCGCAGTCGCCCTGCTAACGACGATTTCCACGGTACTCCATTACATCGGCAGGCCCGTTCGCCTTTACGACGATTTCTCGATCTACGCGGCCGGCAATTGGTACTGGGCAACCCTTGAGACAGCCGGATTGTCGGGCAATTGGACCGGCACTCGCGGGGTACCTTTGACACTCTTGGCATTTTTCGCATGCCCGCCAATCGCGTTCGCCCTCCTGCTGGCAAGCCGGGAATTGTTGACCCGACCACAATCCCTGCCCCAGCGGATCACACTCGATGATCAACAGATCGCGGAGGCGAAGAAGCCACCTGTGGGCGAGACGATCGACGATATTTTCAATGAACCGCGGCCAGGTGATACGACCTAGTCCCGATAGAACCGGTTGTAGGCCATGAACAGTTCCTCCGACGCATCCAGCAGGTGGACCAGCAACGCGGCGCGAACCCACATCCCGTTGCGGGCCTGTCGGAAGTACATCACGCGTGGATCGGAATCAATTTCAGTCGGCAATTCTTGGACCACGCTATCGCGGGGGAAGGGATGCATGATGGGCGAAAACGACTTGAGCCGTTGCACCCGTTCCGGCGTCAATTGAAATGGCCCCAAGTCGATACGGGCCAGCTGCTCTGTGTCATCAGCCGAGTTGTGTTCCCGCTGAATTCGTGTCATGTACAGGCAATCGGTCTGGCTGAGAATCGATTCGCCGTTCAGCTCGGCGTCCAGTGATTCGAACTCATACACGCTAACGCCCGCATCCTGCAAGCGGGTTCGCAAGCCGTCGTCCATCTTCAGCGCATCGTGATCGGGCGAAACAAAGATCATCCGCTGCGAGTCGTACTGGGAGAGGACAGTGGCCAGGGAGCGGACCGTTCGGCCCCGTCCGATATCCCCACAAAACAGGTACGTCTTGCCGGCAGGGCCACGTTGCAGATCCGGGTAGGATTGACGCAATGCATCCAGTCTGGACCCGGTCTCTTTTTGCTCGCTGTCAAAGGAGAAGGAACGCTGGATGGTGTAGAAATCGAGCAGTGCCTGCGTTGGGTGCTCGTCGCTGCCGGACCCCGCATTGATCGTGGGGACCGAGCGCATCTCCTGGCTTTCCAGGCGGTTCATCATGTAGGCACAGCACTCGGCAAAGTTGGCAATCGGACTGCGCATGATGATCACGTCAAAATAACTGCTGAACATCCGGATCGAGTCCATATGGGATTCGCGTTTGATCTCGGAAGACGTTTTCGGGTCCCGCACTTCGTTGCAGGTGATTCCCAGGATCTGGCAAGCCGCCATGAAGGAGAGAAAGGTCCGTGTCGACGGTTGCGTGAAGTAGAGCATGGCCCGTTTGTGGCTGAGCAATTGCCGCAGCTCCAGGTTGCTCTCCCTTTCCCGCGCCATTCGGCGAATCATATCCGCCAGGTGACTCAGGCGCTTTAACAGGTCAGGCTTCAACTGGGCAGCACAAATCAGGTGCTTCAATCGCTGTTCCCGCTGGAAATCCCTCAGCTTGTCTTCGATCGGTCGATCCAAGAGGGATTGGAAAGCAGAAAAGTCAGAAAGTGTGTCCGCGGGTTTCATCATGCTCAGCGTACATGGCCGGATTATTTGGGGATCAGGATAGCGTGACGTCGCGTTTAAATCCATGCCGCTAGTCGGCCGTCAGCCAAATTTTGTGCCAGGACGAGCCTGGGGGGGAGTACCGGTTGGCGCGGGCGCAAAAAAAAAGGCGTATCCGTGAAGATACGCCCATTCGTCGTTTGGCTTGATCAACGCTCGGAAACGGCCGATTTTCCTGCGGGCCGACTGGCGGCAGTCGTCGAGCGCTGGGCCACATCGATCGCAATCCGCAAGCCATTGTCCTCCTGGGCAGCCAGGTTTTCCTGTTCATTCGTCCGGGCCGTGTATTGCACGGAGATATCCGGTTTCACCCCAACCTGGCTAATCGGGTTGCCCGTAGGCGAAAAGAACTTCGCCGTGGTCAATCGAATGCCACCGTTGGACGTATTCAGTGGAAAAATTCCCTGCACGCTTCCTTTACCATAACTGCGATTCCCGACGATGGTCCCCCGTCGGTGATCACGAATGGCGGCGGCGAAGATTTCACTGGCGCTGGCCGAGTTCTCATCCACCATCACCACCAGCGGCACCCGCCAGGTGTTTGCCAGTTGGGCACGGTGGGTAAAATCCTCCATCGGGTTGCGGCCCCGCGTGGATACGATAATCCCGGAGCTGACAAATCGATCGGCCACATCCACGGCCGCCGACAGCAGACCACCTGGATTGCTGCGAACATCAACGATCAGGCTACGCATTCCCTGGCCATGCAGTTCCCAGAGTGCTTCGTCAAAATCGCGGGCAGTCGTTTTTTGGAAATTGGTCAGCTGAATATAGGCCACGCCGTTTTCCCGATCCACCATCTGGACCTGGTCAATCGACGGGATCTCGACGCGCCGCCTTGTGAGACGGATCGTCTGGGGCGACTGGGACGGGCGTCCCAGGGTAATCGCAACCAGGCTGCCCTCGACCCCTCGCAACATGTCGGCCGCACGTTCACTGCCGATGTCCGAGACAAGCTGATTGTCCACGGCAGTAATCTGATCACCCGACTTTACATTTCCCTGGCTCGCCGGCCCACCACGAATGACATTGACCACTTCCAGGTGGTCCGGATGCGTCTTCAGCTCGACACCCAGACCAACAAAGTTACCTTCGATCTGGGACATCGTTTCGCTGTATTGGCTATTCGACATGAACGCCGAGTAGGGATCGAGCGACGCAATGGCGCCGGAAGTAAATTCGTATACAGTTGACTGGATGGGTACACCCAGCTCACGGTTCATCAGCTGGGCGACCGTCTTGGCAATCATGTAGGCATCGGAACGATTGCGGACCGGTTGTTGATTCAACCGATTTCTCATCTTCTGGATAGCGGCCGCAATTTCCTGCGAGGTGGCATGGGGCATGTTCAACCGCTGAAAGTTCTTTTCCTTCAGGGCAACTTCCAGGTTGGTCAGGCCAAAATTGGCCAAGTAAACCCACTGGGGCTGATTGACGTAGTAGGACTGAATTTTGACCAGCACTTCATTGTAGACCTGAAGGGCCGAGTTGCCGTTGGTCGAGGTAATGGTCTGCAGGAAGCTGCGATCGGAATAACGGCGATCAAGGTCAAAGTGGATCCGGGCAATCGTCCGTCGGTGCTGGAGATTGTCATCCGCAGGAAACTGCTTGATGGCCTGCTGGTAATGGCTCAGAGCTTCGGCCCACTGCCCCTCTTTTTCAAGCTGGATTCCCTGTTCCAACAGAGTGGCCGGCAGGCGAGGCGCCACGGTTTGTGTTCTCAGGGTGTTCGATTCGAATCCGCTGGACTGACCCAGGGCGTCCCCGCCCGGCATCCAAAGAGCGGCTGCGGCCATCAGGCATACCACAGCCAGTTTCCTTCTCACTATATCCATAAACGTGTAATCCTACGTGGGCAACAATCACATCGGGGTTGCTGGTATTCGTTGGAGCGAAGCAACTCCGTCTGCTCTTGTCGAATCAGGAATCGGCCAGATGTTCTCGGCACACAACAACGGTGCAAAATGGGTAGAAGCCAACGGCCGATGAAAAATAGATCACCTTTTGGCCGCAGTCAAAAAAATCGAAACAACTTTTGACTGCGTGATCCTCACAACCCGTGCAAACCCGAAAAGAAGTTCCGATCGCAACGATTGCGAAAAGCGGAGGGCCTAGAATGGGGCGGCAGCCTAACGCGACGGTTGGCCGACGATTGCAAAGTGCATCCTTGCACCTGACTGTACGCAACCCCTGAGCGACGGTTCACGGGACCGGCCAGTTTTCCGATCGCGCAAAAAAAAACGCCCAAAAATGGGCGTTTTTGATCCGCAAGGGATAGCTGCTGGCGCGATCCGGGAAGTGGGCGGTCAAACAGTCTCCGGCAAAGCCATCGCCTGGGGCAAACCGGCGCTGACGACCGCGGCTCCTGCCGGCGCTGGAACGGGTGACCGGCGACGGCGACGTTTGGGCTTCTTGTCGGCCCATTCCTTGGTCATGCTCTCAAAGACCTCGGGAGATTCGTAGCGCACAATTGCCTTGTTCTCAGAAATTGGACCAATCAGTCCACGATAAAGGGGCATGCCTCGCAGTGAAAGATTCGTGCTGCAGTCGTCAACACCGATCTTTTCATGGATTTCACCCAGGGCTTCAGTTGACTCGTAATCGCGTGTACGCAGGCTTCCATCAGACTCACGCGAAATGACGCGAATAATCCTGTTCTCGAGCATGGTTCATTCCTTGATTGGAGATAAGTTTCGTTCAGCCCCCTACTCCAACCAGGGAAATTTCGATCCTTCGATGCGCTGAACCTGTAATGCCAGATGAGTATCGACCCGAAAGGTCGGCGGCAACCAGATCAAATTCACTCGTGCAACTATACGTCACAATTGGATTAATCACTACGGTCGGTCAGTCAGGAACAATCAAAAAAACAGAAATCCCAATAACGGTTATGCTTGTTGTCCGACTTATGGATGGGGATCCAAATTGTTTTGATTCCCCACAATCGTTACCACACCGAACATCGATTCGTTGTCTAAACCGCCCACCTGTTTCGCTTTAGACCAATCATGCCGATTGGCTGATTCTGACAGGCTACCGCAGCGCTTCCCCAGCAGGGAAAGTTCTATGTCGCCGACTGAATTTTTGGCCGTTTACCCTGACGTTCGACTGGACAGTCAGCCGCCACGGGGCACCTGATGAGTGTCGACAGGGACTTCAGCCGGTGGTCGTGTAGCGGACCGGGAACAGTGATGTCACCGCATAGACCACCACTAGCACCACGGCACACAACAAAACCGTCAACAGAAGCACGGCAAAAAGCGGACTCATCACGTCCACCAGGGCGTAGACCAGACCGCCCGTATCTTGGTAGAAAGCGGCAAGCAGACCAACCAGGACCAAGGCCGGAATCGACAGAATCAGTGCCCCTCGACCGGCCCCTCGGTAATCACTCCGACTGGGGGCCATATGGCTGCCGACACAAAACACCAGGTAGATAAAAGTCCAGAAACGGACCGTGACCAGATTCGCCGGGGCCAGGATTTCCTGGCCCATCAACTGGATGATGCTCCAGGCCCGACCGAGCAATTCCGGATCACCCGCTTGACCTTTGACGGCTTCAATGGCCGCCCGGGTAGGATCAGGGTAAAACAGCCATAACAACAGACCGAGAACAAGCGACCCACCGATCAGCGGCGCGATACCGATAAATACATTGCCGATCTCCTCGAACCAGTTTTTCCGGCGATAGGAGTGTCGGACATATCCGAGGCGGCCCGATTCGGGATCCGGCTCAAACAGGACCACCTCGTCGACCCGGTGACCAAACAGCCGGCACATCAGCGCATGGCTCAATTCGTGGATCGGCGTACCCAGCCATCCAGTCCACATCACGCTTTTCCAACCAAATCGCTCGGCCAATCGGCGTTGCATCAATCGCTCGATTTGATGAATCAGGAAGGCAAACAGGACCCACGGACCGAACAGGACGGCAAGCAGGAAAGCGACGTTCATCAATGTTTCGTTCACGGGGCGCTTCCTGTCGAAGAAACCGGGTGGATAGGATGACCTGGACCGGGCAGTTGGGCCAGCCGAAAACGGGCAAACCGGGGCCCCACCGATTGAGAAAACCGGCCAGATTATATACGTTAGATCGTCCACATCAGCCGGCCCAGCATCAGCCTATTTTCCTGTTCATGAATAAACCCCGTCAAATCTCCCGAGCTGAATTGCAGGAAAACGAATCGCTCTGCGATTATTGCACAGCCAAGTGCTGTCGCTACTTCGCCTTGCCGATCGATGAACCGGTCAATTTCAATGACTTTGAATACCTCCGTTGGTTCATGATGCACGACCGAGCCAGCCTGTTCGTCGAAGACAAGACCTGGTACCTGCTGGTCCATACAGAATGCAAGCATCTCCAGCCGGACAACCGGTGTGGAGCGTATGAGACGCGTCCCCTGGTTTGCCGCGAATATTCAACGGATGAGTGTGAATACGATGATCGCTACACGTACGATACGTACTTTGAATCATCCGAGCAGATCCATGAATACAATCACGCCCGTTTCGCCTGCGACCCATGGCACCCCGATTTCAGGACCCCTAAACCGGGGCTACCAATTGTCTACCAGGCCGAGTGATCGAAATGACTGAACAACGCATCACACCACGAACGCTGAAAGGCTTCCGGGACTTCCTGCCGGAGACGATGATCCCCCGGGAACGCCTGATGGAGACCGCGCGCTCGGTCTACCGCAGTTACGGTTTTGTGCCGATCGAGACCCCCACGCTGGAGTATTCCGAGATCCTCTGCGGTAAGGGGGGAGAGGAATCCGACCGGCAAATGTTCCGTTTCGAGGATCATGGGGGGCGGGATGTGGGCATGCGGTTCGATCTGACGGTGCCCCTGGCACGTTATGTCGCCCAGCATGCCAATGACCTCGGTCTTCCCTTCAAGCGGTACCATATCGGGATGGTTTGGCGTGGGGAAAAACCCCAGGTAGGGCGTTACCGAGAGTTTGCCCAGTGCGACTTTGATACGATCGGCACCACGTCGATTGGCAGTGATATCGAGACGGCACTGGTCATCCACGACTTGATGCGGGCCATCGGTTTCGAGAAGTTCAATATCCGGGTCAACAATCGGAAAATCCTGAACGGCCTGTTACAGAAATTCGAGGTGGCCGACGAATCAGTTGCCGTATTGCGGGCCATCGACAAACTACCCAAGATCGGCCGTGACAAGGTTCGCGCGGAAATTGCCGATTCCACCGCCATCAGCGACCAACAGGTGGAGCAGATCCTCGGCCTGGCGGAAATTTCGGGCAGCAATGAACAGGTGATACAACAATTGGAACCGGTCTGCCAAGGGAATGAGCTGGCGGAGCAGGGCCTGCAGGAGCTGGCCGAACTGACCGGGGCCACGCGGGCCGTCGGGGTGGCGCAAGAGCAACTGCAGATCGATGTCTCGATCGCCCGGGGACTGGATTACTACACGGGCACCATTTTCGAAACGTTCCTGGACGACCTGCCGGGGATCG
>JAKVBG010000040.1 GCA_022447605.1 Mariniblastus sp.
CGGCCCCACTCAATGAGATCGGGGTAACGGCGAACAACCTCCACGAGAATCAGAAGCCAGGACTGGAAACGTTCATGAAAATCAAAGCGATCCGCGCCTACCAGGTTGACCTGCCCCTGCAGGAAACGAGTTACCAGTGGTCCGGCGGGAAATCGGTCGAAGTTTTTGACAGCACGATCGTCGAAGTCGAGACCGAGGATGGCCAATTGGGGCACGGTGAGGTCTGTCCGCTCGGCCCCTTCTACCTGGCGGCCTATGCCGATGGGGTACGGGCAGGGATCCGCGAGCTGGGCCCCCACCTGATCGGCCTGGACGCGACTCGTCTGGGGCCGCTGAACGACCGGATGGACCGGGCGCTGAAAGGGCATCCATATGTCAAATCGGGAATCGATATCGCCTGCTGGGACCTGCTGGGAAAAGCGGCGGGCCAGTCGACCTGCGAACTGCTGGGAGGCCGGTTTGGCGACGACTTCACCCTCTACCGGGCGATCTCGCAGCAACCTGCCGAACAGATGGCTCAAAATGTGCTCGGCTACCGGGAGGAAGGGTACCGGCGGTTCCAGCTGAAGGTGGGAGGGGATCCCGCCGAAGATATCGAGCGAATCCGCGCCGTTGCCGCCGTTCTGCAACCGGGAGACCGCCTCGTGGCCGACGCGAATACCGGATGGCTGATGCACGATGCGGCCCGTGTCGTGCGGGCCGTAGCCGAGGTGGACGTTTATATCGAACAACCTTGCCTCAGTTTTGATGAGTGCTTGTCCATCCGTCGCAGGACCGATCACCCGTTCGTGATGGACGAATGCATCGATTCGACGGCTGCCATCCTGCAAGTCGCCGCCCAAAATGCCGCGGACGTCGTGAACATCAAGATCAGCAAGTTCGGCGGGCTGACCAAGGCGAAACTGGCCCGCGATATTTGCGCCTCGCTCGGAATCGCGATGACGATCGAGGACAGCTGGGGAGGGGACATCACCACGGCCGCCATCGCCTGCCTGGCTCACAGCACACCTGCCGACCTGTTGTTCAGCTCGACCGACTTCAACAGTTACGTGACGGTCAGCACCGCCGATGGGGCCCCGCAGCGTAAAAATGGCCGCATGTCAGCATCCCTGGAACCGGGCCTCGGTATCTCCCCCAGGCGGGAAGTCCTGGGAGAACCGATTGTCGAAGTCGCCTAGCGCTCAGTCGAGCGGTTCATCCAGCTGCGGCGACAACGTGTCCGGGTCCTGGGGATAAGGCAGCGCCTCACCCTCGATCTCTGCCAAGGCGTTGGCGGCTGCTCTCTGTTCTGCTTCCTTTTTGTTCCGGCCCCAGGCGGGCGGGAACGTCCGCTTGCCGATGGCGGCAGAAACAAGAAACCACTTTTCATGATCGGGGCCGCGATCGTCAATCAGCCGGTAGACCGGCGGCAGACCGACTCGTTTCTGTGCGTACTGCTGCAGATTCGATTTGAAATTCGATTCCACACTGTCTTCCAGAGTGGCACGCACTTGGCTTTCCACAAAGGGCAGCAAAAACCGACTGGCCGCTGCCATCCCGCCGTCCAGATAGATCGCGCCGATCAAAGCCTCAAACGCATTGGCCAACAGAGAATCCGGCATCGTGTCGCGATGCCCAAGCCCCTTGCCGATCACCAGGAATTCTTTCAACCCGAGTTCCTGTCCCCACTCGGCGCAGGACTGCCGACTGACGACCACCGACTTGACCTTGGTGAGTTCCCCCTCCAGCCAATCGGGGTAACTCTGAAAAAGAAACTCACAGACCAGGAACCCGAGGATCGAATCACCGAGGAATTCAAGTCGCTCGTAGGAGTGCAATCGCGAGGACGAACTGGAGGCATGGGTAATCGCCTCATCCAACAGCTGTTTTTCCTGAAATTCGTAACCGATCCTCTGCTCACAGCCCTGTAGCAGAAGCAATTTCGACTGGTTGAATTGGCGGGAACGACCCATGAACGGTTCCGTTGAGTACTGGCACCCATCCGGGTGGGTGCGAAACAAGGCTGGCCCGGTTCAATTTATCACTTCGGCTGGGCGGCTGAAACCCGTACCACCGGCCGGCAGGACGCCGGTCCTGCCACCCTATTCCTGATCTGTCTTCATCTGTTCGGCGATCGTAAAGGCGAGTTCAATCGCCTGATCGTAGTTGAGCCGAGGATCCACGGTGCTCTTGTAAGCGCGGTGCAGGTCCGGTTCGGCCAGCTTCCCTGCTCCCCCCACGCATTCCGTGACATTGTCTCCGGTCATCTCCAGGTGCACCCCACCCAGGATCGAATCCTGGGACTGGTGAATCTGGAAAGCCTGCTTCAATTCACTGATGATCTGTTCGAAATTCCGCGTCTTGATCCCGGTATTGGTCGAATACGTGTTCCCGTGCATCGGATCACACGTCCACAATACGTGGTGCCCCTGCTCATGGATCGCTTGGATCAGGGGTGCCAGGCAATCGCCAATCTGTTCCGCGCCGAACCGATGAATCAACGTAATCTTCCCTTTTTCATTTTCCGGATTCAACGTCTCGACCAGGCGGATCAGTTCATCTGGCTCCATTCCCGGGCCCACTTTAATTCCGACCGGGTTCACGATCCCTCGAAAGTACTCGACGTGGGCCCCATCGATCGCCCGTGTCCGAAAACCGATCCAGGGGAAATGGGTGTTCAGGTTGTACCAGCCCTCCCGGCGCGGCACATGCCGCGTTTGAGCCTGTTCGTAGCTCAAGTGCAAACCTTCATGGGAAGTAAAAATCTCGACCGCCTGGCTCTCCCGCAGGGTCGAACCGAGGACCGCTTCCATGAAACGCATCGATTCATTGATCGAATTGACCATGCGGTGATACTGCTTGGCCCGCGGCGACTCACTGGCAAAATCGAGGTCCCAGTTCTCGGGGTGATGCAGGTCGGCAAAACCACCACCCAGCAGACCACGGATGAAGTTCAAGGTCAGCGCTGAACGTTCGTAGCCGCGCAGTAACAACTGAGGGTCCGGTTGTCGATCCGCTTCATTGAAGCCACTCCGGTTGACAATATCGCCCCGGTAAACAGGCAGGGTGACCCCCTCCCGCGTTTCCATGTCGGCCGAGCGGGGTTTGGCGTATTGACCGGCAATCCGCCCGACCCGGATCACCTTCTTCATCGATCCGAAAATCAGGATGAAACTCATCTGGATCAGGACCTTCAGGTTCCGCACGATGGCGTCCGTTTCACAATCCTCCAGGCTCTCCGAGCAATCACCGGCCTGGATCAAAAAAGCCTTGCCGGCCGCCGCCTCGGCCAACTGCCCCTTCAGGTTTTCAATTTCCCAGCTGGTGACCAGGGGTGGCAACTTGGCCAGCCGACGAAGCGCTTCATCCAGTTCCACCGGATCGGGGTAGACCGGTTGCTGGGTCACGACTTTTTTTTGCCAGGAGCTGGGAGTCCAATGGTCATTCATAGCGATGTTCTTTTTCTCTGAACCAGCAAAGTCAGCCTGCTTTGAAAGGCACTACCAGGATCCGGCAAGGACAACGTCTTCCCCAATATCGACAGGTCGTGAACAACCTCACCCACCCGCAGGAAATTCCTCCCGCCAAATCCGACGGAAGGGTTGCAATTACCGATTTTACCAATCACCATTTAGATTGAAATGCTGGAGCAACCGGTGGCCAACAGAACCTGTTTTCCTTGAGGATTTAACGTCCAAATGGCAACCCACAAAACACTTTTTCTTGTTTTTTCCTGGATTACCTGGGCAATGGTTGCCGGTGTGAACGGACAGGAGAGTTCCCCGGACAAGGACCCAGCAGAGACCGCGGAGTCCTCAGAGACCCTCGAGCAGGTTCTCGCAGGTCATTCCCAACACGGTGAAGCTTTCAACAAGGGACCTCGACAGGAAGCTTACCTGATCGGTGGGACGGGGACTGTCCAATTCCCGTGCAGTTGCCAAACTCCCGAAGTCCAGTCCTATATCAACCAGGGAGTCGGTCAGCTTCACGGTTTTTGGGACCTGGAAGCCGAACGGACTTTCCGCCAGGCGTTCGCGTTGGACCCGGACTGTGCCATGGCTTATTGGGGG
Source organism: Mariniblastus sp. (assembly GCA_022447605.1). Lineage (GTDB taxonomy): Bacteria > Planctomycetota > Planctomycetia > Pirellulales > Pirellulaceae > Mariniblastus. Next base: position 4,050 of record JAKVBG010000040.1, read on the forward strand.
GCAGCACTAGCAACCACGCGGGATCAGAAACGGGCGCAGGGTTTTATCGCCAAGGCGATGGAACTAAAGGACAAAGTCACTCCCCGGGAACAGATGTACATCGAGGCCGTCAACAAGTTTGTCGCCGACAAACCGGAGGAGAAGAAAAAACGGGCCAGCCAGTACCTGAAGGACCTCGAATCAATCGTATTGGAATACCCGGATGATCTGGAGGCCAAGGCATTGGTCGCCCACCGGATTTGGGAAAATGGACGAGCCGGCATCCCGATCGCCAGTTACGTGGCGACCAATGCCCTCTTGAATAAGATTTTTGAACAGGAGCCGCTCCACCCGTCGCACCATTACGCGATCCACTTGTGGGATTACCGCAACCCGAAGATGGCTTTGAACTCGGCTGCTCGCTGCGGTCTGTCGGCGCCGTCCATCGCTCACATGTGGCACATGCCCGGGCATATCTATTCCCGTCTTAAACGGTACGAGGATGCCGTCTATCAACAGGAGGCCTCGGCGCGGGTTGATCATGCCTACATGATGCGGGACCAGGTCATGCCGGACGAAATCAGCAATTTCGCCCATAACAATGAGTGGTTGATCCGGAACCTGGTTTTTATCGGACGCGCCCACGATGCGCTCGACCTGGCCAAGAATATGGTCAGCCTGCCCAGGCATCCCGAATACAACATCCTGGACAAGAAACGCGGCAGTCACAGCTATGGCCGAAAACGCCTGCTGCAAGTGTTGCGGGAATTCCAGATGCACGATCAGGCGGTCGGCCTGTGCCAGACGCCCTACCTCGATATCCCGGAGAAAACGGAAGAGCAACTGAAGACCTGGAGAACGTTGGCCTGTTCAGCTGCCCTCGGCGGCCACCCCGATCTGAGTCAACAAACCGTGGAAAACATCGAAACGCTTCAGCGGGAACAACAACAGCAGGTCGACACCCTGAAGCCCCGGATTGAACAGCTGGAAAAGTTGAGCAAACCGGAAAAAGACCTCTCCTCCATCCCGGCCGAAGCGCGACTGGAACCGGAAGCGGCCAAGAAAGAGCTGGCGGAAAAGAAGAAAGAGTTGAGTGGCGCCGAACGGCTCGTCGGCCAATGCACCAAGGCACTGCAGGCCGTGGAAGGTTACCGGGCAGTGGCCGAAGGCAAACATGCCGAGGCGGTCAAGAAGCTGGAAAAGGCCTCCGGTGAAGATGCCAGCTGGATCGCCGAGTTGAAGTTCCTCTCCGGTGATCGGAAAGGCGGACTCAAGAAGTTGCGTGAGGAGATCAAGCGGCGGAAGAATGAGACCATCCCCCAATCGCGCTTGGTCTATGTCCTCAGTCAATTGCCCAAAAAGGACCGGGAACGGAAAAACCTGGCCCGTGAATTTGAACGGCTGCGAGGGATGTCGAGCTCGATCGATCTCGAGATTGAACTGTTCCAGCGGTTGAACCCAGTCGCCCAATCGATCGGGTTGGAACCGGATCAATGGCTCAAAGCCCCCCGCCTGGCTACCGATATAGGGTTTCGACCCCAGTTGGACACGCTTGGCCCATTCCGCTGGGAACCGCCCCAAGCCGCCTACTGGGAATTGCCCGACAGTAACAACGTCCAGGTCAGCTCGGCAGAGTTCAAAGGGAAACCGCACATTCTGATTTTTTATCTCGGACACGGCTGTCTTCATTGTGCCGAACAACTCCAGGCATTTGCTCCACGGATCGATGATTTCCGTGAGCAAGGGGTCGAAATCGTCGCCATCAGCAGTGACCCAACTTCGGAATTGGCCAATGACCTGAAGAATTTCAACGGCGAAATGCCTTACCGCTGGCATCTCTCGGACGGGTCGCACGAGATCTTCAAACAGTTCCGGGCCTATGACGATTTTGAAGAGCAGCCGCTGCACGCCACCTTGTTGATCGACTCGCTCGGTCGCGTTCGCTGGCAGGACATCAGTTACCAGCCTTTCATGGATCATGAGTTCCTGATGAAAGAAACAGCGCGTTTGCTGTCCCAGGAAACAACACCGGACGAGGTTCAGGTATCGGGCCGAACCCGGTGAGTGCTCGATGGCCGACCCTGCAAATTCGACTGATTCAACGTCCCTGTCGCTGGAACCCCAGCAGATCATCAAGACCGTAGGACGATTGCAGGCCAGGATCGAAGAACGGTTCCCCCGGTCCGGCCTGTCCCAAGTCTGCGGTCAACTCGAACAGATCTCGCAGCAGGCCCAGAAAAAAACGGAGTGGATCGACCAGCCCATACTCTGGATGAGGATCCTGGTCTGGCTAGGTTGTGGCCTGTTCGTGGCCCTCTGTCTCTTTTCCATCTACCTCGTCGTCCCCTCAATTCATGGGGGTTGGAGCGGTGAAGCGGGGGCGGCCATTAGCGAAAATTCAGACCTGGAAGTCCTGGTTCCCAACATCGAAGCGGAACTGAACGTCCTCATTCTGTTGGGGGGAGCCATTTTTTTCCTCTGGACCGCCGAGAAGCGATACAAACGGGCCCGGGCACTGGCGGCGATCCACGAACTGCGCTCGATCGCCCATATCATCGACATGCACCAGTTGACCAAGGACCCGGAAAGGCTGCTCATTTCCCGCCAGTCGATGGGAACCCCCACATCGCCGGAGCTCGGCATGAGCCAGTTTGAACTGCGCCGCTACCTGGACTACTGCAGCGAAATGCTGGCCTTGACCGGCAAAATCGCGGCGCTCTACGTCCGCCGCTTCGATGATTCGGTCGCCCTCGCCTCGGCCAACGAAGTGGAGGCCCTGACCACTGGGCTCTGCCAAAAAATCTGGCAGAAGATCCTGATCCTCCATTCGTATGGGGAAGATGGACCAGGCCGAACCCCGCTCTTGTCCTGAAGCAGGAACGGTCCAGCGGGCGGGCGGACGCTCTACCTATCTCACTTCCGAGCAGGGTTAAATCGGACCCGGTTTCCGCCTTGAAATGTCATTTGCCACCCTGAAAAAAGTTCCGTTTTCTTCTATATTGAGATCTCGCAAATGGAACACGAAATCTTTTTTCTGAGGTTGAGAACCTATGATGACCAGGCCGCAAATTGGATTGCTTGCATTACTGATCCTGTTTTCCCACCTGCCACTCGATGCGCGGGCCAACGAGGGTCAGGGCGAAGCTCCATCGAAACAGGCACAGCGGATGACGCCAGAACTTCTCTGGAAACTCGGCCGACTGGGCGAGGCGGCTGTTTCACCCGATGGCAGCCAGGCCGTCTACACGGTACGGCATTATGAACTGGCCCAAAACAAAGGCCTCTCCGCGTTGCACATGGTCGACCTGTCGAACGGCCAGGAACGGGTCCTGATCAAGGATTGGCCCTCCCTCAACTCGATTCAATGGTCATCCACCGCCAACGGGCCGCGCCTGTTCTTTATCGGCCGTGATGGCAAGGTCCGCGATGACAAGGATACCGATTCTTCCGGCCCGGTTCTGCACCTCAATTCCTCGCAGGCCTGGATGATGGATCCAACCTCGGCAGGGCAGGGCAATACCGCGCCCAACGGGATACCGGCAGGCCTGACACAGGTGACCAACGTGGAAGGCGGTATCGCCAATTTAAAGGTGTCGCCGACCGCCCAGCACCTGGCGTTTACGGTGGAAGTCAAAATGGACAAAACGGTCAATGAGTTGTTCGAAGATCTGCCGGACGCCGACGCCCGGATTATCGACTCGTTGATGTATCGCCACTGGGATGCGTGGCACGACTACGCCTACACGCACCTGCATGTCGCCCCCTTTGATGGAACCGGCTTGATCAGCTCGATGACCGATCTGATGAAGGGACTCCGGGCGAACTGCCCCGTTCCGCCGTTTGGTGGATCGGAACAATTCAATTGGTCGCCCGACGGCAAGGAGATCGCCTACACCCTGAAAAATGTGCCGAACTGGGCCGAGTCGACCAATAGTGACGTCTACGTGGTGCCGGTTGACGGGAGTGCGCCAGCTCGCAACGTGACCCAAGGCATGCCCGGTTATGACAACAACCCGGTCTATTCGCCGGACGGAAAATTTCTCGCCTTTGATTCGATGAAGCGGGCCAGTTTCGAGTCGGACCGAAACCGGATCATGGTGATGAATCGCCGCACCGGTGAAATGGTCGACGCCACGCGCGGCCTGGACCAGACAGCGCACGGCGCAACCTGGATGCCCGATTCCAAATCGCTGGTCTTCGCTTCGGAAACTCAAGGAACGGAGCAGCTGTTCCGCGTCTCGCTCGACTCCCCCGGGGCGAAGCCATTGAGCAAGGGACGCTACAACTGGGGTTTGAAAGAGATCCTGCCGGGCGGGGGCAAAGCCCTGGTCTCACGGATGGACATGCTCCGTCCCAAGGAACTGTTCGTGCTCGATTTAAAAGATGCTTCAGCCAAACCCTTAACCCATATCAACGACGCCATCTACGCCACGCTGGACCTGCCGGTGATCGAGGAACGCTGGGTCGAGGCAACCGACGGCAAGAAAATCCATTGCTGGGTGATTCACCCACCCGACTTCGAGCCGAAATCCGACAAGAAGTGGCCGATGTTGACTTACTGCCAAGGCGGGCCGCAGGGGCAAATCGGCCAATGGTTCTCGTACCGTTGGAACTTCCACCTGATGGCCGCCAACGGGTACGTGATCGTGGCACCCAACCGACGGGGACTGCCCGGCTTTGGACGCGCCTGGAACGATCAGATCAGCGGTGACTGGGGCGGCCAGGCGATGAAGGATATCCTGTCGGCCACCGATAGCATGACGGCCGAACCGTACATCGACAAAGAGCATGTGGCGGCCATCGGTGCCAGTTTTGGCGGGTATACCGTTTACTGGTTGATGGGAAACAGCGACAGTCGATTCTGTTCGATGGTGGCCCACTGCGGTGTGTTCAACCTCGAGTCGATGTACGGCGCAACGGAAGAACTGTTCTTCGTGAACTACGACCTGGGAGGGCCATACTGGAAGAGCGCTGAAATCCAGAAAGATTACGACCGGTTTTCTCCCAACCGTTTTGTGGGCAAATGGAAAACACCACTGTTGGTCATTCACGGAGAACGAGATTTCCGTGTCCCGGTGACCCAGGGGATGGAGGCCTTCACGGCTGCCCAGGTTCAACATGTGGAATCCCGCTTCCTGTACTACCCCAACGAGGGCCACTGGGTGCTTTCACCTCAAAACGGTGTCCTCTGGCATCGGGTGTTCTTCGAATGGGTCGATCGGTTCTGCCAACCGGCGGAAACACCCCAACCGGACAATAGTCGGAAATAACACCGGTAGCTCCACACGAACCGGTCGGGACGAAGCGCTCGTCGCGCGCCCTGATCGGTCTGCGAGGACAACCCGACCGAGGCAACCCAAACTCGATGTCTCTCAATCCAGCCAAGGCGATGGTCCTGCTTTCCAAGTGCCGGGGAGACGAGATCTGGTCGGTCGATACCTGCCGGCAGGAAGGGGTGCCTGAAAACTGGATCGAGGAACTGGCCGATGCTTACGAATCCGGCTTTGACCACGATCGCAATACGATTTATGAGAACCGGCAAAGGGTCAACCAATACCACGGGGTGACCGACCTCCAATTGGCGATCCGGCTGGCCGAATTCCTGGGCGTTGACACCGCCTCACTGGCCCCTTTGCCGCTCGACCGCCGGGCCCGGGTTCAAGCCTTGCAGGAAGCGGTCGACGAAAACTGACGGCCAACATCCCGGTAATGCCACTTGTATTGCCAGTAAAAAAACGTATCCTTCCCTTCCAGCAGCTCGACTGGCCCAGCTGCACGGGACAACTTCCCGAGGGAATTCAATTTGTCACTTTTCGGAGTTCATCCGTGACCACAGGAAAATGTCGCTGGGGGTTTCTCAGCACTGCAGAAATTGGCTTCAAGAACTGGAAAGCGATCTGGCTGTCAGGCAATGGAGCGGTCACCGCAGTTGCCAGTCGCCAGCAGGAACGAAGCCAGGAGTTTATCGATCAATGCCAGAACCTGGTCCCCTTCGAACAGGCACCCAAAGCACTGGGCAGTTACCAGGAGTTGATCGATGACCCGGATATCGATGCGGTCTACATTCCGCTCCCGACAGGGATGCGCAAGGAGTGGGTGATCAAGGCGGCCAACGCCGGCAAGCACGTCGTCTGTGAAAAACCTTGCGCCATCAACGAGCAGGAACTGCAAGAAATGGTCGAAGCCTGTGCCGCCAACAACGTCCAGTTCATGGATGGTGTCATGTACATGCATACTGATCGCCTCCTGTCGATGAGGTCGACCATCGATGACGGGGAGAGCATTGGCGACCTGAGGCGGATTGCCGTCCAGTTCAGTTTTTGCGCACCTGAGGATTTTAAAGAGGGCAATATCCGGACCGACGCGTCGCTGGAACCGCACGGCTGTCTGGGGGACCTGGGCTGGTACACGATCCGCTTCATCCTGTGGGCCATGCATTATGAAATGCCCCATACGGTCACCGGTCGAATCCTGACCGATCATCGTCGAAATGACGAAGCGGAACCGGTCCCCATGGAGTTCGCCGGTGAGCTGTTGTTCCCCGGGGGCGTTTCCGCCACGTTCTACAACAGTTTTATCACGGAACACCAGCAGTGGGCCAACATCAGCGGCTCAAAGGGCAACCTGACGGTCAACGATCTGGTCCTGCCGTTCCACAGCAACTGCCTGGATTACCAAGTCAACAACCCGCAGTTCTCCGTAGCCGGTTGTGATTTCAACATGGAAGACTATTCGCGAACGGTCAGAACCCAGGAATACAGCAGTGGTGCTGAGTCGGCCGCCGAGACTCGGTTGTTCCGCCGATTTAGCCAGATCGTACTGTCCGGCCAACTCGAGCCGGAATGGTCCGAGTACTCTTTGAAAACCCAGAGAGTCCTGGACCTCTGTTACGACTCGGCGCGGCAAGAGAGTCGCCCGATCCAACTCTAGGCACAGCTCGCCAGCACCCGATGCTAGCGATCGGTCGTTGCACCCCCCCGGGGGGCAGTCTGTGCCCCGCCCGCTTGGGTATCCCTGTTTTTCAGCGGGCCGCCGGCACTCGACAGGAAAACGGGCTCCCAACGGGTGCCCAACAACTCATCCCCGCAATGTTAGACCTAAACTGCCATGCATTTTTGTCTCAACTGTAATTCGTGATCTTACCGATAAATCTCTCCGTGCTGCTAATATCGAGACGTTAAGACACTTGCACAGGTGTCATTCTGCGAAGTTCCGCGTTGTGAGCCGACCCAGCTTCTATTGGAAAACTTCGCGAGGAGGGTGATTGATGACCAGGGTGACAGCATTCCTTTTTGCCGCGATCATGTTGGTTACCACTTCGGTCCATCTTGAAGCCCAGGTAGGCCGCGAGTCCGGGTTATGGAACTGGACAGACAAGGCGCCCCACCATCAATCGATCGTCCAGGTAACAGCCGGCGAGGGCACAGGTACCGGGGTAATCATCGGTGTCGACAGAAGCAAGGAGGTGAAGGATGGATACGAGGGCTATTGCCTGACCGCCTGGCACGTTGTGCAACACCACCTCAACAGCAATGAAATTTCCATCACTTACGGCAACGGTCGCCGGGCCAAGAAGTGCAAAATCCTAGAATCGGACCAGGCGCGTGACATCGCTATTATCTGGGTTTGGGTACCCCGCGGCGTTCCGGCCGCCAAGATCGCCAACCGGTCGATCAAGGGAGGGGATGAACTCGAATTCTGTGGTCTGGGTGGTGGATCGGACGTCTGCTCGTCGGTGCGTCATTTTGCCGGCACGGCCTCTTCCCCCAGCACACTCGACCGCATCTTCGCCGACGTCCCCCTGTTACCTGGCGATTCGGGAGGTCCCGTATTCAATGCAAAACAGGAAGTCGTTGGGATCATATCAGGTGGCTGGTTCTGGTACGACGGCGGCATCACGACCAGTTCCGGAGCAGCCATACGTACCACCTGGCCAGCGCGAGCGAGCAACGTTCACCCGATCCGCACCCTGATGGGGAAGATCGATTCAGGTGAAGTCAAGAAATTCTGATCGGCCCCGATCCGTCCTGAAACCTGCTTTCGGCGACCATTCCCCTGCAGAGAAATCCGGTTTGGGAACCGGTTTGCGCCCCGAATTCCTCTTCCGATGGACAGATCAAACCGGAACGGAACCTTTTCCCCTGGGTGCATGCCGTGCCTTCTCTCCCACCTGTCGGGACCAGTGCTGGCCCAAATCTTCCTGTCCGGCTATCTTGTGATCATCGAATCCGCCTTCTGTTTGCAAGTTTGGGAGACAAATCAATGTTGTCCAAGATTGGTACCATCGGCCTGATCCTGCTCGGCCTGATCCTGCTCGGCCTGCCAGCGATCAGCTGGGCTCAAAAAGACCTCGACAGTTCCACCTTTGACCGGAACGTGCGCCCCCAGGATGATCTCTTCCTGCATGTCAACGGCACCTGGTTGAAGAACACCCCCATTCCGGCAGACAAATCGAATTACGGTTCGTTCACCAAACTGGCCGACCAGTCACAAAAACAGATTCGTTCCCTGATTGAAGACCTGGCTTCCTCGACACACCCGAAAGGATCCGACGCTCAGAAAGTGGGTGACTTTTACAAGAGTTTCATGGACGAGGAACGGATCAACGAACTGGGCATGAAACCGATCCAGGCCGACCTGGAAAAAATCGAGGGCTTAAAATCAAAAGATGACCTGGTCCGCTATTTTGGAGAAATCGTGCAGTCCGGCAGTGGCAGCCCGATCGGTTTCTTTGTGATGCAGGATGCCAAGGATTCCTCCCGATACATGACCCACCTGATTCAGAGCGGAACGTCTCTGCCAGACCGCGACTATTACTTGAAGGATGACGAGAAATCGAAAAATGCGAGGGCAGCCCTACAACGCTACATCCAGAAACTCTACTCTTTGGCCGGCCTGCCCGACGGTGAAAAATGGGCCGAACAGATTGTCGACCTGGAAACCCAATTGGCCGAAAACCAATGGGAGCGAACCCAACTGCGGGATGCGGAAAAACGATACAACAAGAAGACGATGGCGGAGTTGGCAGAAATGACTCCCAGTTTTGACTGGCAAGCCTTCCTGTCACAGACCGGTGCCAAAGAGATGCCGGATATCAACGTCATGACACCCAGCTACTTCGAAGGATTCGAAAAGATATTCAATGAAACGCCGCTGTCGACCTGGGTCCAATACCAGAAATTCAAAACACTTGACGCCTACGCACCGTACCTGTCACAACCGTTCGTCGACGCCCATTTCGACCTGTACCAGAAAGAGATTGCCGGCGTCCCCGAACAACAACCCCGCTGGAAACGAGGGGTCAACCTTGTGGCCGGCGCCGGCACCGGTTTCGGCGCCCTCGGTGACGCCGTCGGAAAACTTTACGTCGCCGAACACTTCAAGCCGGAAGCCAAGGCGAAGATGGACCAACTGGTACAAAACCTGCTGAAAGCTTTTGACCAGAGTATCGATGACCTGACCTGGATGACGGATGCCACCAAGACCCGCGCCAAGGAAAAACTCTCGAAGATCAATACTAAAATCGGCTATACCGATAAATGGCGGGATTACAGTAAGCTCGATGTCGCCCCGGATGACCTATTGGGGAATATCCAGAGTTCCGAACAGACCGAGTATTACCGGATGGTCGACAAGTTGGGCAAGCCAGTCGACCGGCAAGAGTGGGGCATGACGCCGCAGACCGTGAATGCGTACTACAACCCGGCCCTCAATGAAATTGTCTTTCCAGCAGCCATCCTGCAATCCCCTTTCTTCAGTTCTGACGCCGAAATGGCACTGAACTACGGAGGAATCGGAGCCGTCATCGGCCACGAGATCAGCCATGCCTTTGACGACCAGGGGAGTCGGTTTGACGGGGACGGCAACATGATCAACTGGTGGACTGACGACGACCGGACCGCATTCAAAGATCTGACCACCCAGCTAATCGCCCAGTACGGTGATTACGAACCGCTGCCAGGCAAAATGGTCAACGGGCAATTGACACTGGGTGAGAACATCGCCGACCTCTCCGGACTGGCCATTTCGCACAAGGCGCTGCGGATGGCGCTCGGCGACCAGGAACCTGAAAAGGTGGCTGGCTGGACGGCCGATCAACTCTTTTTCGTAGGTTGGAGCCGCGTTTGGGCCAGAAAATATCGGGATGCGGAAATGGTCAAACGTTTGTTGACCGATTCGCACTCCCCCTCCCAGTACCGCGCCAATGGCCCGGTCACCAACATCGACGCATTCTATGAGGCATTCGATCTGAAAGAGGGCGACCAACTGTTTAAACCGACTGCAGAGCGGATCAAGATCTGGTAGACGCAACCGGTTCGCTCCCAACTGCCATGGTTTCTCGCTGGGATTCCATGGCAGCCCACTCAGATTTTAAACACCTTGCGCTGGGCCTCGATCTGCTCCAGGGGCACCAGCCTGCCCTGCCCGCTACCGGGGCATTCCTGGCACGTCCGCTCCCAATCTTCGGCCGTTTTCAAGTTGGAATCCCAGAAGGGCCAGGTCCGGCACTGCCGGGGTCGGGCGTGGTAGACCTGGCAGTTGCGTTGCTCGGCATCGAAAAAAACGCAATCCCCATTCGGATACTCCTTGAGGCTGCGTCGGATACCGATTTTTCGAACGTACTCGTTCTCAAACGCAGCCGGCTCCATGCCGATCACTTCGGCCATCGCATCAATTTCGGACTGGTTCACCCATACATACCCCGCTTCGCCCGTACAGCAATCGCCGCAGCCTGTACACTCAAAACGCAGGCCCTGTTTGTACCACGGTTTTTCGCCACTGTTTTCAGCCATTGATCACCTAGTTCCCTCACCTAGTTTCCATACGTTGCGGATACCGTTATTTGCTGAATTGCCGATATCATATTCTGCACATCCTGGGCTGTATTGAACATACCGGGACTGACGCGCACGGTACCACCTCCGTCCAGGGTGCCCAGTGACGCGTGCATCCGGGGAGCGCAGTGTAAACCGGACCGGACCAGGATCCCAAACGAGACGTCGAGAATGCCGGCAACCTGACCGGGATCCATTCCCTCAACCTGAAAACTGACGATCCCACTACGCTGCGGCGCCCGGTGGCCGACCAGGCGGACCTGATCGATTTCCGACAACCCCTGGATCAACTGGTGGGACATTTCCCGCTCATGATTGGCAATCTCCTGCCAGCCTAAATTCGCAACGTGTTCCACGCCCGCCGAAAGGCCGATGATCCCAGCCGAATTGAGGTTGCCCGTCTCCAACCGGGCAGGCAACTCGTTCGGGTGTTCCATCGTTTCGCTCTGGGTGCCCGTCCCCCCTTGCCGCATTGGACGAATCAGAGGGGCGATTCGGCCACCGAGGTATAAAAACCCGGTACCCAATGGCCCCAATAAACCTTTGTGGCCCGAACTGGCGAGCAGGTCACAACCGATTTCGCCAACATCAATCGGGAAATGCCCAACCGACTGGGCCGCATCCACCAGGTACAGCAGCTCGTGTTCTCGACAGATGCGGCCGACTTCCAGGACCGGTTGCACGGCGCCTGTCACATTGCTGACGTGTGCCAGGCAGACGAGCCGGGTCGATGATTGAACCAGTTGCTCGACCGCTTCCGGGCAAACCACGCCATGGCCATCCGCTTCGGCCAACGAGTACGTGATACCGCTGTGCTGCTGCAGGTACTCCAGAGGCCGGAGGACCGAATTATGTTCGGCTACCGACGCCACCACGTGATCCCCTCTGTTGAGCAGGCCATGCAGGGCCAGGTTCAGAACATCGGTCCCGTTGTAACCAAATACGATTGATGATTCCTGGCCGGCTGACAGCATTGCGGCAATCTGGTGACGACATTTCTGGATCGCTCGATCGACCGTCCCGGCGCGGGCCGATCCGGATCGCTCCGCGGCGACCCCCAAGTCGGTATAGAATGAGTTCATGGCGGCCATGACGGCCGGCGGTTTAGGCCAACTCGTGGCGGCATTGTCGAGATAGCAAAATGGAGGTGTCGTCGTTCCCATAGCACCAATTTCCGAGCCCTATCCGCCAATCTGGTACATCGCCTTGGCAGGTCGCTCAAACGCTTCACCATTGATCCCGTGCGCCCGTTTCTTGGCCGCCACACACTCCCGCACCAACTCGTCTATTTCCGTCGTCGTGGCACCGGAACGAAGCAGAGAACGGACATCCCATTCCGCCGTGGAAAACAGGCAGTTCCTGAGTTTTCCTTCAGCGGTCAAACGGAGCCGATTGCAGGCGTCACAGAATGGCTCAGTTACCGGATTGATCAAGCCAACCTGGCCGCCTCCATCGGCGTAAGCAAAGTTCCTGGCCGGTTGGCTCGGGTCAGCGGATTCCACCGGCTCCAGGGGGCCAAAACGCTGTTCGATCATCTGCCTGATATCGCTGCCCGACAGGACCTTGACCGGCTGCCAGGCCTGTTCCGCATCGAGCGGCATGAACTCAATGAACCTCAGCTCCAGTCCCTGCTGACGGGCAAACTCTGCCAGCGGTATCACCTCGGTTTCCGTTAAACCCGACATCGCAATGGCATTCAACCGGATCTTGTCAAACCCGACCTGACGAGCCCGCTCGATCCCCCGCAACACCCGGTCCAGGCCAGACCGGCGCGTGATCCGCTGGAAGACCTCCTCTCGCAATGTGTCGAGGCTGATGTTCAACCGGTGCAACCCGGCATCGCGCAACGACTGGGCCTGTTCTTCCAGCAGGATTCCATTGGTCGTCAGGGCCACGTCAACAATCCCCGGGATGGCTACAAGCTTTTCAATCAATTTGTGCAATTGCGACCGCACCAGTGGTTCACCGCCAGTGACCCTCAGCTTCCTGATGCCCATCCCGGCCAGGATACCGACCAAGGAAGTGATCTCCTCAAACGACAGAATTTCCCGGCTGGGCAGGAACCGGATCGATTCATCCGGCATGCAATAGAAGCACCGTATGTTGCACCGGTCCGTAACGCTGATTCTCAACGCAGTGTGAGCACGACCGAAACGGTCGAGAATCGCCGGAGACGTGTTGTTATTTTCCGGGTTCATCCTTTTTCCGCCGCTGCCTCCGGCGTGTCCGGTTTCTGGCCGGCACCCGGGTGGATCCATTCCCGGGTCCCATCGGCCCAGTTTTCCTGTTTCCAGATCGGCACCTGCTGCTTGATCTGGTCCATCAGCCAGGCCAGCGCCTCGAAGGAATCAGCCCGGTGGGGACTGCTCGCTGCCACGGCAATACTCGCTTGCCCAACCTCCACCGTTCCCACCCGGTGCACGACGCTACAGGCCTCGAGAGGCCACTTTTCCATTGCCTGACGTCTCAAATCGGACAACACTTTAACGGCCATCTCCTCATAGCATTCGTACTTCAACTGTTCGGTTTCACGCGGACCGGTAAATTGCCGCGTGGAACCGACGAACAACAGGGCCGCACCGCAACGGTTTGACTTTACCGATTCGAGCGTCGCTCGTTCATCAATCGAATCGACAACAATTTTGATCATCGACGTCACCCTGTCCGCTAAGCAGCTAACCCCCACTGACCGGCGGAATGAACCCGACTTCGGCCCCGTGGTAAAGCTGTTTTTCATCATTCACGTATTCCTGGTCCACAGAAAACACCGATTTTTCAACCAGCTCCAGGAGTGCCGGATTCTGCTCCACCAACATCTGTTTCAAGTCGCCCACGGTTGATTCGTCATCCAGCGAAAATTCCATTTTTTCGGTTCCTATCACATCCTTGACGGCGGCAAAAAATGATACGTTCACAATCATGTAATGACCAGCTCCTCACTTTGGCGATTGAATAAATCTTCCAGTTCCGGCATCAGGCCGTAGGCCATCGCCAAGATCTTGATCGGGTGAATCGTCGGCTTGGTCGTCCCTTGCTCCATCTGCATTTTGCAGGTACTGCATTCGGTCGACCCAGCTTGTATCGTAGGGCTGCGAATGGCATTGATCAACGACAAACCCATTTTTAGCGATCGCAAATAATTTTTTCGCTTGAGACCCCACGTGCCCGCCATGCCGGAACACCCCTTTTCCATCCATTCAACCTGCAAGCCGGGAACCAGTCGCAACAGGCGGACCGCGGGCGCGTTCGGCCCCAGCGCTCTCTGGTGACAGGGTAGATGATAACCAATCGAGGCATTGACCGGTTTGAAATCCAATTCCAGGTCACCTTGCTGATGCAACTGCCACAGGTAGCTACAGGCATCCGTCGTATTTTCCGCCACCAATCGAACGTCTTCATCCTCGACGATAGACCGGTACTCGTGACTGATGGCCAGGGCCGCTGACGGTTCGGTCACCACGACCTGGTAGCCCAGTCTGACCCATTCGGCCAACAACTCGACATTCTTGCTGGCCAAACGCTGGGCCCGCGAAATGGCCCCGTCCGAAATCAACGACATGCCGGATATCTGCTGCTTCGGAGGAACAAGAACTTCGATACCGTTATGTTTCAGCACATTCACGAACGCCCGCCCCAACTCGGTATCGTTCCAGTTCGCGTAGGCATCGACAAAATAGACAACCTTCCGTTCCTGCTGGCGCGACGGACGCGTCAAGTTGTTCCGGGAAGCCCAGCGGGCAAAATTACGGTGGTCAAACGAGGGTAACTTGCGGGTGCTGGCAATCCCGAAAAAACGGTCGAGGGCGGCGCGGAAAAACGTATTCCGAATCAAGATGTTTACCAGTCTTGGCATTCGACCAGCGATTCCGTAGAGCCAATCCAGGCGGGTCAACATCCAATCGGACAACTTCAGACCATTGGTGGCAAAATACTGCGCCTTGGCTTCAACCATCAATTTCGGGATATCGACCCCCGCCGGACATTCCAGCCGACACTGATGACAGTTGACACAGAGATCTGCGATCGTCTTGGCATCTTCCTGGGTCAACGATTCCGGCGGCAATTGGCCCGTCATCACGGACCTCATCAAATTCGCCTTAGCTCGCGGTGAGGCCTCTTCGCGCGGGGCAAGCCGGAAGACAGGGCACATCCGTTCTTCTCGGTAACTGGTTCGACAGCGACCACAGCCGTTGCAATTTCGAGCCGCCAGGGCAATATCGGCTTCGCCCCACTGCAACATCGGTTGCAGTACCGGCAGTGCCGCCACGGGTTCATCCGCGGAAACCGCGTCCCGCGTTACCGTCACGCGCCGAAGGTGGTCTGTCAAACCGACACTTCCTTCATCGACAATCTTGCCCGGGTTGAGGATGTTCTGAGGATCAAAGACCTGCTTGACTTCCTTGAACAGTTCATAAACGGGTCCATATTGTTGTCGCAGGGCCCATGTCCGACTCAAACCGTCACCGTGCGCACCACTGATCGCTCCGCCCAGGTTGATGACATTATCAAACAGCGAGTCGGCCAGCCGACGCATTTTTTCCTGACTGACCGGGTCCGACAGATCAAGGAAAGGGCGTACGTGAACAAGGCCTTGCGGCGCATGGGCAAAAATGGAGGCCGTGATCTCGTTTTCATTCAATACACGATGAATCAAATTGAGGAACTCGGGCAACATGGCCGGGTCGACCGCCATATCCTCCACGAAGGGCAGGGCACGTTCGTTCCCCTTCAGTCGATAAAGCGTGGGGATCACACGGCGAGTCAGGCGCCAGAACAGGTTGCGGTCATCAGTCTGGGTCGTGATTCGAACCTCAAATGCCAATTTCCGTTTGCGCTGGATCCGCTGTACCAGCGATCTGAGGTTATCCATCAAGCGGGCATGGTCGTTCGCCTCGAACTCGACCAGCAACATCGCTTCGGCCTCCGTCGGGATCAAGCGAACATATTTCTCATTGGTTTCCGTGGCCAATGTAAGCAGGCGGCGATCCATCAGGTCACAGGCAGCAACCCCCATGGTTGAAATCTCGACCGCCGCCTTGGCTGCATCCTCCAAACGGTGAAAGAACAACAAGGCCACCCCCCGATGACGCGGCTGCGGGTCTGTCCGCAGGACTGCCTCGGTAATGATGGCCAAACTGCCTTCGCTGCCGGTCAGCAACCTCGTCAGGTCCACACCGTTTTCCTGGGACAGATCAAACAGGTTATAACCCGCCTGGTTGACACGGGTATTCGGTCGCGCCTGTTGGATGGCATCGGCATGCCGCTCCAATATTTTACCGATCCGGTTTTCCAGACGGATTGCTTCCGGGTCCTGATCGGCAACCGTGGTGGACGCGCGGTTCGCGTGGAAAACGACTTCCTGTCCCGTCGCCATCACGACCCTCAGACGCTCCACTTTGTCCCGAGGCGTTCCGGACGTCAGCCAGTGGCTCCCGCTGCTGTTCATCGCCAGCACGCCGCCCATTGTGGAAATTCTGCGACTGGATGGATCGGGGCCGAATTTGCGATTGTGGCCCTGCAACTCCTGATTCAACTCGGCCAGGACAACACCGGGCTCAACGGTCACCGTCTCCCGGTCCGCCGAAACGATCCGTCGCATCGCGTAGGAAAAGTCGAGGATAATGGCCTGCCCAATGGCACTTCCCACCACGTTCGAACCCGACCCTCTCGGCACGATAGGGATCTGGTTTTCCCTCGCGTAATTGACACAGGCCACCACGTCCTGACGGTTGAAGGGCCTCACCACGGCCAGGGGCTGAATCTCGTAAATACTGGCATCACTCGAATAAAGACGCAGGAATGCATCATCACAGCGGATTTCACCATCCAGCTGCCCTTTCAGGTCTTCTTCGATACGGGAACGCTCCAAATCCATCACCATAGGTTAACTTGATGGGTAGTTTTGTCCTATCGCAGAAAGCATAAAATCAAGTTGGTTAAGTTTGTTTATTTGTCAAAAACAGGGGTATTACGTTGTCGAAACACCTGTTCGTGATGCGTCATGCCAAGTCATCCTGGAACCATCCCGGCCTCTCCGACCATGATCGCCCACTCAACAAGCGAGGCCTGAGGGACGCGCCCAGGATGGCCGAATTCATGAACTGGCAAAAACTGTCTCCGTCACTGATTCTCAGCTCATCCGCTAAGCGTGCCCAGACGACGGCCGAGTTGTTTCAATCTCATTTAAGCCAACCTCCTCAATGGGAAGTGATTGAAGATTTTTACCTCGCCCCCCCTGACATTTACCTGGAGCAGGTCAGCATGATTCCGGACGAATTCAGCCAGGTCATGTTGATTGGCCACAATCCGGGGATGGAAACGCTGGTCCAACAACTGGCCGGAGAATACCATCCGATGCCGACCGCGGCCATCGCCGCGTTCCAGAGTGAAGCCGATGACTGGTCCTCCCTCCCAAGCAACCGCGCGCACCTGAATTTTCTCGGTGTCTGGCGGCCCAAAGAGATCGACTTCCCATCATGAAGCAAACTCGCAATTGAATCGCCCGGGACCAACCTTATTGCCGCACACTGAACGAATCGAAAATCCGTTGAACGTAAGCAGGATGGCTATCATGATTCCTGCCCATCCAACGAACCTCGTACTGGACACCGTCGGAGACAATCAATCGCTGCGCCTTGGGCAATCCCTGTGCAAAGTAAAACCGTTGACGGTCAAATTCAGAACTGGAACTACCCTTTTCATCGCGAACAAGGTTTCCACACAGGTAACCAGAAGCCGTGTTCCAGTCATTCAGGACCTGCTCGGTAGGCTGATGGTTACGTCGCTGAACAACAATCACGTCACCGTTGAGCACGGTATACTTCAGGCCGGTCACCATGCGGTATTCCTCCTGCTCCCGATCCACCGGTCCGTCTAGTTGAATTTCCCAAATATCGGGATGCAACTCGGGTAGTGTGATATCGAATACGCGAGCATCTTCGCGAAAGGGAACCAGCTTCGTAATTTTGGGGGGATCCCCTCTCATTTTGCGGTGCCCCTCCAAGGCGTAATTGGCCATGCCCGAATCACGCGCATACGACTCGAGGTCAGAATAATCCTGCTCCACCACACGGATTTCCCGCGTGACACCCAGCGCCCTGGATGCCATTTCTCGCAGTTCGGCTGAAACCTCCGCATTGTCTGCGATTCCCTTGACCGTCAAATTGAATTCGATCACCAATTGAGGAGCCTTCCCGCACACCGTCAGGCAGTCCTTCAACACCTGATCGTCCCCCACGGCAAACAGGTGTCTCAACATATTCGACAACTGGGCCCAGCTTTCATCCGAAAGCTCCACGGCGTCCATCTGCTGCATGTTTTCGGCAATCAGCGCGAGGGACTGGCTGGTCGGAATCCTGGTATAAACCTCGATTTGTCGCGCTTCCTCGAAGTGAACCGCGTTCATGTAATCCTTGACCTGCACCAGAATGGAGCCCTCGACCCAGCCGCTGACCATTTGCAGCAACCGGTAGAGGTTGGTTTTCTCTTCCCCGCTGTATTTCATGTTCTTGGCAGGTCCGACATCCATGTTGATAAAAAACTGCGGTATCAGCTGACAGACGTCGTGTCTCGTCAGGTCGTTGACCTCACCCAATTCAGGCTGGACACGATTGGAGGCCTCCGAGAATATCCCTCGCTGGGTCGCCGATGCAGCCACCAGGTCCTGCCACGCCTCAAGCGAAGTGCGATTGGCCGGCCGCAACCAATCGAGGCGGACCAACGTCAAGGGAAAACTGGCGAGCGGGATTCGATTGACGATCTTCAACCGCGACTCTTGATCAACCGTGGCGGTCCGGTCCGTTGTTTCCAACACAAATTTGGCGGGCCCCGGAAAACCAAGCGGCAATTCAAACTGGTCCGCTTCCAGCAACGCCCTTTTCGCCTTGGCCACATCGGGGACAAAATATTCAAATTCACTCTCCAACTGGCAATCGTCCCCGTCGAAATGACAGGAAACGGCAAAATGCTGAGTCGATTCAAAATAATCCGCTTTCTCTGGGTCCGACGGCAAGACCAACATCGGCGACTGGGTTTTCTTGTCGGCGACAATGGACCGCAGGTCATCAAGGGTCGCCAGAATCAACGTGTTCTCCCTGGCTCGGTACAAACCGATCTCGGGTGAAACCAGCAGAAAGGAACGTCCTTCGAAATCGCCGACAGGATGGTCACCAAACCGACTCATATCGACCGGCTCAAGAGTTCTCAAAACCATCACAAAGGGGCGTTTTTGCCACAAGGTCCTAGCCTCGTTCTCGTACGCCAGCGTCACAAAATCAATATCGCTCAACCGCAAATGACACTGATCTTCGAGCAACTGGATCGCCTCCATGAAGGCCGGCGCTTTGGAAATCTCCTGGAAATAACCAGAGGCCAGCAGGCGGGACATGCGGTAATGCACCAGGTGTCGCATCGAAGGAGGAATGTAGCCCAGCCCGACTCCTTGAGCCCAATCGCTCATTTCCGTCCGGTAAGCCTGGCTATGCGATCGGGTCAAAATATCGACCACCAGTTCATTCATTTCCGTGCGCAGTTCCGATTCGCCCATCGTTTCAATTTGCTTCATCAATTCGGGCACCGCGCCTACGGCGTTAGCCTGCAGCCGTTTCAGGCAATACAGGGATATATCCCCAATCGTCTTGACGTCCAACTCGGGATTCTGGGGGATGTATGGCCTGCGATCATGCAGGGAATCGGCGATCTCAACCACCACGGGCTGCGCATCGACGCCCAGGTTGGCCAGGTACTCGATGGCAAATCCCTTGATCTCCGCAGAGTGACGGCGTGCCATCGTATGCAAGGCGCCCGGGACCCGCTCGTGGTGGGCTGCTAAAAGCTGATTTGCCAAGTCGAGACGGAGCTTGGTCGTTCCAACACGCGTCCGGTCGGTCGCGATCGCTTCGAGGATGACCAACAACGACTCGTCGATATTCACGCCAAAATTGGCGAGTCCAATAGAACTGTAGAAACGAACCGAAAAATCGGGGCTGTCCTGCAACCGCCTGTATTGCTGGATAAAGGTCGGGCTGCCAAAGGCGCGGACGACTTTCTCCATCCGACTCCCATTCACGTCCACCTTGACCAGCGAACGCAACAGGTAGTTCGGGTTGTTGGTAAACCAGGTCGGATCAAAATCCTCGATTTCCCCCAGGCTCGGTTCTTGCCCGTACCGCTCATTGGCAGGCAAGATTCTTGGCAATGCATCCGGATCACCCGACTCGGAGCCGGCGGTCTTCCCTGCCGTTTCGGAACCCGCAGGTGAATCCACGTCAGCTTCGCCACCCGAGGCGGTTGATAACCCGGCACCCTGTGGGGAACCGGGCGCTGCTACGGCATCACCTGTCAATGTTGTTGAGGCGGGGCCGACGGAAGGACTGGCCTCTGCCTCGCTACCCGAATCGCCCTGGATCCCTTCCATATCGAGCTGGGCCTGCCTCAGCACCCCGAATTGAGATTCCATAATCATTAAGGCAACGGCCAGAAGTCCGCCGACGAACAGGACGACGGAGAGGATCTTCAAACCCTTGTAGACGCCCACATCGGCCGGACCAGTCTCTTTCTGGAACGAAGATCGTTGCGTGCTCAAGGCGCGTGTCACCACAGGTTTTTCCAGCGGCTGGACAGGCGGAGCCGTCGGCACCAGGGAACCCGCTGACTCCAAGGTGCGAATCTTCGTTTTGCACTTCAAACAACGAAATCGCCGGCCCAGATGCCGATCAGGGATCTCGTATTTTTTGCCACACGTCGGGCATTCGATGTTCATAACCAAGGGCACTCCATGTTGACCCGCCAGTCGCCTGGCCCGTTCGTTCAGCGCCAGGCTTGAACCTGGCGGCCAACCGTCTAGCGGGGTCCGTGTTCGATTCTATTATATGAATGCGCGGTACTGTCGATCATATGAATACGCGTCGATTGTAGATAAACCACTCCAAGATCAGGACAATCAGGGCAAACAGGACGAGCCAGGGCCAAAATTGCCGAGTTTCCGGTATCGATTCCACGGTTCCGGCTATCTCTTCATAACCGACTTCCAGTTTTTCCCGCACGACGAGATTGCTCTCACGGGGATCCAGCAAGTTGACCGGAAACAACTGTTGTTCTCGATTGGAGGCCTGGTCGATGACCGAGTAAATCCCCGTCGAGTCAGCGCTTCCATAAACAAAGCGACGGTCTCCCCGGCTACCGAGGGAAACCGTTTCGCCCTCGGGATCGCGCACCGTAATGGTCGATGACGGAACAACGGTTCTGATGTTGACCAGCTCCCCGGGACGGGTCCCCTGGTTGGCATCGAAACGAGCCCCGCCCCCCAGTGCGATTACTACGTTCTGGACGAACAGGGGGAAACTGAGATGATTCGGCCAATCAGAATTGTGGGCCTCCTCTCCCTGGTCCGAATACTCAACAATTGGAAAACCGATCACCAGGTCTTCAAACCCACCCCGCGGGCCAACTCCCATGATCGGGCCAGCTGTCGATTCCATCAACGTGACCATCGCCTGGGGTCCGCTCAAACGGGTGGATTCAATAATCAGCACATTGCCCATTTGCACGTTGTACATCAAGGGATGAGAGTCATCCGTGTCGACCACCAGGGTCGGGAACTCCCGCTCAGATGCCTGCCACTGGTCGTTCGGGGGTACGCTCCCAATAAATACGGTGTTGCATTGCGGCATTGCCTCCGGGATACACTGGTCGAAAATGACACAGTCGTAAACACCCAGCATCGCGTTGTCGCGGTACTCTTTGGTCTGCAGAAAACCGGGCTCCTTGAATTCCACCTGGGATAACTTTGCCAAACGGTCCGTTTCGAACACGTATTGGAGGTAGGGATTGTTTCGCGTCAACACCAGCACCCGTGCTTGCCTCGGCGGTTGGATCGTTCCATACGCAACATTATCGAGTAGATAGACATCAGGATCCTTGATTTCCAAGCGGACGGGCAAAGGAGATTCCAAGCCATCCAGCAGACCACTCAGATCAAAACTGATTCCACGGGTATCCCCCGCCTGCACCTCGAAAGCATTCTGCAAGTCATGAATCTCGCCATTCACATAAAGCTCCACATCGACGGAGTGGTCTTCATCGTCCGAGTTCTGGATTTGGGCAAATGCCTGCAAGCCCACCGAGTCCAGATCATCACTGATGGCAAACGCCGTGATACCAACATTGTTGGGAACGTCCAACGCTCCCACGGGTCGATATTCCGGGGCCAGGTTGCCCAGTGAAAAATTGGCGACGTCTTTTACGGCGCCATCGGAAAAGATGATCAAGCTGGCCGCCAAGGCATCGGCAACCTGAACATCACGCTCACTCTCGCGGTCACTCGTACGACCCGGGTTGGCCAACCCCGAAGCGGCCAACAACGCCTCGCCGATGTCACTCGACCGCTGGGTCTGCTGGATCTCCGCTAATTTCCGTTTCAGCAACGAACGGTTGCGGGTATAGGACTGCTGCACGTTGGCTCGATCAGAAAAACTGATAATCATCGCCGCATCACCGGAGTCCATACTGTCGATCAGCTTGGCAGCCTCCTGCTTGGCAAACTCGAGACGGGTTTGGCCGCCGGGAAGATCGGTAGCCGACATGCTGGCCGACTGGTCAATCAGGTGGATGAAACGGTCTCCCGCAAGTTTTTGACCCTGGCAGCCAGGCCCCAGACAGGCCAGGAGCAACAACAGCGCCAACAGGATTTGCAACAGCAATAGCAAACTGTTTCGCAGCCGCTGCCAGATACTGTTGACGTGCAGATCCTCGATGGTCTTGGTCCACAAATAGGTACTCGGAACTTCCAGCGGCATCCGCCTCAACTTCAGGAAATAGAGGAGCAGGATCATCGGCGGGACGAGCCCTAACAGGATCCAGCCCATCGGGCCTAGCATGGGACTGAAACTCACCGGACCAACCCCCTTTGCCGAAGGTACCGCGACACCAGACGGTCCACCGGTCGCTCCGTACTCGTCATCATATAAACGATTCCGCGACGGGCACAAAATTCACGCGCTTCTTCGATGTAACGCGCCAACGTCTGCCGATATCGATCAATCAATCGCTGACTGACACTGATTTCCGCCACATCACCATCCTCGCAATCAAGCAATCGCAGGTCACCATTAATATCCGGATCAATTTCAGGTTGCGACAGGACATGAATCAAGTAGACATCCAAATTCCGCGCGACCAGGTAACGAAGGGCGGATTCATAGCCGGACTTGTCCATCAGGTCGGTGATCAACACCAGGATCCCCTTGCCCGAATTGCGCAGGGAAAAAGACTTCACCGCTTCGGCCAGGGTGCAGTTGTTCCCGGCCTGGAGACCGTCCAGGTATTGCAACATCCTCCACAGATTCCCTTTCCCTCTCAGAACCGGGGCACTGGACGTCGGAGAAGAATCGAGCATCTCCACCTTTACCCGGTCGGCACGACACAGCCCGATGTAACCGAGGGCGGCGGCCAATTGCTTGGCGTAGTGAAATTTGCTCGGGTCACCGAATTCCATAGAACTGCTACCGTCAATCAGCGCATAGAAATGCAGATCCTCCTCTTCCATGAACAACTTCAGAAACAACTTGTCCAATCGGGCATACATGTTCCAATCGATGAACCGCAGATCATCACCGGCCACGTAGTTTCGGAAGTCGGCAAACTCGACGCTCTGCCCTTTCCGTTTGCTGCGCCGCTCCCCTTTCATCCGGCCACGGAAGATTTTCCGGCTGACCAGCTCCAATCGCTCGAGCTGCGACAGCAGCTCCGGCGTAAGCAACGGTTCTTTTTGGGAACTGACAATCCCGCTTGCAACCTTGGACATAAACTCTCTTCATCCATCTGGGGAGTGATCAGGCTTCCACGGCCATCGGCACGTCATCGACTTTTTCGGCCACCTGTTCCAGGATTTCCAGCAGAACCTGGTCCGACGTGACACCTTCGGCCTGGGCTTCGAAATTAAGGATCACCCGGTGCCGCATGGCGGGCAGATAGACACGACGCACATCTTCAAAACTGACGTTAAAACGACCTTCCAGCAATGCGCGAACCTTGGACGCCAAGGCCAGCGTCTGGGCCCCCCGCGGGCTGCTGCCCCAGCGCAGGTACTGGTTGGTAATCGGGCAGGCATACTCTCCCTCGGGATGAGTTGCCAGGGTCAGGCGAACGATGTAATCCCGCAAGTGGTCCGCCAGGATAACCTCCCGCACCAGAGCCTGCATCTGCATGATCTGGTCTCCGTCGGCCACCTTGTCCGGCGTCACATTAATCCCCTTGGTCGTCCGTTCCAGAATGGTCGCCAAGTCATCCCGCCCGGAATAACCAACGTTGAGTTTGAACAGAAAACGATCCAACTGGGCTTCGGGTAGCGGGTAGGTCCCTTCCTGTTCAATCGGGTTTTGAGTAGCCAGGACAAAAAACGGTTTCTTCAACTCGTAACAGGTGCCGGCGACCGTCACCGTCCCCTCCTGCATCGTCTCCAGCATGGCCGACTGCGTTTTCGGCGTCGCCCGGTTGATTTCATCCGCCAGACAAATTTGCGTAAAAATAGGCCCCCGCTGAAATTCGAAATTCCGTTTTCCATCCGGCGATTCAACCACCATATTGGTTCCCAGAATATCGGCCGGCATCAGGTCCGGGGTAAACTGAATCCGGTTGAAATCCAGGCTCAACGCCTCGCTCAAGGTTCTCACAAGCAGCGTCTTTCCCAAACCGGGGGCTCCTTCCAGCAGGCAATGTCCGCCGATCACCATACATGTCAGGACGCCGTGGACAATTTCATCATGTCCAACAATCACCTTGCCCACCTCGGCCTTGATCGCCTCGTACTGTGCGCGAAACCGCTCCGCTTGTTGTTCGAATTTATCGTCCATTAATACCCTGCCTTATCTTGATTCCCAACATGGACGGAGATTCGAGATGGTTCTGCGGCCTTATGGGCCAGCTCGAATCTCCGTCAATCCGGGACCGTAGCCACGTTAATTAATCCGGATCGGAACCCGGTCGATCTTTTCTCTTCTGCTTCTCCTGAGCCTTTCTCTTCGCGTCCAGCAATCGCGAGGTGTACGACTTTTCTTCTTTCTCCACCTCGAGGGAGCGATCCCGCCTGGCCGGCCGTCGTCGATCCGCCGTCTCGTCAATCTCATCGCCAATCACGCGTTCCAGCTCCTGACGACCACTGGTCGTGCTTTCAGGATCCGGAGAAAATCGGGTCGCCGCCCGACGACTGGAAATTTCTTTTTCGATTTCCGCTTTTCGGCTCTGCAACCTGCTAATCCTGGATTCCATCTGCTGATTCTCGCCCTTGGCCTTCCAGTCTGAAACCATTTTTCCTACCCAGTCAAAACGAACCGCCACACGCCGGATGAAGACGTCGGAAAAGAAGACCAGCCCACAGACAACCAGCAACCAGGGCCAGATATCCTGGATCCCAATCGCCTGGGTCAACGTCGGACGGAACGTGTTGGTAGCCAACAGGTCGTTCAAACCAGCCGAGTCCATTTCACCTTCAATCAACTCGCCGGCATCACCACCCTTTGGTTTTAAACCGACCATCGACTGCAGCAACGCGACGTTCGACTCCCGGTCCGTGTATTCGGAAGAGTACGGGACATTCACGCCCGTTGTCAGGCGCTCATACCCCTCTCCCGGGAAAATGGAAAACAGGTAGTTGCCCGCTTCTTCCACATCAAACTCGGCAATGTACCGACCGGGCCCCACCTGAGAGAAATCGAGCCCGAAGCTTTTCAGATCCGGGTCAATCCCGCGGGCACTGACATTCAGAAAATTCAGGAATTCTTCTTCGTTATCCAAGGCTGTCACCACAATCCTGCCACGGTTGTTTTTCAACTCGGTGGCGATCGAAAAGTTGGCGTTCTCGGTGATCGGCCGCATCGAATGACGAATCATCTGCGAGAACAGCTTCTCGTATACCGGGCTATTGAACCAGTCGGACGTCCAGACCAGGCCGGCATCACTGGTGAACACCGTGGCCCGACCGACCCCGTACCGCCAGGTCGCCAACAGGGTTGAATTTTCGCCGTTGTCCTGCGGGTCACTGGAAAACAGCAATTGCTCTACCAGCGGGTTTTTTTTGACGGTGGTCATCACATAACCGTAGAACCCGGGCAATTCATCGAGATTAATCCCCTGCAGGATTTCGTGAGAGGAAGACAGGCCCCCAGCCAGGGCTTTCATGCCCGCCTTGGATTCCTTGATCACCGGCTTGGCAACCCTGCGGGCTTCCCGTTGGTAGATCTTGGGGAGTGCCCTGGGATTCTTGGCGACATAGTATTTGCCCCCAGTCGCCTGTGCAATATTCTTGAGAGGCGTGCTCCCTGCCGGGCCGTGCGTTCCGACCGCAACGGTCGAAATCTTGATCTTGTTTTTCACAAAGTCATTCAACAGCCTCTGGGTCGGTGGTGTCGGATCACCATCACTGATAATGATCATGTGCTTCAGGGAAGCGCGGGTATTCTTCAGACCGTTGAGCGTCAACTGCATCGGTTTGTTGAAGTCCGGCATGTCGCCATTGACCATCCGCCCCACCAGACTCTTCATCGCCTTTCGGTTACCAAACACCCGGGCGACCCCAGACGGTTTGCCATTCCCATCCGGCAATTTCCACAACCAGCGGGGACTGCCACCCATATCACTCCACTCAATCACACCGCAATAATCCATTGGCCCCAGCACATCGATCGACACCATCGCTATTTTGGTTTGCCAAAAATTACCCTGAGGCATCTCACAGGCATGCATCATCAGTGCCAGAGCGCCCACGGCATCGATTTTGTCGTTCTTGATTTGAAAATCGACTGGCATCGCCTTTTCGAGTTCACTGTTGGACCAGCCACCCGCACCCAGCGCCCGGTCACCACCAATCATCACGATACCGCAACCCATTTCTTCGCAATTTCTCACCAGCATGCGGACCTGGGCATCACTGAAAGCCTCCGCTTCATCGGCTGTTTCGCCGGTCGCTCTGGGAACATTGGCCAGGACCACAGAATCGTATTGCAGCAGTTCGGCCGAACTGGTGAACAGGGAAGTGGACGGCATCACGTCCACTTCGATGTTGTTCGATTGGAGCCGCTCGACCAGTTGGATGAACTCCCCACGATGGTTGCCGTCCTCAATCAGCAACACTCGCCCTTTCCCGCGCACATGGGCAAAGGCCGAAGCCGTGTTGTTCTGCGTGATCACATCAGAGGCCGGGTCTTCGGGAACGAAAGTCGCGTCGAAGGTAAAAACATCGGTTCGCTCGACCTTGTGGACAAAGGGAAAGACGTTCTTGCCCGGATCCAGCACCACGTCCTGTTCGACAACCAGCTCTTCCCGCTGTGCCGTCTTCTGGGTCAGCCGAAGTTTACCGCGGACCTGACCTTCTCCCTGAGCTGGATCCTGCTGTGTGTCATTGGTAACGACAATCTTTGCCTCGAATTCCTGACCGCGGCGAATATCGGACGGAAGTACAATTTTGTCGACGGCGATTTCCGATTTGGAGAACAGGTTGACAGGAACCACGTCGATCCCGGTACCGTCCTGGACGAGCGACTGAGCCATCGAAAGCGCATCGCCAACATTCTCATTACCATCCGTAATCAGGACGATGCGGCGAGCCGTATCTTCGGGAAACGATGCCTTGGCCAGTTTCATGGCCGCTTCCAGGCTGGTCGCGTTGGTTTTCAGGTCATGACTCGATTCGAGGCGACCAATCAATGGCAAATCGCCATCAAACGGAGCCGACTCGATTTTTGCGTTCGACCCGAATACGATCACGCCAGCCATATCCTGCGCCTGATCGCGGCGCTGGTCATTCACGGCCCGGTGGACGTATTCCAGCATGAAGTCCCGCTTGGCAGCCGGGATACTCTGACTCTGATCGAGCAGGTAAATGACCGTCAAACGATCGGTCCGGTCGCGCCATTGCATCTGAGCCAGCGCCAGGACGAGAACGACCAGCACGGAAGTGCGCAAAAGCAGCGCAAACAGGCGTCGCCAGCGGCCCAGGCCAGCCAGGGAGCGAAAGCTCAGGACCCAGAGGACCGGCACAAGCAGCAACAGCAGCAGGAACCACGGCCGGTCAAAACCGATTTCTAAGCCCAAACTCATAAATAAGATCCAAATGACCAGGTACTGCCGCAACTAGTTTTGCAAAATATCTGGACAGGTCCAACCATCCAGCCGCCCAACCCGTCGAATTGCCCGTGAAAACCCCGAAAAACGTGGCTAAATGCCCCGTTTCCAGCCTTCCATTCGATTTGATTTTTTCAGGTCACTTCCTATCTTTCCAAGAGTAAATCGAGGGTCGATCGGGAAACGATTACAACGAGACTCCCGATTTTGCTGCCGGCTAAAAAAAAACGGTGATTTCCACGCCTACCGAAGCAACCCGGAACCGGTTTTTGCCTAAAATTGCAACTTAGACTTTACCCTCGCGATAAGTCACCTAACGACAACTGATGAAGCACACGCAATCCATCATTGATATCCATGGGAGTTTTCAATTGAATACCAGCCTTCGAATCCCGTTCATCGCCTTGTTGGCCACGCTGATTATGGGCAGCGCCTGTTGGACCGTCGCCCAAGAAGCCCAGAAACCCGCCAGCCCGGCTTCCGATTTTCCACCATTTGAGAAAGTCGTCGAGGGCTATACCGAGGTCAAACCTTCGGATGGTAAAAAACCTCTCTTGAGAATTTGGAAAAGAGACAAGGATGGCCAGATGCTGGCCGAATTGCCCAAGGATTACGCCAGCCCGACCCATCGCCAGTTTATCGCCACCACCGTTTCCGGTGGTGAACGCTTCGCCGGCCTCCAATCGGATGACTTTTACGTTTATTGGCGCAATTACGGTAAACGCGTGGCGCTGATCGCCGAGAACCTGACCGTTCGCGGATCGGACGAAGAATCGAAGTCCTCGGTCAAGCGACTGTTCACCGATCGTGTCCTGATCGATCTGCCCATCCTGACGATGGCTCCTCGTGGTGGCCCGGTGATTGACCTTGATGCCCTGCTGGTAGGCAACGCCAACGTCTTCTTTGGCGGGTCGTACCGGGGCAAATCGAACCTGATTAAGATCAAGAAGGCCAAGGCTTTCGAAAAGAACACCGAGGTCGCCTTCGAGGTTCCCATGAGCAACGGAGAATTGAAATCCCTGCACTACTCGATCAGCAAAATTGAAGGTTCACCCGGCTACAAACCCCGCAAAGCGGACCAGAGAATTGGATATTTCACCACGAGTTACAGCGATTATGGAAAGTATGAAACGGACGATACCAAGGTCCGCTTCATCGACCGCTGGCATCTGGAAAAACGGGAACCCAAACTGAAGCTGAGCCCGCCCAAACAACCGATCGTTTTCTACCTTGAGCACACCACGCCAGTTCGCTATCGACGCTGGGTTCGCCAGGGGGTTCAGTACTGGAACCAGGCGTTCGAACAGGTCGGAATTGTCGGGGCCATCGAGGTCCGCCAGCAGGACAAGGCAACCGGAAACCACATGGAAAAAGACCCGGAAGACGTCCAATACAACTTTATCCGCTGGCTCAACAACAACGTCAGCACCGCCATCGGACCGAGTCGCGTCAATCCGACCACGGGTGAAATCCTGGATGCCGATATCGTTTTGACCGATGGCTGGATCCGGGTTTTTGAAGGCCAATTTGATGACCTGATGCCCAAGGTCGCTATGCAAGGCGTGACGGCCGAAACCCTGGCCTGGTATGCCGAACACCCGAATTGGGACCCGCGCATCCGTATGGCACCTCCCGGACAACGTGATTTCATTCGCATGGCACTGTTGCGCAACGCGCAACAGCCGTTTGCCGGTCACGGTGAAGCGAGCGTCAAAACCCGCCTGATGGGCGACGAACCAATGGACGGCCTGCTGGACCGGGTCAGCCAGGTCAATGGATCCTGCCTGGCCGCCGAAGGACGTAAAATGGACGTCGCCATGATGCGCATGATGATGACCATGAAGCGTATGACCGACGACAAGGATGGGGAACAGAAAGACGGCGAAGAAAAGCCGGAGGAAAAAGAAGAGAACAACGAACAGCTGTTGGACGGCATGCCCGAGTCCTTTATCGGACCTCTGCTGGCCGATCTGGTTTGCCACGAAGTCGGGCATACGCTCGGCTTGCGTCACAATTTTAAGGCATCCAGTATCTATTCCTTGGACCAGATCAACGGCGAAGGGATCGCTGGCAAAAAACCGCTGGCGGGCAGTGTCATGGACTACCTCCCGACCAACTTTAATTTCAAAGCCGGTGACAAACAGGGTGATTACGCCATGATCGGCGTTGGCCCTTACGACCTGTGGGCCATTGAATACGGTTATGTTCTGGATGAAAAGAAACTTCCCCAGATCCTTTCCCGAGTATCCGAACCGGCGCTGACGTACGCGACCGACCAAGATACTTCGGGGCCGGACCCGCTGGCTCGCCGTTACGATTTCAGCAGCAACCCGCTCGATTTTGCCAACAACCAGATGCGTCTGGCGAAACATCACCGCGGCCATATTCTCGAAAAATTTGTCGCCGACGGCGACGCCTGGGACAAGGCTCGCAAAGGGTACCTGTTGACCCTGCGTTTGCAGACCCAGGGCACCGCGATGATGGCCAACTGGATCGGGGGCTCATTTGTCCGACAGGACAAGAAAGGCGACCCGAATGGCCGGCAACCGATCGAAGTGGTTGCTGCCGATGACCAGCGCAAGGCCTTGAATTTCGTACTGGAAAACACCATGCACGACGAAGCTTTCGGCTTAACCCCCGAATTGCTCGTCCACATGACCAGCAGTGGCTGGCGTGATGATTTCAGCGGGGACGAACCAGCCTGGCCGGTCCATGACCGAATCATGAGCATCCAGGCATCTGCCCTGTCCAGCTTGATGAACCCGTCCACTTTGCGGCGCGTCTACGACAATGAGTTCCGTGTTGTGTCCGACCAGGACGCCCTGACCTTGAACGAAATTGTCAACACGATCTCCGAGTGCATCTGGGAAGAACTTGCTGCACAACCGGAAGGGGAATTCAGTGAACGCAAACCGGCGATCTCGAGTTTGCGACGCAACCTGCAGACCGAGCACCTGGAAAGGCTGTTCGACCTGGCGGGCGAGACCAAGAGTTCCACCGCGGCCATGAAGCCGATCGCCAACCTGGCGAGCATGAAGTTGAAAGAACTTCACGGCAAGATCAAGGCTGCGGCTGAAAATGACAAACTCGACGCCTACACGCGGGCCCACCTGATGGATTCGGAAGAACGGATCCAGAAGTGGATCGACTCAACCTATGTCATGAACAATGACAATGGTTCGAGCGGCATCATGAGCGGTTTCTTTTTCGGCAAAGAGAGCGGGACCGACGGCCAATAACATGGCAAAACCCAAAAGAAAAAAGACTGCCGGGACCGCTTGGCAGTCTTTTTTTGTGGGCTAAGGAAAACCTTCCGTGGTCCAACCGGTTCTTTTTACCAGGTGGCAGGAAAATTCGCCGATCAGCCCAGCGAGACAAGATGACTGGGCCACAGGGCCCCTGCTGTCTGGCTGTTCCTTCGATCAATAGCTGAATCGCAAACCAAAATTGATGGCGTGCCAAAACGGCGTGTTGTTTGTTACGGGCTCCGTCTCTCCGACCGACAAGGCTTGGGTCGGCGCCAGGGCGACGCCATCAATCCAGGTCGCCTCGTAACCGACAAACGAGGAACAGACATTCGGCACGATCTGGTAATACAACGTTCCGCCGACCTCACCCACAAAACTGCCAATCCCCTTTTCCTGTTTGATCGTCGCTTGATCCCCTTGCGGGCCGATGGGGCCAAAGGTTGTCAATTTCGACTTGGCCACCACAGGATTGCCATAGGCACCCGTCCTGACAAATCCGGTACAGATGAAATTCTGACCAACGGGCAGGGTGATATCGAATCCGACCTGTCCACCGATCAACGAGTTGGATGTTTTGAATTGGTTGTTGGTCGTCACCGCGGCCAGGCCAAAGTCACTAAAGGTGCCGAAGTTGAATTCCTCTTTGAGCGAAATGAATCGTGGGCCCCAGAACCAGGTGAAACCGGGGGACTTGTTGTATCGGCGGGTGAGTTCGATGCTGTAAAATTCGGAAGAATAATCGTAACTGACCGAGTCGACCGTCACGATTTCCCCCGGTGCCGGGGGAACAAAGAACGGAGAAGTTACCCCCCCCAGGGAAGGTGCCTCGATGTTCGACTTGTTGTTTTCAATTTTTCCCAGGCTGGTTCGGAATTCCCAATGACCACCGACACGATTACGCCACCCAATGCGGGCTTCCACTCCGGCACCGCCGCCCAGATCCATTACGTCGCTTGACGTGAGGAGGGGCTGCTGCGTGATGGCGTCTTCGGCTACCGTAAAGAGGCTGCCGCCGCCGGGGCGCTGAAGGACCTTCGCGTTTGCCTCGGTGTAGAAACCAGTTGATCGGTTGAAATTCCCATGAATTTGCGCGTCTGCAAATCCTGCTGAAATCGCGCCGACATAACCAAATGCCATCAATGTCGAAGCGATAAATTTAAACGTTTTCACGTTGGTTCCTCCAAACCGGGACCGGGCGCAAATAGATCATGTCCTGCAAATTGGGATCGGTTCCTACCACCCTGAGAATTAGCACGATTGGCAAGCACGGCAAAGTTTTGCCGTTTTTCCTATTTTCACAAAGGGCTTAATTTGCCAGAAAACGATACGGAATCGGTCCCGACTGGCGACCGACATCCGATTTCGAGAATGAATCTGCCACCAGGGCGACAGAGGCCAGCCCAGGACCCTTCAGAACGCCCTTTCCGGACAGAGGCTACCGTTTTACTATCCGCTTCGAAGAAGGACGAAGGGGACGGATGAGGCGACTTTGCATCGAACCTGCATCAACCGTACGGAAACCGTCATCCAGGTAGATCCCCACCGCGCTGGAAGAAAGGGCGCTGGAAGAAAGGGCGCTGAAAGTGACCGCATTAAAAGGGACCACCATCCAGCCTGCTAGCAAAACAGGGCAGGCTCTACGACTTCCTGATTTGCAAACGATGTCCCTTGATGGCACCCGGCGTTTAACGCCGATCCTTTCGATCCCGACCGCCGCCACGACCACAGCCGCCCCGACCGC
>JAKVBG010000041.1 GCA_022447605.1 Mariniblastus sp.
CCGACCTCGGGCACCACCTCGATCACGGTCACCACCTCGATCACGGTCTCTGCCGCGACCCCGGCTGCCGCGGTCGCGACCCCGGTCACCTCGGTCACCTCGGTCACCCCGGTCACCTCGGTCACCCCGGTCACCCCGGTCACCCCGGTCACTGTAGCCGGCCTCGTATTCTTCTTCGTAATCGCCACTGCCAACATCGGCTGTTTCCAAGGCAAATTCGTCTTCGATTCCGAGCTCCACCAATGCCTGACGTCGGCTCAGTTTCACCCGGTCGTTGTTGTCGACATCAATCACCAGAACTTGCATCTCGTCACCGACTTCGCAAACTTCATTCACGCTGTCAATGTAACCGTCGGACAATTCGCTGATGTGGCACAATCCATCTCGGCCTGGCAAGATTTCGACGAATGCCCCAAAGTCCTTGATGCTGCTGACAACACCATTGTAGATTTTTCCTACCTGGACCGTGGCGGTCGTCGCTTCGATTCTTTCCAGTGCCTGTTGCGCCAGGTTGGCATCGTTGCCGGCAACCGTGACACGTCCCGTCTCATCGACTTCGATGACCGTATCAAAGTCTTCCTGGATCTGGCGGATGTTCTTGCCGCCAGGACCGATCAGCATGCCAATTTTCTCTGGATCGATCTGGCAAGTGAGGAGTCGTGGAGCGTTTTCAGAGACATCATCCGCGGGTTGGCTGATTGTCTCCATCATCTTCTCCAGGATGGATCGCCTGGCCTCTTTTGACTGTTGCAGCGTCGCTTCGATGATCTCGAACTCGATGCCGCGAATTTTCAGGTCGAGTTGGATACCGGTAATTCCCTGTCCGGAACCGGCAATTTTGAAGTCCATATCGCCGAAGTGATCTTCACTTCCCAGGATATCGGTGATCAGTTCCCAGCGTTCGCCTTCCTTGACCAGGCCGACGGATATACCAGCGACCGGCTGCTTGATGGGAACCCCCGATGCCATCAGCGCGAGGGTGGCTCCACAAACACTGGCCATGGAGGAAGAACCGTTGGATTCCAGGATGTCGGAGACGATTCGGATGGTGTAGGGAAAGTCATCGGGTTCCGGCAGGACCGGTTTGATGCTCCGCTCCGCCAGGGCTCCGTGGCCAATCTCTCGACGTCCGGGACCTCGGATAGGACGGCATTCTCCCACGCTGAATGGTGGGAAATTGTAATCCAGCATAAACTTCTTTGAGTACTCGTCCATCAATCCGTCGACTCGTTGTTCGTCGCGACCCGTCCCTAGCGTGACCGTGATCAGCGCCTGGGTTTCACCTCGCTGGAAGACAGCTGAACCGTGGACTTTCGGCAAGACGTTGACATGGCATTCGATGTCTCGGACCTCCTTGAAACCACGACCGTCACTGCGCTGGCCATCGAGGATCATCTGGCGAATCAGTTTTTCTTCGAGGTCATGCCACGCCGTGCCAAATTCGCCGCTGCTAAAGGCGCCGTCGGCATCCGCATCGGGAATGACATCTGCCATCGCGCGCTCTTTGAGTGCGGAACGAGCTTCGCCACGTTCCTGTTTTCCGGCGATTTGAAGTGCAGATTTAAATTCGTCGCTATACTTGTCGGCCAGTTTGGCCAGCAAGCCGTTGTCCTCGGGTGGCACGAATTCATCTTGCTCGATATTCACCTTTTCGGCGAATTCTTTTTGCAGATCGATGATTTCCTTGATGATCTTGTGGGAGAACTCGATCGCCTCCAGCATGACATCCTCGGGGACTTCACGGGCAAATCCCTCGATCATGGTTACCGCTTTCTCGGTTCCCGAGACGATGATGTCCAGTTCACTTTCCTCCAGTTGGTCGTGTGTAGGAAAGGCGACAAACTCACCGTCAATACGTCCCACGCGAGTCGAGGCAACCGCCTCGGGGAACGGAAGAGGTGAGATGAAGCAACCGGTGGAAACACCGTTCATTGCCAGCACATCACCGTCCGTTTGACGGTCACTTGCCAGTACAAATGATTGACATTGGACTTCATCCTTGAATCCTTCGGCGAACATGGGCCGGATAGGTCGGTCGCATAGCCGAGCCGTCAAGGTTTCTTTCATGGTCGGTCGTCCCTCGCGCTTCATGAAGCCGCCAGGGAATTTACCTGCTGCAATGGTCCGCTCGCGGTAATCACACATGAGGGGGAAGAAATCAATACCCGGCCGTGGTGATCCCGACGTTACCGTGTTGAGAACGACAGTGTCGTTGTACTGAACAATCACACAGGCCGCAGCCTGCTTGGCCAACAGGCCAGATTCAAAGGAAAGGACGTTTTCGCCAATCTTCTTTTCTACTCTTACTTTCACAATTTAATTCCTAATCGAAAAACAACAACTTGACCTTTTATTAGCTCGTCAGGTCGTACAATTTGTGCGAGCGTTGGAGCGCTGGCATCACAGACAATGTGACCAGCGCCATCTGATCGGAATGATGCAATGGGTCGACTCGAACAGGGGCTTAAGACAACTTCAGGACCAGGCCAAAAGCAGCCTGCGGGTGTCCGGAATCATTAAGCAAATCAGAATCAGGAATGGTCTAAGAACCAAACCCACAAGTGCAAAGTATCCGCAATCGCGTTACTTACGGATGTTCAACCGGCCAATGATGTCCAGATAGCGATCTGGATTGACTTTTCGAACATAATCCAATAGTCGGCGGCGGCGCGAAACCATGCCCAACAGACCTCGTCGCGTAGAGTAGTCTTTCTTGTTGCGACGCATGTGTTCTGTCAGGTTGTTGATGCGAGTTGTCAGGATCGCAATCTGAACCTCCGGCGATCCCGTGTCATTATCACTATCTTGATACTCTTTGACTAACTCTGCTTTACGCTCTTTCGTGATCGTCATAACTGTTGATCCTAAGTCCGCAGCAAACCTTGTGCTGCCCTACTTTCGATCCAACTCCTTCATTACCTTCACAGCAAACTACAAACTACAAATCTCTAAACAAATTCAACTAAATACAAACAACCAAACTACATACAACAAATGTCCGAGCACCGGACGTCCGCCTTGGTTGGGACCAGTTTACCGCAGGCCCCATTTTTGACAAGGACAGAATTTGTGGCAAACGTCCGAAAAAAGCCGGTTTTCTGGGGTTAGAGCTCGATTCGGCCCGCCAGGCAGACCAAGTGTCTGGTTCAAGGTTCCCCCAGGGCTGTCCAGCGATCCGGGAGTCGAAGCCGGGTCTGTCCGGGCCAGGTCGTCTTCTGGCCGAGCTCCGGTCTGGGGGAAATCTTGCCCCGCTTGGATGGCTGGCCTATAGATAGATCAGCGATAGTTAGGGGAATTTTCTGTGACACAAAGGTTTCAGCGCGATTTACTGAGAGGCAGCCTGGATCTAATGGTCCTGTCGGTTGTCTCACGCCAGTCTCAATACGGTTACTCGATTCAGAAGCAGCTGAATCTGGCAACCGAAGGGCAGGTCGTATTGCCGGCCGGTACGCTGTACCCGTTGTTGCACAAGCTGGAGTCTCGAAAACTGATTCGTAGTCGCTGGGATGATTCCTCTGGCCGTCGTCGCAAATGGTACGAGATTACCGCTAAAGGGAAAGCGGCCCTCGAGCGGCAAACCAGCCTCTGGCGGCAATATGTCGATTGTGTTGGTGCGTTGTTGGAAGGATTGGGGAAGGTGCGTCCAATACCGAGCCCCGATTCGAAATGAGAGGGCCGAAGGGTGGAATACGACACATTGATTTCAAAACAGGGATCGGTCGGTCGAAACTGCCTGCCAGGCGGGTGGTGATCACCGAGACCATTTTTTGATCCCAAGCAGACGACTTAGACTGCCTCGTCTCGTCGAGAATGTTTTTTGGGAGCAGTGATGACGCATCAGGAATTCGAAAATTACCTGGCGCTTGTCTCGCGCCTGCTGCGACTGAGTCGCGCAGAGCGCGATGCGATCGGGTTGGAGTTGCGGGACCATCTTGAGTTGCGGGTTGCGGAGCTCAAAGCGATGGGACATTCGATTCCCGATGCGACCCGCCAAGCGCTCGAGGAATTCGGCGATGCGGCCGCGCTGGCCCAGCAATTCCAGTTAATATCCAGAAGTTATCAAAGGAGATGGATGATGAGATTTGCAGTCCTCTGTAGTGCATTTGTTTTTGCCGGGTTGGTTTTCCTGATGGCGATGTGGCCCGAAAGTGCCAGGTTTGGAACGCCCAACCATAGTTTTGCCCAGCAAGAGGTGGACGCGAAGCATGTGGCTGCCGTCGCGGCAACGCGCATCGAGGGAAATCTCGAATTGTCGGAAACTACCCGCCGTAACCGGCTGATTGATGAGAAATTAAACGAATCGGTGGAATGGGGTTTTGACGAAGTCCCTTTCCGGGAGGTTCGGCAATTGCTGGCTGAGCAGTTGGGTGTGAACGTGTTTCTGGATGAATCGGCTGAGCATGATTCCCTGGTAGATGACGAGCCCGTGACATTTCAGGCAACCCGTCTCCCTGGCAGGGATGCGCTGAAACTGATGCTCAAGAGGTACAACGCGACCTACGTGGTGCAGCGGGGGGTTCTCAGCGTTATTTCGTTGGATGTTGCGACCAGTCCTGAGTATTTCCGGCGAAAAATTTTCAACTGCGATGGCATCTTTGCGTCGGACCAAGGTTGTGGTGAGGACGAATTGATTGCCCTGATCAAGAAGGTGGTTGAACCGGAGAACTGGCTGGAGACCAACGGGGATGCTTCTGCCACGGTGGTAGGTGATCTGCTGGTTGTTCTGGCGACCGAGTCGATGCTGGATCAGGTCGGGGACCTGCTGCGAGACCTCGAGCACGACATGAACCGCACCCGTGATTCGTTTTCTGATGACGAGGAAGTCTACAAGTAAGCCAGGATGGTTTTTCGGCCGATTTTCCCAGTGCCCATCCAGACTGTGGGTGGGTGCCGGGCTTGGCTCACTCAGCCGGTGCTTGCTGGAGCGGTTGGTCCGTATCTTCCGACCTGGGAATTCGACCGGCGGCGATCTGCGCAATGAAGTACCACTGGAAACCGAGTCCGGCCAGGACCATCAGGTGAAACAGCTCGTGGGGACCGACGATCATCGGGAACAGGATCGGCCACTGGTTGGCATCGATAATGGCTCCCACGGTGTAGCAGATGCCACCCGCCAGCAGGGGGCCGAGATAGCCGGGACCGTATTGCAGTCGAATCAGGACTCCTGAGAACAGGCCGACCCAACCCATGGCGATGAAAATGCCTGAACCGACGGCGTAGGGGATGTTTTCGAAAAAGAACAGCCTGGTGAGGATCCCGGCGGCAGCGATCGACCAGATCAGGATCAGCACGCTCCAGCGTCGCCAGCTGCGAAACAGGACCCAGTGGATCGGTGTGAAGGTACCGGCGATCAGCAAAAAGATGGCGACCAGGTCAAGGCGGAACAGGATTTTTCGCCCCGGGCTGTCTGGTGGAAAGACATGAGCCGTGCCGCTGATCGTCAGAAGCAGGACAGCGGAACCGGCAAAGATAACATACGACCAGAAGCCCCCCGTCCGCCGCGCATCGCGGAGCATGAAACAGGCGAGCACCAGGAACAGGATCGCTCCCAGGTAATGGGACAGGCTGCTGAAAGGTTGGGCAATACCAGCCAGTGAGTGCCATTTTTCCAAGGTGATTTCTCCGGTCTTCGCGCCAGCTTTAGCCGGTCCCGTTGATCAAGTCGGTTGCCCTCGCCACCAGAAGACGACGCAGGTCGGTGGATTCCGGGTGCAGGGCAGGGCTCATTCTTTGTCGCTGCCAATGCAGTAAAGGAAATGGTTGGAGCGGATAAACATCTGTCCATCGGAGATCGCTGGCGTCGCGTTGAAATCGGACGGGTCGGCCTCGAACCGGTTGGTGGCCAGCAGCTCGTACGTCGGTTGCGCGGCCAGCACATAACAGGTGCCGTCCCGAGTGAACTGGTAAATTTTCCCGTCGGCAATCACGGGAGATGAGTAATTTCCGCTACCACGTAAACGGCGTTGCCCAGGCGGGGGAATCCGCACCGGTTTGTCCCCCGGTCGGGTTTCCTGCGGACGGGATGCCGATCGTCCAGCGCCTGGAGAAATTCTCTCCCGGTAAGCCGGTTGGCCGGTGGCCGCATCGAGGCAGTGTGCGATCCCCCGATGGATCGCGTACAGGTGGCCCTGGTAGCTGACGGGTGTGATGATGGCGGCAATCCCACGGCCCTCCCAGACGACGTGATTGTCGGTGACATCCGAATGCCCGCCTGTTTTAACGGCGACGGCGTCCAAGGACCGGCCCCCCATCGCGATCACGAGATCGCCATCGGTGACGAGACTGGTCGAAACGCTGGGGGCATTGACGCCCTTGGTCGAATACCACTTGAGTTTCCCGTTGGCCGGGTTGAAAGCTCGAATTTCGTTGGGCACCGAGATCACCAGTTGGGGATCGGTTTTTCCATCAACGATGATGGGGGTGTTCCAGACATTGGTCAGGCTCCTGCTTTCTGTTTTCCAGACTTCCTTGCCGCTGGAAGCCTCCAGGCCATAAAAGGCTCGCGCTTCGTCACTGGCATTGATGATCAGGATGTCGTCGAACAGGATCGGGCTGGCGGCCGAACCCCACTCTCTTTCGTTGGACTTCGTCCCCAGGTTCTTTTTCCAGACTTCATTTCCATCCAGGTCGTAGGCGAGCACGCCGGACTTGCCAAAGAAGACGTACAGGTGCCGGCCATCGGATACCGGCGTGCTGCTGGCATAACCATGTTCGGGTACGCCCATTCCCTTGTATTGGTCTTCGGGCAAATAAGGATCGACGTCCTGTTGCCACAACAATTTGCCATTCTGGCGGTCAATGCAGACGACATGCCGTTTCAGGTCTTCCATCTGGCCGACGTCATCCCGCGTTTCGCCGTAACCTGAATAACAGGTCACGAACACCCTGTCGCCAACCACTACGGGGCTGGAAGCGCCAGGTCCCGGCAACCTCGTTTTCCAGACGAGGTTTTCGTTGTCACCAAAGGTGGTTGCCGTTTTTTCCTGGCTGACCGAGATGCCCGAGCCGTTCGGGCCGCGGAAACGAAGCCAGTCTTCGGCGGTCGAATTGGACAGGGGAATGAACGACAGGCACAAAGCCAAAAGGTTGATCGACCGTTTCATGCGGCAGCCGGTGGCCGGGGAAGGAGTTGGACCGTTCTTCGTTTTATGCAAGAGTCTAGCAGGTTCCTGGTGGGTCGGGGGAGCAGCGTTTCTGACCGAAGCCGGTTCCCCGCCCGACCCGGCGCGAGGAGGGCACGAGATTTCTACGGGTCGTTCGGTCATTGGCCGGCGCCCGTTTTGGCCAGGGTCCGAATCCTGTCAAGCAATTGCTGCAGGTCGTCCGGCGTCGTCAGCGCGTTGGCCAGGGTCGTGCGCAACCAGGTGGTCCGTTGCCAGTCGGTTTGCACGATGTAGAAGGAGCCTTCCCGAGTCAACTTATCCCGGATCGTCTGGTTGAGTTCGTTCAGGGCAGACTCTGCCAGGTGATCGCGGGGTTGGCCGATGTAGCGAAAACAGACAATGTTGGTTTGGGGCTCGAGCAGCAGTTCGAAATCATCCGCTTTGGCGATCAGCTCCGCGAATTGCCGGGCCCGTTCATGCACGCAGTCGATATTGGCTTCCAACACCGGAGTTCCGTGCTCGGTCAGGAGGGCGAAGACCTTGAGACCATACATGGTCTTGGTGCATTCGAACGTCCGCCGCGCCAGTTCGTACCAGAATTCCGATTGCCCATCGGACCAGAGGTACTCCGCTTTTTGGGCAAACGTCTGGTACCCTTTCTCTCCCTCCCGGAAGATGAGGG
This sequence comes from Mariniblastus sp., assembly GCA_022447605.1. Taxonomy (GTDB): domain Bacteria; phylum Planctomycetota; class Planctomycetia; order Pirellulales; family Pirellulaceae; genus Mariniblastus. Next base: position 7,786 of record JAKVBG010000041.1, read on the forward strand.
CCGTTGCCAGCGCTGGGGTCAACAGGAGTTTATGGAAGTCGAGGACCACACTATCGGCCCGTTCGATGCCAGTCACCAATTCCCGGTGCTTCTCGGAAAAGGCGACCGCCGCCCCGTGCGCCCCATCCACGTGAAACCAGAGGTTCTCACGTTCGCAGAAGTCGGCAATCCCGTGCAGATCGTCAAACGACCCGGTGGCGGTCGATCCCGCATTGCCGACCACGGCGATTACCGTGCGACCCGATTCACGGGCCTCGTGCAGACAACGCTCCAGTGAGGAAGTGTCGAGTTGAAAACGATCGTTGCAGGGAACCGGGATGACACCCTGCTGGCCCCAACCCATGACGCGTGCGGCCCGCTCAATGCAGTAGTGTGCCTGGTCGGAGACCATCACGGAGAATTCCCCTGTGTCACCTTCCTGCCAAACATCTTTTTCCGATTGCGACCGCCGTGCCGCCAGCAGGGCCGTCAGGTTGCCCAGCGTGCCGCCCGATGTCAGGAATCCGTCTGCCTGATCATTCATGCCGAACTGATGGGCGACCGTTTTGATGACATACCGTTCCATGGCCGTTCCCAGCAGGCCTACCTCGTAGACACCCATCCCGTTGTTGACCAGGTCCGACAGCAGCCCGGCCAGCGCGGCTACGGGCGCGGGCGGGGTAATCTGGTGACCCGCATAATGGGGGTGGTGCAAACGAATCGTGTGCAGCAGGGTGGCGGAAAACAGGGTCTCCGCATCCTGATCGACCAGCTTTTGAACCTGTTCGTATGCCTGTTCCGGCGTTTGCCAGGGGAGAACCGGGAGTTCGGTACCTGGCAGCGTGGCTGCCAGGTGGTCGGCCAGCTCGTCGACCAGTTGATGACCTGCCTGCCGGAATCGTTCCGGGTCGTAAGCGCGACGTATGATATCTTCAGGCTTCATGTTCATTTCAGGTGCGACGTTCAACAGGGCCCCTGCCAAAAGCAGTCGCCGGATGAAATCCGATGATAGGCCTGAATCCTGTTGATTGCCAGTCGGCGGAGGATGCCTGTCGAGATAACCGTCCAGGTCAATCTTTTTTTGGCTGTGCTTTCCGCGACCCGCGGACGGCGTCGAATTCCTGTCGCTGGCCCCACAGGTAGAAGACAAACCCGACGACCACGCCGACCAGCGCGGCGGAAATCACGGCCAGCGGGCTCTGGGTGAAAGTCGAGTTCTGCGTCGCTGCCTGGGTGGTCAAGATCAAACCGACCGCGCTGACCAGCAGGCCGAGACAATCGGCCAGGAGCTCTTTGATGTCCAGACTCATCTTGAACAGCAGGAAGAACTTGGTCAGGACCAGCTGGAGCAGGTAGCTGATGACACCGGCGGTCATCAAGGCGAAAGCGCACCAGTGGAAGGCGGGAAAGCTAAGGTAGGTTGCGGCCTGGTAGATCGGCTTGAGAATTCCCCCGCTAACTTCCTGGACTGCCTGGCTCTCATTCAGTGTTTTCCCCATTTCCACTGCGCGGTCTTTGACTTGTTGGGACGTCTCCTGATCACCCGTTTCAGTGGCTTCGGTTTCGGCAGGCTGTTCCGAGCTGGTTTTACCCGGGCTCTCCTGTGCCGTGACGGAGTGAACGGTCAAACAGAGCAGTAAGCCGGCCATCAAAAGACGGGCGGGCAGGGTCATTAACTGGTGCATATGGGTCCTGTCTCCAAGATGGGGCAGATTGTGAAGGGGCAGACTTATTGTCTAGTCAATGATTCGTCGAGCGCGTCAAAATCTTGCAAAAAAACAGAGATTTATGTCCTCCGTTTTGGCTCATTGGTGGTGGTCCGGCCGGGGTGCTTGGCCATTGGCGCCACACGTGTGCTTCTGAACCCGGGGACTCGGTTTTGGCTATGAACCAGCCCGACCCGTTTCAGGGTTTCGCGTCCTCGTTGGCCCAGGAGTCGTTCACGATCCGGGTGACCTGGTTCAGCATCTTGTTTTCCTCGTCACTGAAGTCGGCCGGGCAGGGTGTCTTGTCAAATGGTTCTCCACTGGCTGCCTGTTCCATCACCAGTTCCAGGATTCGTTGATACGTCGTGTTGTGGGCCGACGAGACGTCGGCATCATTGACGTAACGGTTGGAATAGGCATAGATCTGGTCGACGATTGGCATCAGCTTGGCGGTCAGTTGTTCGGTCAGACGCGCATCGGACGAGAAGGATTCTTTCTGCTCCATGACGAACTGCTGAGCCTTGTTTTCCAGAGAGTTTTCTTCGACGGCCGTGTCGGCTTTTTCGTTCTGTTGCTTGGCGGCCAGCAGGCTCCGGTTGGCCAGCAGCCAGGCATCCTTGAATTGCCGAGCACGTTCCTTGCCAATCGCCTGTTTCTTTGCCTTGTTCGACTTGTTAAAGAGAGATCCAAAAACCATTTCGTCATCCCCCGTAATCATGTTTCCTGTGCTGGTTAACGATCGAACCGGCATTCACCCACTGGACAGTCTGCCAGGCTGCCAGACTCGGGTGATGACAGAAGACCTCGTTCCTGCAGATTCTACTGCCAGCCTGGCCGCCAGCAAGCAGATGGCCGGCACGACCGTTCTGGCGGCAGTCAGTTGATCGACCGATGGGCAGGCAACGTGATGTGCGATCTGCCAAGGCAGCTGACGGCGGGAAACCGGATAACAGGCTGGTATTCCCGGGAAACGGCGAGTTACCCGGCAAGCGTCATGACGGGTTGAACCCCGAATCCGAACGCGGGTTACCTAGTCGGCCTTGGTCCATTTGTAGGCGGTCATTTTGTTCAAATCCCGCACAAATACCTCGTCGCCCCGGACGGCCAGGTGGGCCCAGGAGTCATCGGCCACTTTGCGAGTATCGACCACTTCAAACTCTTCGGGGTTGGCATTGATCAACATTAAATCGCCCCGTTGGTCGAGGGCCAGGATCTGTTTCCCATTGGAAACCAGGCTGGAGTATTTCCCGTACGGTTTGGAGCGCCAGGTTTCCTTGCCATTTTTCAAGTCGAAACAGGCAAACCGCTGGTTCCGCAGGTGGATGTAGGCGTGGCCGTTGACAATCACCGGAGACGTCATGTAACCCTGGGCCGGCAGGTTCCAGCGCGGCGTTACGTTGTAGGCATTGCTGGTCCCGCTGACACCCAGCATCTGGGTCGTGCCACCGTAGGTGCTGACGAAGACTCCATCCTCAAACACGGTCGGTGTCAGGATATTCATCCCGCGGAAAGACTTGACCGGTTGGACCCAGAGTTCCGCACCCGTTTCCGGATCGACTCCGACCAGGTTCGTTCGGGTTTGAACCAGCAGTTGTCGTTTTCCCCCGATCGTTGTCAGGTAGGGTGACGAAAAGGCGCTGCCGTTCATGCCGCCCCCGTCATCGAGTGACCGCCAGATCAGCTTGCCCGTTTTTTTGTCGATTTTGCAGAGCGCGCCGCCTGCCTGGATGTACAAATTGTTTCCGTCGATCAACGGAGAACAGACAAAGCCGAAGGTCGGTACGGTCGACCCGGTCTCTTTCGGGAAATCAATCTTCCAGACAATGTCACCGTTTTTTGCGTTCAAACAGACGAGCACGTCGCGTATACCGGCCACGTACAGGTGCCCATCGTCATAGGCCGGTGTGGCCCGGATCCAGCTGCCGTTGGCGGCAGCAAAAAAGGGAACCTGCATGGCACCCTCCCATTCCTGTTGCCAGAGCACTTTCCCCGTTTTCCGATCGAGGGCCGTGACCACTTCGTATTTCTTGTCTTTGGTCTCGGTGACAAACACCTGGTCACCGACGACGATCGGGCCGGAATAGCTGGGCCCCATGTCGACCGACCAGATCTTCTCCAGATGCTTGTCGTCCAGGCTGCTGGGCCAGTTGGCCTGGACATTCCCGTCCCGGTTGGGGCCGCGCCATTGGTTCCATTCCTGGACACCCTTTTCGGCGGTGGCCGGACCACCCTCCTGGGCCCGGACGGGCAGCGTCATGGTGGCGACAATAAGACAAATCAAAACAGCAGTCCTGGCTGTCCAGTCCGATTTCATAGCGGCATCCTCGAGAAATAATAAACTTCCTGGTTTGGGAGCTGGGTATCTCGCCCGTGAACGATCAGACGGACCCAACCCTCCTATTCGAGCCGGAAATCAGTTTGGATGTCCAGATCAAAAAAAAAGCGGGAAAGAAATAAACCAAAATTACCACACCTTGGCAATGGTCGGCAAATTGGCGCCGCTCGGGCTGTGGGCCACCGCCCGTGGCCAGGGCAGGGGGGAGGAGCGTGGTCGTCTTCCCGGGGCGAAGCCCGGTTGAAGTTTGGCGGCCCGGTTGGCCGAGCGGGATGTCGTAGGCGATGCTGCCGGGGACGTGCCGAAACCGTCCCTTCTCCTGCGATTTGCCGGCTCGGCCGGTCCTTCTCGAAAAAAACGGGAATTCGTGTTGCGCTCGCCCGAGTTTGCTGTAGTCCCTTTTGAACCGGGAGCGAAAGCATGCTTTTGAATCCCCTTTTTCTTTCCCACCGGGCAGGCGGTATTCGACCGCTCTTCCCGCCAACCTCTTTGACAAAGGAACTTCTCATGAACACGACTCTTTCAACTATTCTGCTTGCCACGTTCGGCATTTTCATGTTCAGCCTCTCCTGCTTCGGGCAGGATGCCAGATTCCAAGACTTGTCTGTTATTCAAAAGTACGACCATGGGTCGTCGTCAGATGAAATCGTTGAAATGGACGAAGATTATCTCCAATGGCTCGAAGCACAGGTGCGAGCGCCAGTTCTTGATGGACCGCAAGGTCCGGGGCCGTTTCTTCCCGGGACCCACGCCGAGAATGATTGGCGCGTTCAGGGGCCGGTGGTTCATGGTGCGATTGTGGTCGGCAGCCCGGCCGATCTGCCGGGTGAACATAAAGATAGTTGGGCCGGTATCTCCAATGGCTTTATCTGGATTACCACCGCTGAGAGCTCTGTCAGGAATTTTGCATTGGACGCAGTGGTGCATGGGCTGATCGATATCGAGGACTACATCAGCAAGGGGGGCAACTTTATGGATGAAGCCGTTTTGATGGCTTACCGACAAGAGGGCGGCCATGAATCCGGCAAAGAAGTCGGACATTATCCATGGTCAGAGGAAGAATTGGTCATCCTGATCCTGCCGACGGATGACCCCGAAATCGATCCGCTGACCGGGCTTTTGATTGCACCGTGGGACAAGGACGACGACGGAATCCTGGACCAGGAAAAAGCGTTGCCCACAGACGACGATCGCTCCGATCACCCGCTTGACCGTTAAGAGTGGGGTCGGGTCGGGAACGACCAGGCCGATGGGGAGAGGGGATGGTTTTGACCATCCCCTTTTTCATTGCGCTGCTTCCGTTCCTTCGTCTCCCTTGCGCTGCTGTGGTTGGCGTTTGAAGCCAAGCGGCTGCCTGGGCAGAGGTCCTGTGCAGCGTAGGAGATCAAAAAAACCCTGCCCGGTTGGACACCGGGCAGGGTTTCAAGACGAGGGATGCTTGACAGCTGGTATCAAGCGCTTTTGGATTCTGGCAACTGCAGCACGGATTCACCAAACGCGGTTGCAACCGTTTCTTCTTCGATCGAGTACTTGGTGCCTTTCGGCTGATCAGGGAGGTCGTACATGATGTCGAGCATTACCTGTTCCACGATCGATCGCAGACCCCGTGCTCCGGTGCCTTTGTCCATGGCTCGGCGGGCAATTTTCCGCAGGGCCTTTTCGGTAAAGTTCAGTTCACAGTTTTCCATCTGGAACAGACTTTCAAACTGCTTGACCAAAGCATTTTTCGGTTGGGTCAGGACGTTGATCAGGCCGGATTCGTCGAGCGGGCTGAGAGACGAAACGACCGGCAGACGACCGACCAGTTCCGGGATCAAACCGTACTCGAGGATATCGTCACTGGTAACCTGTGACATGATTTCCCCCAGGCTTCCGTCTTCTTTGAAGCCGGCTGCCTGACCAAATCCAATCGTTCGTTCGCCCAGGCGCCGTCGGACGATGTCGTCCACGCCAACAAATGTACCACCGCAGATAAACAGAATGTCACTGGTGTCAATTTGAATGTACTGCTGCTCGGGGTGTTTGCGGCCCCCTTGCGGCGGAACGTTGGCGACGGTTCCTTCGAGCATTTTCAACAATGCCTGTTGAACGCCTTCTCCTGAAACGTCACGGGTAATCGAGACGTTGTTGCTGGTCTTGCCAATCTTGTCAATCTCGTCGATGTAGACCACGCCTCGTTGTGCCGCTTCGATATCGAAATCGGCCGAGTGCAACAGTTTCAAGAGCAGGTTTTCGACGTCTTCACCCACGTAACCTGCTTCGGTCAGCGTTGTCGCATCGCCAATCGCGAACGGGACATTCAAGATGCGTGCCAGTGTGCGTGCCAGCAGCGTCTTGCCTGATCCGGTCGGACCGACCAGCATGATGTTGGATTTGTCGATTTCGACATCTCCGCCTTCCCAGCCAATCGACAAACGCTTGTAGTGGTTATGAACGGCAACCGCCAGGACCTTTTTAGCAGCTTCCTGGCCGATCACGTATTCGTTCATACGCTCGACAATTTCTTTTGGTGTCGGAATCTTGGTGAAAAGCTGTTGTGTCGGTCCCCGTCGACGCTGCTCCTGTTCCAGAATGCTCTGGCACAGTTCGATGCATTCGCCACAAATGTAGACGTCGCCCGGCCCTTCGACCAAGGGTCCAACGTCACGGTAGTTTTTCCGACAAAACGAACAATGCGCGTTCTTCTTGGAGGTGCTGTTACGCTTACCTCCAGACGTATCATTGCCTGCGGGCATGGTTACTCCTGTCTTTCGATGTCCAACCGAATTCCCAGTTGACGCTCGAATTGTCCACGCGAAAACGAATCGCGTGGACATAGGTGCATCCTTGCCCGCGATCATCGAGCCGTTTTGTTATTTCAGCATTTGTGCTGCTATTTCTTCAGCAGGTGATAGCATCCCGGTTCCATCGCAATATCCGCCAGTTCTCGATCAACCTGAAAACTCTCGGGTATCCCTGCAATCTTATGTAATTGTGTTATCCAATCAGGCGTTCTCTTTTGCCTGATCGTCATCTTCCATCATCGGATGTTTCGGGATGGCCTGCTTGAGCCGGCCAAACTCTTCGTCATCCAGTTTTCCTTCGTCTTTGAGCTTGCGGAAATCGGAGAGGTAATCAGCCGGTTCCTGCACGATTCCCTTGGCTTGCCCACGAAAATACATTGCCACATAGGTTCCGATCAGCACAAAGATAACCAGCAAGGTCAGCCATATAATCCAGCGCGCTTCCGGGATCTGCATCGTCTCTTCCCAGAACTTTGAAATGGAATCAAGCATGGCAAATGGTGGTAAATCGAAGGCCCGTGACGAAGTGGTTCCGAATCTCCGCGAAGGGCGGATTTCAGGTCCGTCCCAATTATAACGAATCTGCCCGCCCGGGTTTAGAGCGATGATTGGTTCGGGTGCACTCAAAATGCTTTGAAAACACCTGAATTCCACACGGCCTTTCCAGCCGTTAACCAGGGAATGACAGAAAACCAGTTTAAATTGTCTACCGGATGGGTTTTCAGTCATTTGAAAGACAGTTTCCGGGATCCAGAAAAGCAAAACATTGCCGGAAACTGACGCGAGGGCATCCGCTGCCTGCGCCGCATTGGGCAACTATACGCCCCGGTTGGCCCCGAGGTTCATCTCAATCCGCAAAATTTACAGTAAACGGCTTTAATGGCACCGTTTGCCGATGAGGAAAAACCGTCAATAACCTGCCAACGTGAGCAGATGGGGGACCAATAAATCGAGTGCATTCGCACTTTCCCGACAGTCGTTGGTGATGGGTCCCGGGATCTTTCGATGAAAAAGATCAGGCAATAGTTGCGCCGAGGGTTCGGCTGCGCGCCTGGGCAACGTTCACGTCAAACCCCAATGAGGGATCCCATGACCTGGTCTGCACGTACCAAGACACGAATCGGAACCTGGATCGTTTCCATCCTGTTGGTTTCAGGAGGGGGTAACGCCTGCCAGGCAATCCAGGCGGGAATGGGCCAGGCCGGTTTCAGCCCGGGCGATTCCGAGCGGGTCAATTCATTTCAGGTCGCCAGTGCACCCCATACGATCGCGACCAGATTGACGCGATTCAATGTCCCGTTTCGCATTAACCAGCCCCAAGAATCATTTGTCGAAGTTCAGCTCTACCTGTCCCGGGACGAGGGGCGGACCTGGCAGTATTACGGCAGCCAAAAGACAGATAGCCAGTCATTTCCCTTTGTGGCAGACGGGGACGGCGCTTACTGGTTTGCTGTTAAAACACTTGACCGGAATCGGCAGCTGTTGCCCGATGGCAATATTACCGAGGCGGAACTGAAGGTCCACGTCGATCGTGAGATCCCCCAACTCGAGGTCCGCGTCGAAGCGGATGCGGCCGGTCGGGTGGTCTGTTACTGGCGCGCCGAGGATGATCACCTGTTGGGGGATTCGGTAAGGATCCTTTACCGTGAGAACGTGGAGGGTGTCGTGGAGGCGGAAAACTGGCATCAAGTTCCTGTCCAGTTGAATCCGCAGGTTACCGGCAAGGTCTATACGGATCAGCTTGCCTGGTGGCCGGAGACGTCGATTCCCTATTTGAACGTGCGGATTGAAATTGCGGACACGGCCGGTAACATTGCCCGCGCTGACCGCAATATCGTCGTCAAACAGGTCGCGGCATTGCGAAACAACCAGTCAACCGCTGTCCGTCTGCCGACTGAGGCGGTGACCGGGCCGGTCGATCCGCCCCGCTCCCAGGTTGCCGATCGCGAGACGCTGCCCGCGACGAATGTTCTCGATCCGGCTTCCTCTTCCATCAGCCAGCGGCCGGAGCCGGTCTGCCGGGATGGGGTTTGCCAGCCGGCCGACGAGACGGGCATTGCCCAGGAGCAATATATCGAGAACGTCCAGTCGTCGGTTCATCAACTGGCAGAGGATGCTTACCAGCTGGTCGGCTCACCCTCCGAGTTCGCCCAGCCACCGGTGCCGGATCAATGGACGAGCGCACCGCAACAGAACGGATCTGGCCAACCAGGTGCCGGACCCGTCTCGGCCGGCCAGCAGGGGTCCATTCCATGGCCCAGCGAATCCCAGGCAGTTGTCGCGCAGCCGGACCAGGCCAATGGGTCGACTACGCAATGGAACTCGCATCCGTCCCTGCCCGAGCAACCGCAGGGAGTGATCAATTACACTCCCCTCCAGCGCAATTCGGCACCGATCGAACCGTTACAGACCCGGGGCGAGTCCTTCGTTCGCCAACAGGGCGACATGATTGTCAGCCAATCCACCACGAGAGGACGTGGTAAACAGTTCCCGCTGGGAGCGGGTGAGGTTACCCCATTGCCCACCGACATTTCTTCGGCCTCGGTTCGACCGGGCGCAACAAGCGGGTTGCCCCAATCGCAAACCGTTTCGCGCCCGAACGAGCCAGTTCCGACACGGACGTCCAGCCTGTCCGGCCGTCAACCGGCCTCAGATCTGCAGCAACAGTCGGTGACGGAAACGGACGTTTTCCGACAGGCGATCAGCAACACCCGATTCCAATTGCAATACGGCATTCAATCGGTCGATCCGGCCGGTATTTCCCGGGTGGTCCTGTGGGTGACCCGGGACGGTGGAAGCAGCTGGCGCGCCTGGGCGACCGACGAGGACCTGGTCAGCCCGTTTCCCGTCCAGGTCCAGGAACCGGGAACGTACGGTTTTCAAATTGTCGTGCATTCCAGAGATGGCCTGACCGGTCGAGCACCCGCACCCGGGGATCGACCCGATATCGTGATCGACGTCGATACGACCAGCCCCCAAGTCAAGTTGATTTCGGCACCTTACGGTCGGGGACCCTCCGCCGGAAAATTGATGGTTCATTGGCAGGTGGTGGACGAACACCTGATCACTCGTCCGATTCGGTTGCTGTACAGTACCACACCGGCCGGACCGTGGACCGTGATCGAGGAAGGGCTACCCAATACGGGCGTTTATGCCTGGTCGGTCGACAAGCGGACTCCGTCCCAGGTCTACCTGAGGATCGAGGCCCGCGACCGGGCCGGCAACCTGGGCGCCCAGCAATTGCAGACACCGATTGATCTGTCGGGACTCGTGCCGCGCGGCAAAATTCTGGGACTGCAGCAGCTCGGTACCGGCCAGTAGAACAGGAGGCTGGCCAGTCGGGCTGTTTTCTGTTCTGCTTGAGGCATGCCTGGTACTGCTCACTCCATCGATCTGATTCGTCAGGACGTTCCCGCACTTCAAGGGGGCGTCTGCGCCGTGTTTGGCAGTGAGCGTTTTCTCAAGAAGCTCGTGGTCAAACGGCTGGTTGAGTCCGTGGCTGGTGAGGATGCCGAGTTCTCCACCGTTCAATTGGATGGCAGCCACGAAAAGACAACCTGGGCAGCCGTCCATGACGAGTTGTCCATGTCGACCCTGTTTGCCGCCGCAGGTCCTAAACTGGTGGTGGTCGAGGAGGCAGACAGCTTCGTCAAAGAATATCGCGGCCGGCTGGAGAAATTGGTCGATCATCCTCCCGCGGATGCCTTGTTGATCCTGGTCGTCGATTCCTGGGCGGCCAATACGAAACTGTACAAGCGGATTGATAAAACGGGTTTCCAGGTCGATTGCGATCCGCCGCAGATCAAACGGGGCCGATCCAAGAAACCGGACGAGCCCCGGATCGCCCAATGGCTGGTCGATCGCGCTCGCTCGGAATACGAGTTCGAGCTGCCCGCGGCGGGGCCGGCCATCTTGATGGAATTGACCGAATGCAATTTTGGCCGGATGGATCAGGAGTTGGCCAAGCTCGCCCTGTATGCCACCGATCAATCCTTGGACAATCAACGCATTCGCGAGATTGTCGGCGGTTGGCCGGCCCAAACGATGTGGAATGCCATCGATGCGGCGACCGAAGGGAAGGCCGGTGTTGCGCTCGAATTCCTGGACCAGCTGGTCCGTAGCGGCGAGCACCCGCTGTCGCTGCTGGGACAGATGAGCTGGTCGTTGAGGCGTTATGCCGAGGTCCTTGAATTGACCCGCCGCGACATTCGCCAGGGGAAAAAGCCCGATTTGAACCAGGCGATCCTGGGGGCCGGTTTTCGTCAATGGGGAGGAGAACTGGATAGCGCCAGTCGACGCCTGAGACAACTGGGTAAGCAGCGGGTAGCGCAAATCAACCGGTGGTTGCTCGACGCCGATTTGGCTCTCAAGGGCTCCCACTCAAAACCTGAGCGGGGCCGGCTGGTTCTGGAGCAGCTGTTTGTGAACATGTCCCAGGCCGTTTCACCCGCCAAGGGGACGCACTGACGGCCGAGGGGAGAGGTCTGTCGGGCGGAGGCAAGCAACGGGCTGTCGTTAAACCGATCAGGGTAGTGGATTTAGGAAGCCTGTGGCCGGTCTTCACGGGGCAAACTGATAGCAATTCACCCCGGATTGTCTTGCCGGGGCAAACCGATTTCTCTACGCTTCGCGACGAAACAAAACCAGCTCGTGAAGAGGCCCCAGACATGTTGCGCAAACTGGAAATGACATGGATCTTGATGATGGTGGCCACCTGCCTGATGGGGACCGGGTGTTCCAGCCTGTTTCTTCCCGATGGCGGAGAATTTTCCGCCGATAACTCGCGCCTGGTCGACATGCGACCTTCCAATCTCGAATCGTTGGTGGCTGAATCTGAGACCCAGCCGCTCGGCAGCGATGAAGCAGTCGATCTCATGGTCGAGGAGTCCGGTTCGCTGCCCGAGGTGATCGCGGACCCGCCGGCCAACGGTGAAGTCTGGCAAGTGAACCACGAGGCCGAGCCCGTCCTCGAACCACTCCGCATCGAAGTTTCACCGGAGGAGATTGCCCGGGGAGAAGGGCAGGGGATCAGTGAAAAAATTATCATCCTCAAAGCGAAATCGACCAATCCTTCCAGCGTCGATGAAATGATCGAGCCTTCGGCCAACCCGGCAACGCCACCGGCACCCATCACGACAGGTGCCGATCCAGAGAGTGGCAAGTCAAGCCCCTTGGCGCCGATCAGCTGGGGAAGTGACGTCTCGCCGGTCTATTCAAACTTCGAGCCAGCCCGGCTGGTTTGTGGTACCGGTTGTGATTGTGATGACTGCCAGCCGGTGAATGCCTCGCCAGAAGTTGTTGGCGACGCAAACGAACCAGGGGAAGCCGAACCGCTTCCAGCGAACGAGGCGTTACCCGGTGGAGCGGAAGCAGAAGCGGTCAGCGATGAAGCAGCCGAAACACCCGGTACGGATGAGACAGAGCCCGAGATGGCAGCCACGACCGAAGCAACTGCTGAAGTGGCGGAAGCAGCTGACAACCAGTTTGAGCCAGCACCGAGTGAGCCACAGCCTGCGAGCGAGACCGCGCCTGCGGTAAAAAGCGAAGAGGCTCCTCCGGTCAGCGCTGCTGCCGGAAATGGTGAGTTGGTTGCGGCCGAACCGACCAACGCGAATGCCGGGAACCGAGTCCTGTCCTGGGATCTGCAACTGAAAGCCACCATCACCGCTTTTGAAAACCAGATCATCGACCTGACACTTTCGGATTATCGCCGTCCCAAACTCCAGCAGAGCCTGGCGATTCTGCAGGCCCTCGATGACCGGTTGTCGTCGGGGCGAATCGCCCTGGAGCAACCGAAACACCGACAGTACTGGCAATATCAAATGACGGCAGTGCTGAACATGTTGCAGGCGGCAAAAACGAACGAGGAAGGTGGCCGGGAAAACGTTGCAGTGGCCATCGCGCAGCTGAAATCAGCCGTGGTCGAGTTGCAACAGTTGTCGGAACTGTCGATCGCTCGATTTGAGTTCTGTTCCGAAGTTTCCGGTTACGGTCAATTCGTCACGATGGACCACAGCGAATTCCTGCCCGGATCCAAAACGCTGATTTATTGTGAGATCGAAAATTTTGCGCCGGTCAAAGAGAAGGTCGGTGAGCGCGAGATGTTTGCTACCCGGCTTGAATGTCAGCTCGAGATCCTCGACCCGGAAGAGAAGCTTGTCCAGGCGGTGGATTTTCCCATCGTGGAAGACCTGGCAATCAACCACCGCCGCGATTTTTACATGCACTTGCCGTTGACCTTGGCTCAACTCCCACCGGGCGATTATCACGTCCGCCTGCAGGTCAAGGATCTGGGCAGCCAGAAATCTGCGCACTATCCGTTGCCAGGTTTGATCACGATCAAGCCGTGAGATGACGGTTCTGGTGGATCGGCCGGCGCGGAACCGGCAAGGCAAGATCGGCTGTGGACATTTCCAGCCCTGGTTGGCTGCGCAGTCCCGCCGTTACCAGTAAAACCACTCCTGGCTCCACATGACGTAGATGCCCAGTAGCAAGTTGGTCACGGCATGGGCCAGGACACAATTCCAGAATTTTCCAGTTTTGATCATCAACCAGGAGACCAGGCTGAACCAGGCGGCTGCCGCAATCGCCTCGGCCGGATGCGTCAGCACGGCGTAAACGATGACAGCCAGGCAACCGCGCCAGCCAATGCTGGAAAGTGATACCGTTTCCCAGTTCGGATTCTCGACATATCGAACCAGCCAGCCCCTCAGGAAAAGCTCTTCGCACAAGGGGACGATCAGGCATAGCAGCGAGAAACGGAACAGGATAAAGGTCACGAACGCGCCGTTTTGAGGGAAGTAGAGGTACGGATCGAACCCAGGGCGTTCCGGCAGTCCCAGCAAACTCAGGAGGGGACGCTCGAGGGCGAGTGTGCAGAGGCCAATCCAGAGGAAGACGCCGAGGACGCCGACCAACACGCCCAGGTAGTCGACTCTAACGGGAAAATGGGAAAGATAGACGCGCCAGAAGCAGGCCAGCAGGGCTCCCACGACGCCGACCTCGACGATGATCAACCAGAGGTAGTGGTTGGCTGCCCCGGGGGGAGGGGATTCTCCCTGGAAACTGGGGCTCAATGCCGAGAGGAAGATGAAAACGATCAACGGTAGCAGGAAGGCGACCAGGTTGGCCTGCGGCGGCGGCGAAACGGCGGAACCGTCGGTACCGACGGCCTGTCCAGCGGTTCCTGTCTTCGGTTCTGTCAAATCCTGGGCGACCATAGGGGCAATCTTTTGTTTCCGGTTGGCCAATGGTGATTCCGGTCAGCGAATAACTGGTATAATAAATAGAAGTTCGGTATTTCGTCAGCACGAGAACCGCAACTTTGGAGCAATCCTGAAATTACCTGGGGCAATAGGTAAGGAAAAAGGAAAATTCATGACGTCGAAAAATCAAAACCCGCGAAAATGCCTGTTCATGATGCTGCTGCTCACAGGATTGGTCTTTTTCCCGGGACAGCTGTTGGGCCAGAAGATCCGGGATGTATTTCGCCAACAACGAATGGAGATGGTCGAGACGGCCGTCAAGGGCGCCGGGATTACCAACCCGGGTGTCATTCGCGCGATCCAGCAGACGGCGCGACATGAGTTCATGCCGAAGAATGTCTGGGACCAGGCTTACTTGGATGCGGGGATTCCAATCGGTGAAGGGCAAACCATTTCGTCTCCCTTTATCGTGGCTTACATGACCGAGTCGCTCGATCCCGATCGAGAGGATCGGGTCTTGGAGATCGGAACGGGTAGCGGCTACCAGGCGGCCGTATTGAGCCCGCTGGTGGACGAGGTCTATTCGATAGAAATCGTGGAGCCCTTGGGAAAACGTGCGGCCAAGGTGCTCAAAAAACTGAAGTATGACAATGTTCATACAAAAATAGGTGACGGGTTCAAAGGCTGGGCTGAACATGCCCCGTTCGACAAGATCATCCTGACCTGTTCCCCGGAAGAAATTCCCAAGCCCCTCAAAGACCAGTTGAGGGAAGGGGGCCTGTTGGTTGTCCCCATGGGCGAACGTCATCAACAGACCTTGTACCTGATGAAGAAGGTGAATGGTGAACTGGAACGCCAGGCGCTCCGGCCGACCCTGTTTGTACCGATGACCGGGGTCGCTGAGGATAATCGCCGTGTCTTTCCCGATCCTTCCAAGCCGGGGGTCCTGAATGGTGACTTTGAAGAGGGCGTCGATGATTCCGGCTTTGTGTCGGGTTGGTACTACCAGAGACAGTGCGATATCCAGCAAGATCCACTCGCCCCCAGCGGTCAGAATTACGTGAAGTTCACCAATAAGATCCCCGGCCAGTTTTCCTGGTTGATGCAAGGATTGGCGGTGGATGGTCGAGAGGTATCGAAGATCAAATTGTCCGCTTCGATTGCCTGCGATCGCGTGGCACCAGGCCCCCATAAGGGCGATCTGCCCGTGATTGCGATCCAGTTCCTGGCCGAGGATCGGTCCGACCTGGACACGGCCTACATCGGCCCGTTTCAGGGGACGCGCGCTTGGAAAAACTATGACCGCGAAATCAGTGTTCCGCTGGGCGCCCGAGAGGCCATTTTGCGGATCGGTCTGTTCGGGGCGACCGGTACAGCCTCGTTTGACAACGTCATCATTCGCGGGATGGATTCCCAATAACGGTGTATCTACGGATGCATTAACGTGGGGCCCTGTTCCCTGAAGGGGGACGGCCCCGTTCGGTGCAGGGAGCCGGATCGGTCAGCGGTCTGGCGCCCCATCTTCCGCCCCATCTTCCGTCCCATCGTTCAAAGCCGGGAAAAAACCGGGTGATTTGAACGTTCCGCGGGCCAGGACCGGCTCTTCAGAAACAGGGATTCACCGGTTTTTTCGCCACAACCGGCAAAAACTCCCTAATCCTCCAAAAGCCCCTAATCACCTTGAATTAATAAATCGGGTTGGTATCTTGAAATGGACCGTCCTGGAACCCGTTTTTCACAGGAGGTTGGCCCTGTGGCCCGAAATTCAGTCCGGGTTTGAGTGACTCAAATTCGGTTGTGATCACACGAAAGTTGGCTTGGAAGACAACTAGGAGACCTTTATGAAGAACTTTGGTTTGAACCGTTCGTTGGTCGTCGTGGCGGCCGCCATCTTCGCACTCTGTGCGTACGAATCGGCAGAGGCTTATGACGGTGGTTCATGGGGTAGCCGAGGGAGTGCTGGTTCCCATGGATCATGGGGTTCCAGCGGTGGCTACGCCAGTAGTGGCGGCTTTGCCAGTAGTGGCGGACACGCCAGCAGCGGTGGCTACGCCAGCAGTGGTGGATACCACCGTCCCTTCCGGCCTGTCAGGAATTTCTTGGCGTCAGTCCACCAGGCTCACCAGCGTCGCTGGGGCGGCAGTAGTGGCGGCAGCAGCGGCGGATTTGCCAGCAGCGGCGGTAGTTATATGGGGGGTTCCTCGGGTGGCAGCAGCGGCGGTTTCGTCTACAGCTCCATGGGGAGCATGGGCTCATCCGGAGGGATGTCAGCGGTCTACCTCGGTTCACCGGCGGGCCAGGTGATGCCCCAGCGGGCCGAAAACGCCGAGCAACCGGATCAGGTTCCAAGTGCTTTGCCGACCCCTTCGACCCTGGAAAAACCGGCAACGGATGGGACGGAGACGGCGCCCGCGCCAAGCCCCGAGTCGGATGCCGACACCCGTTATGTTCCAGGCCAAAACCGTGATGCGATCCTGAACCTGGATTTACCATCCGAGGCGACTGTCTGGATCAATGGTCGCAAGACCACGACGCCTGGCAGTTGGCGACGATACGTTTCCCGCGATCTCGAGCCGGGTAAGGATTACGAGTTTGAAATCAAGGCCGTGATCAACAAGGAAGGTCGCGATGTGGCAATGCACCGCAAGGTGCGATTGCAGGCCGGTTCTACCGAGTCGATCAAGCTCGATTTTGACCAACCCCAACTGACCCAACTGTCGGTGAGAGTTCCCAGTGACGCGGTGGTCACCCTGAGTGGCAGCCCGACCTCGGCGCAGGGCGAAGTTCGTTACTTCAAGTCCCGCACACTCAAGCCGGGTGAGTCCTGGTCGGATTACCGGGTCAAAGTGACGGTGTTACGAGACGGCAAGACCTTTGTTGCCGAAAAGACTCTGGATATTGAATCGGGCGGTGAATACGTGTTGGCGTTCGATTTCGACCAACCGGACCTCTACGTTTCCAAGTAGTTGCTTGGTTCGTTAGAAGACGGAATAACCTGATCATAGATGGGCTCGCTGCCGTGAACTGGCAGCGAGTTTTTTTGACGAGGAACATCAACCGGGACGAATGGTTTCGCCCTGTCGACCGAACGCGACCCTGAATCGGAATGGCAGCGTTTTTCGCGGCTCCCGGTCGGTTCCCTGTGACGATGACAGATACCAGCCATGCATGCACCGGAAAACCATCGCGACCAGCCATTTGCCTGGGGTCCTCTGACCCGAGGCATCGTTTCACTGGTGATCGCCTTCTACCTGGCAGTCGTGCTGTTGGGGCCATTGGCCAATCCGATCGGTTCCGAGGCGTTGACGATACCACTAAGTCGGGCGGCGAGCCCGGTCCACCAGACGCTGTACCTCGGTCATGGCTACCGTTTTTTTGGTCCCGACCCCGGCCCGGGTCACTTGCTTGCCTACCGGATTGAGACAACTGCCGGAGAGCTGATCGAGGGACAATTTCCCGATCGTGGTCAACATTGGCCACGTCTGTTGTATCACCGCTGGTTCATGTTGAGCGAAACGGTCTACGATCATTTTGCCTTTACTCCTACGCCGGAAGCGTTCCAGGAATCTCTGCAGGAAGTGCAGAGAGAGATGGACGTGGCCCGCTCAGAAGGTGCCCCCCGAGAGGTGGTCGAGCAGTTGGAACTTCGGCAGTGGAACATGCGCCGTGATTACGACTTGTCATCGCGCCGCTTTGACGTCCTGATCCGTGGCATTGCCGGCTACTTGATGCAAAAACATGACGGTCAGACGATTCAGCTTTTCTGTCTTGAACGGTTGATCCCGCTGCCGGTCGATGTCCGTGCGGGGAGCGAGCTGAACGATCCCCGCTACCTGTCAGTCCCCCAGGAGATCGCCGAGTTTACCAGGTCGGAATTGTTCAGCGAGGAAAGCCAGTGAACGGTCTTTTCACCATGCTGTGCGCCTATGGACGATCCTGGATCGATTTCTGGAATCATTTCTGGTTTGAGAAGCGGGCGGCCGACACCCTGGCGGTGATGCGAATCCTGGTCGGTTCGATGCTGGTGTACACCCACCTGGTCTGGACCTTCGAGCTTCCGGTTTTTTTCGGTCAGGCGGGGGTCCTTTCGACCGAGTACCGGGGCTTGTTCCAGTGGGATCCGTCCTACCGTTGGAGTCATTTTGAGTGGTTCCCGTCGAGCGCCTGGCTCTGGGGTTCCCATTTTGCGGGACTGCTGGTGCTGTTGATGTTCATGCTGGGTTGGCTGACCCGGGTCACGGGAATTCTCTCTTTCCTATTGGTCGTGTCGTATGCCAACCGGGCGACCGGTGCCCAGTTTGGCCTGGACCAGATCAATGCTTTTCTCTGTCTTTACCTGGCCATGAGTGATTGTGGCCGGGCTTACTCGATCGATGCCTGGTGGCGTGGCCAACGGGGCAGGGGAGTGGTTGCCTCGACCGTGATGAACAACATTGCCACCCGCTTGATCCAGCTGCACTTGTGCGTTGTCTACCTGTTTGCCGGGTTGGGGAAACTGCAGGGAGCGTATTGGTGGAACGGCGAGGCGATTTGGGGCGCCCTGGCCAGCTATGAATACCAGTCCATCGACATGACATGGATTGCAGATCAGATGTGGTTGGTCAACCTGCTGACCTTGACGGCGGTGACCTGGGAGGTGACCTATCCGTTCCTGGTATGGCCGCGACTGACGCGCCCCATCGTCCTGTTGATGGCCGTAGCGGTCCACCTCGGGATCGGACTCTTCATGGGAATGTTGACCTTTGGCCTGATCATGATCTACGGGAACCTGGCCTTTATCGAACCCCGGTTCTTCCGGTGTTGTTGTGGGGCAGTCAGGACTGGCCAGCCGCTGCAGCGGGGAGATTCCGGCACCGAGATAGGCAAGGCATGTTGAGCGATGGTTGGCGGCCGGCAACATTTCGGGGCCGTTTCTCGAGTGGTCCTGTTTTACCGGGCGTCGTTGTGTCGGCTCTCAAAGATCCTATACTGGCGTGGACCGTTCCGAGGTTCGCGCGTCGCATGGCGCCGCTGTCTCGGATTGGCCGGGAACAGAGCTTTCAAACAGGTAAATCAAATTGAACAAGAACATTGCCATTGTCGGTGCCACAGGAGCTGTCGGGACGCTGGTGCGGGAGTTGCTCGTCGAGCGGAATTTTCCCTACGGAGAAATCCGGTTTCTGGCTTCGGAGAAATCGGCTGGGAAGGAACTCGAATTTGACGGCCGCATGGTGACGGTCGAGTTGCTTTGTCCGACTGCCTTTGACGGCATCGACATTGCGATCGGTAGCACACCAGACGATGTGGCAAGGGAGTTTACCCCTTGGGCCGTGCAGGCCGGGGCGGTGGTTGTCGATGAAAGCGCTGCGCATCGCATGCTTCCAGAAGTCCCCTTGGTGGTTCCCGAGGTCAATCCAGGAGCGATTGCCGAGCATCAGGGGATCATTGCCAGCCCGAACTGCAGCACGACACAGATGGTTCTGGCGATGAAGCCGATCCACGATGTCTCGCCGATTCGCCGTGTGGTCGTGACGACCTATCAGGCGACCAGTGGTGCTGGTGTGCAAGGGAGCGCCGACCTCGAAAACGGCACACGGGCTGCCCTGGAAGAAGCGGAATGGGAGGGAGGTGTTTTCCAGCACCCGATTGCTTTCAACGTGATCCCCCAGATCGGCTCCGTCCAGGAGAATGGCTACACGTCGGAAGAGATGAAAATGGTCTTGGAAACGCGGAAGATCTTTGCCGATGATGCGATCGAAGTTTGCCCGACGTGTGTCCGTGTGCCGGTGCGGAATTGTCATAGCGAGTCGATCCTGTTGGAAACGGATCACCCGATTACTCCCCAGCAGGCAAGGGAGGTTTTTGCTGCCGCGCCGGGTATCCAGGTGATGGACGATCCGGGTGACGGGATTTACCCGATGCCCCTGAACTGTGACGATCTCGATGATGTTTTTGTGGGCCGGATTCGCCGTGATCTCAGCTGCAAAAACTCCTTGGCGTTTTGGTGTGTCAGTGATAACCTCCGCAAGGGAGCTGCGACCAACGCCGTACAAATTGCCGAGTTGTTGGCTTCAAGTGAATTCTCAAAATGCCGTTCTTCAAACTGATCATTGCCTATGATGGGACCGATTACTCGGGTTGGCAGGTTCAGCCCAATGGGATTACGGTCCAGCAACGTTTGGAAGAAGCCTGGCAGGAGGTGACAGGGGAGAATGCGAGGATCATTGCCAGCGGCAGGACCGACGCCGGGGTGCACGCCGAGGGACAGGTTTGCAGCGTTGAATCGGCGACTCAGCTGGATTGCGTCACGCTGCAGCGTGCGCTGAACGCGTCCTGTCCTGACACGATTTCGGTTCTCCAGGTCGATTGGGCGCCCGACGGGTTTCATGCCATTCGGGATGCCGTCCAGAAAACATACCGGTACCAGATCCAATTTGGGCATGTTCGCGATCCCTTGCAGCGTCAATGGCGCTGGTTTGTCCCTGGCCTGGTTGATGTGGAAGCCGTACTCCAGGCGGCCAGGTTGCTGGAAGGCGAACATGATTTTGCCAGTTTTCAGGCTGCCGGATCCGATCGCAAGACGACCGTTCGAACGGTGAGTCGGATCGACGTCCGGCAACGCGATCATTCGGTTTTCAGTTGTCTTGATATCGAGGTAACTGCCGACGGTTTTCTGTACAACATGGTTCGCAATATCGTGGGGACGCTGGTCAGGGTAGGGCAGGGGAAGCGCCCGCCCGAGTGGGTGCAGCAGGTGCTCGATGAAAAAGACCGCACGGCAGCTGGCCCGACGGCTCCGCCTCACGGCTTGTTCCTGGTCCATGTCGAATACGATTTGCCGGGCAGCGGCGGTTCGGGTCGATAACTTTTTGGGCCATGGAATCCGCCCGGTTGCGTGGGGTGGCCGGCTTCTGTCGCCTCCGGCGGGCCGGTCAGTCCTGTTGGCTGTTGCTCTGTCGCTTGGCTGGGCCGTTCCAGATGGTGAGTGTCCTGCCGATTTCCCCGTCGAGCGCTGGCTGAGGAAACCCGTTTGAAATCGTACAGCAGGTCGGTTCGCCTTTTGACTTATGGCCAGTTTCGTTAGAATGAAGGGCAGTCATAAATAAATTCCTGTTTCAAATTAGCTGGATGCCGCAGTGTCAAATCAACGGGACTTTTTAGGTTCGTTTCAACTGGTTCGTTTGATTCGTTCCGGAACCACGACCCAGGTTTGGGAGGCCCGGCGACAGGATGGTCGTGAAAGGGAAAAGCTGGCTCTCAAGGTACTCAACCGTGAATACCGAAATGACAAAAACGAAATTTTGTATTTGCAACATGAAGCGGAAGTCGGAAAGATGTTGGACCATCCCAACATCATTAAAGTGTACGATTTCCACACGATCTACCAATTGCCGTTTCTGTCGATGCAGCTTTTCAATTCACGCAACCTGAAGGTCGAGATGCGCGAGCGGCCTGACGAGATGGGGATCAACTTGCCGGCCATCATCCGCAAGGCGGCCGAAGGGGTTCGTCATTTACACGAAAAGGGTTGGATCCACTGCGATATCAAGCCGGACAATTTCCTGGCGGACGAGCAGGGGGATGTCAAGCTGATTGACTTTTCGATTGCCGAGAAGCCGCGCAAGAAGAGTGGATTATTGTCAGGATTAAAAAGTAAAAAGAAAAAGGTCATTCGGGGTACACGAAGCTATATGGCGCCCGAACAAATTCGCGGTAAAGGTATGGATGAACGCTCTGATATCTACTCATTTGGTTGTGTGATTTTTGAATTGCTGGCCGGGCGAGCGCCTTTCACCGCGACCAATCCGGACGAGCTGCTGAACAAGCACCTTTCCGCTCCGGTCCCCAATTTGCTGGCGGTCAGTGGGGCCACTCGGGATCTGACTGGCCTGGTGACCAGAATGATGGCCAAGAAACCGAAGGACCGGCCCCAGTCGATTCAAGATTTTCTGTTCGAGTTTTCAGGAATGGCTGTATTTCGCGCGGGGAAACGGCCGGCTGGCCTATTACGTGACACCGGGGCTGATTAATAAATTACCGATTCGTTGAATTCCACCTGGAGTCCCACCTTGATATGCCATCAATCGAGAGCAGAATGGTGAGACGGGCCCGGTTTCAGTTTCATTGACTGGCCGGTCTGGCCCAGGTCAATCCAAACCGAGTAGAAACTCATGGACTATCTTGAATTTGAACAACCGATTGCCGACATTGCAGAGCAGGTTCAGCAACTCGAATTGGAGTCGGATAAGACCGCTGAAGCGGTAGAGCGGCTGCGTCAGAAAAGACGTGAGATGACGGAGAAGACCCGTGAGATCTATGAAAATCTTACGCCTTGGCAGACGGTCCAGGTTGCCCGTCATAAAGAGCGGCCGCACACGATCGACTACCTTTCACTCGTTTTCGATGAATTTGTTGAGTTGCACGGTGACAAGCTGTTTGGAGATGATCGGGCGATACGCGTTGGCTTTGCCAGCCTGGATAACACGAAGGTGATGGTGTTGGGGCATCAAAAGGGCAGAACGTTCAAGGATCGGTCGGAAAATTATTTTGGTTGTGCTCACCCCGAGGGGTATCGCAAAGCAATGGCCAAGATGCGACTGGCTGCCAAGTATGGTTTGCCGGTGATCTGTCTGATCGATACACCGGGCGCTTATCCCGGAATTGGTGCAGAAGAGCGTGGCCAGGCACAGGTCATCGCCGAGAATATGTACGAAATGTCCCGGCTCGAGACGCCGATCATCTGTGTGGTGATTGGCGAGGGGGGCAGTGGAGGCGCCCTGGGAATCGGTGTGGGAGACAGGGTTGCCATGTTGCAACATTCGTACTACTCCGTCATCAGTCCAGAGGGCTGCGCGGGAATTCTATGGAAGAGCGCCGCTCACGCCGAGAAAGCAGCAGAGGCACTCAAGTTCACCTCCAATCACTTATTGAGTTTTGGCATTGTGGATGACGTGATCCCGGAACCGCTCGGTGGTGCACACCGGGATCATCATCACATGGCCGCCGCGCTCAAGTCTTACTTCAAGAAAAATCTAAAAGCGCTCGGAGCGATGGACCGGGAGACGTTGCTGTCAGGCCGGTACGAAAAATTTCGCCGCATGGGAGTGTTCCTCGAGCAAAGCGGTCTCCCTTCCGGTGCATCCTGATCCCGGGTCAATCCAGTCACCCGAATGAAGGATGGTGAACGATGACGGATTATGAATTCACAGGTGAATCGAACTGGAAAGAAATCACGGCCAGTGAAGGTGGGCTTTCCGATCCGGAGCCGGTTCCGAACGATGCGGACCCGGAGATGCTTGAAGAATGGGATCTTTCCAGAATTCACCGGGAGATCGTCACTTCGATGGTCATGTCGGCCGTGCAGCGCAAACAGGGTGATCTCTGTATCCTCGGTGCGGGACCCTGTAACGATATTGAACTCAACCCTTTGATCGAACATTTCCACCGCCTGGTTCTGGTCGATGTGGACACGGCCAGCGTCAAACAGGGATTGGCGCGTCAGGGCGTCTTGCTGGATGAACGCCAGCTGCAGGTGGCTGCGGTCGACATGGCAGGCATGAAGGACCAGTTGGATGTCTATGCCAGGTACCCGACTCCCGAGTTGCTGGAGCAATTGAAGGAGATCGCCGAACAACACGTACCGCAGCTCGAAACGGGTAAATTCAGCGTAGTCGCTTCCACCTGCATGCTCTCCCAGTTGATGTTCAAGGCATACGAGTGCGTGGCAGAGAGAAATGAAGATTTTGGACACTTGTTGTTCAATATTCGAAAACGGCATATCGAGGTGATGCTCGATTTGCTCTGCCCGGGCGGTGTCGGCCTGTTGATTACGGATTTTGTCTCGTCGGAGTCGCTGCCCGAGATTCTGACGACCGAACAACTGGAGCCGGTGCTGCGGAAGGGGATTGCCGAGAAAAACTTCTTCCACGGGATGAATCCCCAGATGATTCAGCAGACATTCCGCGCCCCGGCGGTCGACGAGCAGTTGGACTCGCTGGAAATTACGTCGCCCTGGCGCTGGCCGACGTCGCGGCGGGTTTACGCCTGCCTGGCGTTTAAATTCCAGAAGAAGGGTCTCTAGGTGAGTTCGGCCAAGGACCTGTTGGTCTGGCCAGAGCGTGGGCCGGACGAACTGGGCAGGGGTGTAGAACCCCCTGAAAATGGCCTTCTCCCCAACGTCCGATAATGTTTCTTATGTTCGGTTGGAGCTTTCTATTCTCTTGGCTATAGCCTGTTTGCCCATTTCTTTCCCGTTGCCCTGCCTGGGACTCGATGCTCGAACGTGACGGGCGATCGGCGGATCGTCCTGTCGTCATTCGATTGCCATCCGATGGTGGCGCCGCCGAGAATCTCCAGGACGTGACGGCCCGTCGGAAGACGGCTCAGTAAACGGAGCCAGCTGGCCATTAGGGATCGATTGGGTCTCAAATTGAGTGGATGATCCAGGCTCTCAATCCGGTTGCTCATCGACTGGAAATCGGTTCGGTGCGAACGAGGATCGCACCAATCCAAAAGACCCTCGACCGTTTATCGAGCCTGGCGGAACCCGGGTCCGGTTAGCCGTTCCTCCAGATGTACGGGTTGTTCCGATTGGCTCGCAAGACGCTTAGCGACCCGTCCTGGCCGATGCCGGCTGGGGAGTCATGCCTCCCTGCGGGTTTGCCCCCCCTGCTCCCTGTTTGTCCGCGTTGGAAGGTTGATTCCAGTTGCCATGAAAGGTACTCAAATTGCCTTTGATCTGATTGATCGTACTGCTGAACTTGTCCTCGCTGTTCTGAATCCAGTTCGGATCTTTTTCGGTCATCTTGTGGTTGAATCGATTAACGTACGGGTCGATATAGGCATGTATTTCGGTCGGCATCCATTGATCGAGCCGATTAATGGCTGCCGTGATATAACCCCCGGATTTGGATGAGATGATGGCATCCCGGGCAGCTTCGCCCAACAGTGCGACGGAAAACATGGTAATGACCATGCACAGGATGGCGCCCTTGGCGGCGCCCGCCAAGGCACCGGCCGGCCGATCAAACCAGCTGAGTTTCAGCCCGTCAATCGTCTTGCGCACCAACAACGCGTAGATGATCCAGATAGCAATCCAGGTCCCCACGTACAGGATCAACATGGCGGCAAAACGGTTCCACGGTTCTTCCGCCTGGATATAAGGAGAGACGTCACCCCGGAATTGCATGGCTACGATGTAACTCACAATAATGGCCGCCAGTGAAGCGATCTGCCACGCCAGCCCTTTCCAGAGCCCAAACAGAATGGTCAGGCTTAAAATGGCGATCATCAACATGTCATAAAACGACATCGCTTCAACTCCTCTCCAACTTCATGCAACGCTTCCCATCCCGGCATGGATCGTTCGAGCCGAAAGCGTGAGGGCGGATTTAATCGAATTCCTGCCTTCAACTCAAGGCGAACTGCCGTGTGCCGCAACGGATCGGTTTGCCAGCTTTTTACCGCTAGCGTGGCTGAATGATTGAGTCGGCTGTGGCTTTTGTCTATTTGCTGAATTTTGGCAAGTTGCCCTTTTGCCAATCGCTCTGATTCTTTAAATGCTGATACGCCTTTGGGCCCGAAATGGGCATTCCTTTTCCGTTGTTCTGTAAAACCCGTTCACAGCAATCCATGGCCGATTTCAAAACCCATATCACCACCAGTACCGTGATTGGAATCGGTTATGGTACCGTCGGTTTTTTTGGCTTGGGCTTTTCCCTTGAACACTCCATGGTGGCCGGTGCCCTGTGTAGTGTTGCTGGAATGTTGCCGGACCTGGACAGTAGCTCGGGCATACCTCAGCGGGAAACGCTCTCGTTTCTGGCCGTGCTGGTTCCCATGTTGATGATGCACCGTTTCCGGCAGTGGGGAATGTCACCGGAGAATATGGTTTTCGCAGCCGGTGTGGTGTACGTGGTTTTTCGTTTCGGGTTGGGTCGGCTATTCAGCAAGTACACCAAACATCGGGGAATGTGGCACAGTATCCCAGCTGCCATCATCGCCGGTTTGACCACGTTCATTGTCTGTCTGTCACCCGAACTGAGCGTTCGTCTTTTCAAGTCGTGGGCCGTTGTACTCGGGTTTGTGACCCACCTCGTTCTGGATGAAATCTGGTCGGTTGACTGGAACGGCAACGAGATACGGGTAAAAAAATCGTTTGGGACAGCACTCAAGTGGTTCAGTCCCAAGCTGTGGCCGAATATTTCTACCTATAGCAAGTTGGCGATCCTGTTGATCATCATTTTTGGGGATCACAGTCTGATGCAATATTTTGGTCGCGAGCCGGTCAATATTGTCCCCCACGAGGCAAAACAATGGTTGATGGATTCCCTGGGGGGTGGAGAGCCACCTTTGCAGCGTTAAACGCAATCGGTTCCCGTTCCAACCAGGTCTAAAACGTTTTGCGGGAATCGATTAGCAGTGTGACTGGCCCGTCGTTGATCAACTCAACTTTCATATCGGCTTGGAACTGTCCGGATTCCACAGCCGCCCCCTGTTGTTTCAAGTAGTCAATCATCTGCTGATACAGGCGCTTGCCATGCTCGGGGTCGGCCGCGCGGATGAAACTCGGGCGGCGACCGCGCCGCGCGTCTCCCAACAGGGTGAATTGACTGACGACAAGAATTTTGCCGCCCGTATCCTGAACGGACAGGTTCATTTTCCCCTGGTCATCATTGAAGACGCGCAGACCGAGAAGTTTGTCAGCCGTATAGCGCAGGTCTTCAGGGCCATCCCCCTGCTCCACGCCCAGCAGCACGAGGAGACCGGGTCCGATCTGGCCGACGACGTTGTCCTCAACTCGAACACGACAGCTACTGACTCGCTGAATGACACTGCGCATGGGCTACCGGTTACTTTTTCAACGGGGGATTGCGTCGCTGTTGTGCCGTGCGGATGGACTTGGAAATGAAGCGAACCCGGCTGGCCAACTCTTCGGTCAGGTCAACCTGTGTGGAATCGCCCGATTGAACGATAAACCACTGTTGGTCGACACTTTCCAGTTTGCTGATTTCCGTCATTTCGAAACGGACGATCGATCGAGATGTCTTTGTGTCACCCGTCGACCCGTATTGAGAGAAGGTGATTTGGTAAGGGAATAGCGGTAAAAATTCGTCGGCACCGAGATGGACCTCGACGGAGTGGGGGAGCTGTGGCGGCAGCAAGTCCCATTGGATCGGGGGGTCCAGCCATGTCGGTTCGACCTGGTTTTCCATCAGCCTTTTCAAGTAGGGCAATTTCCAGGTGCCCCGCAAAACAAGGGTGGGGATCCCACCGACCTCTCCCTGGCTGATCGGCTCAAACTCGAAAGCCTGGGCCAGGTGTTGCAGCAAGCTGGAAAGACCCCCGGTCGCCATCCACGCTGTTGGATTGGCCATCAGGGCTTGTTGGTCCGCCTTGGCCAGTTGGTAGAGATCGACAAAGTTGAGGTTTTTCCCCTGGCTCGATTCCTGCAGGGAATAAAAGAACCTTCCATCGCAGATTTGGGTCAATCTCCCGATATCCTCGTCTTGATATTCAAAGTCCAGCCGGGATTTGCGACTCCCCTGCCCCAGTTGGATGTATTTTCCCTCGGTGACCAGCTGCTGATCGAATAAATCGACAGTGAGAACGACTGTGGATTCGACCGGCGGTGATTCGACCATGCTGTTAGCCGACCGCTCGAGCAATGCCTGGCTTTCGGTAAGCGTAGTCGTGCTTGCACTCGCCAAGCTTCCCGCATTGGTTGAACCGCCGAAGAAGGGTAGCTGGGCCTGGCCAGGATCTTGGGATAAACCCCGTTCAACATCGGTTTTCGGCTGTTCTGCCAGCCG
>JAKVBG010000042.1 GCA_022447605.1 Mariniblastus sp.
TGCTGATCTTGTTGCTGATCTTGTTGCTGATCTTGTTGCTGATCTTGTTGCTGATCTTGTTGCTGATCTTGTTGCTGATCTTGTTGCTGTTGTTCTTGTTCTTCCTGCTTGCGCAACTGTTCGGCTAGTTGCATTGCCAACTCGATATTCTCACGGGCCTCGATGTCGTTCTGGTTGGCCCGCAAGGTTCGCCGGTAATGGTCGACAGCCTCGTCCAACTGCGCAATGGCGGCCGGGCGATCCTGCTCTGCCTGGGCAACCGCTTCGGAGTAGTCACAGTTTCCCAGGTTGAAACTCGCCTTGGCCGCCAAGTCTGTGTCGGTGGTTGCCAGAGCATCGGTAAACAGTTGTCGCGCCTTGGCGATATTGCCTTTTCGGTAATGGGCCACCGCGCGGTTGTAGGTCAATTCGTGACTGGCCGGCATGCTTTCGGCTGCCTGGTCGTACTGGGCCAATGCCTCGTCCACTTTCCCCTCAGCCAGTTGTTGGTTGGCCGAGTTGATTTGCGCATACGAGTCCCTTTCAGCCTGTTGTCCATCGACGGGGCTGCCGAAAAGAACTCCACTGCCCAATGCGAATACTGCAAGTGATTGATTCAAAAAGCCGTTCATGCTGCTGTCCTTTGAGACGATTCCTGTTGATTCGACTGGAAGTTGTGGAAGCCGTTTTGCTGTTCCTGGTTTGGCCTGTTGCGACGTGAGCCCCAGGGCCAGAATATTTCAAGCAAAAGCAGTGCCAATGCAGCTCCCACAAAGTACTGGTAGCGGGGGGTGTACGCGTTGATCCTGGCCGTTTCGAAGTCCTGTTGTTCCACACTGGCCACGTAGCGGTGGTAAATATCGGCCATATCGACCTGCTTCGTGCCGGCCGGGACAAAGGCGCCATCGGTTTCCAAGGCGACCTGTTCCAGGATTCTGCCATTGAGTTTCGACCAGACCTGTTTCCCTTCGTGTTCCAAAAAGCGTCGACCCGAGGCAGTTTGCCCCATCGGGATACGCGAGCCTTTTTCCATATCGCCCAGGCCAATCGTGAAGATTCGGGTTCCCTGTTGACGGTGAATCTGCTGGGCAATTTCCACCGGGCTGCTTTCCTGGTCTTCCCCGTCGGTCAAGACGACAATCGCTTTGTGGTCGTTCGATTTTCCCAGGAAGGAGTCGGCGGCCAGGGCGATGGCATCTCCTAAGCGCGAGCCTCCCATCTGGACGTTGTAAGGCCCGACCTCGTCCAGCGATTGTTTGAAATCGGTATAGTGGCGCGTCAATGGGACGTGTTGCTTTGCCTCGCCGGCAAACAGGACCAGGCCAACTCGGTCCCCAGTCATTTCGTCGACCATGTCCTTGATCTGCTGCTTGGCGCGTTCCAGGCGGGTGGGTGTAGCGTCGTCCGCCAGCATGCTCCTGGAAACGTCGAGCACGAACATGACTTCAATCCCTTTTTGGGGTACTTCGCGCCAAGTCTTTCCCCACCGGATATCGACCAACCCGATGACCAGGAAGGTCATGGCGGCCAGGGCGGTCGCCGTTCGGAAAAACAGGCGGCGAGAAGTGTTCTTGGGGAGTAGCCGGGCCAACAGGTTGTTGGTTGCAAAGCGACGCAAAGCGTGCCGTCGGTAAACCCAGGCTGCGACCGTAGTGGCGGCAACAGCCGCGACGAGCCAGAGCCAGTTCAGCTGGTTGAAATGTCCAAATTGAATGTCCATCGTGTTCCTCGTATGATTCCTGGCGACCGTGGCCGCCATTGTTCTTGTTCAGTCAATTTCGATTGCATTGCTTCCGCTGCGTTTCGTCAGCCGGTCGCATTGCGAAACAGGGTATTGCCAAGCAACACTTGTGCCATCAGGCAAAACAGGCTCAACAACAGGATGGGCGGCACGGTCAATGGCCCCCATCGATACGGTTCCACGGCCAGTTCCCGGTAATCAACCAGGTGACGTGATTCGACGTTGGATTTTTCTAGTTGATCGATCTCGGCGTAGATGTTGGCCAAGGATTCCGTGTCGGTGGCCCGAAAGTACTTCCCGCCTGTTTCGTCCGCTACTTTCTGCAACGTTTCCTCGTCGATATTGACGTCCATCATCTGCAGGACTTTGCGTCCGGTGTACGGATCCGTGATGGGCACCGGGGCGCGTCCCTTGGTCCCGACGCCGATCGTGTAGATCTTGATGTCAAACGACTTGGCCAACTCCGCTGCCGGGATAGGGTCAATCGAACCGGAGTTGTTTTCCCCGTCGGTCAACAGAATCATGATGCGGCTCTTGATCTCATCCCTGCCCGGTTCTTGGTCTTGGTCGTCGGTGCGGGTTTTCAAGGCAGCCAGTTTTTCCACGGCCAGGCCGATCGCATCTCCAATGGCAGTTCCATCCTCGCTCCGCTCCGTGACGATTTGGGTGTTTTCCAGTTGTGACGAAACGTAGGTGTGGTCAAGCGTGGGAGGTACCAGCCCATCGGCATTCTTGGCAAACGTCACCAGGCCGACCAGGTCGCTGAAACGCCCCTCCAGATTGTCTCCCCCGTTGATGAACCGGTTGGCGACTCCCTTGATAGCCGTCAGACGATCGACAGGCTGATCCTCGAAGGTGAAATCCATAGCCTGCATGCTGCCGCTGCAATCGACTACCATCTCGATGGCGATGCCCTCGGAATCGGTAATCGTCTGTTTCCTTCCTTCCTGGGGCCGCGCCAGGGCAACGATCATCAGCATGATGGCCGTCAATCCCAGAGCCGGGGGAACCCAACGAAACCGTTGTCGCCAGGTCAATGGCAAGTCCGACAGCGCATGGGTGGAACTGAATTCAATGGATGATCTTCGGCGCTTCCTGAACATCAGGTAACCAACCAGGGGAATGGTCAGCAGGAGCAACAAAAACCAGGCAGATGATGTGTGAAACATTATTCAAACTCCTTAAATCGATTTTTCCCAGGAGGGAATTGCTTCGAGTTGGACTCATCCTCGGTTTGATCGCTTTCATGGATGAACGTTCGCGCATTGGCCAGGGCGAGCTGGATGGCATCACTTCCTGGCGCCAGGCCTGCGAATTTCACCATGTCGGCTACCTGCAGGAACTCGCTCAACTGGTTGCGCGAGTCAACGTTCAGCCGGGAATCGGTCTGTAGTTCGTGTAAAAATTCCTTTGTCGTCAGCCGAGGTGCTGAGAGGTCAAACTGCCGCTGGACAAACTGCCGGATGATGTCCGTCAGAGTCACGTAGACCAGTTCAGGACTGGCGCGAAACAGGTCACCACTGTTCTCGAAGTCGTCCAGCGCGTTAAGGGCCCATTGCCTGGGGGTCAGGTTGCGGCGATTGCGCACCAGGACCAGCGCCAGGGCGAGGGTGGCCAGTAGCCCGCCGGTGGTCCAGAAGATCCACGTGGGGGAGGAGCGTTCATTGACGTCAAGAAAAACGACACCCTTGATGTCTCTGAATTCAATCGGATTTTCAGGTCCTTCCAGAGACGTGGCGATCGTGACAACGCGCTCGCCCGTTTTCAGGATTCCCGAAACGGGCGGTTCGGTTCGCTGATCGACGTAAGCAACGTCGAGTGATGGAATCGCCTGTTCTCCGGCATGGATGTTTTCCAGTTTCATATGACGCGTAAACTGTCGCCCGTTTTCGAACGGAATATCGAGGTCGTCACGAATTTCGACGACGTCAAACGTTCCCAGCTGGTCAAGCGACTCGGGGAATCGGACCAGGACATCCTGGGGTGCTTCGACTTCGATGGTCATCTCGATCGGCTCGGCGATTCGGGCTTGGTCACGTTGC
Organism: Mariniblastus sp.; assembly: GCA_022447605.1. GTDB lineage: Bacteria > Planctomycetota > Planctomycetia > Pirellulales > Pirellulaceae > Mariniblastus. The sequence continues at coordinate 3,763 of JAKVBG010000042.1, forward strand.
ACGGTGGTCTTGATGCGAAGGCCGTCGACCGAACTGGACTCGGCCGCTTCCAAAGCCCAGGCCGGAGAAGCCAGGAGCAAGGTCAACAAAGAAAGAGCAGTCCCCATTGTCAGGATCCGCGCCACTTTGGTTCGTCTTTCTGACGGCCCAAGTACCTGCGGGTTGTTTCGGTGTGTGATCTGGGTCTTCATTTTTTTCCTCCTCGGCGGTGAAAGTATTCCCGGATCGGGTCGACGTAGTCTTCGCCGGTCATGATTCGGATCGGCTCGATTTTCAATCGTCGGAAAAGGTCGTCCTGTTCTGTGATTCGTGACTTGGCCCTGTCGGCAAACAGTTCGCGGTTGCGCCGGCTGGCCGTATCCAATTGAGTGACCAAGCCTGTTTCGCTGTCTTTCAATTCGATCATGCCTACACTGGGCATTTCCATTTCCCGCTGGTCTCCAATCACCACTGGTATGATGTCGTGTTTCCGTTTGGCGATACGAAGCGACTTCTCGTAATTTTCGTCCTGGAAATCACTGACCACGAATACAATGGAACGACGTTTCACGGTCCGGGTCAGGTGGGTAAGAGCGGCTGCAAGGTCGGTCCCCTGGCCCATCGGTTGGCAGTAAAGCAGTTCCCGGATACAGCGCAAAACATGTCGTGAGCCCTTGCGGGGCGGAATGGTTTTCTCGATGCCGTCGGTAAACAGCATCATGCCAACCTTGTCATTGTTCTGGATGGCCGAGAATGCGAGGGTGGAGCCGATCTCGGTGACCAGTTCCCGTTTGGTCTGGTGGTGGGTTCCCAGCCCTTGGGAGGCACTCAAATCGACCAGCAGGAACACGGTTAATTCCCGCTCTTCCCGGAACAGCTTGATGTAGGGCTGATGGCTTCGAGCGGTGACATTCCAGTCAATGGCCCGAATATCGTCACCGATCTGGTAAGGCCTGACTTCTTCGAACTCGATGCCACGCCCTTTGAAAGCGGAATGGTATTGTCCAGCCAGCAGGTCATCCACCTTGTGGGATGTTCGAATCTGGATGCGTCGAATTTTCTTGACTAGTTCTTGGGGAATCATTTTGGTTCCAACAGTATCTTGGTGGTTAGGTTTCAGGTGACGTTTCGGAGTCCTGGTCGCGGTGAAAGCGCTGGCGTTCCGCCCGGCGGAGAAACACGGAAACGGAACGCCGCACTTCACCTTGATTCAACGGGTCTAGGGGACCCGGATTTCTTCGATGATTGCCTTGACGACATCATCCGAGGTTTTGTCTTCCGCTTCGGCCTCGTAGGTAATGGCCAGGCGGTGACGCAGTACGTCCAGGGCGATGTCCTTGACGTCCTGGGGAATGACGAATCCACGCCCGTTGAGGAAGGCATTGGCCTTGGCGGCCAGCGTCAGTCCAATCGTGGCACGGGGTGATACGCCGTACTCGACCCAGTCGGCCACGGGTATGCCATAGCCGGCAGGATCACGTGTTGCCATGACCAGGTCGACGATGTAGTCCTTGACCTTGTTATCAACGTAGATCTTGTCGACCAGTTTCCTGGCGCTATGGATGTCTTCCGGTTGCATGGCTGTTTCCACTGAATGCGACTGCTCGGTTTTTGACATCCGGTCCAGGATCATTTTTTCCTGTTCTCGGTTCGGGTAATCGACGACCACCTTCAACAGGAAGCGGTCCATTTGCGCCTCGGGCAGCGGGTAGGTGCCTTCCTGTTCAATCGGGTTCTGCGTCGCCATGACCAGGAATGGGCTGTCCAGGGGAAACGTCTCGGAACCGATGGTGACCTGGCGTTCCTGCATCGCTTCCAGCAGGGCGCTTTGCACTTTGGCCGGTGCCCGGTTGATCTCGTCGGCCAGGATCAGGTTCGAGAAAATAGGGCCCTTTTGCACGACGAATTCCTGGGTTTGGGGCCGGTAGACCATCGTCCCGATCAGGTCGGCCGGGAGCAGGTCGGGGGTGAATTGCAACCTTTGGAATCCCGTATTGATCCCTTGGGCCAGGCAGGCAACGGCGGTTGTCTTGGCCAATCCAGGAACCCCCTCGATCAGCAAGTGGCCGTTGGCCAACAGGCCAATCAGCATCCGGTGAATCAGTTTTTCCTGTCCGACAATGACGTCGCCGACCCCTTCGACCAGCGCGTTAAACGGTTTGCATTCCTGCTTGATGACCGCTGACAACTGGTTGATTTGATTGTGGAGCGCATTTCGTCGATCCTGGTTCGAGCTTTGAGATTGACGGTTGTTTGAAGTGGTTGACATCCTAGGACCTTTCACATGTTCAGTTCAGTAAGGGAGAGCGAATAGGTTTCGCCTTTCGGATCTGTTTTGGGAAAAGTGGGAAACGCAACCGTCGTGCCAATCCGTTTGAAAAGAAAATTGGCGGGGAAAAGCGGGGCGATGGCGCTGAGAGCGAGGCATCCTGTAACGGGTGGGGCAAAACGCCACAGGCCGGAGTCAGGTAAGGAAATTGGTCGCCAGACGGCGGCCGGTACCGCGACGAGGTATGGAAACATCCGGGGCGTGGCTTGCTTCTCGAGCAGCGCACCTGGCGTCAACCGGTGGGGACTCCGATAGCATCAGGATTGCAAATTGTTTTTGCATTGGCACGCGACGTGCATGACTAGGCACCTGAACGCAGGGCGTTTGGAAATGTTTGATTGAGACATATACCGCCCATCGCGATCCAACTCGTTTAATGAGAAAAGGAAATCAAATGAAAAAGTTAATGACCTACTCGCTTGCCGCGGCGATGGCCATCGGTTCCTGTGCCGCCTTCAATTCCGCCTGGGCTGACGGCACCTCCCCGGAAAAGGAAGCTGTGCAGAAAGACGGGTGCTGCCTGGAAAAGACCAAGGTTTCGGAAAAGGGTTTTGCGGCCATGCAGACGATCCACGCTGCCCGCCTGGCCATCTTCAATGGTGAGACCGATGCTGCCAAGGAGATGATGGGCAAGGCGAACGGCCTGATGCAGGATATCGCCAACGAAAATTACCACTGTGATGGGAAAGAGGGGCAGGTGCCGATCAATGGGTCCATTACCCTGGACAAGTCATTTGTCCCTGGTGAAAGACACGCGAGTTACCTGGCCAAGGCGAATGAGTATTTCCAGAAAGGACAGAAAGCTGAAGGGATGGAACAGCTGAAGCAGGGAGAAATTGCTGTCAATTTCGCCCGCGTTCTGATGCCTTACGACGCGACGTCCGAGAAGCTGAACGAGGCCATCGAACTGGCCAACCAAAGCAAGTACTACCAGACGAACCTGGCGCTCAAGGCGGCCGAAGAGGGGATGGATTTCGATTCGATCAGCCTGTTCAAGCCAGCGGCCGAGCAGGAAAACACAGGCCATCATGAGCACCCGGATCATCACGAAGATTCGGAATAGGCTGTCATGATAGTTTGTCTTGAAACGTAAAACGCCAGGAACCGGTCCTGGCGTTTTTTTATTCGTTATTGCCTAGCTTCGTTGCAGACGGTCGCCAGGATGGAACTCGTTGGAAACGGGGTGCCGCCTGGAATCAGGTGTTAAATCTCGTCATTGTCGTCTTCGTAAGGCGGCGCGACTGGCTCGACACCGGGGGGATTGATCCGGTAACAGGGCCCGCAACTCGAACAAAATACGATGCCGTCATCAAAATCGAGAATCAGGCTGTTTGAGCAATTGCGGCAAACAGCATCCAGTTCTTTTTGAGATACGTCGAGAGATGCTTCGAACGCAATAAAATCGACAGTTTCATCATCAAACATGGTCTACTCCGTTACTCACGTTGACGGGTGGCTTTAAAAAAATACGTTTCCAATTTGGCAGGGGCAAGCGACAATTTGTCAAAAAATTGGACCGTGGCCGAACCCCAAGGTTTTCATGGTTGGAAGGTTCCGCTAATGGCACTGGATGACGTCCGACTGAGACGGGACATTCCCCACGACTCGACCCGGCGCGAGCGTTTTGCTTGAGACCGACTCCGATTGAGGGGCGTCGGAGTTGAAAAATTCTTTTTCCTGCAGGCGCCTTTTTGCAAAGATCGGTCGAATTATTTCGAATAACGGTGCGGAATTGACATTCCCCAAACAAGGGAAACAGCCTCTTTCGAACGCTCTGGAATACGCATTTCGCTGGCGATCGTTCGCTTTTTCGCCGGAAATGCAGGCACTGACGATGGGCCACTCGCTTTCGTTCTGGCAGAAAGCCCATTTTGGGGATGGGGCGGTCAGATCTTTACCCGAATGCGTCTCCTGCTGGGCAGGAATTCTGGTGGTTTTACGCTAGGATAGGCCCTTTGGCCGAGCGTTTTGTTGGACAATTGATAGACAAATTCAACCGTACTGGGAGATTCAAAATGGTTATTTTGGGAGTCATTGTGGTAGGTGGCCTGGTGGTTGTGATTGGGCTGATTGGCTTACTGATCGGTATCTACAATCAACTGGTCAGGCTGGCTGCCCGCTACAAGAATGCGTTTGCCCAGATCGAGGTCCAGCTGAAACGACGTTACGACCTGATTCCCAATCTGGTCGAGACGGCCAAGGGATACATGAAACATGAAAAGGAAACCCTGGAAAACGTCATCCAGGCCAGGAATACGGCGATGGGGGCGATGAAGGCCGCCTCAGCCAGCCCGGGCGAGCCGGGAGCGATGAAAGGATTGGTCGGTGCCGAGTCGAACCTGACCGGTGCCCTGGGACGCCTGAACGTGGTGATGGAAGCCTACCCGGATCTGAAGGCCAGCCAGAACATGATGCAATTGTCCGAAGAACTGACATCGACCGAGAATAAGGTCTCCTTTGCCCGCCAGGGATATAACGATGCCGTGACGACTTTCAACGTGAAGCGTCAGAGTTTTCCCGCCAACATTGTGGCCGGGATGTTTGGTTACGGGGAAAACGCGGAATTGCTGGAATTCGACGATAGCGAAGCGATCAAGGAAGCGCCGAAGGTCTCGTTCTGATTGACAGGAACGAGCTGGATTCTTGACTGGACCTGATAAGGTACCTCGTTAATGGATTTTTTTGAGCAACAGGATCTGGCCCGCCGCCATACCCGGCGGTTGGTCATACTGTTTGGCATGGCCATCATCGGTGTCATGGTATCTGTCTACGTCGTCGTCGCCCTCAGCGTCGTCGGCGTCAATACCCAGACCCAGGACAAGCAGGAGCAGATTGACCCGGTCGGTGTGTTGACCGATTGGCGCGTCATCGCGCTGGTGGGGGGTGGCACGTTGCTGGTGATTGCTGGTGCCAGTACGTATCGGGTCGTTTCCCTGAGTGGTGGCGGCCAGGTGGTTGCCAGTACGTTGGGAGGCCGACCCCTGAGTCACAGTACGCAGGACCCGGACGAGCAGCGTGTCCTCAACGTCGTCGAAGAGATGGCGATCGCCTCCGGCATCCCGGTGCCCCCCGTTTTCCTGCTGGAGGAAAAGGGGATCAATGCGTTTGCCGCCGGTTACTCGTCGCAGGACGCTGTGATCGGCGTGACCCGCGGCTGCGTGGACGGTCTTTCCCGCGACGAGCTGCAGGGAGTGATTGCCCACGAATTCAGCCACATCCTCAACGGCGATATGCGTTTGAATATTCGCCTGATTGGGTTCGTGTTCGGGATCGTGGTGATTGGCTTCATCGGATGGCAGTTGTTTCGAGTCGCGGCTTACTCGGGCGGCCGCAACAAGAATGGCGCCCCGCTGATCGCGATCGGGGCGGGGCTGATGTTGATCGGGGCGATCGGTACATTTTTTGGAAAGTGGATCAAGGCCTCGATCAGCCGGCAGCGGGAGTTCCTGGCCGATGCCTCGGCTGTCCAGTTCACTCGCAACCCGCACGGGATTGGTGGAGCCCTCAAGCGGATTGGTGGTAATTCCGAAGAGGGCAAGTTGGAATCGCATGCCGCGCCTGAGTTCAGTCATATGTATTTTGCCGAAGGGGTCAGTGGTTTTTTCGGCTCGATGTTTGCGACCCACCCACCTTTGGAAGAACGGATCCGGCGCGTCGAACCGAATTGGGATGGCAAGTGGATGAAACCGGTCTCTCGCGCCAGTCGAGCTCAGCAGCAGGCCGCGGATCGTCAGCGAGGCGAAGACCAACGCCGAGATGGGATGAAGAAGATGGTAGCCGTGATGACTGGCATCGAGGCGATGGGGCAAACCACACCGCAGCATGTCGAGATGGCGCATCAGCTGATTTCCGAGATACCCGAGGAGATCTACCATGCGGCCCACGACCCGTATGGGGCGCGGGCCGTACTGTATGCCCTGGTGCTGAATTCGGAGCCCGAGATACGTGAGCGGCAACTCGATGTTCTGCATCAGCACGCTGAAAAGGGGTTGGGCCAGATGACCCGTAAGATGGCCGATGCGGTGCATCACCTGGGTCGTCAATACCGTCTGCCGTTGATCGATATCACGCTCGGTGCCCTCAAGCACTTGTCACCGACGCAGTCCCGGAATTTTCGCACGAATCTGGACCTGCTGGTCAAGGCGGATGAGAAAACGGATCTGTTCGAGTGGATCCTGTTACGGATTGTCGACCACCACCTGCACGAACCGAAGAAGGTTCATGCCAAGTATTACGGTTTTCAACACCTGCAGACCCAGTGCCGGTTGCTCCTCTCGGCCCTGGCCTGGATTGGCCAGAAAGATCCCGATATGGCCGAGCAGGCATTCGTCGCCGGGCTGAACACGTTGCAGATCAAGGTCGTTCCACTGATACCTCGTGACGAAGTCTCCTTGAGCGAAGTCGGTCGGGCGATGGATACCCTCAACACGGTGGCCCTGCCAAAGAAGAAGAAGTTGCTCGAGGCTTGTGCTGCAACGATTGTGGCCGACCAGCAGATTACCCCGAATGAAGCGGAGATGATTCGGGCGATTTCCGAGTCCCTTGGATGCCCGATGCCGCCCCTGCTGCCGGGGCAGCCATTGGTCTGATGCGGTCGGCGCGTCGTGATCGACTCAGGGGTTGCCACGTGGCCCTGCCCGGTTCCTAGATGTTGTCTGGTTGCTCACCCTTGTTTGCCGCCTGCGTGGGCGGGTCGGTTCCCACCTGGCACGAGTCTCCGCCCGCATGGCAGCGGCCCGTCAATCGTGTGCGGTACCTGGCAAAAAATCGGTAGGCCAAATCGAGTAGCTGTTTGACCAGGGGCAAGCGACTCAAGCGAACGAGCGGGCCGAATCCGGCTGCCTGGTAGAGGCGGCGAAACACGTCGACACCGGTGACCCAGCGGCCATCCGTTTCGCGGCCGTGGATATGGGTCATCAATGTCTCGTAGGAGCGGCCATGCCGTTGCTCATCGAAAGACGGATCGGCAATGTCGACAAACTCGATCTGTTGATCACGGTCCCGCTTGCGGAGCCAGTCGATCTCGCGTCGACAGAGAGGGCAGGCGCCGTCGAAAAACACCTGGAAACGGTTTTCGGAGTCGGATGGCATAAGGGCCAATGCAAGAGGTTAAAAGGGATGACACCAGGGGATTCGCAGTGGGCACCGCTTTGGATTCAGGGATTGACGGGTCGTTGGGAAGTTCTGGTCGATCCGCCCGGCCAATCATGGAAAGCCAGCCCCGCGGATGTCCGGGAAGGGGGCATTTGCCAGCTCAACCCGGAAAAAGGGGTCCCGGCTGATCTTGGGCGATCGGAATGAACAGTCGGTGAGGGCCGGAATGGGAGGACCGTGCCCCCAGCTTCTGATGGTTTGGCTCATCCCCATCTTTGGCACTTTCCAACCCCCTTTGATCAATGTAAAAAAAGAGACTGAAAAACTTGCGGATTGGAGATAATATGTCAAGCGAAACAAAGTGCCCCGTGATGCATGGGGCAGCACAAAGGCACACGGCAGCGGGTGCTTTTTCGAACGCGGATTGGTGGCCAAACCAACTCAACTTGCGAATCCTGCATCAAAACTCCTCTTTAACGAGTCCGATGCATGAGAACTTCAATTATGCGGAAGAGTTTCAAAAGATCGATCTGGATGCATTGAAACAGGATATCGAAGAGGTCATGACGACCTCTCAAGATTGGTGGCCAGCCGATTACGGTCACTACGGCCCGCTTTTCATCCGGATGGCCTGGCACAGCGCCGGTACCTACCGCATTGGTGATGGTCGCGGTGGTGCTGGAACAGGAACGCTGCGGTTCGCCCCTTTGAACAGCTGGCCGGACAATGTCAATCTCGACAAGGCAAGGCGACTGCTCTGGCCAGTCAAACAGAAATACGGTGCCAAGTTGTCCTGGGCAGACCTGATGGTGTTGACCGGTAACTGCGCGCTCGAATCGATGGGGTTCCAGACGTTTGGGTTCGCCGGTGGACGTGAGGATGCCTGGGAGCCGGAAGGAGATATCTACTGGGGCCCCGAAAGCGAGTGGTTAGGAGATAAGCGTTATACGGGTGATCGTGATTTGGAGAATCCGTTGGGGGCCGTTCAGATGGGTTTGATCTATGTCAACCCGGAGGGGCCCAACGGCACGCCTGATCCCCTGGCTGCCGCCCATGACATTCGAGAAACGTTTGGGCGAATGGCAATGAACGATGAAGAGACAGTCGCCCTGATTGCCGGCGGTCACACGTTTGGTAAAGCCCACGGAGCAGCCGACCCGGACCAGTATGTCGGGCCTGAACCGGAAGGGGCCAGCATTACGGAACAGGGTCTGGGCTGGAAAAACAGTTTCGGCAGTGGCAATGCGGACGATACGATCGGTAGTGGTTTGGAGGGTGCTTGGACGACCAATCCCACCCAGTGGGATAACAACTACTTCGACAATCTGTTTGGCTACGAATGGGAAAAGACGCAGAGCCCGGCGGGTGCCACGCAGTGGGTTCCGACCGACGCCGCTGCTTCGACCACCGTCCCGGACGCCTTTGATGCGGACAAGAAACATGCCCCGATCATGTTCACTACGGACTTGGCACTGCGGATGGATCCGATTTATGAGCCGATTTCCCGGCGGTTTCACGAGAACCCGGACCAGTTTGCCGATGCTTTTGCCCGCGCTTGGTACAAGTTGACGCACCGAGATATGGGCCCGGTCTCCCGCTGCCTCGGTTCCCTGGTACCCCCCGCCCAGCTCTGGCAGGATCCCGTTCCCGAGGTCGACCATGCCCTGGTCGGTGAACAGGAGATCGCCGAACTGAAGGGAAAGCTTACCGCGTCCGGGCTATCCGTGGCCCAGATGGTGGCAACGGCTTGGGCTTCGGCTTCGACGTTTCGCGGTACGGACAAGCGGGGGGGTGCCAACGGCGCCAGAATCCGCTTGGCGCCGCAAAAAGATTGGGCCGTGAATCAGCCCGAGGAGCTGGCCAACGTTTTGGAGCAACTGGAGCAGATCCAAAAGTCGTTCAATGAATCGCAGTCGGGCGACGTCCGGGTCTCCCTGGCGGACCTCATCGTTCTGGCGGGCTGTGTCGGTGTCGAAACGGCTGCCAGCAATGCAGGGCACAACGTTGCGGTGCCGTTTACACCGGGCCGAACCGATGCGACCCAGGAGATGACCGATGTCGATTCCTTTGCAGTACTCGAACCGACCTCCGACGGCTTTCGCAACCACTTCGGCAATGCCGAGGATCGTGGGCCGGAAGAGTTGCTCATTGATCGAGCGCATCTGTTGACGTTGACCGCGCCGGAGATGACGGTTTTGGTCGGGGGGATGCGGGTTCTCAATACGAATGTGGGGCATACACCGTTTGGCGTTTTCACGGAAAAGCCGGAAACCTTAACCAATGACTTTTTCGTCAACCTGCTCGACATGGGCGTGGAATGGAAGAAGTCGGAAAAATGCGAGCACTTTTACGAAGGCTGCTTGCGAGGCAGCGGCGATGTCAAATGGACAGGCACGGCGGTCGATTTGATCTTCGGGTCGAATTCCCAGCTGCGAGCGATTGCCGAGGTTTACGGTTGTCAGGACTCGAGTGCAAAGTTTGTTGAGGATTTTGTGGCGGTGTGGAACAAAGTCATGAATCTGGATCGTTTCGATCTCCATTCATGATAGTCGCGCGTGTCAAACGGCAGATCTCGATCAATGAGACTGGCTTTGGCACCGTCAACGACGATCAAAACCAGGGCTCCTCGGAAGATTCGAGGGGCCCTTTTTTGATAGAGAGCAAAGCCCGGGCTGTAGGATTGGCCGGAGGTCGACCAACGGCTATTTCAGCATCTGTTGCAGGTCGGCCTCGATCGCGTCGGCCCACACCTGGTGACCTTTTTCACTCGGGTGGGTCGTGTCGGGCATCATCGCCTCGGAGAGAAATCCGCTCTCGTCGAGGAATTGCTCACCGATATCCTTGAACGTGACGTTGGGGATCTGTTCCAGCAATTCGGGCAGGTACCCGTTCAACTCGATGATCTGCTTTCGGTGGGGGTGGTCCAGTTTGCGGCGCCTGGGGAAAACACCCAGCACCAGGATTTTCATTTCCGGGTAATCTTCGTTCAGCCGTTGGGCGATTGCCTGCACTCCCAAGGCTGCCTGGCGTGGCTCGTCGCTTCCCCAGCAGATATTGTTGGTCCCGATCATCACGACCGCCGCCTTGGGAGACGTCTCGCGCTTGGGCAAGTGCTCCAGTCGCCACAGGACGTGATTGGTCCGGTCGCCACCAAAACCGAGGTTGATTGCATGCCGGGGGGCGAACGATGTTTCCCAGACTTTTTTTCCGGTGCTTTCAAAATTGTGGGTGATCGAATCCCCGACCATCAACAGGTCGACGTTCTCCTGTTTGAACTCGCCGATCTTTTTGGCGTGTCGTTCGAACCACCACTCCTCCAGTCGCGGCTGAGGCGTGACGGCCGGGTTGTCCACTTTCGTCTCCTGGCCAGGCAGAGCAGCGGGACCCGCCAGCAACACGAAGACCAACCAGTAAGCGAACAGGCGATAGGGAATCATAAGGCACTTTCTTGTAAGGTGAAAAACGAGGAAGGGCCAGGTGGCCTGTTAAGCCGCCTGAGGGTGGTTGGAGTGGTCGTCGCTTCGTGCAGGAATCGGATTAAACGAGCAGGCTGTCGAGTGGCCCCGTGCTGTCGGCAAATCGCTGCATGCCGGTGCCCATCAACTGGGCCTGTAAGAGCCAGAGATTGGCGAGGGGAGTTTCCGCGGCACAATGGAACAGCTGCCCCGTCTTCAGACGACCGCCTGCCGAACCCGCCATGACGATCGGCAATTCGTTCATCGTGTGGTGTTCCCCGTCGCCCAGCCCGGAGCCTAGCGTTACGATACTGTGGTCCAGCAACGTTCCCTCGCCCTCCTGAACCGCATCGAGTTGCTCCAGGAATTCGGCAAACAGCGAGACGTAAAAGTGGTCGACCTGCACGAGGAAATTTTTGACGGTCTCGTCGGACTGGGCATGGGTCAAACCATGATGTGACTTGGTGAAATTCAATTCATGGTACTCTTGCGGTGAACCCCATCGTTCCGGGGCCAGCATGAACGTCGCCACGTGGGTCAGATTACTCTGGAAGGCGACCACCAGCAATTTACCCATCAGCCGGATGTACTCGCCCCGGGTCATGGGCCCCTCTCCCGGCTCTTTCAGGTTCGGTTGGTTATGGTTCCGGTAGTACTGGTCGAGCCTGTCAATTTGGCGTTCGATTTCACGTACGGATTCGAAGTACTCGTCCAGCTTGTGCCGGTCCTGTGGGTTCAGGTTGCGCTTGAAATGGTTGGCATCTTCCAGTGCCAGGTCGGTGATGTCCTTGTCCGTGGCCCGGGTCTTGAACAGCCTGCGGTAAACCTGTCGCGGGTCTTTCATCGAGGTAGCCACGTGCTCCGGACCATACCAGGAGATGTTGTCGAGGTAGATCGATTCCTTCAGATCCGTGAAGCTGTTGCAATTCAGCTCGAGGGAACGGATTGGTGTGCGGTGGCTGACCTGGTCGGCGATCAGGTGGTCGAGCGTCCGGTCCATCGGGTAGGGCGATTTCAGCTGTCCCTGGGGGTCCTGCGACGAAAGGTAACAGGAACTCGCCTGGTTGTGCACGTCCGTTCCCCGCACGTTGACCCGGTACAGCCCCGTGATCAGGTTGACCTTGTCACCGACGTTCTTGAGTGGACTGAGGGTTGGCATCGAGAGGAAGTCCCGCTTCCCCTGATCGGGAAAGAAGTGATCCCGCACGAAGCCCATCGGCGAGTAAAAGGAGGCGAACCGCAACGGGTGGCCTGCCGCTCTACCAGTGGCAGCATTCAATTCGAGCCAGGGAAGGGCCATCATGCTACCGCCGGCTCCCAGGAGAAACTCGCGTCTGCCAAAAGATTTCATGGTCTACCTCAGGTTGGGTTTACTCGTCAGTCGTTTTGGCCGGTGGGAAAGTGACCCCTTGCCGAAAAACCGGGTGCAGGACAATTTTCTTGAGCACGTCTCGCATTCGATAATCGTCTTTCTTAGTCGCCTTGGCAATTTCAACGGCCGCCATCCGATCGGCCAGTGTCAACTCGCGTCCCAGGGCGTAGGAGAGCAGGTGTTCCACGAAGGCGGTGGCAAACGTCTCCTGTTCCGCCCGGATCGCATCCTTGAATTCAACCACATCCCGAAACGAATGTTGGCCGAACAGCTTTCCGCTGGCATCCACCTCCCGGCCGGTCCGGTAGTGGTCCCGCCAACGGCCGAGCAAGTCATAATTCTCCAATACAAACCCGAGTGGGTCAATCTTTTGATGACAACTGGCACACTGGGGATTGGCCCGGTGCTGTCTCAGTTTTTCCCGGATCGTGGCCCCCTCCTTTTCCAGCGTTTGATCGTCTGCCTGCAGATCGGGCACATTCTCCGGCGGTGGCTCGGGTGGGTCGTTGAAAATCACGGATGCAACCCAGGAACCCCGCGTAATGGGCAGCGATCGCTGGGGGTTGGAGGTCATGACCATCACGGCGGATGTGGTGATGACCCCCCCGTAGCGACGGTCTTCCAGGGGTGTCCGGGTGAACTCGATATCGCGCAAGTTCACATTGATCGGGTAGGTGGCGGCCCTCCCCTCGTACCATTCGCTCAACAGGTGGCTGCGGTAGGTGAAGTCGGCATCCACCAGCTCCAGAATCGGCCGGTTCTCCACGAAGACGGTTTCAAAGTTCAGCAGCGGTTCCAGCATCATGTGCATGCCCCGCTTGTACGAGATCTTGTCATCGCCACCAAAGTAGTATTCCCGGTATTGCTCGAAGTTGGGGGAGGCTGAGACCAGGTTGTTGAGCTTCAACCACTGGGGCGCAAAACTGTCACAGAAGTTCTTGACCCGCGGGTCGTTGAGCATCCGCTCGACCTCGCGTCCGAGCGCTTGCTCCTCCAGCAGTTGGCCCGAGTCGGCCAATTCCAACAAACGGCGGTCCGGGATCGAACTCCACAGGAAGAAGGAGAGCCTGGTGGCCAGCTGGTACGCTGCCGAGTGGGGAAGATCGTCTCGCGTTTCATTGTGCACCAGCATGAACCGCGGTGAGGCGAGCGCCGCCGATACGACATCTTTCATGCTCTGGGTAAAGTCACCATTCTCCTGGAATCGCTTGTCAAAAAAACCGGTATAGAGCTGGAGCGTTGGGGGATCGGCAGGGGCCCGGAATGCTTGCAACAGGAACTGCTCGATCCGTTGATGGGCGATGGCGCGGAGCGGTGGGTCGACGAGCGGCGGTGCCACGCTGGCCGGGTCCCAACTGCCGACCAGGTGGTCCACGTCGGCTTCTCGCTTTCCGCGGGCGATCCGTCCGATATCGACTTCCTCCAGGCCGGCGGAATAGAGCTGGATCTGTTTCAGATCGCCATGGAACGGTTCCCGACTGTCGTAGGAACCGACCTGCATCGGCCGCCGGCTTTGCGTGTGGAGCTGGCCCACCGCCGTTTGGCTGCCGATCGGTTGACCGTCCAGGTAAAGCTTGATCTGTTGGCCGTCGTAGGTGCCCGCCACGTGATGCCACTCTCCGTCCCCTAAAATTTCGCGGTCGACCGGAGCGCCGAACTCGACGTACTGACCATCAATCCCGGCACCCATCCAGAGCCCCCAGGTCTCCCCTGTCTTGCCGATCGCCAACAGCTGCCGTCGCCAGGAATCCTCGCGCCGCACAATCGTCTGCCACGGGTCGGTTGTTCGCGCAGGACGGATCCAGGCGCTGATCGTCACGCCGCTGCCACGGGCCATACCGGACTCGTCGGTGATTCGCACAACCGGTGCTGGCGGGCGGGGGTTGGCCGGATCTTCAAACAGCGATTCCCAGTTGCCACAGTTCTGGTCAAAGTTCTCGGCGTTGACCACCGAACGGCTCAGTTCCATGAATGACTGCATCAGGACCGGGGTCAAGCTGAGATGGTCTCCACGATTGTTGTAGCCGTTTTCGGCCGGGGCATCCTTGGGAAAAGCCATCACTCCCAGCAGTCGATTTTCCAGCAGTTGCTGTAGCCCCATCAGCCGGTTGCCGACCACCACGCGGTCCGGCATCTGTCCCGTTTCCGGGCGGAAGTACCCGTTGTGGTCCCGGATAATACGATCGTTGATCGAGTAAACCCACGATTCGAGAGCAAACAGGTCGCGCACCGCGTTGCCGTACTCAAAACGATTCATTCGCCGCAAGCGGAAAGGGGTTCCCGCGGCAAGATGGGAGATGCTCCTTTGCAACGCCTGCTTCAGTTCGCCTACCAGCCACGTCCGCTCGTCTTGGCTCGGCTGTTTTTCCCCGGCCGGGGGCATCTCATTCTTTTCAAGCGCTTCGATCATGGTTTCGATCAGAAGCGGATCGCTTTGCAGGTCGGTCCACGAGCTGAACTGGCTCAGGTCGATTTCGCCCTCGGGGCTTTCCTGGCCGTGGCAGCCGTAACAGTAGCTTTGCAGCAGAGGTGAAAGACGGGTGGCAAAATCGCTTTGCCGGGGCGAGTCCGTCTCCTGGGCCGAGGTTTGGCCTATCAGCAGGAGAGAGGTAGCCAGGATTGATAAGCAGGTGATCAGTAATCGGCAGAGGATCTGTCGCGCCACGATCATCGAGTCATCCCGTCCCATCGAGTTGAGTACATCCGGAGGGTAGCGTGCATTCCCGCAAAACAAGAGGTATAGCGTAATCTTTGTTGGCCGTTGGGCAAATGTTGGACAATCGGCAGGATTTCGTGGGCAGGACAGGTGAATTTAGGAGGTGTGTTTGATGGAAGAATGGCTTGATTATGAAGCAATGACATTTGCTCTTGGTGGTGACTTGGAATGTCCCGACTGTGGAATGGGAATTCTAATTCCAATTCAACCGCCCTCAGAAGACGCACAGCGGCTTGTGTGCGATGTTTGTGATGAAGTGTTTGAGCTTGTAGACATCCCGAAGATCTTTACCTTTAACTAAGGTTTATTCCGGTGAAGGTGGATACTGTTTTAAGCGGTTTGCAGTCTCTCTATACTCGACTGTCCCCAAAAGTTGGTCTGACTTATCTCTAATTAATTCTAAAGGGACCGTGAACATTTGAGTAATTGGAGACAATGACTTTTTGTAAATTGCCCATACCGCCAAGGGGAGAAAAGGAAGTACAAACACGGATGCCGTCATGACCCCCAATAACAGAAGCAAGTACATACAAAATGCGATGCCTACCGTAATTTTACAAACCGTGATTAACTGTCCCTGCTTACCTTCTAAATCGGCTAGCCGTGCCTTAAGTGGGGCATTGTGCAAATCAATCTCTTGACACTCTTTTTTCCACGCTTTTTGATTGGCCTTTTTGTCAGCCACTGTCTTTTCTTGCTTGATTTGTTGTTTCCGCTCACGTTTTAGTTTGGCGGAGTTTTGTTCCTGTTGGCGAGCAAATTTTTCCTGTCGAGCTTTGAGGTACCTTTGTTTAGTGGCTTGTTCTTCTCCGGGTTTACAAACAACCATCATTGATATCCCTGTTTTCGCATTAGGAACATCCACCCAGCTCAATTTTTTCTGACAGTGCGTACATACCTCCACTCCACGCTTCGGTATCTTCCCACCGCATGTTGGGCAGTCAGGGAGTTTTGCGATCCTTCTTCGTTCGGACGCTTGCCTTTTCTGCTCCACCTCTTGATTGCGAAGCAGTTCTCCTATTTTGGTGTTGGTATTCAGATTTGCAAGTGAGTTAGCCGGTTTTAGATTTTCACCAAACTCGTCCCACATGTTATTTTCATTTGGTTCCATATTTGACGATTCCTCAAATGTGAAAATTGCAAATACTAAGATTAGCCTAGCATCGTTTACTGGTGTATTCAAACGTCTCCAGAAGACGCACAACGTCTTGTGTCGGATGCCGGTGGGCAAATGTTGGGCAGCAGAGAAGCACGCACAAGCCCGCAGGAGCATCTTTCAAGCGGCACAAACCTTGAAAACATACTAAAAAAGCTCCTGCAAGCCGATGAAGGTTTGCAGGAGCTTTTAGTCGAGTACATCCGGAGGGATTCGAACCCCCAACCCTCGGTTCCGAAGACCGATGCTCTATCCAGTTGAGCTACGGATGCAAATTTTTTTGTCGGGCTGAACGGCCCAAAAGCGGTGTTCAGTCCAGTCACCAAGGATAAAGGTTCTGCCCTGTTTTTCAACGGGAATTCAGAGTTTTGTGTCGAATCGGGTCGTCGGCTGACGACCCGCGGCGGCTGTTAAATGACCACCTGTCGAACCAATTTGCCCAACCCGTAATACTCGGAATTTGCTCAGCAGCACGGGTTTTTTTGCCATTTGGCGGGCAAATTGAGGTACGGGCGAATAATTCCAGGTGGCGATTGTGCTAAACTTGTTTATTGCGGCAAAAAACGAACAAGAAACGTCCATCGGCGATGGATGGGTTAAAAAAAGTGGCGATCTGCCAGTCGCTACGAGGCTGTAGTTATGAAATCAATAACGCTCAGGGTTTTGGATGGAGCCGACCGTGGACGAATCTTCGAAAACCTGAGCGCGCCCATCTCGATTGGCCGGGAGGAAGGAAATTCCATCCAGCTAAACGATGAGCGGGTCAGCCGGTTTCATCTCAAGATCCAGCAGGATCACAACGAACTGGTGCTGACCGATTTACAGAGTACCAACGGGACCAAGGTCAACAACGAAGAGGTGCAGCTCAGGATCCTGCGACATGGTGACATGATCTCGGTCGGTCGCAGCACGATCGTGTTTGGCACCCGCTCGCAGATCAACCAACGTCTGGAGCAACTGGGCCAAAGCGGCGTCAGCAAGAAGATGGATGCCTCTCGGCAAATGGGCAGCGACGCGTCGGTGAATCACTGGACGGATGACCCGAATTACCAGTTGGCCCTGTTGGACGTCGATCCACCCTGTTTGCCGGAGCGGCTCTCGCCTGGGCAGGCAGCCCAGTTGTCGGAACTGCTGGAATACTTGCAGGTTCATTTTCGCCGCATTATTTCAGAAGTCGAAATGAATCCCCGCAACCACGCCGTCGAATTGAACCGGGAAGAGTGGCAGCGGGTGATCGATCTGCAGTCCCGTGTGGCCGAGTATCTGAAAGCGATTGGCCAGCCCGACTGATGGGCGGTGAAACCAGCACTGGCTGTGCCCCGGTGAATCCCCGCCGAATCCCGTGATCGATTTGGCAGGTGAGTCGTGTACGGGGAGTTTGGCCCTGCCCCTGCAGTCCGTCTTTAGGCGGTTGCCCAGTCGGTAAGCAACTGGAACTGTTCGACAAAGTCGTTTTCCTGGGTCCCGATCGGGCTCTTGAAAAAGCTGCTGAGAAACGTCAGGGTCCCCACTTCTCCACGGCGCAGGGCCATTTCAGAAAACCGACAGAGGTCCAACACCAGCGGTGCGGCCAGGATCGAATCACAGCCTTGCCAGGTAAACTGCAGAACCATTGGCGTTCCCAGGAATCCCTGGAAGTGCACATGGTCCCACGCCGTTTTCCAGTCGCCCAGACTGCGAATGTACTCGATGCTGGTATGCGTGTCCGGTTGATAGCCCAGCATCTGCCTCAGCAGCTGGTCCTTCGAATCGACTTTCGTTTTCTTGTTGACCGGGTCATTCAGGACCTGGCCGTCCATGTTGCCAAAGATGTTATGGCCGACCCAGCTCATGATTTGCAGGTTGCGGCGGGCAAAGGCGGGGGCCAGGACACTCTTCATGAACGTCTCGCCCGTTTTGCCGTCACAGCCGGCATGGACCGTTTGGTTTTGTACGGCCAACTGTTCCAGTGCGGGCAAACTGCTCCCCAGGGAGGGGGTGAAATTGACGTAGCCGAAGCCGAGCTGCAGCGCGGCGATGGCATAGAGCGTACTGGCCGGCAGCGGGCAGTCGGTTCCGTCGAGTAGCATGTCGACTTCGTCCCAGCTTTGCGGGACCTGCAACTCGGCCGGTATTGGTTCGGTCGAGGCGAGGTTGATCACGATGACCGAGTCACACTGTTCCTCGGTTGCAAAGTTCCGCAGGTCTGCCTGGATCTGCTGGACGGCCTGCCGCCCTGATTCGACTTCCTGGACGTAAGACTCGTGGCCCAACTGTTCGATCGTCGGTCCGCAATTGAGCAGGATGCCCGGCCTGATGCGCTGGTTGAACTCGTTGAGGAACTCGCTGCATTGTTCGACCAGTCCGGGCCGGATGGCAGCCATCATGCCACTGGCCAGTTTTTTTGCCTCGCTCAGGCTGTCTGTCTGTCGTATGTCGTGCCCGCCGACCACCATGTTTTCCCAGTCGATCAGGTTCAATTCTTCGAAGATGGGCAATTCGCTGACCAGGCCGCAGGACTCGGTCAGTTGCCGTTGCAGCGCAGCCAGGCCGACGGCCACCGAGGTGGCGACGCCCCCATGGGCACCGATCATCCACAAACCGACACGACGCGACATGAAACAACCCTAAAAAAAATGACGTTGGACAACTGGAAACAGGCCGGGAAACCGAGGCAGGTCGGCCGGGGTGAATCCCGGCTGGGTGCGGATCTGGAAACAGGCTGGCCCGCTATCGAATGGCCAGCGGTAAACCGTGTTTCCCGGAGCTCTGCATGGCTCGAGTGGGGATATGATCACCCGGGACTCAAGCCAGAATTTCCAATGGGGCTATCTCGCGAATTGCCCCCGACTTACATTAACTATTTTCCCACGCGGCACCGACCATCGTCAAGGCTATCTTTGCAGTTTGGTGCGGGTCGCCCACGGGATGGCGACGACCGCCTTGTCGACTTTCATGAGACCGAGAGTGATTCCCTAATGTTTGAAACCGTTACGCTTTGCCCACCCGACGCAGTTTTTGGATTGACCGAGGAATTCAAGCGGGATCCCAATCCTGACAAGGTGAACCTGACGGTAGGTGTTTACTGTGATGAACAGGGACGCGTGCCGATCATGCGCTCTGTCCAGCAGGTCGAGCAACGGATGCTGGATGAACAGCAGGGCCACAGTTACCTGCCAATCGATGGCCTGCCCGGTTATGACCGCCTGGTGGCCGAATTGATCCTGGGCCCGGATCACCCGGTGATCCAGCAGCAGCGGTTTGCCACGGTCCAGACGCCGGGAGGGACGGGTGCCTTGCGCATTGCCGGGGAGTTCCTCAAGCGGCAATGTGATGTGTCCAGGATCTGGATCAGTAACCCGACCTGGTCGAACCACCTGCAGATTTTCCGCGCGGCCGGCCTGGAATTGCAGACGTATGACTACCTGGATGAACGTGGTACGGGTCTCGATTTTGCTTCGGTCTGTCGGGGGGTCGACGCGGCCCAGCCGGGAGATGCCGTGCTGGTCCACACGGTCTGCCACAATCCGACCGGGGTCGACCTGGATGCGGAGCAATGGGTCGAGTTGTTGCAGCGAATTTCCGACAAGCGGCTCTATCCGATTTTCGATTTTGCCTACCAGGGATTTGGCGCGGGACTGGAAGCGGACGCCGAACCGATTCGCCGTTTTGTCAACGGTGCTCCCTTCCAGGGCGAGGCTTTGATCTGCAATTCCTTTTCCAAGAACTTTAATCTTTACGGCGAACGCGTGGGCGGGTTGACGGTCACGGCCAGCACTTCCGAGACGGTTCAGGCGATGCTCAGCCAACTCAAATCGATCGTCCGTACGACCTACTCGAATCCACCTCGCCATGGGGGGGCGATCGTGGAGCAGGTGTTGGCCGACGACAGCCTGAGAGCGGACTGGGAACGGGAGCTGGACGGGATACGTGAACGGATTCAGTCATTGCGCGACGCGTTTGTGGATCGGATGGCCGAAGTGCTGCCGGGGACCGATTTTGACCACATTCGCCGACAGCGGGGGATGTTCAGCTATTCCGGCATTTCGGCCGACCATGTCGAGCGCCTGAAGCGGGAGTACGGGGTCTACCTGCTGGGCAGCGGCCGCATCAATATCGCCGGTCTGAACCGGGAAAACCTGGACTACGTCTGTACGTCGATCGCCGCGGTTCTCGGTGACGGCGGTTAATCGGCCGGTGGGATGACGCCCCTGGGATGGCCTCCCGGCTGAGCGACGTTTGGCCGCTTGGTGCCCGACCTGTTTCAACGGGAAGGGTAGGCGGTGATGATCTCGGAATCGGGGTCGTTGATCACCAGGGTGATTTTCGTCAATTCGGGATGGCCCTGCTCTCGTCCGCGGCGGCCCCCCTCGAAGCCGATCGTTCGTTGCATGTCGACCCGGTAGACGGAACGGAACGGTTTTTCGTCGTCCTCTTCCAATTGGACACGTCCGGATGAAGACTCGGTGGGGGAGGACAAGCTATCGGAATGAACCAAACCGTATGCCTCGTCAATCGTTTCCAGGATCTGCTTGGCGTTGCCCTGGAACACGCCGTGAACGGGACGTGACGGGTCGTCTTGGGCGTGTCGCAGAATGTGATCAACGCGGCTGGCCCCGCTCGACGTCTCACCACCCGTCTGGCGCGGATCGTACAAGCGGTACTGCAGGCCAGCGGGAGAAGTCAAGTAACCTTTTTTTGAGGTGGTTTGAAACTGGAAACCGGAAGGATGGACAGGATTTTCGGCAGTCCACCATGGTTGGTCCGGTGTCCCGGGCTGTTTTGAGAGGGAGGGGTACTCTCGGGTGCCGGCAGACGATTTTCCCTGGGGCTTCGTCGTTGTGGATGGGCCGGGAGAATCCTTTTCAACCTGGGTGACCGGGCGGTCATCCAGGGTCGGCAGCTCAATCCCCAGCCATTTTTCCAGTTGGGGTTGGAAGTAGATGTAACCGGCGACCAGGAAAACCAGGGAAACCCAGATGATCTTGCGCCGGTTGAAAGCCGTTGGTCGCCGATGTTCTGTCATGTTGAAATGCTCCCCGCCGAATGCCCTGTTTACCCATTAGAATCGGTTGATCGCTCTGCGCCATCCCTCGGTTCGGGGCGCACTACCAGAGCGGTTGACGGTTTTCGTCTTCAGCTGGGGCATCCACCCGGGTACCGCCACCCGGGTACCGGGTGGAATCATTACGCTCGTTCAGGGGCGTCTCAATTCAATTGCCCGATTTGATCGACGTCGGGGACATCCTGCGGCCTGGCTGGGAGGTCCCGGTCAGGAAATTGTCGATCTGCGACTCGGTCTGCAGTTTTTCGAATGTGGTCGCCATGGCGACCCGCATTTTCTTCTCAAGGATGTTTCGTTCCAGCTCGTCCTTGACCGCATCAAAATCGGTTACACGGGGTGTGGTCTGGCCGACACAGTACATGATGACCCAGTGTTCGCCGACCTGGATTACCTTGGAGAGCTTCTCCGGTTGCAGGTTGAATGCCTCGGCCTCCAGTTCCGGACGACCCCCATGTCGCTGGATAGGGGGAACTTCGCCATAGTTGTTCTTGGAGGCGGGTTCCACTGAATACTGGTGGGCCAACTGAGCAAAGTATTCTTTCGTCGGGTTGGCGCTGGCCATTTGCCAGACCTTCAGTGCCTGCCGGTGTTCGGTCAACACGATCGCCAATACCCGGACACGGGGTCCGAAATTTGCCTCGAACCCTTTTTGCATATCTTCGTCGGACACATTGACCTGCGAAGAGACGAGTTTTTTGAGAGCGACCGAGGGCCAGACTTCGTCCTCGATGTAGAAGTCGATCTTTGCCTTGTTCCCTTGCGAAACAAAATTGAACCAGCGTTCCATATCGGCACTGCCATCTGGTTTGACGTGACCAAAGGCAATGGCCGCCCGGGAAATTTCTGCGTTGATGTCGTCCTGGGTGACCTGCAGGTTCTGTTTTTGCAGCGCCTGGATCAACAAGGTCCGGTTGATCTCGGTTTCCAGCAACTCGGTGCCGTACCTGACGATGCACTCCTCGGCCAGGTAACGCTTGGTGATTTGTGTATTGTCGACCATAGCCGCCACGCCTGGCATCTGCTTGCTGAGTTCCGGGTCATTGATCACGTTGGTGATCTTGACGTCTTTCTGCAACCGCTGAAAGAGCTCGGCCGCAGCGGTTGCCAGCTTGGCGTTGGTGATTTCATCGATGATTCGCTCGTGGGCTTCGGACAGTTGATCGGTCGGTAACTCGATGGCTGGGAAAATTCGTTCACATTTCAGTACGAAGAACTTATCCTCGATCTGGAAGACGTCGGAAACTTCGCCCACCTGCAGAGAAAACGCCACATCCTCAAACGGTTTCATTCCCGAGTGCCTGCGAATGGGCGGCAGGATGCCACCGATCGAAGCGCTGTTTGGGTTCTGGGAATTTTCGATTGCCAGCCGTTCAAAGGCGGCCGGGTTTTTGGCCGCCTGGGCCTGGATTTGCCGGGCCAGTTCCATCGAGTCCACCGCGATTTCCCGTACCTGGACCTTTGAGCCAAATTCAAATTCCATTCGCTGGTTGATCTCTTCCGGCATGACCTCCAGGCTTTGCGCGGCCAGCCGCTTGAGGGCCAGCTTGCTCCAGACCACGTCGTTCTTGTAGCGGTCGAGTGAAATGTTGCGCTGGGTCGTAATCAGCTTGACGTACCGCTCGGACGACATGCCAAACTTGGCCGCCTCCTGCACGATTTCATCGTTGACATCTTTCTCTGTGATCAGGATGTTCAGTCGTTGGCATTCGTTGAACACGAGTTGCTTATTGACCACGCTCTCCAAAACTTCCTCACCAAAGCGGCGCAGGCTCTCGGTGGCCAATTGCTGGCGGGTAACCGGCTGCCCGTTGACAACGGCCAGAGTCTGGATCTGCTGCTGTTGCTGCAGTTGGTCCTGCTGTCCTGCGACGGGCGTGACCCACAGGAAACCGAGGATGACCAATAGGGATGCGAGACGGGTGCAGTTTCGCTTGCGGAGCGATGCCAATTCCATTTCATTCCTCCATGAATGCGGCCAAGGAAATCTGGCCGTGGGAAAAAGCCAGCGCCTGGGGCGCCGAGTCTTGGTTGTGAACTAATGTTTGTCGGGGCCGAAGTATAGTTTTTCCAGACAAAACGGGTCAATACAAATCAGAGTATGAAGCAGAATACAAACCCGTTTGAAACGGATCGTCCGTCCGTCGGTGTCGGTAGCAGCCGTGCGAGATGACCGGCCAGGCAGGGCCGCATGGGACCGTTCCCCATGCTGGCAGTGAAGATTGCCCGTCTGAGAGGGGATGGCAATTCAAGCTAGCAGCTGGTTAGACATCTTTTTGCTTGTTGGCGCCACTTTGATTCTCTGCGTTCTCTCTTGCCAGTAGAGTAGGTCCCAGTGCCACACCCAACACCAAGCCGATTAAGATACCCAGGCCGACATTACCGAGTGCGGCTCCTAAGGCTACGCCCAGAGCCAGGCCTGCACCGATACCCAGCTCTCTGCCCTTTTTGAGCTTTCGGCTTTTTGCAAGTTCCTTGGTTTCATTTTCCACGGACCATCGATTCCTGATTTTGCGGGCTGTTTGACGCCTTCTTGTCCCACACTCAGTGGTCGGACGGGCTGACCAGCTCGATCGTCAAGCCGTCCAGGGAAGCGTCATCACCCGTGTTCTCCGAAGATGAACCTGAACCATCGGGATTCTTGCCGATGGGAACTGCCGCACCGGCGATCGTCATCAACTGGCAAGCGATTTTTTCGGATGTGAATGTCGAGGCCGACGTGTAGGTTTTCCGTTCATAGTTGACGGTGACTTCGTATTGCTCGTCGCCTAGCGAACGAAGGTTCCCATCCAGGATGGCGATCACCTCTCCCTGCTCGACTTCCTCGTGAAACGTGCCGTCACGATTCACGACAATGTTGGCTGAAATTTTTGCACCGGGATCATTCAGCCTGATTTGCGATATGTTGCCGGACGGGTTACAGCCACTCAGCGGAACGAGGGCGATGACGACAAGGAGAAGGGCATTTGATTTCATGGCATTGCGGTCAGTTTGAGGGAGTTGAGTTCGGGAGAATTGATTCTGGCATTCTGAACGGTTTAACGCTCGACCGGCAGTAGCGGTTCGTAATCGGTGTCCCCTTCGATCGTACGTGTTAAATCATCGGGGGTGTCGAAACGTGCGTCAACACCGGCACTGCGGATGGTGGCCTGGTTGATCCCCGGCTCGTACCGTAACTCCTGGCCCCAAGGGTCCTGGTACTTGATGACCAGCATGTTGCCGTCGATGGCGGCCGGTAGGGCGCCCTCATGTTCCGTCCGGAAACCTTCCAACTCGCGGGCGGCCGATTCCAACAACTCAGTTCCCTGGTCGACCTGTTGTGCCATATAGATTGCCTGTTTCTTTTGTTCGATCCGTTCATGACGATGCATCTGGTTGCTGACCGTACCGTAAACGATCGAGCTGGCGACCGCCAAGCCGGCCAGCGAGATGACGGTACCGGCAATCGCGGAGCGGCGCGGATTCTGCCAGAGTCCAATCAGGCTGACCAACAGCGCGACGGGTGAAAGCAGGCCGCACGTGATCAAGCCACCGAGGGAGAGCAACAACCCCCCCAGGCCCCACCAGTTGGAATGTCGCTTCCGAATGGGCGGCTGCTGGAACCCGATGTAGACGGGTGAATTATCTCTTCGTTGGGCATAGGGCACGTGCAATGCCATTGGACGCTCCTCGTATTAACTGCTGACCATTGCCTCTCTATTCGCCAGGGCAATGGGCAGATTGGAGGAATTCCCGAGAATTTTTCCGTTTCCTGTCAGGCGTGACGAATCCGACAAAAAAACCCGGTCGCTGGGTAACCAGGACCGGGTTTTTCAAAGTTGGCAAACGGTCTAACGCTGATGATTCCTGATCGCCGCAATGTATCTTCCCAGTTCCTGTCGAACTTTTGGGAAGAGCAGCAACAGTCCCAGCATATTGGGGAACACCATCGCCAGGATCATCGCATCGGAGAAATCGAGGACCGATCCGAGGGAGGCGGCCGAGCCAATCACAATGAACGCCAGGAAGAGCAGCTTGTAGGAGAGGTCGGCCAATTGGCTCCGGCCAAACAGGAATTTCCAGGACTGCAGGCCGTAATACGACCAGGAGATCATGGTCGAGAAAGCGAACAGGATGATGGCCACGGTCAACACGTAGCGGAAGCCGGGCAGCACGCTCTCGAACGCTTTCGACGTGAGTTCCACCCCACCAACGCGAGCGCCATCGATCAGTACCTGGCCACTCTCCACGTTGGCGTAGGGGAACTGGGGTTGGCCGCCCGCATCCGGGATGTTGAACAGGATGATCACGATCGCCGTCATCGTACAGATCACGACCGTGTCGATAAACGGTTCCAACAGGGCGACCAGGCCCTCCGAGGCGGGGTACTTCGTTCGCACGGCGGAGTGAGCGATGGCGGCCGATCCGGCACCCGCCTCGTTGGAGAATGCGGCTCGTTGAAAACCGACAATCAGGACCCCAATCAGGCCACCGAAGCCGGCTTCTGGAGTGAAGGCACCCCCAAAAATCTGACCGATTGCCTGGGGCACCTGGGTGATATGCATCAGGATGATAATCAGGGCCGCGATGATGTAGATCCCGGCCATGAATGGGACGATCTTTTCGGTGATCTTGGCGATTCGCTTGATCCCACCGATGATGACGATTCCGACCAGGACGGCCATGAAGAACCCGATGATGGTCCCGGCTGAACCTGATTCCAGGTTCAACAGTGTCGAGATCTGTACGGTTGCCTGGTTCGCCTGGAAGGCGTTGCCGCCCCCGAGTGAGCCGCCCACGCAGAGCAGGGCGAAGACACCCGCCACCAGTCCACCTAGGCCGGGCAGGCCGACCTGTTTGAGTCCCTTGGTCAGGTAGTACATCGGTCCGCCATGAACGACGCCGTTTTCATCGATGTCGCGATATTTAACGCCGAGCGTACATTCAACGAACTTGGTCGACATGCCGAGCAGGCCGCAAACAATCATCCAGAACGTGGCACCCGGCCCACCGACGGCGATCGCTACGGCGACCCCGGCAATGTTCCCCAGTCCGACCGTGCCCGAGACGGCCGTCGCCAAGGCCTGGAAGTGGGAAACTTCGCCATGATCGTCGTTTGATGTAGCCTCCTTGGGTGTATCCTTTGGTGTATCGTAAGGCGATTCGGTCTCCGACTGCAGGTCGCCTTCGTCGTCGACATCGTCGTATTTGCCGCTCACGATCCGAATGGCCAGGGGAAACAGCCGGATATTGATAAAGCCAAAATAGAGCGTGAAAAAACAGGCTCCCACGACCAGCACGATCACGACGATCGGAATATTCTGGCCCAACCATTTCTCAGTGGGGGCTGGGTAAAAAACGACGTATCCGAACCAGTCGGCGATCGGCTTGAAAGCCTCGTCAATTTTCTTGTCCCAACCCTTGCTGGCGGGCGCCTCGGCGACCCCCTCAATGGCGATTTCTGCCTGCTCCGGCTCGGCCGTTTCCTGGGCGAAGACGGTGTCGCCTGCCCCCCCCAGACCGAGGGGAATGATCAGCATCGAAAATGCGAGAAACAGTAGAAGGAATCGAAGGCTGGGGAGCGACCTGCCAAGAATCATGGAATTGCCTTTGCCGTGTGGCTTTAGGAGTTGGCCGGCGCGCCAACTCGAGGGTTATGGATAGTGGCGTTTGCAAGCTGGCATTTGTAATGCACGACTCTGTAAACGTCAATATTTTCAAGGAAAATTGGTGATTTTAACTGTTTATCACATGTTCCGTTGTGAAAAATAAAAATGGTGATATCATCTCCCATTGGATGGGGTTTTACCTACTCTCTTCCCTGCCAAGGACCTAGAAATGTCGGCTCAACTTTCACAGAGTGATGTGACCGTGATCCAGCTTTTGCTGCGGACCGGTCCACTGACCATCAGTCAGTTGGTTGACCATCTAGGGATTACGGCGACGGCCGTTCGTCAACGGTTGTCGCGCCTGCAGGATGCGGAGCTGGTTGATCGGTCGCAGATGCCCGATGGGCGGGGCCGGCCGAGTCACCGGTACGAGTTGACCGAAGCGGGCCGCGGTACCGTCGGTGACAACCTGGCCGATCTGGCCTGTGCCTTGTGGCAGGAAATCCAGGAAATCCCGGACACGGAGTTGCGGAAGTCGGTGGTTGAGGGTGCCATTCGCCGTATGGCGGACGGATACGCCCGCCGGGTGGTGGGCGAGTCGGTGGAAGAACGGCTTCAGTCGGCTGCCGAGATTTTTGTTGAACGGGATATACCGATTACGGTTGAGAAAGTGGAGGGGTTGCCGGTCCTGCGTGTCCTGCAGTGTCCCTACCCCGACTTGGCCAAGGAAGATCACCGGGTTTGCGAGATGGAAAAGCAGCTGTTCTCACAGGTGATCGGGGGTCCGGTTGACCTGTGCCAATGTCGCCACCAGGGAGATTCCTGTTGCACTTTCCAGGCGGAGCAATCGTCGACGTGACCTGGTCAGCTTCGTTCTGGTGGACAAGCGTAAAAATAAACAAATGGCCCCATGCCGGCTATGGCATTCGGCCTGGTTCGAACCCAATTTGGAATAACGAAAAACGATGAGTGACATTCTCGAAATCAAGAATTTGCACGTAGCAATTGAAGGCAAGCCAATCCTGCGGGGCGTCAACCTGACGATCAACAAGGGGGAGACACACGCCTTGATGGGGCCCAACGGTTCTGGCAAGAGCACGCTCGGGCTGGTGATCATGGGCCACCCCAACTACGAAGTGACCGAAGGGGAGATCTTGCTGAACGGCCAGAACATCCTGGACCTCGATGCGGATGAGCGGGCTCGGTTGGGCGTCTTCATGGCGTTCCAGCGACCGGTGGCGATCCCCGGCGTCAAGATGGCCGATTTCCTCCGGCACGCGACGACCAACGTCCGACACCCGGACCGCAAGGAGGGGGAAGACCTGATCTCGATGCGTGAGTTCCGCAAGGAAATCAAGGATAAGATGGGCCAGTTGCAGATGGACTCGGAGTTTGCCCGCCGCTACGTCAATGACGGATTCTCGGGGGGTGAGATGAAACGGGCAGAGATCCTGCAGCTGGCGATGTTGCAGCCCAAGTTTGCCATCCTCGATGAAACCGACAGCGGCCTCGATGCGGATGCTGTCCGTTTGGCCAGCCAGAGTATTAACGAAATCGGGCATAACAAGATGGGGTTACTGATCATTACCCACCACGACAAGTTGCTTGAGCACAATCCTCCGGATTTCACTCACGTGATCCTGGGAGGTCAGATTGTCGAGACGGGTGGCAAAGAGTTGGCGGCCGAACTGCACTCCCAGGGATACGAGCGGATTCGGGCGGAACACCCCGAATCGGCTGCTGCCAATGACGAAACGGAAACGGTCGCCAGCACCTGATGAACACGGGCCGGTTGACCCGCGGGTAACTGGCTCGAAAGCTGGCCGAGTTGAAAAAGTTGAAAAAACGGTCTGAAGTTCCCCGGCGGGGGAGTCGGCCCAACAATAACCCATTGATAATAAACCAAGTGGAAACGGTTCAGGCAGCCAGGCTGTCGGGGCCAGAGACTAACAGTCAGAAAGGACGGAGGCAGGATTCAGTCAGAAACTCTTGACCAATCCGCATCCGGCAATCATCTATGTCAACCGAAATCAGCGAAAGTCGTGAATTAAAGTCAACTGAAATCAACAAGTATGATTTCAAGACGAAAACCGATGCGGTCTTCAAAGCCCGCAAGGGGATCGACGAGGAGATTGTCAACCAGATTTCGGACATCAAAAATGAGCCGGACTGGATGCGAAAGTTCCGTCTCGACGCGCTCAAAATCTTTGAATCGAAGCCGATGCCCGAGTGGGGCGGCGATATCGCGCTCGATTTCCAGGACATCTTCTACTATCTCAAGCCGACCAATGAGCAGGGGCGCTCCTGGGATGACGTGCCTGAGGAAATCAAGGATACATTCGAAAAGCTCGGTATCCCCGAGGCCGAACGGAAATATCTGGCCGGGGTGAAGGCTCAGTTCGAATCGGAAGTGATCTATGGCTCTCTCAAGGAAGACCTGGCCAACCAAGGGGTGATCTTCACCGATACCGATACGGCCGTCCGCGAGCACCCGGAACTGTTGCGAGAGTATTTCGGTACCATTATCCCGTCGACCGACAACAAATTTGCGGCGCTCAACTCGGCTGTCTGGTCGGGCGGTTCGTTCATCTACGTCCCCAAGGGGGTGAAGATCGACTTCCCGCTGCAGGCGTATTTCCGCATCAACGAAGAAAACATGGGGCAGTTCGAGCGAACCTTGATCATTGTCGATGAAGGGGCCCAGGTGCACTACGTGGAGGGCTGCACGGCGCCGATGTACACCAGTGAGTCCTTGCACTCGGCCGTGGTGGAAGTGGTAGTCAAAAAGAACGGGCGTTGCCGGTACACGACGATCCAGAACTGGGCCAACAATATCTATAACCTGGTTACCAAGCGGGCCTTTGCCTACCAGGATGCCGTGATGGAATGGGTCGATGGGAACCTGGGCAGTAAGCTGACCATGAAATATCCGGCCGTCTACATGATGGAGCCGGGAGCGCGTGGGGAGATCCTGTCGATCGCGTTTTCCAGTGCGGGCCAGCATCAGGATGCCGGAGCCAAGTTGGTTCACTGTGCCCCCAACACGACGGGAACAATCATCTCCAAATCGATTTCCAAGAACGGGGGACGCAGCAGCTACCGCGGGTTGGCTCGTGTCGAGGAGGGGGCCTACAACTCGAAGTGCAGCGTTGTATGCGATGCCCTGATCCTCGATCCCGAAAGCCGCAGCGACACGTATCCTTACATTGAAGTGGCGGAACAGGATGTTTCGATCGGCCACGAGGCGAGTGTCTCGCGCATCGGGGAAGAGCAATTGTTCTACTTGATGAGTCGTGGGCTGTCCGAGGCAGAAGCCAGCACGATGATTGTCAACGGCTTTATTGAACCGTTGATCAAGGAATTGCCGATGGAATACGCGGTCGAAATGAACCGGCTGATCCAGTTGCAGATGGAAGGCTCGGTCGGCTGATGCATTGGCCGGTCCAGTGGGACCATTTTTTTGACCTGAAATGACTCAAACGAATTCAATTTACCTATTATGACTACCGTAACTGAAGACCACATCACATTCGACGAAGCCGGGTTCCAGTCGTTCCTGGATGCCAGGAATGAACCTGGCTGGCTGACCGATTTGCGGAGATCGGCTTGGCAGCAATTTTCCCAAATGGATTGGCCGACCAAACGGGATGAAGAATGGATGCGGACGGATATTCGCCTGTTCAAATTGAACCGGTTTGGCATGCCGTCGGCGCCCCTCGGGCCCCAGCCCGCTTCCGTGTTGGATCAGGGAGTCGACCTGGCCGGTCGCGTGGTGGCGGTGGACGCTGTTCCCCAATCGAGCGAACTCGACCCTGAAATTGCCGAGCGGGGTGTCCTGTTTGGTGGCTTGGCCGAGATGCTGCAGGAACACGGCGAACAGTTGAAGCCGTATTTCAACCGCGCCTTTGATCCGGGAACCGATCGATTCAGTGCCTTGCACGCCGCCTTCTGGTCTTCCGGTTGTGTGCTGTACGTACCCCGTGGGGTCGTGATCGATAAACCGTTGCATGCGTTTTCTGGTATGAGCCAGGGAGGCGTCGACCTGGGGCATACCTTGGTGATCGTGGAAGATGGCGCCGAGGCAACTCTGTTGGCCGAGTCGGCCAGTGATACCGAGACCTCGACCGGTTTCCATTGCGGCGCAATCGAGTTGATTGTTGGCAACCAGGCCAATCTGCGATACGTCAACCTGCAGGATTGGGGTCAGGGGGTCTGGCATTTTGCGCATCAGAAAGCGACCGTGGGGCGTGATTCGAACTTGCAGTGGACGGCGGGCGCCCTCGGATCCCGGCTCTCCAAGGTCAACCAGCACGTTGACCTGAATGGGGAAGGGGCCAATTGCCAAGTCAATGGCGTGATGTTTACCGAGAACAAGCAGCATCTCTCTTACCATACCCTGCAACAGCATAAGGCCCCGCACTGCACCAGTGATTTCCTGTACAAGGCGGCGCTCCAGGACACATCGCGAACCGTCTGGCGGGGGATGATCAAGGTCGATGAAGGAGCGCAGAAAACGGATGGTTTCCAGCGGAATGACAATCTGTTGCTCTCTCACCAGGCCCGTGCCGACTCCATCCCCGGCCTGGAAATCGAAGCGGATGACGTTCGCTGTACCCACGGCAGCACGAGTGGCCGCGTCGATGAAGAGTTGATCTTTTACGCTC
>JAKVBG010000043.1:0-6657 GCA_022447605.1 Mariniblastus sp.
GAGAAAGACAGCCGGTTCGACGGAAATCGAATTGGGTGGGCTGTTTGATGGGGGTGGCGACAAATCACTGACCGAATACGACTGGATCGATGTGAGCGGCGATGTCGTACTGGGTGGCACACTGGATGTGATGTTGATCGATACTTTCAGCCTCTCCAGTGACATGTCATTCGATTTCCTGCGCGTCGCTGGTACGCTCTCGGGACAGTATGACGGACTGGGCGAGGGCGATCTGGTCGGTAACTTCGGTGGTCAGGATCTGTTCATCACCTACGCCGGTGGCGACGGAAACGATGTCTCGCTGTTCACTGCCTTTAGCAGCGCCGTTCCAGAACCGACGACTGCGTTGATCTGGACGATGCTGGTCGGACTGGGCGTGACCGTGCGGCGACGACGGTAGAGCTGACGATTCAACATGGCCGGCCGTATGCATGATGACGCGGGAGCGATCGCTCCGATCCGCTGCGGCCCGGGCCTCTAGCTAGAGAGGCGCCCGGACAACAGCCTCCAGGCGGTGCTGGATCCAGGCCCGGCTTGCTCCTTCGGCGGCTATCCCCCCCCTAGCTTGACAGGGCGCGCACCGTTACCTATTTTCTTGCCAAGTTTTGAGACCGAATTAAACGCTTTTAGATCAAACGAAGGAAAGGCACCTTGATGCGCAGAAAAACATTAAGCTTGGCGTTGGTTGCGTTATTAACTCTCTGTGGTGGGCAGTTTGTCGCCGCGGGGATCGTAACCTTTGATTTCACCAATAGCACGCCGACTTTCAATGGCGGTACGACGTTCAGTAACCTTTCGGATGATAATAATCTCGTCATCCGGTGGGGTTCGATCGCCAACGTCGGCGGTACGGATATCGATCTGGTTGCGACGGTCACCGGCGATAACTACAGGGCAAATAATAGTGGAGCGGGTGTTGCGCTCAATGGTCTCAGTGGCAGTCCCGCTAATCTTTTCCGTTACGCTCGAATCAACCTGAGGAACGACCACGCCGCAACCTTCGCCTTCACGCTGGTAGACCCGAACAACGACGACAGTCAAGTGTTTGGCGACTTTGACTTCTCCGTTTTGGATATTGACAGTGGTCCCGCTGGTCCTGATGGTGGGCGCGCCCTTCCAGCGGCCGGGATCGAATCGGTGCAGCTCATTAGTCAGGATGGTACGGCGACGTGGGCCACAAGCGGCAACACCGAGTTGACCTCTACGCCCACGCCAACCACCCCCGGGCCGAACTGGGCCCCTCCCGTGATCACCGCATCGACCCCTTTTTTTGGTGCCGGCGCGCCTTGGGAAAACGTCCCCAATCCGACGAATCCCCTCAATTTGACTCCCGAACAAGTCGCCAGGACAGTGGCGTTTAGCTTTGTAAACACTTCGTCCTTCGAGCTGAGGCTCGGTATTGGGCCGGGAGGCAAAACAGAGAATTCTGAATATGACGATGGGGGGCGCAATTTCCTCTTTACGGGTGGTATTTCTGCCGTGCCCGAACCGACGACTGCGTTGATCTGGACAATGCTGGTCGGTCTGGGCGTGACCGTGCGGCGACGACGGTAGAGCTGACGGGTTTTAGCGAGGAATCACCCGTGCCCAGCACGGGTTTTTCCCCTCCCGACGGCCCACGCACCCCCCACCGTCGACGGCCTGCGTGGCATTTGGCAGGGTGGTTCCGTCCGCGGTTCTCTGGTCCAAAAAAGTCTGCAAAAGTCGGTGAAAATCTGGCAAATTCGGGAACGTCAGGACGTCTTGCGCGTCGATCTATGCAAGTCCATCGGGGGCCGTTGCGCCCGGCTAGGGAGCGACCCTCAAACGATCTCAGAAAGATAAGGACCAAAGCATGACCTGCCGCAAAATCATCACGTTATTCGTGGTCGTTGGTGTTCTTTCACTGCCGTCCTCGCTGGCCGAAGCGAAATTCGCCGAACCGATCATGGCGAAGTTCCGGGCGCCCGATTTGAAGATCATTCCGATTCAGCGATTGATTGCCAACCTGTCGGCGCAAGTGAAAGCCAAGCCAAAGGATTTTGCACTGAGGGTTAATTTGGCGCGGGCTTATACCATGGCTTGGGCAAGAAAAGGGGCGGACGTCCAGGTGGCTGGGGATGTTCTCTGGTTCGGTTATACCCCGAAGTTTATCCCCTTCGGAATTGTGCAGACCAGGGACAAAGCGAAGCAGGCGGCGGCGAAAGAAAATCTGGAGGCGGCGATTGCCCAGTATCGAAAAGCGATCGAATTGGAGCCGAATTCGCCGGTGACTCTGCTCGGGTTCGCTTGGGTGCTGGACCAATCAGGGGAGGATGAGGAGGCGCGGGCGCTCTACCGAAAAGTGATTGAGCTGATGGAGGCGACCGAAGGCAAGCTTCAACTCGGTTCACTCGGCGGTCGCTACGTCTCGATTGAGGCGGGCGAATACCTGTTGGCCCTCCTGCATCCTCAGCAAGATGCCGAGGAAATCGAGGCGATCCAAGCCCGCCAGGAGCGACTCGAAAAACTGCCCCGGCCCATCACGCCCATTGCGATCCCCTTGAGCGATGGATTGACGGAAGCCGACATACACGATCGCGCCGCCCGTGTGGCGTTCGATGCCGACGGTACGGGGTTGCCAACTCGCTGGACCTGGCTGAACGACAACGCGGGTTGGCTGGTGTACGACGAAGCGGGAACGGGGCGTATCAGCTCGGCAACGCAGCTGTTCGGAAACGTGACGTTCATGATGTTCTGGCGAAACGGCTACGAGGCACTGGCGACCCTGGATGACGACGGGGATGGTGTGATCGCCGGCGGTGAGATGCGGCACCTGGCCATCTGGCGCGATGTCAATCGGAATGGGGTGAGTGACGCGGGCGAGGTCCGTTCGCTGGCGAGTTACGACATCAGCGAGCTGCGGTGTGCCGCCACCACGAATGCTGCCGGTGTGATCTTTTCGCCGCAGGGTGTCGTCTTGACGGACGGGTCCACGCGACCGACGTTCGATGTGGTGGTCGAGCCGAGATAATGACACTCGGGCGACGGAGTCAGGACGACCGTAGTCAGGACGACCGTAGAGGGTGTCGGTAGAGGGTGTCGGATGCGAGGTCAGTCTGGCTTCCGTATGGGCTATCGCCGGGCAGGCCCATCGGCAGAAAACATTCTTAGCCAGGGGCGTTTCGCTTGGCCTACTTTATGGGCGGGCGGAATCGATTAGACTGCGGAGCTAAGGTCCTTCCATGGGAAGGCCGCAAACAACCTTTGGCAAGGAATTCCCGCCGTGACCGATCAACCTGGCCCCGTTCGTCCCGTTCCCCATTCGATTTCCCAAGCTGTTTTCTGCCCGCTGCTTGGCTGCCTGGCGATCGCCCTCGGGTGCCTCGGTAATCTTTCGGGCTGGGCCCAGGAATCGAGTACCGCCCAATGGCCGATGTTCCGGGGGCCCGGTGGATTGGCCGTGGGAGAGGCAGCCTCCTTGCCGCTGGAATTCAATGACCAACAGAATTCGCTCTGGCACCTGGAAACACCCCGGGGCCATTCATCCCCTGTGATCTGGGGCGATACCTTGTTTTTGACCGGTTACGACGACGCAGAACTTTGCCTGTTGGCCATCGATAAAAACCGGGGGAGTATCCTCTGGAAACGGACGTTTCCCAAGGCGCAGGATGAAGATTTCGAACACGAGGATAGTTGCCCGGCGGCGCCGACGCCCTGCACCGACGGCGAGCGTGTCTATGCCTATTTCGGCCGGTATGGGTTGATCGCCCACGATATGGAAGGAAACCAGGTCTGGGAACAGAAGTATCCCAGCCGGCCGGCCGCCTTTGGAACCGGCTCCTCGCCCGTGCTGCACGAAGGGCGCCTTTACCTGCAACGCGATACCAACGGTCTCTCTGCGCTTTATTGCTACGATGCCAAAACGGGTGAAGAAATCTGGATGACGCCGCGACCCAGGATGTCCACCAGTTTTGCCTCTCCCTTCGTCTGGCAGAGTGAGGCCGGAACCCAGCTCGTGGTGGCCGGGTCCGGGACCCTCAAAGGGTACGACCTGTCCGATGGCAAAGAGATCTGGACCGTCGGGAATCTGCCGATTTTCATCTGCCCGTCACCGACGGCGACCGCACAGACCTTGGTGTTTGGCGGCTGGACCACGGCCCATATCGAAAAAGAATCGATGTCCCAGAATTTGATCGAGGACCTGAAACTGGGGGGGCGGACCGAATTGACGGCGGAAGATCTGCTCGATCTGTTTGACAAGAATGGGAACCGGGCGATCGAGATGGAGGAGCTGCCGGAAAGTCGGCTCAAGGACGCGTTCCGTTTTGTCGATCGCAACCGGAGCAAGGCGATGGAGGAAGCGGAGTTGACCGGCATGCTGACGCGGAAGGCGGCCCGGGGGAGAAACGTGATGGTGGCCATTGGCAGCGGTGGCCAGGGCGATATCACCGAGACGCATACGTTGTGGGAAACCAAACGGATGCTGCCCTACGTCGCCTCGCCCTTGATCGTGGACGATCGTCTCTATTATGCAAAAAAGGGAGGCATCTTTTCCTGTCTCGACCTGGCAACGGGAAAACCGATCTACCAGGCCAGGCTCAAAGTCCCCGGCGAATATTACGCCTGTCCCATTCAGATTGGCGAGCATATCTTTCTCGGCGCTGAACGGGGTACGCTGTTGGTGCTGAAAACGGGGGATACGTTTGAAATCGTGGCCCGCAACGAATTCCCCGAGGGGATCTACGCCACCCCCGCGCTTTCGGAAGATCGTCTTTTCGTGCGAACCAAAACCGGTCTGTATTGCATTGGGGATCAATGAAGACGTGGTTGGTGAATCGGAAATGGCGCCGTCAATGACGAAGGATGGCAGTTTAGCCGTCCACCGATTGCTCTGTGCAAAGAACGAAGTTAGGGGTTGGAATCCTCCCTGGCAGCGTTCCATTAAGGCAGAAAAAAACCCGCCTTTCCGACAGGAAAAGCGGGTTGGATATGTCGTTCTGGCTGGTCCGTTTAGGCGGAGACCAGCAAGCCTTCGCGCTGGGCAATTTCATCGGCTACGGCGGAAATTTGCCCCGCTGCTTGAATCTTGGAGGCGAGAAATGCCTGGCCTGTTTCCGTGTGAATTCCCACGGCCCGTGTGACGGTATTGGTGGTGGGACAGACGAACGAGATCTTATTGGGAGTGACTGATTTGATCTCAACCTGGTTGTTCTCGATGGCGTAAGCCACCAGGAACTGGATGTGGCGGTTGTTTTCTTCGTCCTCCCATGTCGCAATGGTGTTTTTCATTTGGTTACTCCCAAAAAAGGTGATCTGGGCCGGCGGGGCTTCAACGGCCCGCTGGCCTGTGGATTGGCAAAAATTGGAACATCAATTTGTAGTTGAAGCATCGGTCCTTTTCGACACTGATTTTCACCATTTCTGTTGGAAAAAAACAAAAAGGGAGGGAATCGTGACGGATAGAACGGGCCGTGGATCAGCCGCGTTCCGCAACAGTCGGGGCAAATGGCACGTCGCCTTCCTTAGCGGGTCAAGATGGCGTCATAAATCCCGTTAGCGGACGGGGCGAGCCTTTTCCTGTCGGGCGCCGGTCCTTCGCAGGTCATAACGAAGAAATGGGGCAATCGGGGCGGGCCAGTGCTCGAATGGGGAAGGAAAGATCGTCGTGCCGGAGCCTTGGAACGATGCCTCCGAGGAAGAACGGACCTGTGTCCCGCTATTCCTTGAAGGCTTTGCTCATACGCCGGTAGGCGTCTTGAACCTTCATGGCCCGTTCCGCCACGTTGTCGGCGTTCCGCGCCTCGACCGATTCTTTCAGTTCGTCCAGACGCTGGCGGTAGATCTTTGCCTTGGTCGACTGGAACTCGTCAATCTTACCGCTCCGCAAGAAGACACCGACCTCCAGACGCCGGGACAGATCGTCGGAGTAAGCGATCCATTTTTCGGCCGCCTCCCAATCTTTCGTCTTGGCCGAGATGACTGCTTCGGAATTGATGATAACCAGATCGGCCAACAGGTTGTGTGGCGCCGGGTAATAGAGGTAGCAGCCAGCCACACTGGCGGCAATCAGGCCTGCCACCGTTACGAGCCCGAGCAGCCAGCCCGGCAGGTAGATATCAACCCGGTTCTGGTTCGGTTTTTCACGAATGAACCAGGCGGCGAAATCGTATTTTTGGGCCAGGTACTTGAGAATGAAACCGGCCAGGATCATGCCGAACAGGATAAAGGTGGCCCCGACTTCATTGGCCAGGTAGAACTCATACGCTTTCTGTTGGGCGAGCTCGAAATGTCCGTCGAACCCGGTGAAAAACGGGTGGGTGTACACGTCAAACGCATGGGAATGCCCGGCCGGTTCAACTCCTTTGGGGTACAGCGGTTTGTCGACCGCGTAGGCCAACCCGATGGTGATGGTGCCGAGCAGCAGCATAAACACGATGACGCGTCGGATGCCATAGGTGGCCCCAAACCAGCAGAGCAAGCCGATGTTGGCACCCGCACCAAGGATCAGGAGCGAGAAAGCGGCTCCAATCGAATTGCCATGCTGGAACATGCCGCCAATCTGACTCATGGCCAACAACGGCGTGGAATAGATGGGGGTTGCCATCACGGCCATCACGACCGGGGCAAACAGGTTGTCCCGTTCTACCTGGTCGGTCAGGAATCCTTTGGCAGCACCAACGCCAAACCCCACCGAGC
>JAKVBG010000043.1:6667-33979 GCA_022447605.1 Mariniblastus sp.
CAGCAGCACGGCCATCAGCACCGAGCCGCAGATCCCGATCAGAATATAGATCAAGGTGGGTCCGGCCAGTTCACGTGAGGCGGTATAGAACACGGCCAGCATCCGTTTGATCCCGGGGACCGGGAGTGTTTCATTCACCGGGCGTGCTTCCTGGGAGACGGGCAGCCAGCGATCCCACAAGTAGCCGATGACGCTGACGATCACCAGGGCGCAGAGGGAAAAGGAGAGGATGGCGATCGGGTCGGACAGGGTCAGTCCGTACAGGACCGACATCGGGTTGAACAGCGGGGCCGTAAGGCCAAAAGCGACGATCGTTCCTCGATTGACGCCGGCCCGGTGCAGTTCCCGTACGATTGGGATCACTCCCAGCGAGCAGACCGGTAGCAGCATTCCGATCAACCAGCCCGCAGCCAGGCCCCAGCGAGTCCCGTCGGCGAAGATCCGCCGTGTTTTCTCGGCACCCAGCATGCAGCGGAAGATGGCGGCGATCAAACAGCCGGTGACGATCCAGAGGGACGAGTAAATGATGACCTGGGAGAGCCGCAGTCCGGCACCTGCAAAATAGTATTCCAACATGGTCTAGTCGCCTGTCGTTTTCGGTTGCGTTGAGTCCGCCGCCTCCACCTGATCCGCGACCGACCGCATCGTCACGAGATAGGCCGCAACACGGTCGTCCATTTCCTGCAGCGATTGCCGCTGGGCGTCTGGCCCGTCTGCCTGGGCCAGCGATTCGACCAGGCGGTCGTGGAGACCGCTCGATTCTTGTTTGACCGTATCCCACGATCCCTTCTCCATGTCGCTGTCGGCGGCAATGTCCGGCATCCATTTGACGATATCGACCATCTCGGTGACCAGGTCGACCTGGACATCATGGGTGACTTCCGAATTCTCTTCATCGTGGGAATGACCGTGGGCATGATCATGGCCACCGTCTTCGTCATTCGTTTCCCGTTCCAGGTGATAGTGGGAGTGGGCCCCGGCGCCCGAGCCGTGAATCGACTCGACAACGCGGAAAACCTTGGCCGGTGGTAACGGCTGGTCGGAGAGGATGACCGTGCGGATTTCTTCCAGCCGAGTCACTGCAGCCGGGAAATCGCCAGGTTTATGGAATCTCAGTTTCGGCAGGCGGTCCGCTTGAGCCTGCTCAGGCTGGGCTTCACCGGGTCCCGGACAGCCGGTCACCAGTAGGAGTAACGTCGCAATGGCCGTCAACGGGATCAGTAGGTTAAGTCGTTCGAACAAACTGTGCATGTTTTTTGCCTTATCTACGATCGGTCGTCGGGGACGGGAACCGCTTCGATGATTTCGCGGATCATCAAATCCGTATTGTCGGAGTCCCCGGAAATCCGGAGTTTCAGTACGGGCAGGGCGACTGCCTGGACGTCATCCGGGATGACGAAATCCCGTCCTTGCAGAAAGGCCCACCCTTGGGCAACGCGTTGCCAGGTGATCAAACCGCGGGGGCTCAGTCCAAGTTCGATCGACCCATGGCTGCGAGTCGCCGTACCGAGTTCGACCAGGTAACGTCGGACCGGTTCGCATACCTCCACCAGGGCGACTTCGGACTGCAGTTTCTGCAATTCTTCCAGGGTCAGCACGGCTTCGATTTCTTCGGCATCAAATCGATCGCCGACAAACTGGCCGAGCATGGCGACCTCATCGTCGGATTTGGGATAACCGATATTGAGTTTCATGGCGAAACGGTCGAGTTGTGCCTCGGGCAGCGGGTAGGCGCCGTGGCTTTCCACCGGGTTCTGGGTGGCGATCACCATGAACGTGGGCGAGAGTTTTTTGGAGTGATTGTCGATGGTGACCTGCCGTTCGGCCATCGCCTCGAACAGGGCGCTCTGGGTGCGGGGCGTGGCCCGGTTGATTTCGTCCGTCAACAACAGATCGGAAAAGACGGGTCCCTCGCGAAAATCGAATGTATGGTTCTTTTGGTCAAAGACGTTGAACCCAGTGACATCGGTGGGGAGCAGGTCGGGGGTGCATTGGATACGGGCGAAATTACCGCTTACCGTTTTGGCCAGTGCCTTGGCCAGGGTGGTTTTGCCCAGGCCGGGCAGGTCGTCGAACAGCAAATGGCCCTTGGCGATCAGGCAGGTGATGACCAGTTCGATCACATCCTCTTTGCCGACCAAAGCCCGGTTCAGCTGTTCTCGGAGAGCGTCAATCTTGGTAGTCGTCTGGGTCACGGGTAACTCACGTTCAGGTCTGGTTGGCAAATTTGCGAATACGTCGATAGGTTAACAGGTGGATGGCCTGGTTGCAGTCCCTCGATACTTGAGGTTGGCGAGCCGAATTTGGCTTGCTGCTAAAATTGGCCTGGTTCCAGTGTTGGATAAAAGCGGCACTGGCGGTCGGGTCGACCTGCCTGTACCAGTCGGTGATCGGTACGAAGGAGGGCC
The DNA here is from genome assembly GCA_022447605.1 of Mariniblastus sp. Taxonomy (GTDB): domain Bacteria; phylum Planctomycetota; class Planctomycetia; order Pirellulales; family Pirellulaceae; genus Mariniblastus. Next base: position 9,076 of record JAKVBG010000043.1, read on the forward strand.
GTGGCACCCCGGCAGCCCAAAACCTGAGGTCGAGCAATTGACGGGTCAAGCGGAGCCTCATGCCAGGTATTCCGATCATTGTCAGTTTCCAAGCCAACCAGCCGATCGCCATCACGATTATCTTACGATAGCGAACGACGCCAAAAATGAACAGTACGGCGAGGATCGATGTGAAGGGGTGGCCCACGATCCAGTTGACGGCAGAGGCGAGGCGAACCTTGACCCATTGCATGAGCGTCTGGGTATTGGCGGGGATCGGGTAGCCCGGGGTCGGTTCCACCGGCAACCAGTTCCAGCCATCGATGCAGACTTCGGGCCACATGTGCAGGTTGCTGGAATCGACGATCGATTGTCGGGCGATCCGGTCATAGTCCTCGCGCTGTACCAGGAAACCGCTGCGCAGCCGTGTGCGGTAGCCAGCCACTCGGAGCATTTGTGCGGCGGTGGTAGCGAACAGGTAGGAGGGCCCTCCCTGCTGTTCCAGGAAGCTGTCGATGGCGTCGTCACACTCGGGCGAAGCTCTTCGCTGGTCATCGTGTTGGTAGTTGTCTCTAAGATGGTTGACGATCGCATCGACTTGTTGCCAGCCAGCCGGAATGCCGCCGGTAATGTCGGCGACTTTCTGTTTCAGGATTTCGGTCGTTGGGTTGTCCGGGACCTGGATCAGGGGGGAGTTTGCGTCGGTTTCCAGGCCAGCAGATGCCTGTTGGCTAAGCCTGGCAGGACCTGAGACTCCGAACCATTGATCAAACCAGCTTTGGTTGGATTTGGGAGTGGCGAGCGACGTCAAGTTGGGGCCGGATCTCAACAGGTAATAATTCGGAATTTCACTGACCACATCGATCACGGTCTGGGTGGGGATGCCTTCGCCATCCATCACCACCGAACCCTGAGCATCCCATTTGAACAGATTGAGCAGGTCGACCCGGTCGATATGCCAACTCTTGAGCAGCGGGGGGGCCGGAAGTGCCTTGGTGTCCAGTCGCATGATCTTGATACGGTGGGCCTGGCTGGCGGTGAGGAACTCGCGACGGGCGGAACCGATTACAAACCACGGTTTGCCCCCTTTGCGTCTGACCGAGATGGCTGGTTTTTTCAACTGGCTATCGTCCAGCTCTGTTTTGGTCCAGTCCCATCCATCGAAATGGTAAAAGGAGTCGACTCCGAGTCGTGTTGGCACCGGACCCTCGAGGAAGAACAGGGCTTTGGTGATGCGGTCCTGCAAATCCAGCTTTTCCTCGTTGACCCGTTCGCGAACCGTTCGAAACGAACGTCCGGATTGCTCGGACTGCTTGATGTCGTGAATATGCTTGGCCATGGCATCGATTGCCTGAGCCCTTCGTCTGGTGGTCTTCTTCTTGACCGGGCTGTCGTATTTGTCAGTCATCACATCGTAGATCGAAGGTTTGTCGTCCTCGATCAACTGGTCCGAATTCACGGCCCCCGACGTGGTCGCATTGTCACCGGCCGTCAACATGTCCCCGTCACCGATTCCCGAGCGGGAGTAGGCGTCGTACCAGGAATCACCACCGGACGAGGGCATGAAACCTTTCATGGCGACCGCTTCGTGGAGCGGGCCGGCAGCAACCGCAATGGTCATCACGACGATCAGAAACAGGAACGTTACGACGACGGCAAAGCCGCGGGCAGGGAGGGACTTCGATTCACCGTCAATCGCCTTCGATTCCAGTCGATCCCAGTAGTTGCCCAATAGCCACCAGAGTGAAATCGCCAGGTAGATGAAAGCATAGATGTACGAACCGGTATTCTGTGTCATGAAACAGACGAACAGGACGAGGCAGCTGCCGGTGATAAAGGCGACGCGGCCAAAACTGGTGACGGTTGAGAAAATCGCCAGGTACCACGTGGCGTTCAGCATCATGACCAACGCCACGACTTCGAAGGGATCGCCAAAACCGAATTGTCGACTGAAAACCTGTGCCGCGATTGGCAGCAAAGCAAACAGGATGCAACCTGCCTGAATCACGACCTGCCACTTGCGGTCCGCCAGGGAGTCGTCCGTGGTCGCAAAATGTCGACGCAGGAAAACGAAAAACGCGATTGGCAACAGCAGGTAAATCAGTGACTCGACGCAAAAGAACAACATCGATCGGTGCATGTCCCAGCGGAAGTGTAATACGACCAGGGCTGCCAGGACTGCCAGAATGACCGATTCCATTTTGGGGAGGGGGAGCTTGTCCCTCTCCTGGGTGATGCGGTTAGTTGCCATTGCAGATCCCCTTTTCCCACCCGGTGGAAAGCTCGCTTTCCAGAGTCAGTGGGTGACTGACTTCCACCCGTTGCCGGGAGGGTGGCATGGTCGATGTGGACGATGGAGAGTCCGTGTCGACGGAACGTTGGAAATCGTTGGCCGAGTCTTCGAAGCGACGAGTGTCGATCACGATCTGATGGACGTCGGGCGAGGTTGGGAAATTTTGGGACTGGGACGTGGCGATGATCAAGGTTTTGCGTCCGCCCTCGGTGGTGATCGCACGGGAGGGGGTCGTCTCACCACGAAGCTCGAGTTCATCGAGGCTGGGGAGCATCGCCAGAAAATCGAGTACTGGGGCCAGGCCATTATGATTGCCGACTCGGTAAGGCAGGCCAGCTGGCAAACCGATGCCATGGAGTGACAGCTGAGCGTGATGAAGATGCAATTGACGGCAGATCGAACCGGCGATGCGGATGGCCCATTCGTAGCTGCTCTGGGAAGCTCGGCCCGAGTGCACGGCCGGGTTCAGATCGAGGTAGACATCGAAAGGACAGGAGGCAAAAGATTGCCGCTCCTGCACGATCAAACGGTCTCGCTGGGCCGTTTTTGCCCAGTGGATATGTCGCAGGGAATCGCCCTGCCGGTACTCTCGCACTCCAATCATGTCACCGTCGACACCGGGCCGGTCACTCATGATACCGCTGATATTGAATTGGCTGCCGGCCACTTCCGGCACGCCACTCAAATCAAGATTGCGGGGCCAGATGATCGTGCGACCTTTGACCGAAACTTCCTTGACGGCGTGGTAGAAGCCAAACGGAAAGCCATTTTTGATTTGGGGCCGGGCGACGGGTAGCAACCCCCGTTTCTCCGGGTTGATCGACCACTTGAATTTGGACACAGTCCGCGGGGGGATTCTTTGCAGCCCGATCGCGATCTCGTCATTTTCCTCCAGGATGTCCTGCAAGAAATCACCGACGATCATCAAGCCGAAAATAGGTAATGGCCAGTGATTGGAGACTTCCAGTATGGCAGTTGTCAATTCGCCCTCGGCCGAACGGGATTTGGTGAACGACAGTTGACAGGAGATTCCTTTGATCGCCAACAAGGGCCAGATGGCTCCCAGGGCGAGCAGGCCAGTGAAGGCCCACATCAGGATAAAGCCCTGCGGTCCTATCATCAGGCCAACCAGCAGGGAGGCAAAGATCCCACAGACGACCCAGCCGATCGGCTGTTTCAACCAGTAGACATACAGGTTGGCCCACGGGCAGAAATCGTAATTCAAGAATCCGCCGATCCGTGAGGTCAAACCTTTCGAATGACTCCCGTTTCCCTTGTCTGGTTTTTTATTATTCGTGGATGCCATGGTAGATTTAAGTAAAACAACTTCCGATGATGATTGGTGATTTGCTGGGCGACGATTCGATTTCGGGCCGGGATGAGCGGTTGGCCGTCAAGCGGTTGCCAGGCTCGTTGCCCGCGGGCGGTCTGTTTCGTTCTGGAATTGACTGGCCTGGGGCCGGACGGATTCCTGCCGAGTGGATGTCAGCGATGGGACGAAGCGGCTGCGAATAGGTTGGTCGATCCAGCCAATCCCTGTTTTCTGGGCAGGGAGCCGATCATGCGCGGAGGCGCATCAGCCGGTTCTGACGGACCCGTAGAGCAGACTTAACCCCAAAGGGAAGTAGCGGGGGGGCCGCGCGCGGTGGCTGGCAGGGCCGCCGTCAGCGGCACGTCGACACGGCATGCGAAGTGCTGGTACGTATAGGTGAATTCAACGCTGTTATCAACGCTGTCGAAAACGACGTGGTACTCATCGAAGAATTTGCAGAGCGAACAGGCAGCATCCCGCCCCGTGATCAACAGGTTGGGTGATTCCTGGCGCGGTTGCTGGCCGTTCGTTTTTGCCGGCTTGGCGTGACAGGAAACGACCCCATCGTCATGGCAATGATGGTGGTGGGAACAGCCCTCACTCGAGGCAACCGGGGGTGTGTTGTGACACGATTTGGCCCCACAGCAATGACTGTGGAAACCGAGGAAATCAGCGTGGTGAAGTGACGGCCCCAGGTTCACCAGAGGAACCCAGAAAAAGAGGAGTAGACAGCTTGTTTTCTTCATCAAACGCATAGTTCAGTTATAGCTGAAATCATCGAAAATGTCAATGGATTTGCACCTTTTCGACGGGCTTCGGCCACGCTCTACTCCGGGTCAACCCAATCATTACAACCGGATCGCAGGCCGTTTAAATATTGATCTTTTTTAGGGTGCCGGTGCCAGATTTCAATGACGATTAGTCACCGCGTTGGGCTGGTTGGCGGGGGACGAACTGGCAGACAGAACGTCCTGCTTGCCAGGAGCACAGCGGATCCTTGCAGGGAGACGATGGGCGAGCCGTTTAACGGGACGAGTCATCAGCGTTGGGAATAGGTCGGGCCAACAGGCTATCAATCACGGCTTCCATGCGGAACATCGTGCCGCTGCCGCGTGACTGGGTGAAGTAAAGAACCATCAAGTCCTCTGCTGGCCAGGCCCAGGCGTACGTTCCGTCCGAACCACTATGACCGAATACGTTCACTTCGCCCTCTCGGTCGTAAAGGTGCATCAGTTGGCCGTACGATGAATTGAGGCGGGCGAAGCCAGTGGGCATCGTCGTCCGGGAGGCGGGTGTCAGGATCCGTTTGATCGCCGCTTCCGATAATAGTCGCTGCCCGTCGACAACCCCTCCATCGGAGATCATCGCCAGGAAGCGGGCATAATCGCGCGGCGTGGAGTAACTGCCCTGGGCAAACATTGGAAAGGCGAAGTAAGGTTTTCCCTCCCACCGCCAGAACGGTTTCCAGCGACCGAGGCCACCGGCATGCTTGGCCGCCACCCGATCGACGCGTGGATCGTCCTCGACGAGCAGTGGGATTGTGTCGTCCATCCGCAGTGGTCGGAGCAAGCGGCGCTCGATCAAGGCCTCGGTCGGTTCGCCGGCCACTTGGGCGATCAGCGCGGCCAGCGTGTCCACATTGGCGTCGGCGTAGTGGTAACGCTCCCCCGGTGTGAACAACCTGGGGCCGTATTCCCCCCAGTAATCGGCCAATTGCCGAACATCGCTGTAGGCGGCGTAATTCGACCAGAGCGCGCCTGGCGAACGCATCGGTAATCCGCTCCGATGGGTCAGCAGGTGCTGCACCGTGATCCCCCGCGACGCGTCGGTATCGAACGAGGGAAGGTACTTGGCCACCGGGTCGGAGAGCTTCAGCAGGCCCTCGTCGATCAGCAGCTGGGCCGCTACACCGGTCAACGGTTTGGTCATCGAGCGGATGCTGAAAATCGTGTTCAGCGTTAACGGTTTATCCCGGCCCGGATCGTCCTGGCCGAACACCTCGTGCAAGATCGTGCGGCGATTCTTGATGATCAGCAATTCCGCCCCGACGATCTCTTTCGCCTCGACGAACCCGGTCACGAGTTCCGACATGCGGTCGACAGCCGCTTGAGGAATTCCCTGGCTTTCCGGTGTGGCGGCCGGGAACGGGTCATCGGCGGAAACGTTCTGAATCGGACCGTGGGATAGCCGGTCGGTTCCCGTCGCCAGGTCGGTCGGTCGGTCGAGTTGGGCGGGAACAAGGCTGGGGCAGGGGTCCGTCAGCTGGGGGCCCGTAGTAAGGGCCAGGTAGATCAACAGGGAAAGGGAAGTGAGTTTCATCGTAGGTTTACTCTCGGTAGAGCCAAGTCTGTTTGAAGATTGCCCGTTTCTCGGGTCATCCCTTGAGCAGTTAACGGTCGGCCATTGTATCCGCCTTCTTGTTGCGTCAATCAACAACGGGCCGGCCACCGGCAAAAGGGCCGTTTTAATTTTGACAGATGGCGCCAAAAAAAACCACGGCTGCCGGCTGTGGTTTTTCAGCGTGGGAGGCGCTCGCTGCCTGCGTCGCCGACAGAAACCGCGCGTTTGGTCGGCGTTCTGTGGGACGGCAGCGGGTGAGTGCCGACGTGTTGAAAGTGAGCTGGTTTACGGCTTCCGTATGGCGTAGAGGACGTCGCCTCGTCGCAAAATCCAGGTTGAGCCGGCAGGTGAGCCGGCGTACAGGACAGGGCCACCCATCGCCTGCCCGGCCTCGCCTTCCGGCCTTGATATGTTGCCGGCTTCCCACAGCGAGTTTTTGGCCACGACCTGCAAGGATTTTTCTCGTTCGATCACGGCCGTGGTGCCATCTTTACCGAAAAAGAAGATGTGGCCTGGGGTCGCCACAGGTGTGGCCCAGACGCTTTTGCTCGGTACGCGGCCGGTGAAGACCTCCTCCCCGGTTTCGAGGTCGAGACAGAACAGGGCGCCGACTCGATTGACAAAATACGCTTGGCCGTCAAATGCGACGGGGGAGCCAAATGAGCTGGTCGCTTTCTTGGCTTGCCATTTCCAGTCGGCCGTCCAGCCATCGGCTGCGGCCTGAACCTGGATCACACCATTGGAGGCGGCTGGGTTGGTGCCGTCGGTCGACGATCGCCCGCCGGAGGCCCCGATCAGAAAGCAGCCGTTGCCCAGTGGGATCGGTGTCGGCGTGGTATTGCCCGCGATGCGGTCAAAGGACCACAGTTGTTCCCCGCTGGCGGGGTCGTAACCGCATATCTTCCCCGCGCCGCTGAGTACCAGATGTTCCGTGTCTCCCACCGGTACCAAGCGGGGGCTGGCCCAGGCGGTGATCGGTTTTTCTGCGGTGGGACCTGCCGATTTCCATACCGTTTCCCCGGTCGCCTTGGAGAGGGCCACGACATACGGTTCTTCCATCCGTTGCACCCAGACAAAGACGTGTTCTCCGTTTTGTTCCAGTGAGGACGACAGACCGTGCCTGGCGGTGATCGGTCCATAATCTTTCACCAGGTCGCGCGTCCAACGCGTTTTGCCGTTCGGATCGAGAGCGACCAGATCACCCCCTTCAAAGAATGCGATCAGCCCGGCCTGGTCAGCGATCGGAGTCGGCGCTGCCCGGCTCACGTACGTCGTGTTTTTTTCTGGCGTGCTGTTCTGGCCTTCAAATTTCCAAAGAAGTTTGCCGTCACTCAGCTGAAAAGCCTGGACCAGGTTGGTCTCTTTGTTCGGGCCATTGACCGACGTGACATAAACGGCGTCGCCCTGGATCACGGGTGTCGATTGACCGTAACCTGCCAGCGGTATCTGCCAGGCGATGTTCTTTTCGGGTGACCATTCGGTGGGCAGCGAGTTCCCGGTCCATTCCAACTGCCCGCCATTCTGAAAAGATGACCAGCGCTCGTCGGCTGACAGGGTCGCACTGAACAATGCCAACAACAGGAAGCTGGTCGAGCGGATCAGGATTGGAGCGGGCATCGGTTTCCCTTCTGCAGATTCAAAACATTTTTATGAGTGGTCGGGTGGTTCAGTGGCAAACAGCATGAGGAACCGGGTTGTTTCACCGAACGATCACGTTGCCGTGAACGGAGCTCGATGCCAGATTTTGATGGATTGTAAACGATCGACAATCCCCCCCGCCCGTATCCAGGCCGTATCCAGGCCGGAATCCTGATGCCCAGACCACTGTGGGGCCGGTCGATCGGGAAGGCACCCGTAGCTGGGGTGCCCGCCCGACCTGGTTGCTAACGTCGCTCAACAGCGACCTGACCCGGCAACTGTAATGCCTGGTCAGGTGGCGCTGAAAGGATTTAATGGCCCGGGTAATCAAACGTTTTGGACATCATCATTTTTCCATCGACCGAAAGTTTCACCATGATCTTGTCCCGTTTGACGTGCTTGACGACATGCTTGCTCTTTCGCTCGAACACGGTCCCTTTTCCGTCACCCTTCTTGGCCGGGAACTGGTAATCCTCTTTTTCGCCGTCCGGTTCCGTGAAGGTCAGCGTCAACTCTTTGGCGTCCACTTTGGTCGGTTTTTTCTTCTTGTTGAGCATATGGATATGGACCGCATCGTCCTGGACAACGAGTTCCGCATGGAGACCCGATTTACCCAAGCTAACAAGTTCGCCCCCGTTCGGTCCGTGGGGATAGTTAAAGGTTGCGGAGCTGTGGTCTTTGCCGCCGACGTTTACTTTGACCGACATCGGGTCTCGGACAATGTGGCCGATCAGGTGGGAACTCTTGCGTTGAAAGACCGATTCGCCACTCTCCAGTTTTTTGGCGGGGACCTTGTAGTCCTCTTTTTCGCCATCCGGCTCGGTAAATGTCAAAATGATCTGGGCCGCTTCGACGGTGACCGGTTGGCCGTCCTTGTCGAGCACCCGCGCGGTGACCAGTTCACCCCCTTGCACGAGCAATTCGACGTGATGTCCAACCTCACCGACGGCCACCATGGCCCCGCCATTAGGCCCGTGAGAGTGTTCCGATTTTGGGTCGTCGGCGACCATGGGGGCGGTGAAGGCCAGGCAAATCACCAGGGAAAGTAAGGTAGGTAAAGGACGCATCGTCTTGGTTCTCCGAATCTGAGTATCTAATGAAGGTTGTTTTATTGAGATTGAGTCTCATCAGGAAAGATCGTAATTGATTTTTTCGGAAACGACAAGCGGCTGGATGGTCTGCGGCCTAAAAAAGGGCACGCCTGGGGCAGATAACGTATGAGGTGACCGTCGTGGTCTGCCCGCCGGCGGTCGATGCCGTCGCGTCCGGCGCCGGGGAGCGAAGGCGCGATTCAGGGGTCTTCGATATGCTGCTTGGCAGGCCGTGGGAGCGCTTTGACGACCGTTTGATCGACGGGGATCGGTAGGGACCTGATGGACAGGGAGCCTGGCAGGAGGGCAAATTTCTCAGGAGAGGAAAGCGTATTATTTTGCGCCGATCGGTGTGCAAAATTGCCGCGCCGCACCGTCGCGAAGCAAAACGGACCGTCGCAGGCAACGGTTTTGATCTGGCACGCGAATTGCATCGTCCGATTGTGGGGCAGTCTTCAAGGAAATAAGCATGATTTGGTTCACACGCCTGACGTTTTACCTGTTTCTACTCAATGGTCTTACCTTGCAGTTATTGGCCGAGAACCCCGGTCATGCGGGAAAGTCTGCCGCTTATCCACCCACGCTTCGCGATGCTGGCAAGATCACGCAAGTCACCATTTACCGAGACCGCGCGCTGGTCACCCGGGAACTCAAAGTTCCTGCCGGAGAGGCTTCGCAAATCGTGACGATCGATGGCATCCCCGAGTCCGTCATCCCAGACAGTGTTTTTGCCGAGATTGTGGGTGAAGGAACGGTCCGTGCCGTCCAGGTGTCTCGTGAATTCCAGGAACCCGCCGGGACCGAAGAATTCGGCAAACTGGAAGTGGAACTCAAAGAGTTGCAGAGTCGTTCAGCCGATCTGAAGATGAAATGGGATTACTTGCAGGAAAATCAGAAAACGTTGTCCAGTCTGATTCAGTTTTCCGCCGAGTCGGCGCAAACGGATCTGAACCGTGGTGTCATCAATGCGGAAGAGTTAAAAGAACTCACTCTGTTTGCCATGGAGAAAAGGAGCGAATTGTCGGAACAAAGGCATCAATTGGCGGCGGACAGGAAAGTGGTCACCGATGCGATCGACGAACTCGCGGACAGAATGGATCAGCTCGATGAATACCGGGGTGACATCCAGTACGAGGCGCGGATTTTTCTGGATGCTGCCCCCGGTTCCGAGGTGGTGATCAGGCTGAAATACCAGGTGGAGGGGTGCAGTTGGTCGCCGACTTACAACGTGCGTGCCAACAGCGCGACTTCCCGACTCGGTCTCAGGATCGGTGCTGAAATTCAGCAGGCAACCGGGGAATCCTGGGAGAATGTCCAGCTGGTTCTGTCGGCGGCCTCGCCCATGTCCGAAGCAGCGCGACCTGTCTTGACGCCTTTACGCGTCACTTCGATTTCAGCCGATGGGCAGCGCGAGCGCTTGACTCGTCACGGCAGCGACCCACTCATTGAGGACGAGGGCCACGCGCAGGACTTTGACAAAGAATTGGCGCGTTTGACCAATCTGCTGCGGCAAAATCGCCAGGTTGGTTCCGCAACGAGTGCTCGCAGTGAACGGGATATTCAGCTCAACCGATTCGCAGGTCAATTGCAACAGATTGAGTTGGAGGCGAGAACCAGAACCCTCCGGTCGATGGCGATCGATCTCAATGATGATCTTTTCAGTCAAACGTACTCGCTGCAACGCCCCGTGACACTCGATTCCCGTAACGATCTGCAGTTGATCCTCATTGTCGATGCGGAACTGGATGCTCGGCTGTACCATGTGGCCACTCCGCTGCTGAACAGCTTTGCCTATCGGCAAGCGGAAATTACGAACACATTTGATTTCGGCCTGCTCTCCGGGCCGGCTGCGATTTACCTGGATGATCGATTCGTGGGCCAATTGGAGATTCCGGCCACCGCCAAAGGGCAAAAGCTGACACTCGGACTGGGGCCGGATCCCCAGGTTCGCACGCGCCGGGAGTTGATGGATAAAAAAGACAAGATTCAAGGTGGCAATCGGCAAATAAGGTTCGATTACCGTTTGGTGGTCGGCAATATGAAGGACTCGCCGATCGAACTTCGCTTGTTGGACCGGATTCCCGTGGCTACCGAATCGGAACAAATATCGGTTCAATTTGAGTCGTTGGATCGGGAGCTTTCCGAGGACGGGACGTATCAGCGGACGTTGCGACCTCAGGGTATTGTGAGGTGGGATCTGGACATACCGGCCGACAAGATCGGCGCCGAAGCGATCGATGTGTTCTATTCCAGTACGCTCGAATTCGATCGAAACAAGATCCCTGCCACCAAGCATTCCATCGAAGAGATCCTCGCTGATTACGAGGAATCGATCAGCCGCGGCGCGGGAGGTGGTATGGGGGGAGGCTTCTTTTAACGCCGACACGTGTCCCGCTCGAAAACCGGTCCGGCCCGTGGTAAAACACGGGCCTATGTTTTTGTCAGACGGATTGCGGTTCGTTCTCGTTGCGAATTCGGTTTCACGAAGGGCGCACCAATTCGATGGGCAGAAAAGACCTGATGCAGCTAGTCGTCGGATTCGTGATCGTCATCTTGATGGTGTTGATGGCGGTCCTGTTTCCGGTCTATGGCGTTTATCAAAACCTGCTGGCCGAGGGGATGACGTATGTCCGCCGGCCGCTATGGGATCCGCCGAACCTGTATGTTGAGCCCATCGAATCACCAACCGTTGCCGGTGAAGCGGATGGGTCGGCTGCCGGCAAGACCTTGGCAGGCGGCGCTGTGGACCTGGAGGTTATCGTTCCTCCCAACCGCAAAGCGAGCCCGATCTTCATGGACCCGCTGCACGGCGGTCTATGGAAACGGAAGAACGTGTTGGGGACGTTGACCGCCTACCTGGTGATCGCCTACGTCGTGTTTGTCGTCTGGAAATGGGGCTGGCGCGGCTGATCGAGTTTGAATCGGTCATCGCGAAGCCGCCCGTCACCGCCCGGTCGCGGATCGATCCGGACGGTTCCTTTGGGCTGGGCACTTTCCACAAGGCGGATGGGGCGCTGCCGGTCGCCTGCCAGATCGCCAGCATTCCGAGTGAAGGTATGAACGCGATCGGCGGCCAGGAGGAACGGCCGGGAAGCATGGGCCGGCCGGAACTCCACCCGAAATAGCGGCGACTGAAAACCTCGGGTCTGGAGGAAGTGGTGCTGGAGGCGGAAAACCACTTCGAATTCGTGGTCGAATACGCCGAACGATAATCTTTTTTCAAAAAAATTGGCGGCTGCAGCGATCGTTTAACGGTGTTCCGGGAGTTGAAACATTTCAATCTCGGAAAGGAAAATCATGTGCCGTATGCTTGTCACATCGTTGTTTACCCTGCTGGCTGTCGCGAATTCCGGTTGCATGCTGGAGCCGTTGACCTATAGCGAAATCAATAATCGCCGGACGCGTGCTTATGGGTATTTCCCTTATCCGAACGAGAATATCTGGATCCAGGCCTGGAACGAACGGAACAAGCGTTGGGAAACGATCGACCACGCCCGCTCAGCCCGTCGTGATGAGGGTGTGCACACCGGGTTTTCGCCGTTTCCTGGAACCGATTCTTATTACCAGTGGAATGCGGGTCTGGTTCACATTCCCCGCCACCTTTTCATAGTCAATGAGCCTGTCATGATCGGTGACCAGTGGGTCTTTCATTTGGAGACCGGAGTCATGGCACCGCGGGATAAGCCGTTTTGTATCATGCGGGCGGTGACCGAAGGTGGGCAACCGCTACAGACGTATTATCGGTTTCCCGATCTGAATGCCGACACGGTCGAAGAATGGTCGGACCAAGGTTGGATCAACCCGTGGGTCGTCCTGTATGACGGCGATGAATAGGGGTTTGGGGGGAGCAATGCCAGCGGAGCGTTTCCGCTGGTTTTTTTTTGTTTTCATGGGTTGGCCTGGGCGTGGGCCCGTGGGGCCAGCCGTTGATTTGGGAATTGAACCGATTCCGGTTAAAATTGACAGGCAGACAATCATCTTCGAAGTTGGTTGCGACGGCGTGAACGGTTCGACATTCATGGGTGAGTTTTACCGGACAGGATGAGGCCGGCCGACATGATTCCGAACGCTGTTCCCGGTTTTTCTTGAGTAAAAACAGCATGCAATCCGAATTCAGTCTCGACGATCAAATTGACACGATCTGTGACCGGTTTGAAACGGCATGGAAAACGGGAGAGCCTCCCGGGATTGCCGAATACTGGGAGCCTCTGCCCGGCGACACCGAAAACCGACTGTTGCAAGAGCTGATTCGTCTCGATCACGATTACCGTTGCCAGTCGGGCAACACAATTTCGCCCGAGTTGTACCTGTCGATCTGTCCCGGGGCCGAGGCCTTGATCCAGCAAGTACTCGCCGCGTGCGCGGGTGACGAAAAGACGACCGCGTTGGGTGGGGATCCGAATGATACGATGCGGGGCGACCCGCTCGGCCAGGAATTTGTTTTGGCTGGCGCGCCGGAAGCCCCGTTGAAGCAAATCGGTCCGTACGAACTGGTTCGAAAAATTGGCGCCGGTGGAATGGGAATGGTCTTCCTGGCCGAACAGCGCGAACCGGTGCGGCGGACGGTCGCCATCAAGTTGATGCGGGCCGAACTCGACACACCGGAACTGCAGGCCCGGTTTGAAGTCGAAATCCAGGCGTTGGCGATGATGAACCACCCGAATATTGCCCGGGTGCTCGATATGGGGAAGACCGAGAATGGGACACCGTACGTGGCGATCGAGTACATCGATGGCTTTTCACTGACGAAGTACTGCGATCGACGGCAGCTTTCCATCGCCCGGCGAATGGAGTTGTTCATTCAACTCGGTGCAGCCATCAGCCACGCCCATCGGAAAGGGGTCCTGCATCGGGACTTGAAACCGTCCAATATCCTGGTTTCCGAGGCGAGCGGCAAACCGATCGTCAAAGTGATCGATTTCGGCCTGGCGCGGGCTGTCCATCCCCAGGAACGCCTGGCGGAGAATACGCTGGTCACGATGCCGGGCAACCTGCTCGGAACGTTGGAATACATGAGTCCCGAACAGGCCGAAATGAATGAACAGGGTCTCGATACGCGGACGGACGTCTATTCGCTGGGGGCCATCCTCTACGAGTTGCTGGTCGGTTCCACCCCGCTCAACCGGGACCGTGTCGGCCAGGAAGGCTTGCACCGGCTGATGATCCAGATCGTGGAAGGCGAGTTTCAGAAACCGAGTGAGCGCCTGTTGGCACAGGGGGAACGGGCGGTGGAGATTGCCGCTTGCCGGCAGACGACGCCGCAGCGACTGGCCGGGATGTTGCGACGCGAGCTGGACTGGATCTGTGCCAAAGCGTTGCAGAAAAAACGTTCGCAGCGGTACGAAGGGGTCGCCTTCCTGTTGCAGGACATTCAGAGCTACTTGCAGGGAGATGTCGTCACCGCACGGCCGCCGACAGCCACTTACCAATTAGGCAAGGCGATCTGGAAACACCGGATGCTGGTGGCGGTGTCGACTCTGCTGTTGATCATCCTGGTTGGCGGTTGGTGGACGACCAGTGTCAACCTGGCCGAGTCGAGGCGGCAGGAACAGAAGGCACGGGATGCCGAGATCTTCGCCCGGCGAATGGAAAACGTGGCCCGCGACCAGGCCAAAGCGGCCCGACAGGCGGAGGGGGTCGCCTTGCAGCGGGAAGCTGGGGCGAACGAGAATTTGCGGATTGCCGAAAGGAACGCCTACGCGGCCAACCTGCTGGTGATCCAGTCCGACTGGGAGAATGGCAGGTACTTGAATCGTTTCAATGCGGTGTTGAATGAATATCGTCAACGTCCCGATCTGAGGGGTTTTGAGTGGGACTACTGGAACCGTCTCTCCAGTCTCCGTACCGAATCCGTACTGCCACATCCAGCGGAAGCAATTTCGATGGATCTCAGTTACGATGGCCGCCAACTCGTTTCGCTGGGACAGGATAATCCGATCCGTATTTGGGATGTCGAAAGTGGGACCGAATTACACAGGATTGAGGTGCCCGGGCGACTGTGGGGGAGGGAGTCCGTGCAGTTTAGTCCTGAGGGTGGCCGCCTGCTGTACATTTCCGGGTTTCGCGCATTGGTCCTGGATTTGCCATCCGGAAAGATATCTTTGGAGATCAAAGGGAACCGGAGACCATTCTATGCGGGGGACTTCAGTCTGGATGGGTCCAAGATCATTCTGGCCAGCGAAGATTTGACGGTTGATTTCCTGGATGCCGAGACGGGAGAAAAACGGCGTTCCGAAAAAGGGGCGTTTTCCAGCAGTCAAGCTTTTGGTTATTCCAAGGAACTTAGCGTCGCCATCAGGGACGCGATCGAGAAGAGTGAAGCCGGTGAACAACCTCTCCGGTATTGGGATAATCAAAACGAAGCCTGGGTCTCGATTCCGCCGGGTGATGTCGATATCAACACTGCGGCATCTGGCAACCGGTTCATCGTATCGGGTGACCGGTATTACATGGCGCACCGCGTTAAAGGGGTCAAGCAGGTCGCGCCGGACACGGCACCTCAATGGTTCCGGTTTCCACAGCGTTTTGGTCCTGGATTGATGAGTTGGGCGATCGATCGGAATGGAAAGTACGTGGCGGTTGCCAATATTGCCGGGATGATCACGGTCTGGCCGGTCGACCGACCAGCCGAGCCGCTCTTGATCCGCGAGTCAACGGGTTCCGTTGAGGAGCTCGAATTCAGCCCAGATTCGAGACGACTGTTTGCTTTGGACAGTTCGGGTGATGTGCGAATCCTGGACCTGGCCGACAAGGAATTCCCGCGGGTGATCGGCTCTCCTCCTGTCTCCTGTTTTCAGCTTTCCAGCGATCGTTCCCGGGTGGTTTTCTGTGGTGGATCGAGCATCGAAATTTTTTCCCCGGGTCGTGAGGTTGCGCCCCGACGTTTTGATTATCCCGGTTCGCTGGTTGACTCGTTGAGCGTCACAAATCAGGGGGACCGGGTGCTCGTTTCCCACAAGGATGGTTTGGTGAAAATGCTGGCAGCGGAGTCCGGCGAAGAGGTCTGGAGTTGGCAACGGGAACTGAGCGGCAGGGATCCGGGTGTCTTTTTTGATGGCCGCGGTGAAAAGGTGTTGGTGGCGGATGGAAAAAAAATTGCGGTTTTAGACGCCGAAGATGGGTCCGTGCTGCATTCCTGGAAGGCCCACCGAACCATCATTACCGGGTTGGCCTTTCACCCCGATGGGAAGCGGGTAGCTTCCGGGTCGTATGACGGAACGTTCCGTTTCTGGGAACTGGGGAGCAAGGAACCGATCTGGAGTCAATCCGGAAAATCAGGCCGTTCCAATGTGCTCAGTTTCAGTCGGGATGGTCGTGTCCTGGCGACCTGTTTTGGGGGAGTGCGCCTGCTGGACGCCGACACCGGGAAAACGATCTGCGAGCTCGATACTTCGGCCAGGGACGTGGCCGTGAGTCATGATGGAACGCGTGTCGCCACCGTAGAGGATAATTTATATTTCGGGCAGGCAGTCAGGATCTGGAATGCGGAGCATGGCCAGGAGCTGTTGACGTTGCAAAACCGGAAGGGTGGGACGCTGCAGGGAATGGGATTCGGTCCGCACGACCGTTGGTTCCTGGCCCAGACGGGAAAGAATTTGAGGCTGTGGGACGTTTCCCCCAGCGAGGAAGCGGTGAACGAAACGGAATAACCTCTGTCCGTGGACCGTCCCTGCCGCGAGCCGTTATTCCGATTCTTGGCCGGTCAACGGTTCCCAGCGTTGCCGAATTCGCTGGAGTTTTCTCTCGACCGACCGTTCCGAGATCTCGAGTCGCTCGGCGATTTCGCGGTTGGAATGCGTGTTCAGTTTGAGCAGGGCAATCTCCCGCAGTTGATCATCCGGCAGACGAGCCAGCATTTGGTCGAACTCCTCCTCTGCCTGGACAACCTGGTCGGCCGGTGCCTGACCGGCGGCGAACTGGCTCAGGCCCCCGGCCAGGCTGTCGTTCGGCTGGCCGGCAAAAATCGATTCGCCACGCACGAGACCACCGCCTCGCTTCTGGCGGGTCAGGAAGCGGATTTGGCCCGCTACCTTGTTCCTGATCAGCATGCCAAAAATTTGCCAAAGATCATCATCCGTTTCGACCTGGGGAAAACGGTTGTTCTGAATCCCTTTGAAAAAACTTTTGAAGACCGAGTTGGCGATATCATCTTCGTCGGCCAGCCGTCGCACACCGGCGGGCAAGCGCTGTCGGGCCCGTCGCTTCAGTAATTCCAGGTGCTGCTGAACAATCTCGCTGGCCACCTGTTGGTCCCCCTCGTTGAGACCCTCGATCCAGTCTTCCGGCAGGCGGTTGGGTGGGTTCGGCTCGGACATCGGGAGCTCCCTGGTCAGGCTACTGGGGGTGGGTGGGGTGACCGGTTGTCCCGGCTAGGACAGCCGAGGACTCACAGGAATTTACCAGTCCCTTCAGTCTGGTAAAACCCGGCCGCGCTGTCTCGGCTGGATGGCTTTTGAAAGTGAACGCTACGCTGTGGTTTGCCCGGGGTTTGACGGGGTCCTGCTAAGGCCGGACTCCGGCTTGAGCAACCGCGGAATCGAGACGAACGAAATGGGGTCGATACGATTTCAGCCGTTATTGGTTTGTTTGATAGCCAGCTTGCCAGGGCGGTTGGCCGGTTTCGTAAGCGCCCAGGTCGGGGGCACGACCGTGGACGGGATATGGGTTGGATGCTTGAGGGGAAATTCCGGCATCGATGGCGGCGCTGCCCGTGCGCGGACGAAAATCAAAAACGGGGATGTCCCTGAAGTCACTCCTCTCGGCCGGCTGGTTGTTTTTCAGGATTCCATACGGGCCGACCTTCGGTTTTTCCCAGCTCCAACTGCCCGTCAGGCGGGACCAGTTATTGAAGGCCCGGCTTTGCCTGTTCTGTTCCACCAATTCTTTGGTTTTGCCGGGCAGGCGGTTGCGCGGCAGAAGAATATCAATTCGGGCGTTGTCGAAACAGGTGTTATGAAAAACCTCATGTTGATCCCCTTTGGTGACGATCGCTTTTTCAGGGCAATTCCAGATCACATTGTGGTGAATCAACAGACCGCGTGACCCGTCATCCCCTCGAATGCCGTTGCCCCCCCAGTGAAAGGCGTGGTGGTCGTGGATCCAGTTGAATCGAATTTCCGTGCCGGCAGCACCGGCGCCCGACGTTTGGATGATCGACCCATCACTCTGTCGCAGGCCGCAATGATGAAGGTGGCAGTATTCGACCAAGGATTTCCCGTGGTTCGGTAGCCGCAGGCCTTCGGAACCACCGCAATGGTCGAGGGTCACATGGCGCACGGTAACGGGTGCCGCGGCGAGCAGGTCGATGCCAAATCCATAATCCAACCCGTGCCAATCGAAATCCTGGAACAGGCAGTTCTCGATTCGGTTACGCTGGCCGATGACGGTCAGGATCGGCCCTTCGCTGTAACGGGCTACCATGTTTTGAACCAGATTGTCGTCGCCGATGATTTCGGTCAGCGTGTCGACGCTCGACTCGCCGAACCAGCGCCGCGCGCTCCAGGTGATCGGCTTTTGGTCCGAGAGCGGTTGATTGGGGCCGAAAGGGTTGGACAATGTCGAGCCGTAGGCAATTTCCAGATCGCTCAACTGGCAATGCTGTACTTGATGCATGCGAATCGTGGTGCCGAAAAATTCGATGCCTGAAATCTTCACATAACGACAGCGTTCACCGAGAATTGCCGTGTCGGTCACCTTGCTCGCCCAGCGGAGTTGGGAGGGCTTGGTTCCCTCGGGCAGGCAGACTTTGAGCAGGGACTGTTTTTCATCGAAGAACCATTCTCCCGGTGCATCGAGGGCGGCTTCGCCGTAAAGGCAGTAGCGGTCGATTTCGGTCGGGTGTTTCGATTGGTGCAGCCGTGAATTGGGATCCGTCGGATAGATCAGACGATTTTTTTCAGTGTCATGTTTCTGAATGACTCGGCGGAAGGTTTGCCACGATCCGATGTTCAGAATGGCCACACAGCCGGTGAAGTCGTGGCCGCTGTCGGCAAGTTCGGCATCGATCAAGGAGCCATACTCGGAACCTGGATCCGCTTGGGGCCACTTCGAGTTGTCCCAGCGTTCCTCAAAGGTCATGTTGGGCCAGCGTGCCGGGATCATCATCTGATCGTCGGCGAACAGCTGCCGGACCGGCTTTGGCACTTGGGCCTGAAAAATGCCGGGACGAATTTTTTTCCAGGCGACGTCCAGTTCTGTCAGACCGGTGAAGCGGACCTTTCCCTCACCGCGGATCTGGATGGGCTGCTGGGCGGTCCCTTTTGCTCGGATCACGAACGCTTGGTCATACAGGCCCGATTCGAGGATCAGAGTGTCGCCCGGGGTTAAACGATCGACGATCGATTGGAGGTCGTCCGTCGGTCCCGCCTTGAGAATCTCTGCGATGGTCGGATCGGCGCCGATCACGATGAAGAAGAAAATGCTGGAACAGATCAGCATTTTAACGGGTCGTTCGCTTGCAGGTTGGGTCATGGTTTATGTAGGGTAATGGCAGATTGTTAAAAGATCGGCGTGAGAGGGGGCAGCGTGGCAAGGTTGGTGGGCTAGCCGGAAAGAAACACGGGTATATAAACAATATCCTGACCGGTTTGGCGACGGGTCAGGTTAACCGATAACGCTTGGAAAGAAACCGGGCGATTCGACCGCGTTCAACCGTGGTGATGGTTCGCCGAGGGTCGAGTTCGCCCCAGAGAGGGGGTAGCCCTTCGCTCGATCGCGTGGGGGTATCGAATTCGTCTCACCCTTCCGAGTGGTTGAGGGAAGTGGCTTACAGAAGAAGCCGATGTTGAAGAAATTGTTTTGACAGGTTGGGTCACCCAGTTACGATGAAATTTGCCTGCCTCGTTACCACGTATCTGAATACCTACTGGGAGCGATCTTCGATGCGTCTAACAAATTTTTATCTAATCGGACGGGGAAGTTTATTACTTGGTTGTGCGACGGTCCTGTTGTCTGTATCCGACGGGTGGAGCCAGGACCGGATCTTTATCGATCCGTTGTACGGAACGGACAAGGTGGTCGTCAACGACATCTATCGCCCTGGCGCGCCGCTTGTCGGTGGTTCGACCGTCAATTTGCGCTATGACCTGTATCGCCCTGCGGCGTTGAGTGGAGGGCCGATTCTGCCAGAGACGCTACCCGGCATGCTGCTGGTTCATGGGGGTGGCTTTGTGCAGGGGAGCAAGACGAATTCAGGGATCGTCCAGATGGCCGAATATTTCTCGCAGCGGGGTTACGTGGTTGCCTCGATCAATTACCGGTTAATCAACCTCGGCAATCCCCTGTTGGATCCAGCCGTCGAAGCGGGGCCGTTTCCAGTCTTCCCGCCGACCGATCCGGGCCAATACAACGACTGGGCCAACAACCCGTTCAATTATGGGGCGCGAATCGCCAGCGCCGCCAACGCCGCCCATAACGACACCTCGATCTTTGCCAACCAGTTCTTTCAGGATGCGACAGAGCTGGGGATCGACGTGGACCGTGTCGCGCTGGCTGGCAGTTCGGCCGGGGCGATCACCTCACTGTTGGCTGGCTATGGGGACCACGCGAATGGACCCCAATACGATTTTGGAACGGTCATCAGCCTGGCCGGGGCATTGTACGGGTTGGAAGACCTGGTCGAGGCGGATGACCCGGCGCTCTGGTTTCAGCATGGGACGAATGATACGACGGTTCCTTACTCCAATGCCGAAGCACTGTTAGAAAGGGCTGTCGAAGTCGGGCTGACCCATACGTTGCATACCCACGAATCGGGCCATTCGATTTTTGAGCCATTCTTCAATTTTCAAACCGCGGCCGGTTTGACCTTTGCCGAGGACAGCACACTCTTCCTGTATGACCAGATGGATCTGAGTGAGTTGGCGGTCATTCCCGAACCGACGAGCGGTAGCGCCCTGGCGCTGCTGATTCTTTCCGGTCTCGCCGTTCGCCGACGACGGGTTCACGACGCGGCCTGATTCGATGATTTGGTAGGATCCGATATCACGATGAAACAGCATCAAACCAGCATCGGTTCAAGATCGGTGCCGGCCACGGCGCGAGCCAATTCGTCATAGTTTTCAATCGCCCGGGTCAGATCGTTGGGGGTCGCCTTGCGGGTAAAGGCCTGTACCTTGACCGCGGGATCGACCTCCAGCCAGGTGAACACTCTCTCCAGGAAGGTTGATTCGTCGGACAGCATCTCCTCGTAGTTGACCCGTAGGATGCGGGCAATGCCGTATCGACTGAGTCGTTGGATCGTGTTCTCAAAATCGATCGTTTCCCGTTGCAGTTGCCGGGCGTACCGAATGGCAGCATCGACATCCAAGTGCAAGGAAGATGCGGCTGGAGCTTTGTGGTCGGGCGGTCCCTGCGGGTCGTCGCTGACGATCAGGTTGGCGTGATTTTTTGGCGCGGCTCCGGTTTCGATGAGCCGGCGCATGTTCTGTTTGGAGATGGCCTGTTTCAAAACGTTCTGGCGTGACAATACGATCAGACGCAGTTCGTCACCGAAGGTGCCGAGTTCCGGGATGATCTCTGGAAAGAGAACGTTCTGGATGCGGTGCTTGAATTTAAAACCGCACGCCTTGGCGGGACAGGAAAAGATGTCGTGCAAGTGGGCCACCACCTCGGTGGAGGTGGGATGGACGATCGGCGGGCGGTCAAACTGGCTCACCTGGCGAACGTAAACATGGGCTCCGTCGCGGTAGAGCTGCTCTGATGGGTAATTCGTCGTTTGTTCGTCCGCGATAATCTGCTCGTGAAAATCTTCGGCCAGGCATATGATCTCGGGATGCATGTCGAGCATACGGCTCAAATGGGTCGATCCTGAACGTTCGCGAAACCAGATCATGAACGGTACGGGACAGCGACGCACGCGTAACCGGCGAATCACGGTTTCGATCTTTTTTCGGAGGTTGCGTTTCATGCGTCGGTACGTTCAATAGGTACAAAGTTGGGTGGGGGTCGGTTGATTGCATCGCCCGTGGACCATTCGCTTATTGGGTGGATGCGAATCTGTGTTCTCGGCGGTCCGAAATACCCAGTTCGCCCGTTGTCATCATGTCCCGTTTTTGCAGCGGGCCAAAGCGGCGGATGCGTGGACGATTCATGGCCAGCGTCGATGCGCCAAGGACGGGCTCCTGATACGGATTTTCGATGAAAAGGCCGAAAAAAGTCAGATCGTTTCCAGCTGTTTTCATGGTATTCTTCGGCCATTTTGTTAAACTCTCTTAACAAAGCTTTGTAACCTGATTCACAAATTGAAGATAAGGGGAGCGACGTGGTCCGATTCGAGAGAACGTTTTCTGTTTCTGGAAAGTCCGAACGGACAGGTTTCACCCTGGTCGAGTTGCTGGTGGTGATCGCCATCATTGGTATTTTGATCGGCCTGCTGTTGCCAGCGGTCCAGATGGTGCGCGAGTCGGCGCGGCGGACCGAGTGTGCCAACAACATTCGGCAACTGGGACTGGCCTGTCTGAATTACGAATCGAGTTACGAAACTTTTCCACCGAGCTACAAGGCGGCGGGCCTGGAGCCAGGCTGGAGTTGGGGAACCCACATCCTGCCTTTTGTTGACCAGGAAAACCTGTACCACCTGGGTGACTCGCGGTACCAATTGTTTGGCGGTGGGAACAATCCTGCCAACAGCACGACCCAATACAGTCAAACGACGTTGTCCCTGTTCCGCTGTCCATCCGATACCGGCCCAGAATTGAACCCGATCCGTCTGGATCATGCCATGTCGAATTACCGGGCCGTAGCCGGTCCGTTCCAGCCGTCCTGCTACACTTGCAATGTCGATCTGGGCGGTGTGATGTATCAGAACAGTGATACGAAAGTGACTGACGTTCTGGATGGGACCTCCAACACACTGGTGATCGGTGAGTGCAAGTTTGATGAAGAGACTGGCAAGAAAGCGGCCATCTGGGCCGGCATGACCGGTTTGCGGGGCAATGCCATCTGGATCAGTGACGTCATGTGGTGGCTCGATGCTGATACCGCGCAGGTCAATGGTCCCGCGCCGCAGGCTTTCAGCAGTAATCACCCGGGGGGGGCCTTGTTCGTGTTTGCAGACGGATCGACGCACTTCATCCGGGAGGGCGGTGAAATCGAAATTCTGCGATATTTGGCCGGACGAGACGACGGCGTGGTGATCAGCGCCGATTTCTAAATCGCATATTTTCCGCCAAAAAAGCTGCGGTGACCGCTCGTTTGTGGGCGGTTACGATATCGCAGGAAAGGTTGAACGCGCCCGATAAATGGGTCTTTCGGGCCGCACCCAAACAGCGCGGGCGGCTTGATCTTTTCCGCGGCGAGCGAAACGGGTAGATTGGAAAGTGTCCGGTCAATTTCCGGTACGTCGTGGTCGACGATTGCAATGACACAAGGTGATGGGGGTTTTCAATGACCGATGCGATGATCTTCGTGATGGATGAACTGATGGGCAAGGAACATGGTCCCTACACGTTGACGGAGATTGAAACCCAGATTTACCAGAAAAAATTGAAGCAGAAACATCTCGTCCGCAAAGCGGACTACAGCAAGTGGTTTCGCGCGGGCGAGCTGTTGGGCAAAGTGTTTGAGGTAGTAGAACAGCGGAAACGTCTCGAGGCCGAACAGGCGAAAGAAGCGAAAACACAACGGAAGCGACAAGTGAAACACGTCCAGGAGTTGGAGAAATCGGCGCGGGAGAAAATCGAGAACCGCGCACCTTATGAAATCAGTGAATCGGACAATGACATTCTGGTTTCCTATCTAGCGGCGCTGCGTGGATACCGGGAGGGGCTCACCGCCTTGGCAGAAGATGCCCATAACTCGGAGTTGAACGACGAAGTGGTTCAGCGCGGAAAAACCTTGGTAAAAATGACCCGTTTGGCCCAATCCGCCCTGCCCGACGAACCGATCCAGGATTTCGATGAGGACCAAATTCAAAGGGACCTGATGGAATTGCCAGGTGACGAGAGCTGAACAGGGTTGTCCGCTTTTTTCACGAAACCCTATTGGTTTCCTAACCTGCTCTTAACCTTCCGATCGTCTAATGGTCGGCTTTCAACCGGTTTTGATTGGTCTACCCGGCTCACGCGTGAGTTGATCGTTCGATGGCCTGATTGACTGGTTGCCTTCGTAAGCCAGGAGTTACCCGTGAACCTAGAAAAGATGATCATCTGGTCCATCTCATTGCTGTTCTGCTGTTTTATCGGTTGCGGCGGTAACCAGGATCCGGTGGCGGATCCGAATTATCCGCACAAAACAGAGTGGTCCGAGTTTGTCGAGGCGAATCGCCGGGGCAACAAGGAAGGCCAGGTCGAAGCACTCCAAAAAATCCTGGCAAAGGACGAACGAGCCAAGACGCCCACCGGCAGCAACACGATCAAGAAACTGCTGGATACCAAGCTGGACCCGGACGAAGATGAATAGCGAGATTTAACGACGAGGTCGTCGTCGACCACCCCGCCCCGAGGCTTGCTCCTGGTTGGGTGTTTTGCTGGTCCAGCGAGCGCCGGCCTGGCTGCCTGCCCGCCGATGCTCGTTGTACGTCAGTTGACTCGGTTCATGTTGCCCTAACGCCTGGGCCAATGCCTGGGGTAATTCGACCGCCTTGGTGGTGGCTGTGATCTGTCGAATCACCTGGCCCTTGAGACCGAAGGTATCAGGTTGGATCACGATAAAACCCGGTTTCGCCTGAAAATCCTTGACCTGCTTGAATTCCGCCGGGTCGCGGACCACCACGTACTGCGCCGCCCCGATAAACTGGTCGGACCAGGCGAGTCGGGCGAGAACCTGTTCCATGGTTTTGCGCTGATCATCGTCGGGTGAATAGACCGCGACCAGGGGCTGCCGATCGGCAGCGCTCACGTTCAAGGCGAGCCGCATGTCGGCAATCCGGGGAAGCGGGGCATCCTTTGGCGTGGACTTTCCGTTACCGGGGAAGGTCAGGGCGATCGCCTCCATCGTGGCGGCCATTCTCTGGATCGCAATCTCCGGCTGTTCATTGATGCCGGGGCCACTGACTCCACCAAAGGCCCAGGCGGGGCTGCGCCCTGCCGTGACCAGACTCTCTTTACCATCCGGTGAAAGGATCGCAAAAACGGTGTTTTCCAAGACGCCCTGGCGGGAAAATATGTTGGCCAGGATCTTGTTCTCCTCGGCATCTTCATAGGTCGCCAGACGAACGCAGACGAATTTTCGCGAAGCGGAGATCACGTGTTCATCGGCCAGGAAACTCCTGTCCATACCCGTTTTGCCCGGTCACCAGACACCGGGAACGTTGTG
>JAKVBG010000044.1 GCA_022447605.1 Mariniblastus sp.
ACGGAAACCGACGATCCGGGAACCGACGATCCGGGAACCGACGATCCGGGAACCGACGATCCGGGAACCGACGATCCGGGAACCGACGATCCGGAAAAGCCGCAGATGGACCGCCCGGAAGCGCGTCGGCTGAGGTTTGCTGAAAAAGCGAAGTTTCGCCGACTGATCCAGCGGGCGGATCGGAACCTGTACCAGAGAAATCTGGAGTTGGCGAGTGAAACAGCGAGGCAAGCGGGGGACCTGCTGGCAGGAGATCCGGAGGCCAGTTCACTGGATGACGAGGGACAGGAACTGGTCGAGCTGGCGGCGTCCGTGGTGAAGATGTCGGAGAACTTACAGGGCTTCTGGCAGCAGGTGATGACGAGCGGCCGAGAGAATGACGGGGATATCCCGGTTGACGACAGCGGTGAACGTTTTGTGACCGTGGTCGAATCGGGCCAGGACTATATCATCATCCGCTCGGCAGGGACCAACCTGCGGTACCGTTACCGCGAAATGCCGGCCGGCTTGGCGATGTACCTGGCGGATTCCGGCGAAAAGGAGGATGTGCCGACCTGGAACATTCAGAAGGCGACGTTTTATGCGGTCAATCGCCGCGTCGATCTGAAGTATGGCGACCGCGCCTTGACATTCATCCTGGCGGCTGAGCAGGACGGACACGATCTGGGCTACTTGCGCGACTACCTGCGATTCGACTTCAACGAGATTGGTCGTCCCGCCGCTCCGCTGCCAGCACGGGAAGCGAGCCGGTTGCAGAGCGAGGTTCGGGAGTTGAAAAAGTTGTTGGAGATTCCGAGCCGGATCGGCGCACTCTCGGTGGAAGAGTGCGTTACGCTCTCGGGCGCCGCCTCCGCCAAGATGGACGATCTGGCCGAGGATCAAAACCTGCAGCGGGCCGCCATCGGTGAAATCATCCGCCAATTGGCCATTCAGGCCGGCGATGTGGACTTGGCGCTCGAATCGGTCTCGGAACAGAGGTGCTGGGTGAAGTTCGACACGATCGACCTGACGGTCGAGACGTTGAATGATTTGTCCGGCCGGGAGCTGGATCGGGAGAACGCCCGACTCTGTATCGACTCGTATCTCCGTTTCCGCAAGAGCAGCCAAAATGATGTGGCGGCCGGCTCAAAAATCAGGAAATTGCATCAACGCTTGGACGCGCTGGCCAAGGAGGCTGGTTTCGACGATTTGGCCCGCCAACTCGGACAGCTGGAACGACCTTAAAGGACTGTCCCACACGACGGCTGAGGGCCTTGCAGGTGAAAAAATACGGTGAAAACCGTGTCTTAAAAGGCCTGGTGGCTCATTTTCAGGCCGCCCGGCTGTTTCCCCGCCGCCCACTCGAGCGACTTGCGGGAGGGCCGACCGCGGAGCTGTTTTCGGCTGGGCGGGACCGGTCAGCCGGTCTGGTCGGATGATCTTCTCAAAAGGTTTTGCCGGATGATGTTGCCTTAAATCTGATTTTGCCTATCATCGGCGTTTGTTGGACGTGGGGTTCGCCTAGCATCGGTCTGACGCGCAGGTTATCGAGCCGATTTTTTCGCGGGTAATCTTGTGAAAAATTTCACGATGTCTTCGTTGCATAACGGAAAACGGAATCGATGCAGAACCCGCGAGGCGGGGTGATGAGTGGCCGGAGGTGATCGGTTAAGCAAGATGATCTATCAGATAAAACGGGGATTGGATATTCCGATCAAGGGACAACCAATCCAGACAATCAAGCCTGCTGTGCCCGTCAAGAGTGTCGGCTTACTGGGCGGTGATTATGTCGGCATGCGGCCGACGATGGCCGTCAGCGTCGGCGATCGCGTGAAACTGGGCCAGGTGCTGCTGGAAGACAAGAAGAACCCGGGCGTCGTTTACACCTCGCCCGGAGCGGGCCAGGTGGCGGAGATCAACCGAGGTGAGAAACGTCGCTTCGAATCGCTGGTAATTGAATTGGACGGTGACGAGCAGGAGACGTTTCGCTCGTACGACTCACTGGACGGCCTGGACCGCCAGCAGGTGCAGGACAACCTGGTGCAGAGCGGTATGTGGTCGGCGCTCAGGACGCGTCCTTACGACAAGGTACCGCAGCTCGGGTCGGAACCTCATTCCATTTTCGTGACGGCCGTCGATACCAACCCCTTGTCGGCCGAACCGGAACTGATCATTGCCGAGCACGCCGATCTGTTCGTGGCCGGCTTGAACATTGTCAAACAGCTGACCGACGGCAAAGTCCATGTCTGTACCCGGGATGATTCACGGGTCCCCGGTGAGAATATCGATCGGGTTGAGTTTGCCCGGTTCGTAGGTCCGCACCCTTCGGGGCTGGTGGGCACCCATATTCATTTCCTCGACCCGGTGGGACCCGGGAAGACGGTCTGGCACTTGAACTACCAGGACCTGATTGCTATCGGACACCTGTTTACGACGGGCCAGTTGATGGCTGAGCGAGTCGTCGCCCTGGGTGGGCCGCGCGTGGAAGACCCCGGTCTGTATCGTACCCGCTTGGGAGCCTGTATCGACGAGCTCGTGCAGGGTCGGGTCGATCTGGACAACGCCCGGGTGATTTCCGGTTCGATCCTCAATGGTCATACCTCCGAAGCGCCGCTGAATTTCCTGGGGCGTTACGATTTGCAGGTTTCGGTCCTGGAAGAGGGGAACAAGCGGGAGTTTCTCGGCTGGCAAGGGCCCGGGTTCAATAAGTTCTCGGTGACCAATATCTATGCGGGCAGCATAGCGGCCGGCAAAAAATTTGACATGACGACCAGTACGGGTGGCAGCGTGCGGGCGATGGTCCCGGTGGAGACGTACGAACGCGTCATGCCGCTGGACATGTTGCCGACCCAGTTGCTGCGGGCGTTGATCACCGAGGATACGGACTTGGCGCAGTCGCTCGGTTGCCTCGAATTGTCCGAGGAAGATGTGGCCCTCTGTACGTTTGTTTGCCCGGGTAAATACGATTACGGGTCGATTCTCCGACAGAACCTGGAACGGATCGAGAAAGAAGGATAAGCCCGAATGTTTTTAAGGAAACTGCTCGACAGGTTCGAACCCCACTTCAAGAAAGGGGGTCGACTCGAAAAGCTGTACCCGCTTTACGAAGCGAACGATACGTTCCTGTTTACACCGGGAGAAGTCGCTGGCGGGCGAACGCATGTGCGCGATGCGATTGATACGAAGCGGATGATGTCGATGGTCATCGTGGCGCTGATCCCTTGCATCCTGATGGCTCTTTACAATACGGGCTACCAGGCAGAAAAAATACTATCGGCCAGCAGCGATGCCGCCGTTGAGTACAAGCTGCATTACGATTCTTTTGGTGAAAACCTGTGGCACGGCACCTGGCGATACTCGGTGTTGGATGCGATCGGAATCGACTACCTGAAGAACCCGGGTTCCTTTTTTAATGTGGGCAGCTGGATTCCCTGTATCATTCACGGCGCCCTGTTCTTTGTGCCGATCTACATTGTCACGATGGCGGTCGGGGGGACCTGCGAGTTGATCTTCAGTGTGATTCGTCGCCATGAAATCAACGAGGGATTCCTCGTGACCGGGATGCTATTTCCTCTGACTTTGCC
Source organism: Mariniblastus sp. (assembly GCA_022447605.1). Classification (GTDB taxonomy): domain Bacteria; phylum Planctomycetota; class Planctomycetia; order Pirellulales; family Pirellulaceae; genus Mariniblastus. The sequence goes on from JAKVBG010000044.1 coordinate 3,564, forward strand.
TGCCACGATCCCGCTCTGGCAGGTCGCTCTCGGTATTGCCTTTGGTGTGGTGATCGGCAAAGAGATCTTTGGCGGTACCGGCCGGAACTTCCTCAACCCGGCCCTGACCGGGCGGGCGTTCCTCTACTTTGCCTACCCCAAACAGATCAGTGGTAACGGCGTCTGGACGGCTGTGGATGGTTACACCGGAGCGACGCCGCTGGCCAAGATTGCGGAAACCCCGGTGCCGGAAGGGGGAGGGACGATTACCACCTCGGAAATTGTGGGCCAAATTGGTGAACCTGGCTCCGCCACGACCTGGTGGGATTGCTTTATCGGTAATATGCAAGGTTCGGTCGGTGAAACCTCGACGCTCTGCTGTCTGATCGGCGCGGCGATCCTGATCTTTGCCAAGATCGGTTCCTGGCGGATCATGTCCGGCGTGGTGATTGGGATGACGCTGTTTTCCAGCCTGCTGTTCCTCATTTCATCCGAACCTGTGATGCGGATTTCGCCGTTATGGCACCTGGTGATCGGCGGTTTTGCCTTTGGAACCGTGTTCATGGCGACCGACCCGGTGTCGGCCTCGATGACGCGAACCGGCAAATGGATCTATGGGGGTCTGATCGGATTCATGACGGTGCTGGTACGGTCGGTCAACCCGGCCTTTCCCGAGGGGATCATGTTGGCCATCCTGTTTGCCAACGTGTTTGCCCCGCTGATCGACTACTTTGTGGTCCAAGCGAATATCAAACGGAGGGTGGCTCGTTATGCAGCGCGATAGTATCGCCAATACGTTCATCGTTGCCATCGGCGTTTGCCTGGTCTGTTCGCTGCTGGTCTCTGGCGCGGCGGTGGGGCTTCGTTCGATGCAGCAGAAGAACATCGAACTCGATATGAAAAAGAACATCCTGCAAGCGGCAGGGTTCCCGAAGGACGAAATCAACTCGGCCCAGAAAGTGGAAGACCTGTTCGCCAATCGCGTCGATCCGATCATCATCGATCTGAAGACCGGACAGCCGGCGGCCCAGCAGCTGGTCGACACCGATGAAGAGCTCGGCAGCGTGCAGGAGGCTTTGACGGATTACGACCAGATCTCAACCGCCAAGGATGCGAAATCGCTCGACAGCGGGTTGGCGACGAAGGTCCCGGACGACAAGAACATTGCCGGGGTCAGCAAGATTGAAACGTATTCCCACGTTTACCTGGTCAAGGACGAAAGTGGCAAGGTCGTGAAATACGTCTTTCCGGTACGGGGCAAGGGGCTTTGGTCGATTCTGAAGGGCTTCATTGCTGTCAAAAATGACCTGAATACGATCGCCGGTTTGACGTATTACGAGCATCTTGAAACACCCGGTCTGGGTGGAGAGGTGGATGCGCCGTGGTGGAAACAGCTCTGGCGGGACCCGGATAACCCGAAGAAGATTTTTGATTCCGATGGCAATGTGGAGATCCACTTGGTCAAAGGAGCGGCCGAACCGAATGACGAGTACGCGGTCGACGGTCTGTCGGGGGCGACGATCACGTCGCGGGGTGTGACGAACATGTTGAAATTCTGGATGGGGCCAGATGGCTTTGGCCCTTTCATCAAACGACTTGATAAACAGGAAGAATTAGCGGTGTCTCAACCGACCCCCTCCAAGAAGGAGGTAGATTGATATGGCTAAAAAAACGAGTGCCAAGGGACTGATCCTGGACCCGATTTTTAATAACAATCCGATCGCGTTGCAGATCCTGGGGATCTGTTCCGCCCTGGCCGTCACGACCAAGTTGGATAAATCGCTGACGATGTCGGTGGCCGTGATTTTTGTGGCGGCCTTTGGCAGTGCCGGGGTCGCCCTGATTCGGCACAGGATCCCCTCCAGTATCCGGATCATTGTACAGATGACGATCATCGCCTCGTTGGTGATCCTGGTGGAACAGTTCCTCAAGGCGTTTAATTACGGCCTCAGCAAAGAGCTCTCGGTGTTCGTGGGGCTGATCATTACCAACTGCATCATCATGGGTCGGGCCGAGGGGTTCGCCATGCAGAATACGGTCCGTGACAGTTTCCTGGACGGGATTGGTAACGGACTCGGGTACAGTCTGATCCTGATCGTGGTGGGTGCGATCCGCGAACTGTTCGGCAGCGGTACGTTGTTGAACATCACCATTTTGCCCAAGGGGGAAGAGGGGTGGTATGAGCCGAACGGCCTGATGCTGCTCTCACCCAGTGCATTTTTCATCATCGGTATCTTCATCTGGGGCCTGCGGACCTGGAAGACCGATCAGGTGGAGGAGGCGTAACCATGGAATTCCTGTCCTACCAATTTAGAAACTTCCTGAACGAGGCCTTCGTCGAGAACCTGGCGCTGACCTACTTTTTGGGTATGTGCACGTTCCTGGCGGTCTCCAAGAACGTCAAAACGGCCCTCGGTTTGGGTGTGGCCGTGATCGTGGTGCAGGCGATCACCGTGCCGGTGAACAACCTGATCCTGCGGAACATCCTGATCCCCCTGCAGTTGGATTATCTTGGCTTGATCTGCTACATCGGCGTGATCGCGGCGATGGTTCAACTGCTGGAGATGACGCTCGATAAGTTTTTCCCTGCCCTGTACAACCAGTTGGGGATTTTCCTGCCGCTGATCACGGTGAACTGCGCCATCCTGGGAGGAACGCTGTTCATGGCGACCGACGACCTGAACTTCATGTCGAGCATTCGCTATGGGATCGCATCCGGTTTCGGTTGGGCCGTGGCGATTGCCGCACTGGCAGGGATCCGGGAGAAAATGAAATACAGTGACATTCCGCCGGGCCTGCGTGGCCTGGGGATTACCTTCATGATCGTCGGCCTGATGGCCCTCGGTTTTCTCGCGTTCAGCGGGATTGAGCCTTGATCGCCCATGGATGGAAGGGCCGGGAAACCGGCGAGTTGAGTTAATCGGACCGAGTTTTGTTGAGCAGTAGAAAATGGGTGGGATAAACGAAATCCTGATCGGCGTTGCCCTGTTTGTAGGGACCGTGACCGCTTTGGTCGTCATCATCTTGATCGCCAAGTCGTACCTGGTTGCCAGCGGTGATGTCAAAATCATGGTCAATGAACAGAAGGAACTCTCCGTACCGGCGGGTGGCAAACTGATGGGTGCGCTGGCCGATGCCGGGATCTTTGTCTCCTCGGCCTGCGGTGGCGGCGGGACCTGCGCCCAGTGCCTGGTCAAGGTCGAGGAAGGGGGGGGTGAAATCCTGGCCACCGAGACGGGACATATCAACAAGCGCGAGGCGCGGGAAGGTTATCGACTTTCCTGCCAGGTGGCGGTCAAGCAGGATATGGTCGTGGAGGTCCCCGAAGAGGCGTTCGAAACAAAGCAGTGGGAATGCACCGTCCGTTCGAATCACAACGTCGCCACGTTCATCAAAGAGCTGGTGCTCGAACTGCCGGTCGGCGAGGATGTCGATTTCAAAGCGGGTGGTTACATCCAGATCGAGGTGCCGCCCCATGAACTGGATTACAAAGACTTCGAGATCGAACAGGAATACCAGGAAGACTGGGACAAGTACGATGTGTGGCGTTATCATTCCAAGGTCGACGAGTCGGTGATTCGCGCCTACTCGATGGCGAACTACCCCGGGGAAAAGGGGATCATCATGCTGAACGTGCGGGTCGCATCGCCCCCACCGCGGCTCCCCGACGCACCTCCCGGCAAGGTCTCGTCCTACATCTTCAATCTCAAGCCGGGTGACAAGGTGATGATCTCCGGCCCATACGGTGAATTCTTCATCAAGGAGAGTGAGGCCGAGATGGTGTACATCGGTGGTGGGGCCGGTATGGCGCCGCTGAGGAGTCACATCTTCGAGCTGTTCAAGAACCTGAAAACGGGACGCAAGGTGACGTATTGGTACGGCGGACGCAGCTTGAGAGAACTGTTCTACATCGATCATTTTCGCAAGATCGAAGAGGAATTCCCCAATTTCACCTTTAACATCGCCCTGTCCGAGCCGTTGCCCGAAGACAATTGGGATGGGTTCACCGGGTTTATCCACCAGGTGTTGCTGGACAACTACCTGGATAACCACGAGGCCCCGGAAGATATCGAGTACTACATCTGCGGGCCCCCGATGATGAACTCGGCCGTCTTCAAGATGCTGGATGACCTGGGTGTCGAGCCCGAAAATATCGCCTTCGACGACTTTGGCGGCTAGATCAGCAGTTTCCGGCCCCAGCGTGTTAAAATGGGGCAAACCGGTTGTGGCCGGTTGCCGATAGAAAAACTGTAGGAAACGTCCCTGGGACGGAAGTCCTTTTGCGGGGCTTACCCCGACGGTCACGTCGCCCTGGGGGGAACATGGATCTAACACGTCGAGAATTGCAATGAGAAATTTCATCGCGCTGGTGGCTGCCGCTCTGTTTTTGTTTACTTGCTCGGTTTCTTCCCTGTCGGCACACGACGTTTACAAGGAGCCGCTCGAGGTTCGCTACGGATTGAAAACCGTTTCCTGTAAAACGTGTCACCCGAATTCGAAAGACCGCTCGATCCATAATGCGTTTGGCCAGTATTTTGCCGACGAGTTCAAGGGACAGGAGATTTCCAAGAAGTACGAAGCGGCTCAGGAAGCGGGCGAGGAACAGCAGAAGGCTTATGAAGAACAGATGGTCATCTCCTTCAATGAAGTCCTGAAAGTTGTGGAAAAGAAAAAAATGACTTTCGAAGACCTGATCAAGGCGGGACTGCTCAATGGCACGCGCCTGGAAGAGAAGAAAGATTGACGTGGCGGAATTGGTCCTGGGAATGAAACGAAACGATCGGGTTGCCTGGTGCAGCTGGGTCGTTTTTTTGTTGTTGGCAGGTTGCCTGTCAGCCAGTGCGAACGCGCAGTCATTCGAAATCACCGGCCGCACGATGGGGCCGATCGAGTACCGCGTGGTGGTGAGTGGTGAGTCGACAGAAAAACTTCCCCAAGACACGGCCCGTCAGATGATCAATGCCGAGTTGCAGCAGGTGAATCGGTTGATGTCGACCTACCTCGCCGACTCGGACGTCTCCCGCTTCAATCGCTCGGATTCCACAGACTGGTTCACCGTCGATGCGTTGACGGCGCAGGTCGTACAACGTTCCATCGATATCAGCCAGGTCACGCGCGGCGCGTTCGATATCACGGTCGGCCCGGCGGTTGCCCTCTGGAATTTTGGTGCCCAGCAACAGGCAACGGCTCAGCTCCCCAGTGAAAAAGAGTTGCAGCAGGTGCGGGCGGTGGTTGGCTATGGCAAGTTGTCGGTTCGGCAGGAACCACCGGCGCTGAAGAAAGAGAAAGCGGGAGTGCAGATCGACCTGTCGGCGATTGCCAAAGGGTTCGCGGTCGATCAGGTGGCTGGCGCCTTGGACCGGTCCGGTGTCACGGATTACCTGGTCGAGGTGGGGGGAGAAGTGCGAACTCGCGGTGACAACCTGCAGGGAGGACCTTGGCGGATCGGGATTGAAAAACCGACCGAAGCCGGCCGGGATGTGTTGGCGGTGGCCGCCTTGGAAAATCAGTCATTGGCGACTTCGGGGGACTATCGGAATTTCCAGTTGATCGATGGTCGTCGGTATTCGCATACGATCGACCCGAGAACGTGTCGACCGGTTGAGTATGGCCTGGCGTCGTCGTCGGTGGTGCAGGACAACCGGGCAAACGATGGTTGCATGACGGCCGATGCGCTGGCCACGGCGCTGATGGTCTTGGGAGCCGGCCAGCAAGAGGGTGAAGACGTGCGGCAGCGGTGCCTCGATTTCTGCCGCGACCAGAACATCACCGGGTTTTTTGTCCGTCGGGATCAGTCGGTAAGCGAAGGTGGATCGGCTGGTTTCTCCACCTTTTCCACCCCCGGGTTCCCGTTGGCCGCCCCCGCCTTGGTGGAAGAGACGGGTCAATCATCAGGATCGATCTGGCCCGCCCTGTTGGGGGCTGTGGTCGTCTTTGGCATTGCGATCCTGGGCATGGCCGTCGGCGCGATCTTTGGCCACAAACCGATCCAGGGCTCCTGTGGCGGGTTATCGGCCGGTTCGGGCCAGGCTGGCGATACGGCCTGCTCGGTCTGTGAGCAACCGGCCGACGAATGTCCCGACTGGGAAGAAACAAAGGAATCGTCAGAAGTTCCCAACGAACCGGCACCTTAGGGCGGCTTGCCAGGCATCCGGGCTGGCCAGGCTTCCGGAGACAGGGGGCCAAATCCCGATCAGCAATCGCTGCCCGCGGGGCTCTGTCCGACCTGTTGGACGAGTGTGGCACCCGCTGCGGTGAGACCCGACAGCTGGAAGGTGCGCTCGGTCGCCGAGAGGGTTTCAATCGCGATCGAGAGATCGACAGGTGGCAGGGCAGGGGAGATGCGCTCCGCCCATTCGACGACCAGGACTCCCCCGGATTCGACCCACTCGTCCAGATCAAGTTCGTCGACTTCTTCCAGTTGAGCAATGCGGTAGGCATCGACGTGCAGCAGCGCGAGTCGGCCCGTATGCGGTACACTGAGTGTGAAGGTGGGGCTGTTGACCTGACCCGGCGGGATTTCCAGCCCGCTGGCAATCGCCTGGGTCAACCTGGTTTTGCCAGCACCGAGTTCGCCATCGAGCGCCAGCGTCAGGCCGGGCACCAACGACTGGCCAATGAACCTGCCGAGTTGGTCGGTTTGGTTTTCATCGTTCGTTTGAATCAAAAGTGTTTCGACGGACATGTTTTCCTAGTGCTGGTAACCGTGGATGACGAGCGATTCCCGTTGGCCGTGGCTATCGATGATCCTGAAGTTGTCCTCATCCGTCAACCTTCCAATCGGGCGGAAAGGGGTCGGTAGCCGGTTCTCCTGTTCCAGCGCCTGGGCTACTTCCCCAGGCACAGTACCGATCAGCTGGAAGTCTTCGCCATCGTACAGGGCGTGCTCCAAGGCGGTTGTCCCGGTGGTGGCCGAACGTTCCACGGCACTGGGGGAGATCGGTATCAGGCGACTGTCGATTTCAAACCCGGTCTGACTGGCTCGGGCCAGGTGGGCCAGGTCGAGCGCCAGGGAATCGGAAACGTCGGTGGCGGCGGACACCGGGTAGTGCCGGCAGAGGAACTCGGCCAGGTCGATTTGAGGTTCAAAGTCGCAGTGCGACCCCAACAGGCTGCCGCCGAAAGAACCGGAGACGAAGATCACGTCCCCCGGTTTGCCCCCCTGCTTGGTCCACAAGCGGTTAGGCTGGTCCCTGTCGATCCAGGGAGCGCCCAGCAGCGTGGCTCCAACCACCAGTGGACCGTCCCAACGATTCGTGTCTCCCCCCACAATGGGAAACTGGAATCGCTCAGGCCAGGCCAGCAATCCACGGACCAGCGGGTGAACCTCCCGGTCAGTGAAATGGAGGGGGAGTTGCAGTGTCAGCAAGGCGGCCAGGGGCCGGGCTCCCATCGCCGCCAGATCACTCAGGTTGACGCCGATCGCCTTGCGACCGACCTGTTCCAGGTTGACAAGATCGAGATCGAAATGGGTCCCCTCGGCAATCTGGTCGGTGGTCCATACGGTCGGCTTGCCCGTGGTGAGTATGGCCGCATCGTCACCGATCCCCAGTTGAACCACATCCGATTGGATGTGACAGGCGGATTCGATCCAGTCGATGATTTCCTGTTCCTGCATTTCTGTTGGTACCGTGTTCCCGATCAGCATGCCGATCCGAGAGGTTGGATCTTTATCTTGCCAAGGTCAATCATTGTAACACCCGGGCAGCACCCTTTTGAATGGCTGTCGGGGTGTGGCATCACAGAATCCTGTGGGGAAGGCACGAAAAAAAGCCGCCACGCGGACGTGGCGACTTTTTGTACGGAACCTTTGAGGCACGGCGCGGAATTCGCAGCAGCCCTGCGCTACCGTTTCTGCGAAGCCGAAGCAATTCGCATCTGACCCCAAAAAGGTTCTTGTTCTCTCAAGATGTAAAACATGAAGTTCTGACGGCTTTTGACATCCGGTTGTTGCAGGATGTATTCCAGGTTTTCGATGGTTTCCGTTTTCCAGCCGTGCATGGCCACCAGGATATCGCCTTCCAGGATTCCCTCTTTTTCGGCCGGACTTCCCCGTCGTACTTCGATAACTCGCAGACCGCGGCGGTAGTTCGGGTGTCGGTTGGCCATCTCGTTTTCGGTAACCGGTGAAACGGATACTCCCAGGGATTTCCAGCCGATACGGCTGATCGTCTGAGTGTTCTGGGCCAGCACGAGTTGTACGGTGCGTCGACCTGACGGTTGTACGATATCGAGTTGCAGCGTGCTATCGGCAGCGCGGTCGAGCAGGGCACATTGCAGGTCCAGGCAGCGAGCGACATTCTGATCGTCGATCCGGGTTATCACATCACCGGATGACAGACCGAGTTCGGCGGCGGGACTTTCGGGCCGGATTTCCTCAATCATCAACTTCGGCTGGTGGTCTTCGTAGACGGTGCGGGTCACCAATCCGTGCGTGAGCCGGTCGGCCCCGACGCTTTTCATCAAATCGGAGGCGACCTGCATCGCGTCGTTAGCCGGGATGGCGAAGGCGATTCCCTGGGCTCCGATGCGGACGGCGACGTTGATGCCGATCATTTTCCCTTCGAGGTTGAGCAAGGGTCCGCCCGAATTGCCCGGGTTGATCGGGGCATCGGTCTGAATCAGGTTGCGATAGATCTGGTCGTCATTGACCTGGACCGTTCTCCCCAGCTGACTGATGATGCCCACGGTGACCGTATGTTCGTAACCGTAGGCATTGCCAACGGCGGCGACGGTCTCGGCCAGCATCAAATCGGAGGACGTGCCGATTTCGATCGTCTTCAGGGGACGGTCCGATTCGATTTTCAGGATTGCCAGGTCGGTTTCCGGGTCGTGGGCCACCAGCTTTCCGGTGGTCTGATGACCTTCAACCGTGGTGACCTGGATCTGCTGAACGCCGTCTACGACGTGGTAATTCGTCAGCACATAACCGCGTGGGTCGATGATGACCCCGGTACCCATTCCATTGACCTGCTTGACCGTATCGCTCGACAGGCTGGAAGCGTCGGAACTGACGGTTTTTCGTCCACGCAGGTTGACGACGGCAGCCCGAACATTGGCCACGGCCTTGACCAACGGTGTCTCACGGTCCTGGGCGTCAACGCGGGACGTTGGCACCGGCAGGAGCATGGCACAGATGGACAGCAGCAACAGCTGGGTCTTATAGCTGCAACGAGAGGGCATACGGGTTCGCTTTGTCTTCAATGGGTCATCGTCACCCGCTGTCGGCTGGGCTGGGTCGCGCAGACGGACGGGTGAATTGGGTACAAAGGTTTTCTTCGGAAACCGGTCGACGATGCGTTGAGAGAGAGGGCGGGAATCGGAAAACCTTAACTAGGTTAACGGAAGAGTTTTCCGAATTTTGACAAGCGGTGTGAAGCGAGCGAAAACCGTGAATATTCGTCGACAGGAAAAGAAAAGTGATAGCGTTTTGCGCCGAGCCGGAAGGCCGGTTTTTTTCACTGAATCAGGGTTGGAAATTCAGTTTCCTTAAAGAACGGTTCCCTGGCAGGGGGTGGCGCTGGATCGGCTCAGGAATCGAGGCGGAGCCATTTGGGCAGGCGCACGACATTTCCTTCCGGGTCGACGGCCGCGACTGTGGTTTCACCGCGGACAATCAACTCGCCGTCCAGGGTCAAATCGTAAGTGTGCTGGATGCGAACGCCGCGGGAACGCTTGATTCGCGTGGTCAGCAGCAGCAAATCGTCGTATTGCGCGCCGGCAAAGAACTGGCATTTCAGGTCGACGACGACGAGTAACAGGCCCGATTGTTCCAGCTGGCGATAAGTGGTTCCACTGGCACGCAACATCTCGACCCGCCCAATTTCGAAGTATTTCACGTAATTGGCGTGGTGGACCCGGCCCTGAGCGTCCGTTTCCTGGTAGCGGACGCGGATGTCGGTCTGGTGTTCCCGGGGTACGGAAATTGGTGGATTGACGTTGGACATGTGATTTTTTACGTTTTTTCACTTTTGGCTGGGGTACAATAACGCCCGAAATTAACCGAGCGCGGCAACCGGACAATACGACACAGGACGTTAACTTAACTTTTTCTGACGAGAAATCCATGAGCTATGGTGAAGACTCCGACTCCACCGTTGAATTCGAGACGATGCGGGGGCGCGATTATCCCACCCTACGACAATTTACGGTTTTCCTGGAAAACCGGATCGGGATGCTGCTAGAGATGCTGAGACGATTCGAGAACACACCTTCTCGGATCGTGGCCATGAACATCATCGATTCCACGGAATGCAGCATCGTCAGGTTCGTGCTGACCCATCCCGAACAGGGCCGGGAAATCCTGGAGCGGGCCGGTTTGGCGATGATCGAACACGACCTGATAGGCGTGCAGCTCCCCCCCTCGCCGCAGCCGTTGGTCGCCGTGTGCACCGCCTTGTTGCACGCCGAGGTGAACCTGATCCAGACGTACCCGCTGTTGGTACGTCCGGAGGGTGAAAATACGGTGGTCGCGCTGATGGTCGACAACGTGGAATTGGGCCAACACACCCTGGTCTGTGAAGGGTTTGAACTGGTGACGGAAAATGACCTGTTGGACATGATCTAGTCGGCCTGGCAAAGGCTTTTCCGCGAAGCCTTTCTGGCCGTTTTAAACGAGCGGGTTGCCTGTTTTTATTTCCTCTTCCTGAAAAAAAGATTCCATGACGATTCGAGTCACCTGTCCAGGCTGTCACAAACGCTTCGATGTGAGCGAAAAATATGCCGGCAAGGAAGGGCCCTGCCCAAAGTGCAAACAGGTCATCAAAATTCCCAACAAGGAAGACGAGGTGGTCATCCACGCCCCGGATCAATCCGGGCCGAAGGACGCGGAGGGCAAGTCGACGTTGGCTCCGATCGAGCGGGATGAGACGACCTTGTCCGGCGTGCAGATTACCCTGATCTGTGTGACGGTGCTCGGGTTTTTTGCCGGTTCGTTGATCGTTCGATTGATGGTGGATGACCCTGGCAAACTTTCAGGCCTGCTGCTCGTGGTGGGCGCGCTGTTCATCTCGGTGCCGACCGTGTTCGGCGGTTACACGTTTCTCCGCGACCAGGAGCGGGGTCGTTTTATGGGTCAATCACTCATCCTGCGTGTGGCCGTCTGTTCCGTGTTGTATGTTCTGCTCTGGGCGTTGTTCCCGTTGATGGAATATGCGTTTGATGGTTACAGCCTGGGGGCCTGGATTGCCGCCGGTGTGGGGATGTTGGCCTTGGGGGCAGCGATCGGGATGTTTTCACTCGATCTCGACTACCTGATCGGTCTGTTGCATTTTGGCATGTATTTCGGCTGTTGCCTGTTGGCCCGCGTGATCGTCGGCGTCGGTGTTTTTCCCGGCACGAATGAGCAGGGGCAGGAGTTGAATACGACCACCATCAGTGCCCTTGGCCCGTATCTGCAGAATTTTGTCGGTGCGGTTTGGATGGGCTGACCCGCACGGATGGAGCGCTCGATGGACAATATCTCGGAACTTCCGGAACTGCTGGCACTCGAATGCCCTCCCCACGTGATCCGGATCCCGGACCAGATCGATGTCCCGTTTACCGATCGGATCAAACGATTGGTCGATTCGGCCGCCTTTCGCCGGCTGGCCAATTTGCCCCAGCTCGGCCTGGTCTCACTGGTGTACCCCGGTGCCAGGCATAGCCGGTTCGAACATTCCTTGGGGGTTTACCGGAACACGTTGCTTTTTGCCCGGCAACTGAACCGGGTGGGGGCACTGGAAGGGGTGAGTCCCCGACAAGTCGAGGCCCTGCTGCTGGCCGCGCTGTTGCACGACATCGGCCATTGGCCGTTCTGCCACCCGATCGAGGACTTGGCCATCGCCGGGATTCCTTCGCACGAATCGGTGGCGGCTGATTATATCCAGGGCGATGAACTGAGTGAATTGATCCGCAACGATTGGCAGGCGACGCCCAGCGAGGTGGTGGAGCTGCTGGTCGGTTCGGCCGATGCGGTGCCCACGCGCATCCTGCAGTCGATCCTCTCCGGGCCGATCGATGTGGACAAGATGGACTACCTGTACCGTGACAGCCTGCATGCCGGGGTTCCGTATGGTCGGAATTTTGATGCCCCGCGCCTGATTGGCAGCCTGGTGCTGAACCGGGCGGGTGATGGGATTGCAATTACGGGCAAAGGGAGGACGGCGGCCGAGTTGATGGTTTTTGCCCGCTACGTCATGTTCAGCGAAGTTTACTGGCACCACGCCGTCCGCAGCGCTACCGCCATGTTCCAGCGCGCCTTTTACGACTGGTTTGCCACACGGCCTGAGGCGGACGATTGGGATTGGATCGCCGATGACGAGGCGGCCCTGTTGCAGCGGATGACCGCCCCCGGGACCCCCGCAGCCAGCCATCCGTTGCTGGAGCGGTTGTTCGGTCCCCGTCGCCTGCTCCACAAGCGGTGGGCCAGTTTCAGTTGCTTTGAAAACGAACCGGCCTATCGTCAGATCGCCCAGCAGCCGTATGGCTGGCTGGTCGAATGTGGGGCGCGGCTGGCGGAACTGTTGGCCCGGGAGACCGGGGAATCGATCGAGTCGTGGGAAGTCCTGATCGATGCGCCGCCGGTTGGCCTGGAGGTGCAGTTCCAGGTGGAAGTTGCCCAGGGGGAATCGGGTGAGTCGTGTCCGCTGGGCGAGATATCCCCGGTCGTCAACACCTTGGCCCGCCGCCAATTTGACGATTTCGTCAAGCAAGTACGGGTCTTTGTCAGTCCCCGCCTGCAGGGCTTGATCCGGGAATTGGACGGCCAGGAATGGTTGCGGCGCGCGGCCGAGCTGTGTGAAAAACCGGCCGTGGACCCCTGAATGGGGGAGGGTTCCGCGCAACTTTCCGTTCACCCTGAGCAGGCAAAAATGGCCGTCGGGGTGACGCGCCGGTAGAAACGAGTTGAATCCCGGGCCACGGAACGTTCCCCTGCTTGTCGGTTCTGCCCAACGACGTTCTGATGCTGACTGGGCCACTCGGGCTGACTCTCGACGGGTCGCCCCAAAGCGGGGCCGGTTTGGTTGGCCGAACAGCGAAAGGATCGATCATGAAACCGACGAACATGACCAGGAAACTTGACCGACGGGAATTTGTCGGCACCTCGGCGGCCGGCCTGTCGTCATTCGCCGCCCCGGCCTTTCTCAGCTGTCGCTCCCCCAATTCGAAACTTGGCGTCGGCCTGATCGGTGTCGGTGGCCGGGGCCGAGCGCACGTGAATGCGTGTGCCGGTGAGGATATCATCGCGCTGTGCGATGTGAACGAGAACAGTTTGAAAGGGGCCCAACAGATCGCACCCCAGGCCCGCACCTACCGGGACCTGCGGAAGTTCTACGAGAAACTGGACGACATCGACGCTGTGGTCGTGTCGACCTCCGAGCACACCCACGCGTTTGCCACCCTGCCGGCGTTGGAAGCCGGGAAGCATGTCTATTGTGAAAAGCCTTTGACGCGCGATGTGCACGAGTGCCGCATCATCACCGAGGCGGCTGCCCGGGCGGGGGTGCAAACCCAGATGGGGACCCAGATCCACGCCGGTCAGAACTATCGCCGGGTGGTCGAGCTGATCCAGTCCGGCGCCATCGGCCCGGTGCATGAAGTCCACACCTGGGTGAACCGGGCGTGGGGCTGGCAGACGGCCGAGGATGCGAAGAAGAATCGCGATCTGATATCGACCCAGGATACTCCGCAAGAAGCGCAGCCCGTCCCCGAGATCCTGGACTGGGATCTCTGGTTGGGACCCGCGCCGGCCCGACCCTTTCACTCGGTCTATTTCCCCGGACCCCGCTGGTACCGCTGGTGGGATTTTGGCAACGGCACGATGTCGGACCTGGGCAGTCACTTCAACGATCTTCCCTGGTGGGCCTTGAAACTCGATGCCCCGCTGACAATTGAGCCTCTCAGTGGGCCGCCACCGCATCGCGATATCGCGCCCGCCTCGATGAGCGTTAAATACACGTACGGGGCGCGGGGTGAGGGTTACCCGGCGCTGACACATACCTGGTACCAGGGTACCGAGAAACCGAAGATCTGGCGTGAGAAAGCAATCCCCCAGTGGGGCAGCGGCACGCTGTTCATCGGCGACGAGGGGATGCTGTTGGCCGACTACGGGAAATACCTGCTGCTGCCGGAAGAGAAATTCATGGGCTTCCAACCCCCCGAGCCCTGGATTGAACCGTCACCCGGTCAGCAGGCGGAGTGGATTCGCGCCTGCAAAGGGGAGGGGCCCCAGCCACTCTGTCACTTTGCCTACTCCGGGCCGTTGACCGAGGCGAACCACCTGGGGAACGTCGCCTACCGCGCGCAAACGAAGCTGGAGTGGGATGCCAAGAATATGAAAATCCCCAATGCGCCCGAGGCCGAGCGATTTTTGGGGCGCGGTTACCGCGCCGGCTGGACCCTCGAACCGTCCCGTCGAACCGAGCCCTGACACTAACCCGTCGGCTGTCCCGTTTTCTGCGGCTGGTAGTTCTGCTCGAATTCGGCGATTTCCATCGGGCTACCGACCAATAGGGGGGTCCGTTGGTGAATCCCCTTCGGCTGAATGTCGAGGATTCGCTTCTCCCCGTCCGTGGCCCGCCCCCCGGCCTGCTCCACGATCATGGCGATCGGGTTCGCCTCGTACAGCAGGCGCAACTTGCCGTGTTGGTGCGCCTTGGTGGGCGGGTACATGAAGATGCCGCCCCGCAGCAACGTCCGGTGAAAGTCGGCCACCATCGAACCGATGTACCGTGAACTGTAACTCTGACCGTTCAGCCCCTGGCGGAGGGCGGCGATGAAACGCCCGTAATGATCGGGGAAGTGATCCATGTACGCTTCGTTGACCGAGTAGTACTTCCCCTGTTCCGGCATCTGGATATTCTCATGGCTCAATACAAAGGCGCCGACGGCCGGGTCGAGTGTGAACCCGTGCACCCCGTTGCCGCAGGTGTAGACCATGACGGTGGACGATCCGTAAACGACGTAGCCGGCGGCAATCTGGCGCCGTCCCGGTTGTAGCACCCAGCGGGTCGGGTCGTCAAAATCCGCCCCCTCGGGGCGTCGGAAAATTGAGAAGGTCGTGCCGACACTGACATTCACGTCAATGTTGGAGGAACCATCCAGCGGGTCGAAAACGACGGCGTATTTGGCCGTCATCGACTGGTGGGGCATCACCAGGGGTTGTTCATCCTCTTCCGAGGCGAGGATTCCGACACTGGGACGGGAACTCAGGCTTTGGATCAGGCATTCGTTGGCATAGAGATCCAATTTTTGCTGCATCTCCCCCTGGACGTTCTCCTGGTCGGCGTCTCCCAGGATGTCGGTCAGCCCGGCGCGACGGACCTTGGCCTGGATCATTTTGGTGGCCAGCGTTATGCCTGACAGGAGAAAGGAGAATTCCCCCGAAGCACCGGGGAACCGTTGTTGTTCTTGCAGGATATGTTGTTGAATCGTTATCGGCGTCACGGCATGCTTCCCATTCTTAGAACCGTGTCTCGGATCTTGCGACACGGTTTTCCACGGAAACCGGTAGTAACATTCAGACAAGGATCGGGACCGCGTCATGGCGAGCGAACCCACGCCGTCAATGTACCGGTTTTCCAGCGGGGCGACGACCGCAGTCAACTCGGATTTTCAGAAACGGGAGATCGAGCCCGGTCCGGGTAGACGAGCGGCGAGCCGGGCCGGCGGAAGTCGAGCAGGCCGATCGATTCGATTTTGTGCAAATACTCGCCAAACTGTCGGTCGAGGGTCCCTTGCTCGATCAGTGAATCGATGGAAACAGTGGCTGGCGTGATGGGGCACGATTTCAACAGGAGCAGTTCATCGGCCCCCAAATCGAGCGTCAACTGGGCCGCGATTGAATCACTGGTGACGGACCAGCCGACTGGCAACGAGGACCCGCGCTTAAGCCACGGCTCAACATCCATCACCAGGTTGGCAGCGGGCGAGGCAGCGACCTGTTCGGGGTGCGCGACCAAGGGAATTTCCAGCCAACGTTGCAGCAACCGCGCCGTGAGCGACATGCATTCGATGGCCATCCAGTGCGCCTCGGTCTCGTCAACCAGTCCCTGCCGGTACCCTTGCCGGACCTGGTCGACCAATTTTCCCCCACCGGCCAACAGGATGTGGCGCCGATCGGTGTGGGCCGCCAGCCAGTGGCGCAGACGATCTGCTGTGGGAGGAAAATCGAGCAGGCTGCCCCCCACCTTGATGACCCGGCACGGCGGCTCATGCATATTGCGGTTCTCCCAACAGGCAGGCCACGGCATAGGCCGGTGCGCAGCGGGATAACTCGGAAGGTCGCCCGGCTGGGTCCGCCAGGTCCGCCGGTTTCCCGGTTTCGGCTGATTGGGAATCGGTGGCCACGTCGGCAACCAGTTCGCTCACCGAGTGAATCGGTAGCATGCCTGGTAGCGTTGATTCGATGATCTCCCGCGCCAACCATTCTCCTTGGCCGGCCACCACAAACTGGCGGGGCAGGTCCGGGTGGCGGGCCACGATCTGTTGCAACGCGGCCACCAGTCGCTGCCGCTGGACTTCGGCCGCGGAGCGGGTGATGGCCCCGATCTGGCCGGCGGACAATTCGGAGGGGTCGGCGCAGAGCAGGCGGGCAATTCTCTGCCGCGCCGCCCTGACCGTGAAGGGCCGACCGTCAGCCGTTTGGCAATTGGCCGGGTCGGGTGATAAACGTCCTTCCAGCAGGTAGACGTCCTGCATTGTGGCGAACAGTTCCTGGGCGAGCGGTAGTTCTGCCTGGCCCTCCAACGCAACCGAGTGGAGCAGGCAGCTGACCGGGCTGCGGCCGACACCGGTGTAAACCAATTCTCCCTGTTCCAAACGTTGCAGGTCGGTGCTCCCACGGGGGCAGGGGACTCCGTTTTCAAAGGGAACGAGGTCGACCGTGGTGGAACCGATATCGACCAGGAACCCGGACGTCTGTTGCCGAGCGACCCAGCTGGCCAGGGCATGCCAATTCGAGGCGGCCGTTTGGGTCCAATCTTCCATGGCCTGCGCCGCGTGGACGAATTGACCCGTCAGTTGATAAAAGTGTGTGTCATTTCCCAGGACTTGCCGGCTTGTCTCGACGATCGAGCGGACGCCTTCCTGTTTCGATTCAAAGCAGTCGGCCAGTTCGCCGGTCATGGTGACGCCGATTCGCTCGGCCGCAGGTTGCGCGGCTAGCATCTCCGCCAACTGGTCGGCCAACCGTTGAGGTGACTGCCAGAGCGGGAAGGGGCGATGCAGGGCAAACCCCCTGTTGGAGGCAAGCTTGAGGTTGGCCCCTCCAATATCAAAGGCGAGACAATCAAAGGCGAGACAATCGGTCATGCCGAGCCTGCCGTCGAGGATCGGTCAGGTAACAGGTCGGCCAGGCAGGCGTCGAGTTCCTGAAAATCAAAGGTGAACCCGTGGTCGGTCGCCTTTTGCGGAACGGCGCGGATCGACTCGAAAAGAGAATCGGCAAACTCGCCGATCGCCAGCCGCAGCGCCATGCGCGGGATAGGAAGGCAGGCGGGTCGATTGACGGCCCGGGCCAGCGCGGCGGTCAACTCGGCGTTGGTGACGGCATGCGGAGCTGTGGCGTTAACGGGTCCCTGGATGTCGGAATTCTGGCAGGCCCAGGCAAAGAGACGAACCAGGTCCTCAATATGCACCCACGATATCCACTGTTTGCCGTTACCCAGGCGGCCACCCAGACCTTTGCGAAACGTGGGCAACAGACCTTCCAGGGCCCCGCCCCCGTTGCCCATCACAATGCCGATGCGGATGATGGCGACCCGCATCCCCAGTTCGGACCCCTGTTGGGCCGCCTGTTCCCATTGCTGGCAGACCTCCGAAAGGAAACCGCTGCCAGGTGCCGCCTCTTCGGTCAGCACATCATCTCCCCGGTTTCCGTAGTAGCCGATGGCCGACGTGGAGACCAGCGTGGTGGGCGGTCGGTCCAACTCGGCCAGTCCGGCCAACAGGCCGCGGGTCCCCTCCACCCGACTGTCCAGGATTCTCCGCTTCTTGGCCGCGTTCCAGCGGCCGTCGGCAATCGACTCGCCCATCAGGTTGATGACATGATCGATCGGTGCATCGGGCGGCAGCTTGAGCGGTTCTCGCGCCGAGTCCCAGGGAATGACCTGGACTGGCAGCCCGTCAAACCTTCGGGCGGCCGACTCGGGATGGCGACTGGTAACCAGGCAATCTCCCAGTTGTGGAATCAGTTTCTGACCGATAAACCCGGTTCCCCCGGTGACGAGAACAGCCATGGTCGTGTTTGCCCTATTACAGTGGTTGCGTGGAATGTGGACCGTCGCGGCTCGATCCAGTCCGGTTCACACCGGCCGGTTCATCAACCGTCCGCGCCCGCCATTCTTAACGTTTCTGCAACGGTCTGCAATTGGACGGTGGCAGGCTGGGTAGAAACGGCTATCGCGTCCAAGGTCCGGCCCGGCAGGTAGCGCGGCGCAGGACTACGGCTTGGCCCGTTCGGCCATCCGGCGCTTCTTGTTGCGCCGCGACCGAATCGGGAGCCACCAGAGGTAGGCGCCCGTAAACCAGAGCCCGAGCAGGATCAGGCCACTGGGAAGGAAAATCCAGAGTTTGACCGAGTCGTGAAAAAAAGAACCATCATGCAATGATTCGATCAGGTCCGAACGCCGGAAGGCCGACGACAGTTCTTCGCCGGTCACCAGGTCGATCTGGATCTCCATCTTGTTGTTGCACTGCACCTTGACCAATCCCCGACCGGGCCGCACATCCAAACGGTCAATATCGTCCCAGGAGGTGACCTCGGCGGCCTCGTTGCGTGTGGCCGTTAGCAGAATCGTCTCCCAGTTGACGTGCGGGTCTCCCTCGCTACCCGTCTGGGTGGGGGGTTGGATCCAGGGGACCTCTTTTTTGACCTGCAGTAGCAGGCCGGACACGATGACGATCAGCAACGGCAGCAGCGTCAATATGGCGCCCCAGCGGTGCAGTTTGCGTGTCGATCGATCCAGCGAAGGGTTCATGTCAAGGCAATTGTACAGTTGATTCCGGATGTACCATTCTAACCTTGACAGGATCGGCCCAAAACCGGCTGGGGTCCAGCCAAAATCGGGAAAACTCTAGCTAGCCGTTTGAATGGCCCATCCCCTGCTGTTAGTATTGAAAAGGGTCGCCCCTCGGCGAGATCGAGCGGCTGGACCCGCAGATTTGTCTTAACATGCACCGCAATATTAATTCTGTTGACACCTTGGAGTCATTCATGAAATCGCTGTCTACCGTCTTGTTGTCCGGATGTCGTTTTTTACCGGTCTGTCTGGTGCTGGTCCTGGCTTCCCAGGCCTTCAGCCAGAGTGGGAGTCTGCCCAAGGATTGGGCCGAGCAAGTTGACTTTCGCTCGATCGGGCCGGCCAATATGTCCGGGCGAATCACGTCGATCGCCGTCTACGAAGATGACCCCAATATCTGGTGGGCTGCTTCGGCCTCAGGTGGTTTGATCAAAACGGTCAACAACGGCCACGATTTTGAACACCAGTTCGATGACCAGGCGACCGTCTCGATCGGGGATGTTCAGGTTTCGCAGAGCGATCCGAACCTCGTGTGGGTGGGGACCGGCGAAGCGAACCCGCGGAACAGTGTCTCCTGGGGTGACGGTGTCTACAAGTCAACCGACGGTGGTAAGACCTGGAAGAACATGGGATTGAAGAAGACGTTCCAGACGGGTCGCATGGCGATTCACCCCGATGACAATGACGTGGTGTTTGTTGGTTCACTGGGACGACTGTGGGGACCGAATGAAGAGCGTGGCCTTTTCAAGACGACCGATGGTGGCAAGACGTGGAAAAAGATTCTTTATGTGGACGACAAGACGGGTGTCATCGATCTTCAGATGAATCCCAAGAACCCGGACGAGATGCTGGTCGCAACGTACGAAAGGCAGCGAGACGGGTTTGATGGTAACGACCCGATGAAAAAATACGGAGAAGGTTCCGGCATCTATAAAACGACCGACGGTGGTGAGACGTTTGAGCGGGTCACCGAGGGATTGCCCAGCTGTAAATTGGGGCGGATCGGTCTGAATTATTACCGAAAAGACCCCAAGTACGTGGTCGCCCTGATTGAATCCGAAAAGATTGCCCAACGTCCGGAAGGCGCGGCCTACGCCGATTTTCGCTCTGAGGACATGGAAGATTTTGGTGCCCGGATCACCCGGGTCACCGGTGATGGGCTGGCCGAAAAGAGCGGTTTGCAGGAAGG
Organism: Mariniblastus sp.; assembly: GCA_022447605.1. Classification (GTDB taxonomy): domain Bacteria; phylum Planctomycetota; class Planctomycetia; order Pirellulales; family Pirellulaceae; genus Mariniblastus. The sequence continues at coordinate 23,733 of JAKVBG010000044.1, forward strand.
GGATATCGTGATCTCGGTCGATGGGACCCTGATCCATTCCAAGCGGGACCTGGATAAGCAGGTGCGCATGCACAAGGCGGGCGATGTCGTCAAATTGGTTGTTTCCAGGGAGAGGGAGCCGGTCGACATCAAATTGGAATTGGGCGAATACCCGAAACCCCGACGGCGATCGAGCTCAGGGCGTGCCAGGACGCCCAGTAGCGAGTTCACCGGAACGCTGGGTGGTCAGGCCGCCAACCTGCAAGGCCAGCAGGGCCAGGAGAACGAAGAAGAGTACGGCGGGGTTTACCTGTCGAAAGATGGCGGTTCCAGCTGGGAGCGTATCAATACACTCAACCCGCGACCGATGTATTATAGCCAGATCCGCGTGGACCCGACCGATCGCAAGAACATGTATGTCCTGGGAACCTCTCTTTACCGCTCCAAGGATGGTGGGGAGACGTTTACCGGGGACGGCGGTTCGGATGGCATCCATGTCGACCACCACGCGCTCTGGATCGATCCGGACGATGGACGGCACATGATTCTCGGTAACGACGGTGGTATCCACTTGACCAATGACCGGATGGAAAACTGGGATCATCTCAACCACATCGCCATTGGCCAGTTTTATCATGTCGGTTTGGATACGCGCGATAATTACCACGTGTTCGGCGGGCTGCAGGACAATGGTTCCTGGGGTGGCCCGGCACACGTTCCTGGCGGGGCCGGACCGATTAACTCGGACTGGTACCGCGTCGGCGGTGGTGACGGGTTTGTCACCCTGGTCGATCCGAATGATTCCGACCAGATCTATTTCGAAAGTCAAAATGGCGGCATGGGCAGCATCAACATGCGAACCGGCGAGCGCGGCTTTATCCGGCCGCAGGCCCGTGGGGTGCGTTACCGGTTTAACTGGAAGACCCCGTTCCTGTTGTCGCCACACAATTCGCAGATTCACTACAGCGCAGGAAATTATGTCTTCCGGTCGGTCAAGAAAGGGAACGGCGTGAAGGCGATTTCCCCCGACATCACCAACTCGGACAAGGGAGCCGGAAGCGCTCTGACCGAATCTCCCAAGGAACCGGGCATCCTCTATGTCGGTACGACCGATGGCGCGGTCTGGATGACCAAAGATGGCGGGACGAATTGGACCCCGCTGTACAGTGTCAAAAAATCGGGTAAGGACGACGAGAAGGACGACGAGAAGGACGCAGATAAAGAAGCAGATAAAGAAGCAGATAAAGAAGCAGATAAAGAAGCAGATAAAGAAGCAGATAAAGACGATTCCACCTCCTCGGATAGTTCTGAGCCGGCCGGCGACGATGTCGTGAGCGGAACCTGGAAAGGGGAGCTCGTATCGGATCGCTTTACCGAAGGCCAGGCCCCCCAGGTAACGATGACGCTGAAATGGGATCCCTCGGGCAAAGTGACGGGTGAGGTCGATAGTCGCCGTGGCTCGACCCAGATCAGTGAAGGCAAATTCAATGCTGAAAAGGGTGAACTGATGCTGGTCCTCGAGAGTGATCGAGGGAACCGGGAATTTACGGCCACGATCAAGGGCGATGAAATGACCGGCGAGATGACGGCCGGCAATGGCCAGTTCACGGTCGATTTCAAGGCGAAGCGTGACAAGTCACCCTCCGCGCCGAAAACGACCCTGTGGAATGTAGCACCGACCGGGTCGCTGTTAGTGAACGGTTTGCTTATGGCGCCAGCCAACCAGGACGATGAGCCGACGGTTGCTGGTACCTGGGAGTGCGTGGTCGAAAACGAGAACTTGCCCAATGGTCAAATCGAGTTCGACTTGACCATCGTAATCGATGAAAAGAACCAGCTTTCCGGCGAAATTGAATCGCCTCAGGGAACGATGGAAATCTCGGAAGGGGAATTTGTTGTCAAGAACAACAAAATCTATTTCCTGGCTGAAAACGACCAGTTCTCGCTCGATTTTGAAGCGGTTGTCAATGGGAAAGAGATGACCGGGGATATGACGGCCGGCAATGGACAGATGACGGCCGATTTCACCGCCCGGCAAACGAAAGTTGCCAGCCCGGCGGTAACCAAGTCGCAACCAGAGCAACCAGTCCAGGAGACCGAGAAAGCGGACGCTGAAAAGCAGGACGCTGAGAAGAAAGCGGAAGCCGAAAAGAAAGCGGAAGCTGAAAAGATGAAAGCGGAAGCTGAAAAGAAAGCGGAAGCTGAAAAGAAAGCCGAAGCTGAGAAGATGAAAGCGGAAGCTGAGAAGAAAGCCGCAGCTGAAAAGAAAGCCGCAGCTGAAAAGAAAGCCGCAGCTGAAAAGAAAGCCGCAGCTGAAAAGAAAGCCGAAGCCGATAAGAAAGCGGACGCCGATAAGAAAGCGGAAGCTGATAAGAAAGCGGAAGCTGATAAGAAAGCGGAAGCTGATAAGAAAGACGCTCCCGCGCCGCAGGACAAATCGGCCGAGGCCGACAAATCGGATGAGGACGTCATTTCCGGTAAATGGACCGGCGTGATGGTCTCCAGTCGCGGTGAACAGGATCTGACCGTCGAGTTGAAGCGGAAATCGAACAAGGAGATCGTCGGAAGTTATTCGACCGATCGATTCGACGGTGAAATTTCCGAGGGAACCTATAATCCCCAGACGAAAGAACTGAGCGTGTTGGCCGAGGGCCGTTTCTCGCTGGAATTCGTCGGCAAGGTGGAAGGGAAGTCGTTTGAAGGGGAAGCCGAGTTCAATGGTGGTACCTTCACGATGAATTTTGAACTTGAACGAACGAGTCCGGCAACGGTCGAAGCCTCCAGCGATTCCGAATCGTCGAAAGCTTCCCAGGACGACAAAAAGGCCAGGAGCTCGTCGAAATCGGGTGGGACTTTGGCCGACCAGATGCCAGGCCCGCGGTGGGTCAGTTCTCTCAACGCCTCGAAATTTGATGCGGGTCGCTGCTATGTATCGTTCGATGGACACCGCAGCAACGACGACGAGCCACACCTTTACGTGACGGAAGATTACGGCAAGACGTGGAAGTCGATTCGGGGTAACCTGCCCAGCAGTGCCGGTTGCGTCCGCGTCCTGCGAGAGGACCCGGTCAACGAGAACCTGTTGCTGCTCGGTTGCGAATTTGGTGCCTGGGCCTCGATCGACCGGGGTGAAACCTGGACACGATTGAGTGGATTGCCCACCGTAGCTGTCCACGAATTTGCCTTTCACCCGACTTCGGGGGAGGTGGTTGTGGGGACCCATGGTCGTTCGCTCTGGATCGCCGACATCTCCGGTTTGCGTCAATTCAGCAAGGACAATGTTTCGGCCGATGCCGTGCTGTACAAGCCGAACAACGTGATCCGTTGGCGACGTGGTATGGAACGCGGAAATCATGGAACGCGATACTTCACGGGTGAAAATCGACCCGGTTCGACCAAGCTGCATTACTCGTTGGGCAAAGGGGCTCGAAGTGTGGAAATGATGGTCACCGATGTGAAAGGGGATGTGGTTCGGGAATTCGACGAACTCGAAACCGGCAAAGGTCTGCACACGGTCGATTGGGACCTCCGTCGCTCGTCCAATAATTCGTCCGGTCGTGGGCCGGGCGGACGGGGCGGCCCGCGACGCGGATTTGGTGGCCCAACCCTGCCGGCCGGGACTTACCTGTTGACCTTGAAGGTCGACGGTCAGACGTTCAAGCAGACGTTTGATGTCCAGAATGATCCGACCGCGGCGCCAGATGCCGTACCGGTCGACGAAGAACTTGAGTTCTGGATGGAGTTTGGCGAACGAGGGGAAGACGACTAATTCCCGACCGCCGGCCAACGCCGCCGAGCGTTTTTCCCCGGGCGGAAGACAACCTGTTTTTTTTCATTCACACCTACCCGTTCTCTGAGCGGGTAGGTGTTTGACTGCGCCCGGTCGCGGTCCGTCGCGCAGTACCCCCGAATTCACGTGGTTTTGCCAGTCGTGGGTGGCGAAGATTTGGGCGAGTGTGGCGGTCGAAAACTGGCCCATTCTGCTCCTAAGCTGTTTCGATCTAGCGGTTTAAGATTGTTGACAGCTCCCTTTCAATAATTAAAATATGCAGGTTAGGTTAAATAGGGGGTCCACAAAAGATGCTGATCAAAACGCATCTTCCAGGGAGGAACCGGATCTTCTCACGCCATAAGTTTGCGCTACGGTGGGTGCAGAACGGCGCTATTTCATTTTCAGAGACGTCTTGATCCAAGGAGATTCCTATGTCGCGACAGATGCTTGGCATGATGGCCGCGGTCTGCTTTGCCTTAGCAACGCCGTTCGCCGTTCATGCAGAAACGTACGGGTGTGGCCAAGTCGCCAGCCCTTGCGGTGACTGCTATTGCAGTTCCGTGGTCAACCCCTGCTGTACCGGGGGTGACGACTGCTGTGATGGTACCGTCGAATACCGAACGTGTACCGTCTACGAAAACCAGATGGTGACGGAAATGCGCACCGTGACGCGTACCCGTTATCGCAACGAGACCCGCACGCGGGAAGTGACCGTCAACGTCAAGGTCCCGGTCCAACAGGAACAGACCTGTACCGTGATGGTCCCCGAACAGCGGACTCGTACGGAAACGTACACCGTTTGTGTACCTTACACCGAATCGGTCTCGCAGACCTACACCGTCCAGGTGCCGGTAACCACGCAACGCGAAGTGACCTACAACGTTTGTGTGCCTTACACGGAAGAGGTCGAGCAGACGTACCAGGTATGCGTTCCGTACACCGAGCAGGTCGAACAGACGTACCAGGTGCGCGTTCCTTATAAGGAAACGGTCTCCTACAACGCCTGTGTTCCTTACACCGAAAACGTCGAACAGACTTACACGGTTCAAGTTCCCTACACGGAAACCGAGACCCGTACCTACAAAGTCTGTGTCCCTTACACCGAGGAAGTCACCCAGACCTATACGTGTCGCGTCCCTGTCAAGAAAGAAGTGGAACAGACGTATACGGTTTGTGTTCCCCACAAAGAAACCAAGACCGGCACTCGTATGGTCAACGTCCCTTACCAGGAAACGTTGCACCGTACCGTCTGTCGTGACGAAGGTAGCTGGGAAACCGTGACCAAGGAAGTTCCCTGTCGTACGAGTCGAGGCGGCCTGCGAGGGCTGTTTTCGCATAGTTGCCGGCGCGGATGCGATCCTTGCAACGATCCGTGTAACGACTGTGAACCGAAGATGCAGACCGTCACTTGTCGCGTCTGGGTTCCGAAGATGGTCGAGGAAAAAGTTCCTTACACCGTCACTCGCTGTCGTCAGGAAGCGGAGGAATACACTTACGAAGTCTGTAAGATGGTTCCCGAACAGCGAACCCGCATGGTCACCTGCACGGAATACAAGACCGAGCAACGTGAGCGCCAAGTCAAGGTTTGCAAGCAGCGGATGGAAGAGCGGACCTGCGAAGTGGCCGTTAACAAATGCCGTACGGAAACCCGCACGCGAATGGTTCCCGTTTGTAAAACGAAGATGGAAACTCGCACTTGCGAAGTGACCAAGTACCGCTGCGAAGACCGTACGCGGATGGTCAACGTTTGCAAGACGCGTATGGAAACCAAGACCCGCATGGTGAAAGTTTGCAAGCAGCGAATGGAAACCAAAACGCGGATGGTTCCCGTCGTGACCTGCAAGACCGAGACTCGCACGCGCGAGTGCAAGGTGACCAAGTATCGCCACGAAGAACGTACACGCGAATGCAATTACTGCGTGATGGTTCCCAAGGAAGAGAAGCGGATGGTTACGGTCATGACGTGCAAGCCGGAAACCCGTACCCAGACTTACACGGTTTGCGTTCCTGAAACGTACACCGAGGAAGTTCCCGTACAGGTTTGCCAGCGGGTCGCCAAGACGATCCAGGTTCCTGTTTGCGTTCGCAAATGCTGTGATCCCTGTGACGTCGAGCCTTGCTGTGATCCTTGTTGCGTGCCACGTCGCTGTGGCCTGCGATGCGGTCACCACGGTCGACTCTTTCACTGCTTTGGCAAACGCCGCGCTCGTTGCGGTGGTTGCTGCAGCTAATGGAAACAAGACGTTGAAAATGAAATAGGAGCGTGCCTCGTCGCGGGGCACGCTTTTTTTATGCGCATCCCCGGCGGCCGACCGATCGACAAACATCGTGAACGCTTCGCCGGGGCCAGGTTCGGCGGCGAGGGTGGTGGAGGTCTACTTGGAAGCTCCGGGCCCCGAGCGGCTGGGCGTCCGAGTTTTACGCCGTTTTCAGCTGTCGCCGGTTGATCTTGCGTTGCCGCGTCGGTCTGCTAGAATTTTTGAGTTCTTTCAATAAGAATGGGCACCCCTAGCTCAACTGGATAGAGCACCTGTCTACGGAACAGGAGGTTAGAGGTTCGAATCCTCTGGGGTGTATTACCTTCTCTCTTTTCCCCGGTGTTCAGGCTGTTTTGGCCCAAAGTGATCAGCAAAGTGATCACCTATCGTTGCATCGGCCGCCGGGCGTCCTTCAATCGGACACCCAACCACACGGTTTCCAGGTTGCTTCTGGCATCGGGGGTTTCGCCTGATTACCATGGGGATGCCTGAATCACTTCCCTGGAACCGCACCGATGAAATGTCTATCGGCCGTTACCACCGTCTGTCTACTGATCGGTCCGTCTGTTGTATTCGCCCAACAGATTTCACCCAACCCGAATCCAGTCGGCAACACGATCAAAGTCGATATCACAGGTCGATTTAACAGTGTTACGTTCGACAACAACGGCGA
>JAKVBG010000045.1:0-18245 GCA_022447605.1 Mariniblastus sp.
CGCCAAACGAACGTCGTCCAACGGAGAGCGTGATCAGTCAGAAGAGGACGACACGTCACGGGAAACGCGGTAACCAACCAATACCGCCAGGCAGACCACCGGGCAGAGCATCAGACTGATCCCCTCGGGCAAGATCCCCGATGCGGCCAAAAGAATACTGGCGAAAATCGCGACGTGAGCCCGGGCCGGGAACGCATTGAGAGGTAAGAAACGGCTAAACCTGACCATCCACCATCGAAAAAGGTTTGTCATCGACCCAACTCCAGCAAAAACAGGGATTCCAATTTGTATTCGTCCCGGTCTGACCAAAATTGGCGTGAATCGGACTTTAAATCGCGGGATTCCCGGATACGTCCGCCGTTCTGCCCGAAAAACGGGCGTTTTTGTCAAATTGTTAGAAGGAACACTCGCCGTTCTATATATTGATGGAAAGACTGCCCGTCCCGAATACCGGAGAATGCCATGCCAACCTGCCGCGTTGCCCATGGGTCCATCCTGCTCTCACTGATCGTCTGTCTGTCATTCCTTGCCAGCTCACCGTCGACGCATGTATTACGGGTCAGTGAGAGTGAAGTGACACCCGTCCGTTTCAACCAACGGACGGTTTCCATCTCGAAATTAACCTCCCCTTCGGCCGCGCAGGCCATCTTAAAAGCCGAACAGAAAAATCCGGGCTGGAAGGTGGTCCGTTGCAAAGAGCTATCGCAAAGCTGGTTGCTCACGCTGAAGAAGCCGCAAGTCCTGGGACACGTTCGCCTTCCTTGAGACCGTCACCTTCGCCATTGCGTGACCAAATTTTCCGACAGGAACTGACATGCCCGCCATGCAATTTTTCGTGATGGACGAACTAACAGGCCAACAGTCCGGCCCTTACAGTTTGCAACAGATCCAGGAACAGATACGAAACCGCAAACTCAAAAAGAAGGATTTTGTGCGCCGCGCCGATTCCGCCCAGTGGGGAAAGGCGTCGGTAATACTTGCCCAGGTGTTTGAACGAGTGGAGCAACAGAAACAGGAGAAAAAACGCGACGCCAATAAAACAAAATCAAAAATCAAAGAAACTGGCCGGGCGGCGGAAGCAACCGCTGAAAAGCATTTCCAAATCCAGGAGAAGCATCCAGCGACTGAAGAATCGAGCGAAGAACCGTTTCTCGGCACGATCGATTCCTGGATTCAAATTAAACAGTCGGCCCAGCCGCGGCAGGTCAATCTCGCTCGGGCCGATCAATTATATGAGCGGATGATATACGTTTACATCACCATCGCCCTGCTGGCTGCCGGGTTTGGTCTTTTTATCGGTTTCGTGAAAGAGGATCTGTCCCAGGTACTGACCGCCGTCGTGACGCCGATTTCAATCGTCTGGTTTCTCGTCGGAATTTGGGTTCTGCGCAAAACTTCCAAACTGGTCCGTTCGACGGAGGTCATGATCTCCACCAGTCTTCCAGCAGGGCTCACCAATCTTTTCTATCGTCTCCTGGGCGCCCTTTTGGTCTGCGCTGGAGCTCTCCTCTTAATGTCGCTTTCGGTTGTGTACTTGATGAATTGGACTTCGGGACGTGACGCCGATACACCCGCCTTTATTTTGCAAATCTGGTTATTGACCACGGCGGTGCTCCCCTTGGTGTTGGGAGCTGTTGCCATCGGTTATATTTTTTGGAATCCCGGCATCACTCTCACCAGTTTGACAGCCAACGGAGTCACCCGGACCGATGAAACCGTCGCCATTTTCAACGAGTTTCTGGCGGCCGTCATCATCCAGATGAAGTGCCTCTACGAAAAATTGCCGAAACTGCTTTTTGTCGCCATGTTGATGGCCGTGGCGATGACGTTTTCCATGATCAGCACACCCTTACTCGAAAAATTCCTGGTCGATGGCGCGACTTGGGAACTGGTGTTAAAGGATGACATTGCACAGCTTGTTACAGGTGTCGTCATCCTGGCATCTTCCGTTCCTTTTCTGTTATGGATTTACAGCCTGGCAGGCATTCTTTTTGTGGAGCTCTGTTTAGCGGTTCTGGCTTGTGGGCGGTTGGCCATACGGAAATTACAATCTTAAGGGCATTCTGATGTCGCAACGTGAAGCAGATGAAACACGCCAAATCCTGACCGATTGTGGTTCCCTGATCACCGATGACCATTTCGTCTACGCCTGCGGCAGTCACGGAGCCGGTTGGATCGCCAAGGACCTGGTCAACCTCGACCCACGCCACCCGCTTCGACTAGGTGAGTTATTGGCCGAAGCCTGTGCCACACTCCATCCCGCACCCCAGGTCATCTGTGGGCCGGCTATCGGCGGGCTGATCTGCGCCCAGGTCACTGCGCTGGCCATGAACCTGCCGTTTGTGTTTGCCGAACGGGTCTGGCACGACGACCAACAGACTTTTGAATTGCACCGCGGCTTCGATGAATTCGTCGCCGGAAAAGAAGTTCTCGTCGTAGATGATGTGATCAACACAGGGTTTTCCATCCAACTGGCCATCGATTCGGTCCGCGCCGCCGGTGGCACGGTCAATTCGGCCGCCACTTGGATCAACCGCGGGAACGTCTACGCCGAGGAGCTGGGCGTCGAGACGTTTGTTTACCTGGACGAAATCAAACTGCCTTCCTGGCCGGCCGATGAGTGTCCGCTCTGTCAGCAGTCTGTACCGGTCAACACCCGATATGCGCACGGCGCTGAATTTGTCGAAGCAAACCCATAAACGTGGAGCCGCGATCGAACTGCCGCGTGACCGATCAGGGAGCAGGGCCCAAACGGTCCAGTTTGTCTGAGATTTCATCGACTCGCTCACCCAGATCCTCGGAAAGGCGTTCAATTTCCTCCGCCTGTTCCCCGACAAAAATCGATGTCAGGGTCGCTGTAAAAACGCCAATCAGGACCATCCCCGTGATCACCAGAAAGCCAGTCAACAATTGGCCATAACCTGATTCCGGGTTGTAAATATCTCCAAACCCGCCAGTCGCCACGGTGGTAAAACTCCACCAGAGAGCGAGTGGAAAATTCCCCACCTCTTCCGCCGAATTCCCGGTGGCGGAATGGATTGCTCCTTCCAGTTGATAGATCAGGAACGCCCCCAGTAACGTAATCGCCACCGCATACTTGATCGTCTTTTTCATCAACCGGATATCCATCACGTCCTGAAAGGCATCCAGTCCCCGCCACAGGAGGAAGAAGAACCTGGCGAATCGCAACAGCCGGACGACACGAATGAGCCGCCCGAAACGGCCGAAACGGGCCAATTGAGCCGGCCCTGGAATTGGGATCGAGGTAACAAAATCGACCCAGTGATGCTTCCAGACGAACCGTTTGTTGTCGGCACTGCTGAGGCGAAGAAGAAACTCCGACATGAAAAACAGGCAACAGAAAAAATCGAACCAGAAGATATTGCTCGAACTCAGCAAGGCTGGCCTGTTTTCATCCGGTCCCGCTTCAAAATCATAGACCAACAGGACCAACACGGCGACAATCATGCCGATGATGAGCATCTCAAACAGGAACAAAACACGCGGCCCACCGATTCGTTCGGCCATCCGGCTGCGGATTTTCCGGCGTTCCACCGAATCGCTGATCTTCTTTCTCAATCGAGCCAGGCCATCCATTTCATCATTGATCCTCGCCAGTTTGTGCCGAACGGTGCCCAGGACGGTTGCGTCATTCTGGTCCAGTCGCTGTCGGGAAGAATCATAGAGTTCATCCGTCGTCCCCTCCAAGCGGATGCACTGTTGGTCGATGTTGTCGAGCAATTGTTCACACTTTTCAACGGAAACGTTGTCCAGCCTGAATTCATTGAATCGTTTCAGTTTCTTCTTCAGCGAATCGAAAGGTGTCATAAAAACCTCGATACTGTCATGCGATGCGGTCGGCGTGCCCTTAAGCAATGGGACCACGGGGCCGTTTTCATCTAATTGGCTCGCCCGAGCCGGCGGAAAGGGACCTTCAACGCGGACCATTGTAAACCAATTTCACGCGTCTTTGATCAGGGCAGGTGATCAGGGCAGGGGAGGATGGGTGATTTCATCGAGATCATCCTCTTTGCCCGGCCATCGAACGATGACCGGCCCGGACTTAATTTCTGTCTTTTTCAATCCCCGCCTCAGCCTGTTCCCGCCATTGCTGGTAGATCGGTTTCATGACCGGGACCGCAATCGCCTTTTCCAAGGTGCGCAAGGTGTTCGGGCCATCACCTTTCTGGGCGTACAAACGGGGCGCTTCCCAACCGTTCGGGCTCTTCAGGTTTTTGATCGCCTGATCGACCGAGGCGAGGTGGTCCTGGCACACCTCCAACAATTGGTGAACCATTTCGACCGTGGCCTCCGAATTCTCGGCGGACGCCTGACTTTTCCAACGGTTGCCCAATTGTTGACAATGTTGCCGCACGTCGAACGAGTATTTCAATGCTACCAAAACATAGTCCGTTAGCAGGCGTTTCACCTCAGGGTGATCGGGGTGCGTCGCTAAAAAGCCCTCCAGCTGTTGTGCCAGGTGTTCAAACGCTCGTTTGTCGATGACCTGTTGTTTCACCGCGGCCGTCTCGAGCGCTAAAGCGTGCAAACGGGTGCGGGTCGGTTCTTGCATGTCGTCCGCATGGCGACGCAACAACGCAGCCACACGCATCGAACCGATCCGTTCCATTTCATTCAATTTGTGGCGCAGCTTTTGAAAGGAGGACGGGCTCCCTTTCGATTCCAGATAGGCCCGTTCCAGTGAATCGAGGCTGACACCCACTTGCATGGATTCATCCACCATCTGCAGAAAAGCGTCGGGCAGGGAGACGCCCTCTTTCGTCCGATCCGCCAGCCCTCTTGAGATATTCACGACCGTGGTCAATTCTCCGGACGCATTGAACATGAAAAAATAATGAAATTGCCCGTACCGAATATCGCAGTTTCCGGGCAACTCCTGCCCCGACAGGCAAATCGGAACGGTTTCATGAAGCTGCATCAACTCGGGCGAGGGGAGCAACACGGCTCCCGCGTTTTTAATGTTTCATCAGCCGCTTTCGAGGTCGAAGTTGTAGAGAACGATCGAGGGCTTTTGATGCGCCACGTTGTTTTTCAGGAACGCATCGACACTGCCCGTTGCATACGGAAGCGGCACCTCTTGGGCGACCAGCAGGGGCGACCACGATATCAGGAAGATCAATAACGGAAACGGTTTCATTGGTAAGCCCCCGAAAAACATGAAGGGACAGGTTGAAACATGCCCTGCGACCTGCCAAACGTTCGCTCGCACCGGTTGGATCATGCGGCGAGTTCCCTTCAAGGTAATCGATCTTCCCGACAATTGCCATCAAGAAGCGGGGCGACGGGAACGTCGAGCTCCCCCACGGACCGCCGTACGCGGCCGGGGCGGTTGGTCAACAGAACCTTCGGGCGGAAAGGCTCGTGTTGTACGGTCCGTGTTGTACGGTCCGTGTTTGACGTTCGTTACGTGGGGCGGTTTAAAAACCAAACAAACCGAACCGATAGGGCGCAAGGTGCTTTCGCATCCCGTCATATCTTATTCGGCGGCTGCCTCGACTTTGTATTGGTCGAGCAGGTAACCGACGAAGGTATCCTGACCAAATACCTGGAATTTCTCGACACCGTTGCGGCGCCACAATTCGTTCCAGAGATGGACACATAAGACCTCGGGATCCTGTTGCAACGCCTGCAGTCGATGGAGCGCCTCGGGTTCGATCAAATCCCGCCAGAGCCAGTGGTGGACCGGGCAATACGTTTGCCACGGCAATACCCAATCCGTATCTCCAAACGTTTTCAGGGCCGTCCTCAAGAGCGCGGGACCGGTCTCTCCCCAACGGATCGAACGACCCGAATTGAGGATGGACGCTGCCTGTTCGGAACAGTATTTCATCACATCCGTGCCGGCCGGAAATTTAAGGAAACCGATATTGGCAAACGTCCGCCCTTTGAACCGGCGCTGGCCATGAAATCGTTCCCACAGGTTTTTTCTTTCCGGTCGTCCCTCCGAACCGACGATCGGATGGTCGGGCAACTCAAATCGTTTCAGGCAGATCGTATCCATATCCACCCACCATCCGCCTTCTTCGTACAGCCATTTGTAACGAAACAGGTCAGACAGATAAGGGATGCTGCGTCGATCCTCCCAATCAATATGCCGCAACTCCTCCTTGCGTAAGATATCACTCGCGTCTCGCAGAACCGTCCCGGGTGGCACACCGTGGACATCTTCCAGCGCATACAGCTGAAATTCGAAACCGTGGTGCAAGAATGAGGCAATGCACAGACGTTCGACGGGTGATAGTCGATCGCCAATCCATAATCCGGTAACCGTAGCGTTTTTCATGGGCCGACAGCCTGACGTAGAAAACGGGCCAAAGGAGCCCGGCGAATACCCTGTTTACCTTGCAAGTTTCGCGGCAACAAGCCGCCCCGATGGATGTACAGGAATTTGACAGCATTCGACGGTTCGGGTCTGGACCGATGCGAAGGCGAGAACGATGGTCGCTCCTCGCCCGTGTCACCTCAGCCAAGGTGACCGGGGTTTCCATGAAACCCTAAAAATCGTTTTCCAATGGCCGACAAGGCACACCGATTCGACTGAAAAACCGTTTTAAAAGGAACTTTGCTTTGGGGGGCCCTTGAACCGAATGAAACTGTCAATCATTCTATTTTATACGGGATTTTCAATACCGAATCGGTTTCCATATGCAAGCGGCATCCGGCTCTCGACTCGCGGTCGAGGATCGTGTTGTTCCTTCTGCCCCCAACTTGCTTTGCTCCAACTGAGAAAGATGACACCATGAGACGTTCCTCCCTGTTGCTGTTCCTGATCGCACTCCTCTTGCCCTGCTCCAGCAGCGCCCAGACCGATAGTGACTGGTTCCGTCATTCGGCCATCTCGCCCGACGGGAATACGATCCTGTTTAGTTACCAGGGCGACATTTACACTGTTCCCTCTTCGGGCGGATCGGCTCGACCGTTGACCATTCACGATGCCTGGGAGGGTCACCCCGTCTGGTCCCACGACGGGAAACAGGTCGTCTTTGCCAGCGATCGCCATGGCAATCTCGACCTGTTCCTGATGCCGGCCGAGGGAGGCAAAGCGAAACGCCTCACCTACCACAGTGCCCATGATATCCCGACCGATTTTTCACCAACCAACGACGGCGTCCTCTTTACGTCGGGGCGCACCGACAGTCCGGCCACCAGCCTGTTCCCCACCACTCGTCTGGCCGAACTGTACCAGGTATCGACTGCCGGCGGCACGCCGAAGATGGTCTCCACCCTGGCCAGTTCCCAGGCCCGCTACAGCCCCGACGGGAACCAGGTCGTCTATCGCGATGAGAAGGCGTACGAGATTCCGTTGCGCAAACATGACCGATCCGCTTTTGCTCGGGACATCTGGAAACATGATCTCACCTCCGGAAAACACACCCAATTGACCCAGTTTGCCGGCGGTGATCACGACCCTGTCTGGACCAACGACGGGACGATTTTTTACCTCTCCGAGGACGGTCAAGATAATTTCAACGTCTGGAAAATGGACGCCGAGGGAAACAACAAACAAGCGATATCCGAATTCAAGACCCACCCGGTCAGAAACCTCTCGGTTTCCAAACAGGGACAACTTGCCTACACACAGCACGGTGGCCTGTACACACAGGAACCGGGTCAAGATCCACAGCGAGTCAACGTCCGCTTTCAAACCGACACCCATGCCAACGATTACCTGACGACTCCACTGACCAGCGTCAGTGAATTTGCCGTCTCGCCCAATGGCAAAGAGATTGCCCTTGTTTCCCGCGGTGAAATTTTCGTTACCAGTCGCGATTTCAAAACGACTCGCAGGGTGACCAATACACCGGAGCGGGAACGGAGCGTCTCCTTTCACCCGGATGGCAGGACCTTGCTCTTCGCCGGTGAACGGGACGACAAATGGAGACTCTACGAGGCGAGCCTCGCCGACGAGAAAGAAAAATATTTCTTTACCGCCACCCAGTTGGATGAGAAAGAGATTTACTCGGCAGAACGTGATAGTTTTCAGCCCGTTTATTCACCCGATGGAAAACAGATTGCCTTCCTTTCCGGCCGAGACGAAATCCAGGTTCTGGATCGCGCCAGTGGCGACAGCCATGTCGCGCTGGGTCGTCAGCACAACTATTCCTATTCCGATGGCGACATCGCCTTCGCCTGGTCTCCAGACAGCAAGTGGCTGATCGCCGACTATGCCCCCCGCGATCGTCTGTTCATCACCAACATCGGGATTTTCCCGGCGGACGGTTCGGCTCCACCGGTCGACATCAGCCGGTCGGGTTACATGGATACCGTGCCTGGCTGGGGGCGATCGGGCGACGTGGTCTATTGGGCCAGCAGCCGGTACGGGCAACGCGACCACGGCAGTTGGGGACGTGAATTCGATATCGTGGCCACTTTCCTGACACAGGATGCGTACGACAAATTCACCCTCAGTAAAGAAGAGTACGAACTGGCCAAAGAACTTCGCCAAGCCAACCAGAAATCCGACGCGAAAGCGGAAGATACCAAAGAAGATGCCGTTGACCCGGTCGAGATCGATTGGGACAACCTGGACGACCGAACGGTCCGTCTCACACGCAATTCGACCAATATCTTGGGCGCCACGCTCAACGACGATTCGACCAAAATGTATTACCTCACGAGCCACGCCGGCGGTACCGAATTGTGGGAGCGTAATTTCGTGGAAGATAGCACGAAGTTGCTTAAAAAACTGGGCGGCGGTCCAGCGGAGTTCGTTCTCTCCCAGGATGGAAAAACGATCTTTCTGATGTCCGGCAGCAGTCTCAGTTGGGCGGACGTGGGAAAAATGGATAGCGCCAAGCCGATCGCCTACGAGGCCGTGATGGAATTGAAGCCCGACGCCGAACGTGCCTATATGTTCGACCACTCCTGGCGACAGATCAACGACAAGTTTTATCGACCCGATTTTCACGGGATCGATTGGCAGGCAATGAAGAAAGATTACCAGGCAAAACTACCCTCCATTGCCCACAACCGTGACTTCGCTAATCTGATGGCCGAAATGACGGGGGAACTGAACGCCTCCCATATCGGCGTCACTTACCGACCCGCCCCCGCCAGGAATGGCGACCGGACTGCGGCGCTCGGACTGTTGTTTGACCTGAGTGATACCTCCGGCCCACTTGAAATCGTCGAAATTCTGGACAAGAGTCCTCTCCAGAAAGCCAAAAGCGCAATCGAACCCGGCATGAAACTGACCGCCATCGATGGGGTCGCCCTGGATGGTCAGGTGAATCTGGCCGAGTTGTTGAATCACAAGGCGGGGAAACGGGTACGTCTCAGTATCGAACGACCGGACGGAACCAAATTTGACGAGGTAATGCAACCGATCTCTACCGGCGCCGAAGGCCAATTGATGTACGAGCGATGGGTCAAGAACCGGCGGGACCTGGTGGACAAGTTGTCCGACGGGCGGCTCGGTTACGTCCATATTCGTGGCATGAACGACCCGAGTTACCGCGTGGTCTATTCCGAAATCCTGGGGCAGCATTTTGACAAGGAAGCGATCGTGGTCGACACCCGTTGGAACGGCGGTGGTTGGTTACACAATGATCTGGCCAAACTGTTCATGGGGAAAGAATACGTCACGATGCATGTGCGGGGCAGGGAGTACCGGGGCGACTCACTCGACCAGTGGAACAAACCTTCGGTCGTTGTCATGGGAGAAGGGAATTACAGTGATGCCAACGGATTCCCCTTCGCCTACCGCGCCCTGAAGATTGGTGAATTGGTCGGCATGCCCGTTCCTGGCACGATGACAGCCGTCTGGTGGGAAATGTCCCAATCAGGTGATTTGCGCGTCGGCGTTCCCCAGGTTGGCATGAAGAACAAGCAAGGTGAATTCCTGGAAAACAAACAGATGGAACCAGACCACCGGGTCATGAACGACCCTCAGTCGGCCGCGCAAGGTGAAGACAAACAGATCGCCAAGGCGGTCGATGTGATGCTCAAGCAACTCGGACCGAAAAAAGAGAAACCGGCCGAACCTGCCAAGACGAAGTAAGGCGGCACAAGGGCATACGGCTCAAACCATGTGGAAACGATTACTGACCCGCAATACGTTGATCTGGTTCGTCGCCTGCGCCCTGCTTTTGCCCCTGCTGATCTTCGCTATCGACTGGTACACAACCCCGGTCAACCGTTGGCAACAAAGGCTGGATCAGCAGCAACAAGGGAAAATGGATTACCTCGAGGAATTTGAGGAACAACGGAAATTTTTACGCTCCGATTGACGGGAGCAGGAATCGCACCCGGCCCGCCACACCCTGACTCTACGGCTGTGGGGCGCGGATGCAGTAAAGTTTCTCGGCACCCCGCAACAGCAGGGCCCCGTCCGTGACGGCCGCGGTCGACCAGAACAGATCATCCATCTGATTCGTACCGACAATCTCAAATTCCGGGCCCGCTTTGATCACAAACGTCTTGCCCGCTTCATCGAGCAAAAAGATATGTTCGTCGTCGGCCCAACAACTGGCCGTGATCGACTTGCAGCGGGGCAACCTCGACTTGTAAACACGTTCCCCCGTCTTCCCGTTGTAACAGCAGAGAATCCCCCGACTGCAGACGTACAGGTAATCGCCACTGACGACCGGCGAGGCCATGCCGGGACCAGCCCGCAATTGGGCCCAGGCGACGCCTTCCGGCGGGTCATTCATATCCAGCTTGGTGGTTCCGTCGATACTCGGCCCGAGGGCGATCAGGGGCCCTTGGCTCATCGGACCACTGTTACCAAAAAAGATTCGTTCGCCATCCGAGGTGGGCGAGGCGGTAAAGGCGGTGCTGACATCGGTCAGCCGCCAACGTTGATCGCCAGTCGCCGGATCGTAACCGGTAACCGTTCCGGAACCGCAAATGACCAGATCCGTTCCCTCACCGCGCTTCCAGAGAAACGGCGTGGACCAGCTGGTGGTCGATGAACGTTCCTTTTTCCAAGCCTCTTTTCCATCCTGTTTATTGAGGGCCACCACAAAGGAAGATTTGTCGTTGTCGCATTGCACGAAAAGTTGATCACCGTACAAGGCGAGCGAACTGCCGGTCCCGAAACCGTTCCCGCTGGGGAATGATCCGATGTTGGTCTTCCAGGCAACCTTGCCATCCATATCGACCGCAGCCACTTCACCAATCGCCGCGAAATAGCAGAAAACATGTTTTCCGTCCGAGGTGGGTGATTCGGTAGCATACGTGTTGGAGGGGTGGATCGGGTACTTCGGTTTTTCCTGCGCCAAACTCGTCTCCCACAGGATCTTGCCATCGGCGAGATTGAGACAGAGCAATTTGAAATCGAGCGACGTTTCCGGTTTCTGGCCCCGCATGTTGCGCACGCCGCCGGCAAAGCCCATCGGCTTGGTGTTGTCGGGGTCAACGGCCGCCGTGACGAACACCCGGTCGCCGACAACGATGGGCGATGACCAACCGCCTCCCGGGATCGATTGACTCCAGGCGACATTCTTTTCGGACGACCACTCCAGGGGGTGGCTCATCTTGCCGATATGTCCATTGCCGGTCGGCCCCCGAAATTGCGGCCAGTCGGCCCGACTCTCTTGCAGGGCCAGGCTGAAGGTGAAAACCAGTGTCAGGATCGATGAGGTCGCGCGAATCAAGTGAACACTCCTTTTTGAAAAAATCTCTTCCCTGTGGCCTGATTTCGAGGATGCGGGCAGGCCAGATTCAGATTTGAAGTCTTCCAGTCTAATTTTTCAGGCGTTTCATGGAAATAGGAAGGGTTCGATCCGCGGCCGTTTCAACGGGCTGGGGGCTCTTCAGCCGTATTTCCCTTGTTTTCCTGCAGCAATCGCTCGATCACGCGCTGCCTTACCTGATCCAGCTCGTTTGGATTTCGAGAAAAAGTCCGGATGTCGGTACAAACCGGCGCAATCAGCTGCTGCACCGCCGCGCGGCCAATTTTCTCGCTCAGCATTTGCAACAAGGCCCGTTCCTCCAAACCTTCCCGCAACAGTTTCAACCGGAGTGAACCGACCGGCCCCTCCACATTCGGCTGCCCGGCAAAGTTTCGCACCAGGTGGCCAGGGTAAAAGAGCGAGCCTTCACCCGCCGCTGGCAGGTTGCAGGGGAGCGTTTTCCAGGTAACCGGGTCGCGCCACGGGTTGATGACCTCGCCCCAGTACGTCCCATTCCAGTAAAGAAAGCCCGTCATTTGGTGCTGCCAGGCGACCCAGGGGATAATCCGCGGGTCGGCCGCTTCCCGATCGATGTACAGGTTCGGCTGCGGGTAGAGTTGGTCACAACTGATGTACCAGAAACGTTGGTCTCCTCGCTGGCGGGCCTGCTCGATCGACTCGCGGTCCGAGGCCAGGTAATTCCCGTTGATGATCCAGGCGTCCACGTTCTTCTGCAGGGAACCCCAGTCACTATTTTCCGGTTTCGGTTGTTCCGTCACCGCGACCGGTATGGCAGGGTCCACCGATTTGATCAATTCGGCCCAATGCCTTACCGCGCCATAATCCTCCGCGGAATTCGGTTCGTCCACCGGCAGATGGAAACCGAGCTTCTCGTACCACCCCGCTTGCCGTGCATGTTCAATCACTTGCCGTACATGTTGGCGCACGATTTCCTGGTAGTCGTTCGGAAAGGGGAGTTGGGAGGGGCGCTTGACCGCACCCGGAACTGGCGAGATCCAGAATTGCAATCGGCCCTGCTCCAGGAAACGTCGTTCCAGGTCGGGGCGTTCCGCCTTCACACGGTATTTCCCATTTTGCATCTCCCCGCGGAATCCGGGAGAGGTCCTGGGGTCGCACTGGTGATCGAACAGTTCATCGAGGTAGCGATCGAACAGCGCCCGAAATTCAGGCCCACCTGGATCGACGGCGTGGACACGGGCAATATGGTTTTCATACAGACCGATATGCACCGGGAAGTCCCGTTGTTCAGGGAGTTGCAGGTCGTGGACCAGCACCTCGATATGGAGGCTGACCGGTTCGACGCCATCGGCCGCTACCCCTATCTTACCCCGGTAGGTCCCCGGGGATTGATTGCCGGGTATCTCGATATCGACCCACACCGATTGATGGTTGATTTTTTGGCTGTACCAGTAAAACCGCATATCAAACGGTTCCACCAACGGCACCATCGGGTCGGGCCAACGACCCGTCTGGCCGTGGTCCTGTGTGGCAGCATAGACATTGACCAACGGCATCAGGAACAGCTCGACCTGTTCCGGCTCAATCTCAGCCTGACCGGAGACCAAGGGGCCGACTTCGATCTTCACGTTCTTCAGTTGGCGTCGTTCCGTCGAAACCACCACCTGGAAAGGGAGATGTTCCCCGCGCACCCCCTGCAGGTGGACGGTTCTGGACGGCGCATCCCAAACGTGATCGTGGGGCAGGGCAGAGCGCTGCTGGTCCCGTATTTTTTCCGTGGAACCAGTCGCCCAGACCGTTATCTCCTCGGCACCTCGCAAGGGACCGACCAGGGCCAGGAACAGGACGGCCCAGGCCCAGGCAAACCGAGTCACCACTACCGCTTGGCCCATTTCGCACCTTTCACGGAGACTTGCCGCTGGCCGACTTGTTCGCCGACCGGGACGTTTATAAATTGGCTGTTAAGATTGGCAGTTGAATTCCACCGGTAACAGTATAGCTCGATCTTCGCGCCGGGCGAAGTTCACAGGCAGGGAGCCATCCGACGTTCCCGTACCGGCGATCGCAGGGGGCCAGCATGCAGGGAAACCATCCAAAACAGCACGTCAGGGGGCTCCGCTCGGTGGCGGACCGGAAGCTCCTGCTGCTGATCTGCCTGGCAATCGTCGCTCCCGGTTGCCAATCCGAACTGCGTGAACCACCACCGGTCGCGTCGTCCGCCCCCGCCGCGGACTCGTCGCCAGCCTTCGATACCGATCTACCTCTGTTCAGCGTGATCGATTTTGGTGCCACGGGCGACGGGGTGACCCTGGAAACCGACGCTTTGCAGCGAGCGATCGATGCCGCCGCGCGTGCTGGCGGGGGAACCGTCTATTTTCCTGCCGGCAACTACCGTTCAGGAACACTGCAATTGAAAGAGAACCTCTCGCTCTACCTCGGCCCGGGCAGCACCCTGTCCGGCAGTACCGACTTGAAGGACTACCACCCGGAAAAGACCCACCTGTTGTATGCCGAGGATGCCGACCATATCTCGATCTGCGGGCCCGGTGTGATCGACGGCAATGGCCCCCGTTTCTGGGATAACGGTCGTTTGGAAAAATGGCTGAAAGGTGAGATCGAACTGTCACGGACCAAGGAGATGATCCGCTTTGATCGCTGCTCTCATATCCGCCTGGACCAGGTGCAGGTCCGGGATGGTGCGTTCTGGAACATCGCCATGGGGCATTGCCGCGAGATCGTGATCGATGGGATCCGTATCCGCACCGGCGTTTACGAAGACGATGGCCCGAACACCGATGGCATCAACCTCTGGCATTGCCAGCGTGTGGCGATCTCCAATTGTGACATCGTCACCGGCGATGACTGCATCGTCGTGCTGGGGGAGAGCCGCGATGTGACGATCACCAATTGTCAGCTGCAGACGTCGGAAACGGCCTTGATGATCTCCGGCGTGGAAAACCTGACCTTCTCCAACAGCACCATCCGGGATTCGGGGTGCGGCATCGGTTTCCGGGTCTGGAGCGAAATCGTGGTCGATGGGGTCGCCATCGACAATATCGTGCTATCGACTTCCCCTCGTTACCAGAACGGGGGGACGGCGATTTACCTCTGGTCCTTTCCGGTCTATACCGAGACCGTGATCGACGACGGACAGGATCTGCCTCCGGCGGGAAAAATCAGGAACATCACGATTTCCAATATGGTGGCCACGGCCAACGGGTTGGTCTGCGTCAACGGTTACCCGGAATCACCGGTCGAGGGGCTGACGTTACAGAATGTTCGCTTCACGATGTTTGGTGGCAAGCAGAGTGAATACAATGAGAACCCGCCCTATCCGTACCCAATTTACGGCTTTCACAATGCCAGTCCGTACGGCATGTTTTTCCGGTACGTGGACGATCTCGCCTTGCGGCAGGTACGGGTGCAGTGGAATGAGCCAGAACGGGCCGAATGGGGTTCCGCCCTCCGTTGTTGGCAGGTCAACGACCTGGAGATCACCGGTTTTTTTGGTCGCCATGCCGCCGGTTCGCAGCAACCAACCGTTTCGCTCAAACAGGTTGACCGGGCTTCCATTCGCGACTGTCGCGCCGAGCAGGGAACCGGAACCTTTCTCGAATTGCGGGAAGGTACCCGGAATGTCTCCCTGTGGGGGAACGATCTGTCGGCCGCCGAGCGACCGATGGATAATCAAACGGAGGCAGCCGTCTTTTCCGACCAGAATCGACTGCCGGAAAAGTAACCGACCGGTCCATTCGGCCGATCCGTTCGCTTAAGGATCGGCGCCAAACGGGTCCCCGGCACGGTCCTGATCGCTCGGTTTTTTTGCTTGCCACCCATACCAGACCGCCAAACCGCCCGCTGCCAACAAACCGACCAAAATTAACGAAGGGTAAGAGATGGCCAAGTATTCTTCGGTCCACTGCACCGCGAACCAGTGCTGGACGTCAAAAGGATAGGTCTGTTCCATTAGACGGCGGGCCGCTGCCTCGACCGCGGACTCTTGATGGTAGGCCGAAAGGAAAACGATATTTCGATAGACAAAGGTCGTTTGGCAGGTAAACGCCATGACCTGCACCAGCCCATAAATCCCCATCAGGATGGGAACCACCACAAGGGGACGGGGGATCGGTGAAACTGAGTAATCCTTCTTCCGCCGCCATTTCCAATAAGCCATTCCGGTCAACCAACCGGCCGAACCGCCGATCAGGATTCCCGTTTGAATTCGCCAACGGGCCAGCTCACCAACCGAATTCGCCGGGTTAAAATTGACTGCCACCGCATCGAAGAAGGGCAAGATCAGAAAGAAAGGCATCAAAATAAACAGGATCGTGTAACAGCCTACCCCCCATAAAGTGGCCAACAGGATCGCGTTCCAATGACTTCGATCGGTCACTGGAAAGGCGGCCGCAAAAGCAAACCCGAAGACCAACAGCGACATCAGCGGAGGCGCTCGCAGCAGGGGGATCACCAGGCATGCCAGGCTGACAAACAGCAGGAATGATTTCAGGGAAAATTTCATAACTCCGTCCTGCTTTCAAGTGAGCAACGCCACCCTGTGAAGGAATGATCTCTCGGCAGTCAAGCGACCGATGGATAATCCAACCCATGCATCCACCTTTTCCAACCCCAATCGACTGCCGGAATAGTAACCGGCCGGTCCACTTGGCCGATCCATTCACTCAAGGATCGGCGCCAAACGGGTCCACGACCTGATACTGGACGACCCGTTTTTTTGCTTGCCACCCAGACCAGACCGCCAAACCGCCCGCTGCCAACAAGGCGACCAAAATTAACAAGGGGAGCGAGATGGCGAAGTAGTCTTCGTTCCAGTGCACCGCGAACCAGCGTTCGGCGTCAGCCGGATAGCTGGTGTAACGTTGCTTGTCGTGATTCAACACCACCAATCGTCCAAACGTGTACATGTTTTGCAGCGCGCCGTCGACCGCGGCAACCGCCCCCAGTGTCGCTGCCATGAGTCCGCCATAAATCCAATAACGGTGGGGCGGTGAGCCTTTCCGCTCCGCCTGTACCCTCCGTCGGCCGATGTACGTACCGACCAACCATCCGCACAGGGCACCCAGCGGGATGGAGGTCTGATGACGCACCCTGCTGGCGGCCTCCATCCACATGTTATGCTCCGAAATCCTTTTCCCCACGGCCGTTTGCGGGGGTGAAACGGAAAAAGAGACGACATAAAAAATGACTGCGTACAGACCGACCCCGCACAGCACAGCCACCAGTGTTACCCTCCACCGAACCGGGTCAGTCCATGGAAACGTGAGGGCGAATCCCAACACGACCACCAATAGGGAGAGCAACGGTGTCACCTGTGTGAGGGCGACCGCCAGGCAAACCAGGCTCATAAACAGCCAAAATGTTTTCAGAGAAAATTTCATAAGTCCTGTATCTCTCCGACCCATGGCGCTACGGACCGATCAAATCGGTGATTCGTTTTCTGCCTCATGCTTTCGCCCTCGGTACCTTGGCAACTATTTTAGCCGTGACCGTGCAACAGGGAAATTTTCCCGGCCGCCACCATGCCGTAAAAGTGCCTTTCGGGGGAGGCAGTTGGACAAATGTCTTCGACAAAATGGCAGCCTCGTACGATACCGCGCCGTTCAGTGCAGTCGCGGATTGGCAGCAGGAAGAGAATCATCGGTTGCGGTCACTTGGTATCGATCGAAGGCATCGAGCCGAGCTGCAGCCGTCTATCGCACAACCCGCTTGCTATCAGACATGATCGATCGCCACGAATCGACCGAAAGGTGTGTTGTCGCACAAACAAGGGAGGAAGAAAAAGCGATAATCGTACGCCTGCCTTCCTCTGCTGCGACTTGCCCGTGACCTGGCCGGTTTTATGATTCCGCCAGGCTCCCACGTTGCCCTTCCTTACCGAAAATCGGTCCTACCCCCAAATCCTGTTGCCCCTTTCCCTCTATCAAGGATCCACCGCCATGCGTTCAGGTCAAATTTTTTTCGCCACTTTCCTCACCCTTTCGCTCGGTTTCCTGACAGTCGCAGCGGGCCAAAACAACCCGTTCGGCAGTCATCACCAGCAGTACGCACCGGGAACCCTGTTTCCCAACCAATACAGTCAGGCACAGATTGACAATTTTGTCGGTGACTACTACGACCAGTGGAAATCGGAGTGGGTGCGGGTCGACCCGGGCGGTGACGGCTATCGGGTCGTGATGGACGGTAACGGCCGGACTACTTCCGAGTCGCAAGGTTACGGCATGATCGTCCTGCCACATATGGCCGGTCACGATCCGAATGCGCAAGCGATCTTCGACGGACTCTTCAGCTATTCTCGGGCCCATCCCAGCCAGGGGAATCCACAATTGATGGATTGGGCACAGCCCGATTCTTGGGGGAACAACAGCGCTTTCGACGGCGATGCCGACATCGCTTACGGCTTGTTAGTGGCCGACGCCCAATGGGGGAGCAACGGCGCCATCAACTACCGCCAGGAGGCGATCAATATTATCGATGCCATCCACACTTCGACGATCGGCCCGACGAGTAACCTCCCAATGCTGGGTGACTGGGTCAACCCGACCAGTAGCGGAACGTACAATCAATGGTCGACCCGTTCCAGCGATTTCATGTATGGCCATTTTCGCGCCTATG
>JAKVBG010000045.1:18255-29800 GCA_022447605.1 Mariniblastus sp.
GCCGTGATCGAAGCGACCCAGACGATTACCGCTGATATCCAGCAGGAATTTGGCACAGGGCGGGTCTCTGATTTTGTGGTCGTCGACCCGATCACCGGGGATGCCAGTCCGGCGCCCCCCAATTTCCTGGAAAGCGAATTCGACGACGATTACTGGTACAACGCCGGCCGGAATCCGTGGCGGTTGGGTGCCGACGCCGTGCTCAGTGGCGACGCAATCAGCTGGGCCCAGACCCAGATGTTGTCGGAATTCTTTCAGGCAGCCTCCAACGGGGACCCGAACCAGATCCTAGGCGGTTATGAACTCGACGGCGATCCGTTGCATAACTGGAGCGACCTGTTCTACCGCTCACCGGTCGGGGTCGCCGCCATGACGGGAACCGATGCGGCCGATCAACAATGGCTCAATGCGATTTTTGACAATGCGAAGCAATCCCATGTCAATTATTATTCCGATTCTGTCACCCTCGGCAGCCTGCTGGTCATGTCGGGGAACTTTATCGACCCGGCCACGATCACGGCCGTGCCCGAACCGGCAAGCCTCGGGATTTTAACTGCCTGCACGATAGCCTGTCTGTTGAGGAACCGACGACAAAGGAAAGTTGGCGATCGGCTGCAGGCGGCAGGCAGCCATGAATCATTTGGTGAGGATTAATTTGCCCTGCTTCGTTCGCTGCAGACGGTAAAGTTGGCCTTTGTTTTCAATCCAGACTTCTTCGCTCGCGCCGGCCAGGTCTTCAAAAGGGAGTACCCGCAGCTGTTGGGCATAAGCTGAGTGACCTGAAACAGCCGGTTTTTCATCCTGCTGGCCACTCTCATGGTTTTGATCGTTCATCGTTAATTTTGGCGTTTTTATAGGGCAAGGGCTTGCGAAAAGCCTTATTCTCAATTCTAATTTCTTCTTGAGACTCAGTCTCATTAGTATTTACAGAATACCCAGAACGCAGCGAGCCGAAAAGGGGAGTTGTCCGGATTTCCGGTTTTCTCCTGTAGCCAGCCACGCAACGGTACTCCGCCGCACTTCGCGGCGCCTCACCTTGGTTGGTTTACAGGAGAAAAAGAATGTCGAAGACTCATGGCTTGTATGGAAAATGGATAATGGGTTTTACCGGTTTGATGCTTTCAGTTTGTATGTTTGGATCATCTTCCTTCGGGGATGAATTGTACGACCAGTTCCTCGGTCTTGTGACCAGCGATGGAGAAATTGGCTGGGACGTTTTCCAGGGCGCGTATACTGACACGCACACTCCGGATATCACAGGCGCCGCCAACAGTGGGATCTCCGTCAGTCCCGCCGGGGGAATTGTGACCAGCACCGGGAATCTCTATTCCTTGAACACCGTTCCCACGTTCACGATCAGTTTGGCCGAACTCAACGACGACCAGGACTACACCAGTGTGGCCTTGCAAGTTGCGACGACCGGTGCCTACGGCGCCAATAATTTCACGCTGGGGGGACTCTCACCTACAGAGTTCTTCAAAACCGGCGAAACCGTTTCGGCTGGTTTCACCTACTCGTATTACTGGGCTGAGTGGCAAGGAGTCGATTCCGACGAAGACCTCACCGCGATCATGGCCGGGACCCCTTTCAACATTCATCAATCATTGGCCGCCGTCCGTTTCGATTACAAAAACACAGGAAATTCTGCCTACAACATGCAGGCGGTGCCAGAACCGAGCAGTTTCGCCATGATGGCTGTGGTTGCCAGTTTCATTGGACTCCGCCGACGACGAGTCTAGAACACCCCTTGGAGTGGCATCCGCTACGGGTGCCACTCAATTTTCACAGGGACTTATCATGTCTTTGCCAACTACAACCCGGCGGCACAACGGTTTTACCCTGGTGGAACTGTTGGTGGTGATCGCAATCATCGGGATCTTGATCGGGATGTTATTGCCCGCGGTGCAGATGGTGCGCGAATCCGCCCGCCGCACCTCTTGCTTGAATAATCTAAGACAGGTCGGTTTGTCGGCCATGAACTACGAATCATCACGGCAGCATCTGCCGCCTCCAAAACTGGGGGCCGGTGATTTCAATACGCTTGGCTCGACCTTCGTCATTTTGCTCCCGTATGTCGAACAACAAAATCGTTTTGATCAGTACGACATCGAGCAATCCATTTCAGCACCGGGCAATATCGAATTGACTTCCACGCCGCTGGATATTTACCTCTGTCCCTCCATGGTTCAGAAAGACACGACAGGTAATTTCGGGGAAGGCAGTTACATCATTTCCTATGCCACGAATTATCGTCCGTATGCCAACGGTCAAACCGCAAACGGAGCTTTCACGAAAACTCCGCCAGACGCGAAGTCACAATATCGACTCGGTTTCGAGTCATTTCTGGACGGCACCAGTCATACTTTCTTTTTTGGAGAAATGGACAACAGCGTTCAGTGGACTGGCGCTTCGGCCAATCCGGGAGCCTGGGGCACCTACACCTGGGCCCAAGGCTACTGGTTTAATTCACAGTCACATCTGGAAGGCACCTTCAATCTCGTCGGACCGATCGATGAAATGAACTTTCGAGAATACCGGACGTTTCGCAGTGATCACCCGGGCGGTGTCAATTTTTGCATGGTCGACGGTTCCACCCGTTTCGTTAGAGAAACGTTGGAGCCAGAGGTTTTGCAGGCCGCCGTCACCCGCTCAGGTCGTGAAATTTTGCATTTGGACGATTAACCCCCCAGGATCGAGTCATGAATTCACTCTCTTTTTTAACGAGACATCTCAGAGTAGCGTTGTTGATCGCGGCACTCGGTTTTGCTTTTCCCGCATCCACCTATGCTCATTTCATCTGGGTATATAAGGCGAATGACGGCACGGTCAAAATCGTGTTTGGAGAAGGTCTGGCCCCGGACCAGGACCAGTTCCTGGCCGGCCTGTCCCGCATGAAGGTCCACGCGATCCATGCCGACGGCAACTGCCAACCGATTTCTCCGGAACGAAAGAAAGATGACACCGAAGGGTGGTTCGAAATCGCAACCCTTCAGCCGGGCTGTTCCCTCGACGTCGACTGTCTGTACGGCATGTTCGGACGGGGAGAAACCCAGATGCTGCTTAATTATGGGGCCAAGTACATCGATTTCCACCCCGACCAGCCCGCTGCGTCGAGCGGAAAATTACCGTTGGACATCGCACCTTCCATGGTGGATGGGCAACTCGTCCTGACGGCATTATTTAACGGAAAGCCGGCCGCCGATGTTGAACTTTCCATTTATCAACTCGAGACCGACGTGTTGACGGAAACAACCAGCAAAGACGGTCGGGTGACAGCCGTTGTCCCTGCCCGTTATGTGGTGCGCGCCAAACACACCGTCGCCGATGCGGGCGAATTTGAAGGAAATTCGTATGACGAGAAACGTTACTATTGCACGCTCGTCCTGGACGTTCATGCAAATCACGAGGCAGCAGATACGGCGCAGGTCAAAGACGAACCGGGCACCCCTGACGCGTTACTGCAGATCGTAGAGGCAGCGGAGCCTTTGCCCGATCTGCCCATCGGTCTGACCAGTTTTGGTGGAGCCGTCTGGAACAATCAGATCTTCGTATTTGGCGGCAAAGAGGGCAAAGCCCATGATTACGCCAAATCGTACCAGAACCGGCAACTGCTCAGTCTCGACGCAAAAACCGGAACCGAGGACAGCCCCTGGCGGGAACATGGGGAAACAGAAGGGCTGCAAGGGCTCGCCCTGATCGCCCACAATGCGAAGCTCTACCGGATTGGTGGACTCGACACCCGGAATGCCGAGGGTGAGGATCATGATTTGCACTCGGTCGACAGCTTCTGTGAATTCGATCCGGGCACCGGAAAATGGAAAGACCTGCCGAAACTTCCGCAAGGCCGTTCCTCTTTTGATGCCTGTCTGGTCGACGACACGATCTATGTGGTCGGAGGCTGGACGATGCAGGGCGAAGAAGACTCTGAATGGGCAACCGACGTACTGACGTACGACCTGTCAAACGCCAACGCCCAATGGGAAACGATCGAAGCCCCGTTCACCGTCCGGGCACTTGCCGCGCGTGAATTGAATGGCAAGCTGTACGCGATTGGCGGTATCGACGAAAGTCGTCCGACCGGTGCCGTTCATGTACTGGATCTCGCCACCCGAAAATGGAGCGAAGGCCCCGAAGTTCCGGCCGAGGGCGGAATGAAGGCATTTGGGTGTTCAGCGGCTGTCGTGGACGGCCAGCTATTGGTCAGCACCTACGATGGAGGTGTTTACCAACTCGATGAGAAAAAACAAACCTGGCACAAGATCCACGAACTCGATAACGGACGTTTCTTTCATCAAATGCTCCCTTTAAGTGATTCACGCTTTGCCCTGATCGGGGGCGCGCATATGGAGATCGGCAAAATTTTTGAAACCGAGGTATTCCAATGCCAACCCCGACCCAACCAAAAATAAAACGCTGACTTCGTCGATTCGGAATAAAAACAGGAGACCAGAAATTGGATAAGGATGTTGATCAGTGGATTCGGTGTATCACCACTGCCCAGTTAGCGGGGGATCATATGATCGCAGAGAGCATGGTGCAACAGGCGCTTTACGAAACGGACGAGGCGCCAAAAATTTTGGAAATTGCCGGCGTCCTGGCTTTTAATCAGGGTCGATACGCCGAGGCGATTGATCAGATTGAACGCGCCATGTTTGTCCAGCCGCTTTCGATTACCAGCCAGATCACCTTGACCAAGGCGTTCCTCCGCGAAGGTCGCCACGATCGGGCACTCACGACCGCCAGTTTCCTGGTGGACATCATTACTCGCATCCCCTGTGAAATGCTGCCCGATTTGAGCCAGGTGACCTCCGAACTACAACGTTACGATTTGGCGTTAGCCGTATGCCAGGAAGCCTGCCACCGACATCCCCAGGACGACCAGGCAATTTTTGGAGCCGCTTTTTATATGTTTCGGCTCGGTCAGTCTTTGGCCAACGTCAAAAAACTGATGTTCCGCGCGATTGCCATCAACCCGACAGCGGAATTTTATCGTCTCAATCTGGCGGTTGTCTTTTCCCACGAAGGGAAAATGGAGAACGCCTATCAACAGATTGAAACGGTATCCGACCAGGCATTGAAATCGATACCTTGTGGCTGCATGAACACCATTTTGTGCCGCGTGTTAACACATTACGATGACCAACATCGCCTCCAGTTGGTCCTCTCAACGGAACCTGCGGATCCCCGATCCATGACGGACAACGAAAACCAGTAGGCCGATGAGTATCAATTTTCCTGGGTTTGTCGCCACACCGTTGAACCTGTTTCCATCCGTGGAGCCCGGTATACGCCTGGCCACGACTGAACACTTCTGTGAAAAAACAGCTCGAATCGTGGAAATGCAAGCCGGCCTCACGCTCCCACTACGGAATTTCCCCTATTGCATCGAGTTGATAGTCATACGAGGTGAATGCGATATCCAACTGGCCGACAACTCCATCCTGTTGGATGCGCACCAACGTTGTTGCTTGCCACCGAAAAAGATGATCCACGTTAAAGCCCTGTCCGATCTCAGAATGATATGGATTTCTGAAGAAAACACGACCGCGGGCCCGCAACTCTGCTTGAAGTTGCCTCGTGACAACGACATGGACGCCGACCGATGTTGAAATCGAGTCCATCACCCAGTTCGCCCCCGACGGATCGACCGCGGAGTACTGCCAGGAAACGAAAGAAGAAGTTTTCCAGCCTGGCCACCCAGTGGATTCGCCGCATCCACCTCTATTCCGGTCTGTTCATGCTCCCCTGGGTATTGCTCTACGGTTTTACGGCACTGCTATTTAACCATCCTACGATTTCCATCGACCCGCAAACCGAAATCCGTAATTTCGTTCTGCCATCATCGTCCGGCGAATCAATCCCACTGGCTGACGATATCGCCGCGCTGGCGGTGGCATCGGCTCAGCAGGAATTGGAAGAATCTGAGACAGGCGAAACGTTTACCTTGGCGCAACCGGCCAACGCGGTTTTTACACGAAAGGCCTTCGGTACTTTCGAAGACGACCAAGCCAGCTTCAGTCTGGTGATGGATCTCAACACAGCTTCCGGCTATTTGCGAACACGCCATAAAACCGCCGAGCCTGCCAAGGAACCGAATGCCCAACCCTCGCTGGCCGAGGGACTCGAAGTCCAGATTGCCATGGACCCACTGCAAGGTTTTACCGACTCCGTGTCAGAGATCGTGACGGGTGAAGAATTTGACCTCGAACGTTTCTCGGTCCGCTCCTTTCCGACCGTGGAATTTGATGCCGTGATAGACGGTCAGCCGCAGCGGGTCCGTTACACGCGGGTCGTTTCTCGGCGCAGCCCCACGGAAAACACCGAGACGGAAACCGACGCCCAGCAAGAACCAGTTTATCAGGGACGTCTCACGATCGTTGGCAATCAACCACGCGACCTGCCACTGCGCAGTTACCTACTTCGTCTCCACATGGCTCATGGATACCCCGTGCAAAAGAACCATCGTTGGTTCTGGGCCATCGCCGTCGACATGATGTTCGCATCGATGGTCTTTTGGGGTTTGTCCGGCGTCGTGATGTGGTGGCAGATTAAACGAACTCGACGGATCGGTTTTTTTATTCTTGTGGCAAGCGCCCTCGTCGCAATCTGGTTGGCCATTGGAATGCATTGGCAGCTCGTTCACGGCTGACGCTCAAGTTCCATCGAAGACCCGAACAACGACACAGGCCATCCCCTGATGCCCGTTGGCAGGCCGCCCAATTGATTTGCTGGCTGGTCAACGACGCCTCCGGCAGGTGAGTCCGATTCCCAACAACGTCGACCAGACTAACATGGTAGTCGGTTCGGGAACCCGTGCGTCATCGCCCCAGCGGAGTTCGTCCATGTACAGGTGGGTCGAGGAGCCTTCCAGGAATTCTATTTTCACCTGATCGAATCCAACGTCTCCCGGAAAGTTATCTTTCGTAAATTGAAAATAAAAGGGCGCCTCGTTGGCCACATCGCGCAAGGGGAAGGTCTCGAACTCAACCTCCCACGATCCGTCCATCGCTTCCATCGAAATGGCGAAGGACGCCGGGATGGACACATTGTGTTGCGCGATTTTGAATCCGACCTGAAATTGTTCTTCCGAGAACGTGATCTGCAGGCCTGCAGCGTCGCCTTCCTCGTTCAACCAAAAACCCATGTAATCGCCCTGCGTCATCCCGAACGCGGTCTTTTCACCCCGGTTGTACGTCCCGTTGGGCGATTTGAAATTGACCAACTCATCCAGGTGGGCAATGTCAAAGCTGGAGGGCCCCGGTACGATATCGTTGTCCCCCACCAACCCGTGGACATCTTCGAAAGTGATAATTCCCGCCACGGTCGGAGTGGTGGTCAAGAAACAGGCCAGGCCGAGGGCCAATACGTTCAAACTCTTCATCGTTTTTACCTCACCGATGTGCATGTCAAACTTGCGATACGGCTCATTCTAACTCAGCGCGACCACTCAATACAGCATTTCCGGACCATCCACGGCAGCGGCGGGACGGTCCCGTGGGACCGACCAGCAAAACGCAGGGAAGAATTAAGGACGGCACAAAAAAAACCACGGCGTAAACCGTGGTTTCTTGGTTTGTATTGCTTAAGACAGGCTTTATCGCCGCCGGATCCGTCCCAACCCACACAGTCCGATCAGGCCCCAAATGGCCAGCGATGTCGGTTCAGGCACGGCTTGCAATTCCCATGGATTGATCGGGTTGAAACCGTCATTCTGATCCAGGAACGTACCGGAGAAGGCGAGGTTGTCGATCTGGGCCTGGCCGCCACCTGTTTGTCCCGACCAGAGAAAACGAAACGTCGCCGAATCGCCTGGCGCCAAACGGGCCGACGAGTTAATCACAGCCGCAATACTCTGCGAGACATTCTCGGTCCCTTTGGCTTCCCACGTGTTCTGGTAAAACGTCTTGCCATCTTGCACTTCGGAATTCGTGTTCGTGTTGATCAAGTTGGAAGGAGCCGCCAGATAATTCATCTTCAGATTCTTGGGAGAAGCAGCCCCTGCAAACCCACGGGCATCGAAGTGAACGTTTTCCAGGCGAAAATAGAAATCGCTGACGTTCGTCACTTGGAAATCTCCCTGCAGTTGCCCGGCGTTGTTATTGCCAAATTTCCAGCTGCTGGTTCCCGACCCACCAAATGGTCCGATCCGTTCGCCGGGCGAGCCATCGGCCAGCGTGTAATCGACAATATTCAGATCACTACCGAACGTGGGCCCGTTGAGAAACGTATTGTTCGTGGCTTGGCCCAGACCTTTGCGGCCCGTGTTCGAAGCATTCGGACCGATCGTTCCGGTCAAATACCAATTGTTGACGTTCGAGCCATACGGAGTTGCATCGTACGTCGAATTCGTATCCGGCGTACTGTCATTGATCCCCGAGTTGTTGTTGCTGCCAGCATTGTCAAAGGTCTGCCAACCGATGACGGCAATTCCCGCCTCTGACGAAGAAGCATAAAGCAAGGCAATCAGAACTGCGCCGATCGCCATGATAGAATTCCATTTGTTCAACATGTTGTTGCTCCTGTTGTGTTTTGTTCAGCCGTTAATTGTCGCTTTTTCGTCACCCCACGCCAAGGTGGCACCCAACAAAATTTGAACAATTTGACTGGTCGCAATTAATTTATGTCCCAGACGAATGCCCCCCCTTCAGGGAAGAAGGAAAACGTCACGCGACCGTGGAACCGAGGAGGGAAGTTCAGCAACAGAACCACCAAATTGGCCGATTTTTGTCTTGGCTAGGTGAGCCGTTTCCGCCGCGCCAGAACGGACAGCGCCAGCATGGCCAGCACACCCAGAGACCCGGGTTCGGGGATCGCCCCCACATCCCACGGGTTGATCGGGGTAAAGCCATTGTTCTGATCGAGAAACGTCCCCGAGAAAGCCAGGTTGTCGAGCTGGGCCTGACCGAAGCCGGTCTGTCCCGTCCACAGAAAACGGAAAGAGGCTGAATCACCCGGCGCTAAACGAGCCGAGGAATTGATGACGGCGGCAATGCTCTGGGATACGTTTTCGGTGCCCCGCTCGGACCAGGTAAAGTTATAAAAAGTCCTGCCATCCTGGACTTCCGACCCGGTGTTCGTGTTGATCAGGTTGGAGGGCGTGGCCAGGTAGTTCAACGTCAACTGATTGGGCGACGTGGCAGCCGCAAAACCGCGGGCGTCAAAATGGATATGCTCCAGGCGAAAATAGTAATCACTGACATTGGTAACTTGAAAATCGCCTTGCAGTTGCGGATTTGTGTTGTTGCCGAATTTCCAGCTACTCGTGCCCGAGCCGCCGAACGGACCGATCCTTTCCCCCGGCGAACCATCCGCCAGTGTGTAATCAACAATATTCAGATCGGCTCCAAACGTCGGGCCATTGAGAAACGTATTGTTGGTCGCCTGTCCGTAACCTCGCCGACCCGTGTTGGAGGCGTTGGGGCCGATGGTACCGGTCAAGTACCAATTGTTGACATGGGACCCGCGCGGCGTGGAATCGTAAGTTGAATTCGTATCCGGCGTACTGTCGTTGATCCCTGAATTGTTGTTGCCATCGACAAAGGTATCGTACGTTTGCCAGCCGATGACCGCGATGTCCGCCATGGCCCAGACCGGCAGGAGCGAGAGGGCGATGGCGGCGAGGAATCGGGAAAACGTATCGGTCATGGTGTCACTCAGGCAAAGGCAGGCAAAGGTGGGAGGTTTTCATCATATTAATCCAATTCGGGCAGCCAGCAAAGGGAAGCCGAGAGCGGCTGTGAAACGACTAACGCTACCGGTGAACCGATTTGGAAATGTTAAGACGATTTGCTACCCAAACCGTTCCGCAAACTGGTTTTTGGGCCCCACGGTTCCGCTTCGTTTCCCGCGCTTCGATAGAATCTTCGTCCATCGACCTGCTTTCAGCGGATGACGTTCAGTACGTCCCCATGTTAGCCGCCGAAGGCTTTGGTTTCTGTGGCTCATTTTACACGGCAACGGTCGCGATTAACTGTTCCAGTCCCCTTCGAGTTCAAACTCGTAGTCGACATCGAGCAGGTCGGCCACATCATCCCCGCCGTTGATGCTGCGGGCCAGGATTCGGTCAAACGTCCGCACGTCGAACACGGTCCCGTCGCCCTGGGTCAAGCGCGGGCCGATTTCACGCACCTTGATCAGGTCATCACCGCTGGAATCTTCCATCGTGGCCTGGTCAAAACCGCCCGAACCGTACACCGTATTCCGATCAAAGCCGATCACTTCGTTATCCCAACCGTCGCCGATCATCTCCAGCCAATCGCTGTACGACCAGACCTCGTCATCACCCGCTGAATCAAACATCCGGGCCGCGTCGCTGCCGGCCGTTGAATAACCGTGGGTATGTTCAAATTGGTAAGCAATATTCGTGATCCCCTGGCCGGTCATGATCACTTCCTGGGGATACGTTCGGTAAAGATCGTTCCCCGGGGTATCATACATCAGGGCCATATCATCACCGGCGGAAGAGTACCCGTAGTTTTTCAGAAAACCGACCGCTTGGTTCAGGAAGCCACCACCCGACATTTGGGCCGAGGCGCCTTCGCTGCGGAACGTATCGTTACCGGGTGAGTCATACAGGTAAGCGATGTCGGAACCGCCCGCAGAATGGGCCGTGACCTGGGCGAAACGCCCGGCCCAGCTGAACAGGTCTGCTCCTCGCATGATCGCCCGGTCCGAATACGCCCGGAAACTCTCTTCGCCCGGCGTGTCATAGAGCGTCGCCGTATCGTTGCCGGCATCGGAGAAGGCAAAGATCGAATCGAAATCAAACACGCGGTTCGAGGCCGCATCGTTGCTCATCGTCGCATCGCTGGGACGTGAAACATAAGTATCGTCTCCCGGCGAATCAAACATCAACGCCCGGTCGGTGCCGCCTGAGAAATAACCCGTCATCTGGTCAAACCCGCGACCCCACAGGAAGATGCCCTCCCCCTTCATGACACCCCGGTCGAGATAGCCGTTGTAGTCATTGTCGCCGGCTGTGTCATGGAACTCTACCGTATCATCCCCATCACTGGCATAGACGAACGTCTGGCTAAACCCTTCCGCCGTCGTTTGCCGGTCACTCTGCGTGATGACGGTCGATTCGGGACGCATCACGACCTGGTCATCCCCTGTCGAGTCGAACAGATACGCCACATCGCCCGCCTGGCCCGAGGAGACCACACGGTTGCTGGCGAAATCGATCGCAGCGTGCGTGTGGGACCCATCAAACAGGATCACCCGGTCATGGTAGGAGATCAGTCGGTCATCGCCGGGCGAATCGTAAACGGTCGTCGTGTCGTTGCCAGCCGAGGACGTACCACTCGATCGTTTAAAGCCGATCGCCGTGGCGACATGATGGTCGCTCGTCATCACGACGCGGTCCGAGAACGTCTGGTACGTATCGTTACCGGCCGTATCCAACATGAAGGCGACATCGTAGCCGGTCGTTGCATTGGCCGTCACGTTGGGCAAGCCACGGACGATATGATAATACCCGTCACCGGTCAGTTTCGACCAGGTTCCCGCACTGCTAAAGGTGTCCGCCTGGTTCGTGTCATGGAAC
>JAKVBG010000046.1 GCA_022447605.1 Mariniblastus sp.
TTGACGGTCATCCACTCGTTGTTCATCTGGCGGGTTTTCCCCGGGCCACCACTCCCCATTACTCGCACATAGCGAACGTCTTTCCGCTCCGTCCAATTCCCCTGGTCATCGACCAGGAACGGGTACAGCCCCTTCTCTTTGACCGCGTGTTCCAGCGAGCCCTCGCCCCCCTTCACCTTGCCCATCTCGAGCATGTTGGACTGGCCCATCAGGATATAGACCTGCACGGGCTGGGTCATGTCGGCCGCCTGGCCGTCCGGGTCGGGCAATTGGGCCGACAAGGTAAGGGGTAGCAGCAGCGCGGTGATCGTGGCCATGGCCAATCGAGTTGTTCGGTTCATCTTCGCTTTCTCACAGTTGGCAGACAGCCGGTATGGGCCGGGCAACGGATGCGCTACCCGGCCAGTGACCAGCTTCAATCAATGGTTCCTGGTAATATGGACACCCCGGTTGTTCTATCCGCCGGGTGCCGCAGGCGGGACGTAATCGTATGGAACATCCATCGGAATTCCCAGCGGCATGCCGAGACCCCAATACGCCAAGAGGACCACTGTCCAGGTGATCAGGAAGGCGATCGAGTACGGTATCATCAACGCGGCCACCGTTCCGATCCCGGAATTCTTGACGTAACGCTGACTGAACACGACCACCAACGGGAAGTACGGCATCATCGGTGTGATGATGTTGGTCGTCGAATCGCCGATCCGGTAAGCGGCCTGCGTCAGTTCGGGAGAGATCCCCGAGTACATTAACATTGGCACAAAGATCGGGGCCAACATGGCCCACTTGGCCGACGCCGAGCCGATCAGCAGGTTGACCGCCGCGGCCAGCAGGATCATGCAGACGATCGTCACAGCCGGCGGTGCGCCCGAATCGCGAATCACGTTGGCCCCTTTGAGGGCCAGCAAATCCCCGATGCCGGAGTTCTTGAATGCGGCAATGAACAGGGCGGCAAAAAAGACCAGCACCAGGTAAT
Organism: Mariniblastus sp.; assembly: GCA_022447605.1. Lineage (GTDB taxonomy): Bacteria > Planctomycetota > Planctomycetia > Pirellulales > Pirellulaceae > Mariniblastus. The sequence continues at coordinate 977 of JAKVBG010000046.1, forward strand.
ACCCCATCGTCTCCATCGTCTTGGCCATCCCCTGGATCACATCGCGATGGCTGCGGTATTTCCCTGAAAAATAGCCATGGGCCAGGCCGGGAATCACAAACACGAAAAAGATCAACGGGACAATCATCTTCATCAAGGGGGCCCCGGGAAACGTCATCTTAACCGGTGTGAGCGTCTTTGTTTCCTCCTGTCCTCCCCGGCTGACGGTAAATTCGGCCGGCTGGGTCTTGTTGCGATCCCGGATGAACAGCATGTAGTCGAGTTCGTTGTCAAAGGTCACTTGCACCGGCTGGTCGTTGGGGCCCTGCTGGGTAACGGCCACCAGGCGGTCGCCCGCTTGCAGGCCACTCGCTGCGGCTGGTCCGTTGGCCGCCGCAATGACCGGGAAGTCGTTCTCCTTGAACTCGACGCCGAAATCGCTGGCCGTGTTGCGGTAAGCAGTCAGGGAACCGAACGGATCTCGCAACACCGAGTCTTTCGGCCAGGCCCAAATAGCCAGCAGCAGCATCGTGATCACGATGGACAGCAAGCCCATCCACATGCCCAGCTTGTCGCGGTAGGTCAGCTCGTCAAACTTGGGGATATCGTCCGGGTCCCCGTCGATCTTGGTTCCAGCCAAGCGGGGCTCGATTATTTTGTCCGTCACGAACCAGCCGACCCCGATGATGAAGATGCAGGAGACGGCTGTGAACAGGATGTTGCACAACGGGTTCACCACGTAATTGCTATCGACAATATCGACCCCCGTCTGCGTGAGGGATGACAGGAGAGGGTCCAACCCGGAAACGATAAAGTTGGCGCTGAAGCCACCCGAGACGCCGGCAAAGCCGGCGGCAATCCCGGCCAACGGGTGCCGGCCGGCGGCATAAAACATCACGCCCCCGATCGGGATCACCAGCACATACCCCGCATCGGCCGCCGTGTGGCTGATGATGGCCACCAGGATCAGCATCGGGGTCAACAATCGCTTCGGTGTCACGTTCAACATCGACTTGAGACACGCATTGATGAAACCGGAATGCTCGGCCACCGCAACACCCAACAGGGCAACCAGGACGATCCCCAGGGGCGGAAACTTGTAAAACTCTTCGACCATGGTCGTCAGGAACGTGGCAATTTCGTCCTGGCTCAACATGTTGGTAATCTTGACGGGCTCAGTCGCATTCGGCTTGGTCTCGGTAAACTGCACACCGGACAGCCAGAAGGAGAGCACCCAGGTGATGATCAGCCCGATCAGAAACAGGACGGCCGGGTCGGGGAGCTTGTTGCCCATCCACTCCAAGCGGTCCAGCCACCGCGCAATCAACCCGCGATTGGGAGCCGGGGAGTCGTTTTCGGTCGGTTGTGGGTCGGGTGACGTTTCAGACATGGCAAACCTTCGATCGAAAAATAGGGAACGACAACGCCCTCTATTTTGCGCCGAGAATCGATCGACCATCAACCCGGGCCAGATTTCCCGGGGTTAGGCGGGGGAATCGGCCACGCCCTGCAGCACGCGGGAGGGGATGTTGGCCAGCTGGAATTCATTTCGCAACAGGACCGCATCACCCCGGGCCACCTCGCCGACAAAGTCAAACAGCTCGCCCAGTTGCTCTTGCAGCGAGACCGTAATGGTCAAAGCGTCCCCTGGCCGGGCAAAACCGCGGTACCGCGCGGCGCGAACCCGCACCAAAACGCCCAGTGCAAACTCGTTGAAAAACGGGTCAGCCGTGTTGTATTGCCGCATCGGATTGTAACGGGCGGCGATCAGGATCCCGGCTGTCTGTGTGGTCATCTCCTGCATCAGGGCGCCCGGCAGGATAGGCGCTCCCGGGAAATGGCCCGGCACAAAAAACTCATCCCCTTCAAACGAGGTGCGGGTCACGATCCGATCCTGTTCAATCGTCTCGATCTGCTTGACCAGCAAGTAAGGGGGTCGGTGGTGAAGGTATTCTTCGATGGAAGGGAATTCGTGTTGGTAAAACTTCATCGCGCTCCACGTCAGGTTCAGTTGGTTGAGAGGACGCTGGCAGGTCGTTCACATGAAGACCCCCGATGCCAGGCATTGGTTATACCGCAAACCGGGACCCGATGGCGACTCATAACGGCTAACGGCTGGGCAAACTGCCAATTTCAACCAGTCTGAAATCGGGCAGGCGTCTTTCCGGCTGGCCGGGCCCTCATCGCTGCCTGGCGTATCCACCGACCGAGTAGCGTCCATCGCAATCGAGCGGGACGACGACCAGGTTGCGAAACCAGACCGGATGTCCGTGGTCCTGCAAAAAGAGCCGGCCTTCGCGGTTTTGACCGAATTGATGCTTGTCCCTGAACTTACTCTGTTCCACCCGCTCCAACCAGTCCGCGCTGCCAGCACAAGTCTCGACCACCCGCTCACCGTTGAGCCAATGTTCGATCCGGTTGCCACAGACGATGATTTTTGCCTGGTTCCATTCGTTCAGCTTGACCGGTTGCTTGTTCTTGGAAGGCTCGCAGACAGCGTACAGGGAACCGCTTGCCTGTTTGTTGTGAACGTGTTGCTTGTCGTCCTGGATCTGAAATTCACAGCCCAGCATTTGCCGACCAAACGGTTGCACGCGGTACTTCACCCCACTGTTTCCATCAGCCAGGATCTTCCATTCAAACGTCAATTCAAAATCACGATAGAAATGTTTGTGATACAGGTCGCCCCCACCCTTGGCCCGATGGATAGCACCCTCCTGAACAGTCCACCCGGGGTGGGGCTGGCCGTCCCGCTTGGTCCAGCCGCTGAGGGTCTCGCCATCGAATAACGGAATCGGCTGACCGCGCAGGGGCGTGGCACACTGGGCCCCGACCGAGGGGACCATGCTGAACATCAGGATGGCCGAGAGCAAGCTGCCTGACCAAAATCGGAGGGTTCCGGGCATTGTCGAGTCCAAGGTAATTCGCGGGAACATGAGTCGCAGAAAACTACCAGTATAGCTTGCCAGTCCGGGCCAATGCCAACGGCGCACCAAAAAGCTGGGATCGGCCGCTAAATCAGGATATCCCGGCCCAGCTGTCGACGCAAAACGACCCACTGGCCGGTATGCATCAGCCAATGGGACCCGATCATACTGAAAACCGCACCCACGTTGGCAGCATACGATTGCATCGATTCGGGGGCGGGTCGGTCAAAGTCCTCATCCGTCATCCCGGCCAGGGCTTCTAGAATGGCGGCCCGCTGGGTTTCCCAGGTCGCCATCAACTCTTCCTTGGAATGAAAATCTGCCGGGCTGTCGCTGGCCGCACGTTCCTTGGAGTACGCCTCAACGAAACCGTCCGGCAAATCGGGCAACGCGCCAGGCAGGCAGCCGCTGATCATCCCGTGGTCCGACGAGATCAAGTGCCCAACTTGCCATTTCAGGTGGTTGCAGCCGGGGTCGGGCCGTTTCATCATCTCTTCGTCAGTTAAATCTTCCAGATACGTTTTTGAGACCGTGTCCGCGGTGCCAATGGATGTCCTGATCGCCTGTCGACTGTCCATAATAAAATTCCTGTTCTGCGGGATAAAAGAGAGCGGCCTGAATTGTAACATCTGGGCGCATGCCTGTAGCAGGCGGCCGTTTTTCAGGCCAAAAGCACCCGCAGCCGCTCTTGAACGGCTGCCAGACAAACGATGAGGCCAAGCGTCTTGCTTTGTATCTTGTCTGAAAGTGGTTAAATTAGAGGTAAGCGAAGTCGCCAAACGCAAAGTCGCCAACCCGACCCGCTTGCTGCTCGACCGAGAACTTCTTTCCAGGCATGGCATGGCCCATTCAGCCCAACAGATCATCCACGAGCTGACGCAGGCCGGGTTGTTGTCCTCCGACGAGGTCACCCAGTTCGATGCCGAGATCCGGGTAGGTGTCGAGGCCTTGTTGGCGCGGTTGGTCGAGCTGGGGCACATCACCCGCTACCAGGCAGACAAGTTTGCAGCCGGAGAGGCGAGCGACATCTGTTTTGGCGAGTACCTTGTCCTGGAAGAACTGGGCCGGGGGGGCATGGGAACCGTTCTGCTGGCCCGGCATCGCCGGATGGACCGCGAGGTGGCCATCAAGATATTGCCCGTCTCGGCGCTGGAATCCGAGGCAGCCGTTGCCCGTTTCTACCAGGAAGTCAAGGTTGCGGCCCAGCTGAGCCACCCCAACATTGTTCACGCCTACGATGCGGGTGAACATCACGGTTTTCATTACCTGGTGATGGAATACGTACGTGGTCATGACCTGGCACGCGTCCTGGAGCAGCTTGGCTCGTTGCCGATCCCCTTGGCACTCGATTACGTGCAACAGGCAGCCGCCGGGTTGGAGTATGCTCATGGCAAAGGGGTCGTTCACCGGGATATCAAACCGGCCAACCTGTTGCTCGATGATGGAGGGGCGGTCAAGGTGCTGGACATGGGCCTGGCGCGACTCAATGGCGTCGGACCGGCGGAACAATCGCTGCACCTGACGACGACCGGGCAAGTCATGGGAACCGTCGAGTACATGTCCCCGGAACAGGCCGAAGACACCCGATCGGCCGACCATCGATCCGACATCTATTCACTGGGGTGCACCCTCTTTCGTCTGCTGACAGGTCATTCGCCTTTTACCCGGGACACGGTCGTCAAGACGATCTTGGCCCACCGCGAGGCGCCCATTCCTCCGATTGGCGAAAACCAGGGTTCGGTCGGCGATCACCTGAACCAGGTTTTCCAGCGAATGGTTGCCAAACGACCGGAGGATCGCTACCAGCGGGTCGCTGCCTTGATCCAGGACCTGCAACGACTGGAATCCCAACTGTCGGGCAGCCATGACCAAGCGGAAGCGACCAATCCTCAACAGCCGGTCCACGCGGTCACCCCTGCCGGCTCATCAAACGGAGCCGGCGACGCGGCGGTGGTGGCGGCCGATCTTGTTCGTCCTTCCGACGCAGGGGCGGGGAAGGCCGAAACCCATCACGCATCGGCACCCCCGCAACAGGGAGCGGTTCCCACGACCTCCCACCGCTCCCAGCCTGGATTGGTTTACGTCCGGCCCCATCGTGGCAAGATGCTGATGGCGATGGGAATTCTGTCGATTTGCACGTTTTATTGTGTCGGTTTTGTCGTCGGAATGGTGACCTGGGTGTATGCTCACAATGACCTGCAGGAGATGCGGGCCGGGACTCGCGATGATCGTGGCATGTCCCAAACCAGGACGGCCAGAATCCTGGGAGGGATTGCCGTCATTCTGTTCGTACTAAGCCTGGTCGGCTGGCCGTTTGTGGGTTGGCTGGGCCGGGCAAACTGAGGGTGCAAGATGTCAATCCCGGTAGGCTTACGCTGCACGGCCCTGTTATTGCTGTGCTTCCTCTTTCCCTGTGAATTGATGGCCCAAAACCCCAGGGCCTGTCGCTCGGTTCATCTTTGGCATTCCACAAAACAGGGACGTCAACCTGAGTCCAATGCGTTTTACAACGAGGCCACGGTCACGCAGTCGGCGGCGGGAACCTATTTCATGGCGTGCGGTTTCGACAAGGGATACTTTGGGATCCAGGAACTGGCCGGCGGAAAAAAAGTAGTCCTTTTTTCCGTCTGGGAACCGGGTGCGGGCGACGATCCGAATGCGACTCCCGCTGAACGGCGCGTCAAGTTGGTGCGAGCCGGCGAAGGGGTCCGCGTCAAACGGTTTGGCGGCGAAGGGACCGGCGGCCAATCGTTTTACGACTACGACTGGCAAGTTGGCCAGGCGTACCGGTTTGCCGTCTTTGCCAAGCCGGACGGTGAACGAACTCAATTTGCCGGGTATTTTTACATCCCCGAAGAGAACCGCTGGCAGCCGATGGCCACGTTCTCAACATTGACCGGTGGCCACCTGCTGCGCGGCCTCTATTCGTTTGTCGAAGATTTTCGTCGCAATGGAAAATCGGCCACCGAGTCGCGCCGGGCGCTGTTTGGCAATGGCTGGACGCGCGTGGATCAACAGTGGTTGCCGCTGACGCGCACCCGGTTCACGGCCGATCAGACACCATCGCTCAACATCGATTCGGGCGTCGACGACGACCGCTTCTTCCTGGCCACCGGGGGCGACGTCCAGAACGACCACACTGGCCTGAACCAGTTTTCGCAATTGAAACAACACGATCGCAAGCCACCACTCGACCTGCCAGGTCCGTTTGACAAAGAAGTTGCCGGCCGGTCGATCCGGGTGCTGGCCTACAACATCAAACATGGCCGGGGCAACGATGGCCAAGTCGATCTCCAGCGGTCGGCGCAAGTCATTCGTCGCCTGAACCCGGACATCGTTGCGCTGCAGGAGATTGATTCCGGCGTCACCCGCAGCGGAAAAATCGACGAGCCGGCCAAGCTGGCCCGCATGACGGGGTTGTCCCATCACGCGTTCGGGCCCTTTTTTGATTACCAGGGGGGACAGTACGGGATGGCCGTTTTGTCCCGCCGCCCGATCAAGGCACAGACGAACCACCGATTGCCCGACGGCGCCGAACCGCGCACCTCGCTGGACGTAACGGTTGCTGGCCCGCAGGGCCAAGCCTGGTTCCGCCTGGCCAACGTCCACTTCTATCGAACCGAAGCGGAACGTTTGGCGCAGGCCCGGCACTTGTTGGCACAGCTGGCAGACCGGGACTTGCCGACCCTCATCGCCGGCGACTTTAACTCGAGACCAGGTAGCGCCGTGCTCGACCTGTTTGCCGAATCGTGGACCGTACCCGACAAGGGTGAGGATCGTTTTACGTTTTCCTCCGAGCGCCCATCGCGGGAAATCGATTTCATCCTCTATCGACCGGAGGACGCCTTTCAGGTTCTGGATATCGATGTGATTGACGAACCGGTCGTCTCGGATCACCGCCCGGTGACCCTGGATCTCCGATTTTCCAACCAGGACCGGTCCCCTTAAGGGGCCCAGCAAAAGGCCGTTTTCAGGAACTTTGTGCTCAATGGGTCGTGACAGAAGCCGGGCGACCACGGCACCACCACCCCTTGGGCCGCCTGCCGGCAGTCGCCCATTTTTGACAGGGCCTCCAGATCCTGTTTTAATCGTCTGTCAGATGGAGTCCAGCCACTTTGTTGGGCTTCGCCCAAAGTGACGGGCTGTCAAACTCGACCAAAGGGAGCCGAGGCATGTTACAGAAAATGGGAAGCAGGAAATTGCATTGGGGCTGGATGGCCATCCTGATCGTCGCCAGTTGGGGAACGGAGGAATTCGTTTGCGCAATCCAGGACACGCCCGACCAGGATATCAAACTGAGGGTTGGCTACGCCCAATCGGAGGATCAAGCGAAGGCCGAGCTTCGCCAAGTCATGTCACAGCTGCAGAACCAACAGGACTGGGAAGCCCGGGCCGCCAAAATCCGGGAGGGAATCCTCCGTGGGGCCAAGCTGACAAGCTTGCCCAAGCGAACGCCTCTCAAACCGATTTACAGTTCGCTGCGAACGTATGACGGTTACACGGCTGAAAACGTGGCGATCGAGAGTTCCCCCGGCTTTTTTGTGACGGGTACAATTTATCGTCCCATTGACCACCCGGGCAAATTGGCCGGAATCCTCTCGGCCCACGGCCACGCCGGACGGTTTCACCCCAATCGTCAAAAACGATGCGCCGTGTTGGCCAAGATGGGGGCGGTTGTTTTTCACTACGACATGATGGGCTACGGGGACTCCAAGCGGGCGGGCTGGGATCATCGTAAAACACCCGAGATACTCCGCCTGCAAACCTGGAACAGCATGCGGGCCCTCGATTTCCTGGAGTCGATGGAAGAGGTCGATCCGCAGAGACTGGCCATCACTGGTTGTTCCGGGGGTGCCACGCAAACCTTCCTGTTAACGGCGCTGGACGACCGAATCGCGGTCTCCGTTCCCGTCTGCCAAGTGTCGGCGCATTTTTTTGGTGGCTGTGTGTGCGAGAGCGGGATGCCCATTCACTGGAGCCAGGATCACAAAACGACCAACCCGGAAATCGCCGCCCTGGCCGCACCCCGCCCCTTGTTGCTGGTTTCCAACGGCGGCGACTGGACCAAGAACACGCCCCGGGTTGAGTTTCCTTTCGTCAAACATATCTACGGGTTGTATGGCGACGATGCGGTCGTGGAAAATTCCCATTTTGAAGAGGAGGACCATGATTACGGTCCCTCCAAGCGGATGGCCGTCTATCCTTTCATGGCCAGGCACCTCGGCCTGGATCTGGACAAGGTAACACGCAACGGAAAAGTGGACGAGAGTTTTATCACATCGGAAACCGAGGAGCAGATGATGTCGTTTCACGGGAAGTATCCTGACTGGGCGGTCGCCCCCAACACACCTTTGCCCAGGTCCGATTGAGGCTTGCCAGGTTTGCGAACGGCCGTCACGCCCCCGGCTATCAGGAGCGGGAAATGGCCCGCGGTTCGAGTCGCTGGGCGGATGAAGCGGGCATGGTAACCGGGCTGGTTCGGTTCCGCTGGTCGGATTCCCGCCGCTCGCTCTGCTGGCGGGTGACCCGAATATCGACCAGCAGTTCCTGCAGGTAGGCCAGCTGATCGCTACTGAGATTGGATGACGACAGCAGGCAGGCCACGGCCGCAGCGGGTTGGCCGTCAAACACGACCCGGACCAGTTGGTTGCAAGCCTGGCCAATCGACCGATCAGGCGATTGTTGAGCCGAGTAAAGATAGCGATTGCCCTTGCGGCGAAAACGGAGTACGTCCTTGTCAACCAGCCGGTGCAGGACGGTCTTGATCGTTGCCGGTGAGCTGTCGGTCCTGGATGAAAGATTCTGAATGATCTCCCGGGAGGTTACCGGTTGGGCCTGCCAGACGCTCTTCAATATCTGCCATTCCAGTTCGGTAAACATCCGACTCCCTCTCTAATGACGAGCCACCTGCCAGGCAGTTGGCCACCTGCGGCGCTTTTGTCGTCTTCGGCCGTCGCCACAATTCCACTTAAGCAATTCCCCGATTTTTGAGAGCAGATCGTGGAAACCGGGCTGCGGCGAGGGTTGCTAGCCAGGCCATCCGCTACGGTTTGCCCGCCGTTTGACAACGTTTCTCGGGACATTCGAAAGGAGCCCAAAAAAAGGCGGCCAGCCAAATGGCGGGCCGCCGTTTGAAATTCCGCATCGATGGCCAGAGCCGGCACGAAGCGGTTCTCTCTAAGCGGGATGGGGCAACAGTTCGAGTTTGACACCACGCCCCGTTCCGTCACCCCGAAATTTGATCAACTTCTCGATGCGACGCCGGTTTAGACACTTGATCGTATCGTGCAACCGTCGCTTGGCGCAAACCTTGGGGTCCAACGGTAGCGGGTCGGCAATTCGGGCCGGCCAGCCCTGCGCCTGAAATGCGTTTAGCACGGCCTCCTGGTTCTGGGCCGGCCAGCGAAACAACTTGACGACCTTTCCGCCGACGCGTAACTCCCTGGCCTGGGCGTCCCATACGGGAGCCTGTTCCGCGCTTCGGGCAGCCGTGTTGACGCCCGAAAGGCTCGCCTTTTTTTGCAACGCCATCCAGCGGACAAGCGTCCGAATCCCGTGGGGTGTAATGACGAAACAGGATCGGTTGGAGAGCATGATGTCGGATTCGCTCTGAAAGGTTCGCCGCGGGCTTCCCGGGCGGGTTGTCTCCGAGCGGTGTTCCACAAGCTCCTGATAGATCAAGGATCTCATTTCATTGGTGTCCGTCAGTGCAAACTGGGAGATTTCGATGGCAAAATCCCAAGGGTCCCGTTTCATCTGGACGGCCATCAGATAGGCGGATTGCAAGCGACGAAGCAGCTCCCGCTGCCGATCGCGCGTCGAATCGCTGGTCGAATCGCTGGTCAGCCGTTCTTCCCGCCGAAAAGCGGGGCTCAGGCCAGTTCCTCTCTGGGGGAACCGGGGGGTTGGCTCGGACAATACGCCCAGAGCACCGGCAGAATTAAAGGAAGGGTCTTCGGGCAGCGTGCCCACATAGTCTGACTTTTGGTTCAACATAATGAACTTTCGTTAATTGGAGAAAAGATCGACTCCACAACCGTCCCGGCCTGGATCTGAAACGGGGCTGGCAAAGCTGCGGTAACGGCGGAAAAGTGAAAAGATTTGTCGGTTTGCCGTCTGTGAGAGTTAACGCAAAAGTCTTCCACAGAAGACCCGTTTTTCACTCCCCAAAACCTGCTGAGTCGATTTAAGTTCCTTTATGAAAACGGTTTACGTTTTTTTCTTTTTTCTTTTTTTATCCCTAGCTGGGGCTGTTTCCGACGGGCGGCACCCGCCTGGCAGGGGCCTGCCCGTCCCATTTTGGCAGCGCCCGGAGAAAAGCCCCCTGTTCGCTGGGCCAATGTTTCCGAAGATTGGACTGGCTGCAGAGCCACCCCGACAACCTGAAACGCTTTGCCTGGCAGGAGCTCCCAAGATGAAAACACGTAAACTATTTCCCGGACTGTCGCTGGCCGTTTTCTGGACATTGGCAGGCGGGCTAGGCCTCTCCCTTTACTTACTCAGCGGACCCGTCTCCAGCAGTCAACCTGCCTATCACAACTGGCCTGACTCGTCGCGGCAGAGCGAAGTGGCTTACTGGCATCAGGACGATGAGTCGAAGATCAAGTACCCCCAGACCAAGCAGGTGGACCAAGTGGACGAATACTTTGGCTACAAGGTGGCCGACCCTTACCGCTGGTTGGAAGATGACGTGCGGGAATCGGACGAGGTGCGCAAATGGGTCGACGACCAGAACAAGGTCACGTTTTCCTATATTGAAGATCTGCCTCACCGGGAAGAGATCGAGGGCCGGCTGACCGAGCTGTGGAACTACGAGAAGTACGGCATCCCGTCCAAGCAGGGCGGACGGTATTACTTTTCCAAGAACGATGGATTGCAAAACCAGAGTGTTATCTACCAGATGGACTCACTCGACGAGACGCCCACCGTGTTGATGGATCCCAACCAATGGTCGGCCGACGGCACGATTGCCCTGGGTGGGCTGGCATTCAGCGACGACGGTAAATACGTGGCGTACGGCATTCAGGAATCCGGGTCGGACTGGCGCACCTGGCGGATCATGGACATCGCCACGGGGGAAACACTGGACGATGAAATTCGCTGGATCAAGTTCGGGTCGGTCAGCTGGGACCACGACAGCAAAGGCTTTTATTACAGTCGCTACGATGCGCCGCAGGAAGGCGACGCGTTTCAGAGTCTCAATAAGAACCAGAAGGTCTATTACCACCGGGTAGGCACTCCTCAGTCGGACGACGCGCTGGTTCACGCCGAGCCCGAACACCCGGACTGGGGATTCCAGATCGACGTCACCGAGGACGGGGATTACCTGATCCTGACGGTCTGGAAAGGGACCGACGACCGGTACCGTGTGATGTACAAAAAATTGAACGACCCCCAGGCCAAGATGGTCAACCTGATCGACAATTTCGAGCACGATTACACGTACATTGGCAACAATGGGCCGCTCTTCTTTTTCCAGTCCGACTACCAGGCACCCAAAAAATGCATCCTGGCGATCGACATCGATAACCCGCAACGGGAGAACTGGAAGGTGATCGTACCGGAAGCGGACGAGGCGATCTCCCGGGCCGGCATGGTGGGCGACTACATCGTGGTCAGTTACTTGAAAGATGCCAAGTCCGAGGTCAAGCTGTTCGATCCGCAGGGCAAGCTGGTGCGAGAAGTCAAGTTCCCCGGCATTGGAACGGCCAGCGGTTTCGGCGGCAAGCGCTCGGACCACAAGACGTTTTACAGTTTTGCCAGTTTCAACCGGCCGCCCAGCATCTACCAGTACGACCTGAAAACGGGTGACAGCAAGCTGTTTCGCCAGTCGAAGGTCGGTTTTGATCCAAATGACTTTGTGGTCAAACAGGTCTTTTTCAAGAGCAAAGACGGGACCCGCGTCCCGATGTTTATCGGCTACAAGAAAGGCCTGAAGCTGGACGGCAAGAACCCGACCCTGCTGTACGGCTACGGCGGTTTCAATATCTCGCTGACACCCAGCTTTTCGATCGCCCGCCTGCAATGGATGGAAATGGGCGGGGTGTTCGCCATGCCCAACCTGCGCGGCGGCGGCGAATACGGCAAGGCCTGGCACAAGGCGGGCACAAAAACCAACAAACAGAATGTGTTTGATGATTTTATTGCCGCGGCCGAGTGGTTGATCGACAACAAGTACACGTCACCCGAATACCTGGCCATTCAAGGTGGCAGCAACGGCGGCCTGCTCGTCGGTGCCTGCATGACACAGCGACCTGACCTGTACGGGGCCTGCCTGCCAGCGGTCGGCGTGATGGACATGCTCCGCTTCCAGAAGTTCACAGCCGGGCGGTTCTGGGTCGATGACTACGGCTCCTCTGAAGCGAGCGAACCGGAATTCAAGGCGTTGCGGGATTACTCCCCCTACCACAACATCAAAAACGGAATCGCCTACCCACCGACGATGGTCACCACAGCCGACACGGACGATCGGGTGGTGCCGGGCCACAGCTTCAAGTTTGCCGCCCGGATGCAGGAAGCTCAAAACGGACCCAACCCGATCCTGATTCGGATTGAAACGAAGGCGGGTCACGGGGCGGGCAAGCCGACGTCCAAGCGGATTGAAGAAACGGCCGACCAGTGGGCATTCCTGGTAAAACACCTTGGCATGAAGCCGAACTTGCCGGCCAAGAAAGAGGGGCGTTGATCGACTGGGCCGGGGCACAGCAAACCGAGAGCCTGGCGCCCTAAGGTTCGGGCTCTTTTCGCGCCAACGGCCCAGCGGAAGTTTGCTGGATGGCTGGGGCGCATCAGGCCTTTTTGCCTGCCATGTCGACAGCCTGAAAGCGGCGCTTCACAATGATGTTTTCGTGTTCACTCCTTCCCCCGAAACCGAGGCGAGTTGTCGATGAACTCAGAGCCCCAACAATCTTTGGACGACTTGCGGGTCAAGATCGATGACGTCGATCGCCGGCTGGTTGATCTGATCAACGAACGGGCCCGACTGGTCGTCGATGTTGGCCAGATCAAGCGCGGCTCGGGCATCCCGATCTACGCACCGCACCGGGAAGCGGCCGTGCTGGAGAAAATCCGCTCCTTCAACGAAGGCCCCATCTCCGACCGGACGATCGAGGCGGTGTACCGCGAATTGATGAGCGGCAGCTTCGCCCTGGAACAGCCTTTGCGAATTGGCTACCTGGGACCAGTCGGCACCTACAGTCACCTGGCCGCCACGCGCCATTTCGGTTCCAGTGTTGAATTTGAAAACCTGCGAGCCATCGAAGGCGTGTTTGAAGAAGTTGCCCGCGGGCATGTCGATTACGGGCTGGTCCCCATTGAAAACAGCACCGGGGGAGGTATCACCGAAACACTGGATGCGTTCATGGCGTATCACGACCGGCTGAACATCTACGGTGAAGTGCAGCTGGTGGTCCATTTCAGCCTGTTGGCCAACTGCCAGCCGAACCAGATCAAACGGATCTATTCCAAGTCGGAAGCATTCCTGCAGTGTCGAAACTGGTTGATCACCCAATACCCACAGGCCGAGTTGGTGCCGGCCGAGAGCACGGCCGTGGCGGCCGAGCGGGCCAAGCAGGACAACCTGGGCAACCCGGATGCCGGCTCGGCCGCGATCGGCTCCGAGCTGGCCGGCGAAATCCACGGGCTGCATCCCCTGTTTGAAAAGATCGAGGACCATACGAACAATGTCACCCGTTTCTTGATCCTCTCGGAGAGCCAGACGGAAATATCGGGAGACGACAAGACCTCGATCATGTTCACGACCGATGATCGCCCCGGTTCACTGGCTGACGTGCTGGCCGTCCTGAAGCGAGCCGGGATCAACCTGACGCATATCGACAAACGGCCCAGTCTGGAAGTGAACTGGGACTACACGTTTTTCATCGATGCCCTGGGTCACGCCAAGGAACCCGGGTTTGCCGAGATCATCGGCGAAGCCCGGGCCCACTGCAAACGCTTGACCGTGCTGGGCAGTTTTCCCCGGTGCAAACGGACTTTGTAGGCCAACCATGAGATTTCACTTATTTGATTCGTGCTGGCTGTGGATCGTGCTCGTCGGCTGGATGTCGCACGGCCTGTTTGCCCAGACCAGCGAAACCCCCTTCTGGCAATTGCAGGATTCGGGCGTCGAGGCCAGCTTGCGCGGATTGTCGGTTGTGAATGCGAAAACCGTCTGGGCCAGCGGCAGCGGGGGAACCGTCATCAAGACGGTCGATGGCGGCGAGAGCTGGCACGACGTCTCCCCGGCCGGGGCGAAGGAGCTCGACTTTCGGGACATCCATGCCTTCGACTCAAGCAGAGCCGTTATCCTTTCAGCCGGCCAGCCGGCTCGTGTCTATCGGACCGAAGATGGCGGCGCGCACTGGACGTTGCAATTTGAACATCCCGACGAGAAGTCCTTTTTCGACGCGCTCTCTTTTTTTGACGAGCAACACGGCATCGCCATGAGCGATCCGGTCGACGACCGGGTGTTGCTGATCGAGACCATCGACGGTGGAAAAACCTGGACCGAGCTGCCGGCGGAACGGCGGCCCCGTAAAGAGCGGGGCGAGGCGGGCTTTGCCGCCAGCGGGACCAACATGAGAGTCGTCGGCGATTCCGTATTCATCGCATTGGGTGGCGGTGAAGAGAATCAGTCCGAGCCAACCAGCCGAGTCGTTTTCTCCCCGGACCGGGGGCATTCGTGGCAAGCTGCCTCGGTACCGATGCCGCGCAACCCGAGCAGCGGTATTTTTTCGATGGTCTTTATCGACCCACAAACAGCAGTGGTAATTGGCGGTGATTACCTCAACCAAACGGTGCGCAACGGCACGACGGCCCGGTCCGAAGATGGGGGTCAGACCTGGTCGGTGCCGACCGGCGAGCCACCGCGCGGTTATCGTAGTGGCATTGCCGCCGGGCGCCAGAAAGATCGCACCTGCCTGGTCGCCGTCGGGCCGCTGGGAACCGATCTCTCGTGGGACCGGGGTCAAACCTGGCAAGCCGCATCCGACCAGGGGTTCCACGCCGTCCAATTTACACCGGATGGAAAACGGGCCTGGGCCAGTGGTGCCGATGGCGCGGTGGGCCACTGGCCCCCTGCCCGCTCCCAGCGCTCCAGGTAATCTGGCTATGAGACTGAGCCACGATCCATGGCCCGCCCCTTCTTTCGCCCCATGACAACCAGAACCTCGCAGAAAACCGAAGCATGAAACAGGACAATCGAACACAGAGCCCGCGGACGCCGATCGAACACCCCTCGGTCTGGCAAGGAAAAGAACTTCTGGACCGACCCGATTGGGACCAGTCGATCACGCCGACCGAACAGGCCGAGTTTGAACAACTGGCCGACGGTTCCTCGATCGAGGAAACCCCCGAGCTGCAACGGCGCTGCGAGTCGATCCGCGATTCGCTGGAGACGGGTTGTGGCGGGGTCCACTTGCGGGGACTGCGAGTTTCCCACCGCTCTTCGGAATCGCTCTCTCGAGGCTTTCTCGAACTGGCCGGGTCGATCGGTTACCCGGTCTCGCAAAGTGCGGCAGGCGAAAAAATCTTCAGTGTGCGCAACGCCGGTTACGCCGAGCAGGATCCCCGGGCGCGGGGACCCAACACGCGCAAAAAGCTCAGCTTTCACACCGACCGGTGTGACGTGATCGGCTTCCTCTGCATTCGCCAGGCGCGATCCGGAGGTGAAAACCAGGTCGTCAGTTCACCTGCGCTGTTCAACCAGATGCTGGACCAGCATCCCGAATTGCTGGAGGTCTTGATGCGGCCTTTCTATTACCAGCGGCACAATGTCGATATGGGCAACCAGATGCCCTACACACAGCAACCGATTTTCTCGATTTACCAGGGCTACTTTGCAGCCAATTTCCTGCGAGTCCTGATTGAGCGGGCCCACGCCAACCCGGACCTGCCCGATTTGACCCCCCGGCAGCGGCAGGCACTGGACTGCCTCGAGTCAATCGCTGCCCGGCCGGAGATGCATTACACCTTTCGGCAAGAATCGGGTGATATCCTGCTGCTCAACAACTGGGTGACGCTGCACCGGCGCACCGAGTTTGAAGACTTTGAGGACCCCGCCCTCGGCAGGCATATCCTGCGGGCCTGGCTGAGCATGCCCAACAGCCGGCCGATCGACCCACTGTTTGCCGGGAATTACGGTCAGACAAAGGCGGGCGCCATCCGGGGTGGCATGCGGGCCGTCTCATCCTGATGAGGTCAGGGTTGCCCGGCACGGATGGCTACCAAATCGTCACCGGAATCGAAGGTGGGAAATCGGCTTCCTCGGTGATCAACTGTTTGATCGTCTCGATGTCGGGGGCAAAAAACCGGTCCTTCCCGTAATGGTCGACCCGTTTGCGGATCTCGGCATGGATCGATTCCAGGAATTGGCTCGTCTTGAGAGGCCGCCGGAAATCGATCCCCTGGGCCGCGGCCAACAGTTCGATTGCCAGAATCGTTTCGGTGTTGTCGATCATCCCGTCCAAACGGCGGGCTGCAAAAGTCGCCATGCTGACATGGTCTTCCTGGTTGGCCGACGTGGGCAGGCTGTCAACCGAGGCGGGATGGGCCAGCGACTTGTTTTCACTGGCCAGCGCAGCAGCCGTGACGTGGGCAATCATGAACCCCGAATTCAATCCGCCCTGCTCAACCAGGAAGGGGGGTAGTTCGCTCAGGTGGGCGTCGATCAACAGGGCGATCCGTCGCTCCGAGAGCGCGCCTATTTCGGCTACGGCCAAGGCCAGGTTGTCGGCCGCCAAGGCGACCGGTTCCGCGTGAAAATTGCCACCCGACAGAACTTCACCCGTGTCAGGAAAGATCAGCGGGTTGTCGGTCACGCTGTTCGCTTCATCCAGCAACACCTCCCCCACGAACTGGATCTGATCATGACAGGCGCCCATCACCTGGGGCTGGCAGCGCAGGGAATAAGGGTCCTGAACCCGGTGGCAATCGACATGGCTTTGCCGGATCTGGCTGTCAGACAACAGCGTGCGGTAAATGGCCGCGCACTGCTGCTGGCCCGAATGGGCTCGTGAAAAATGGATTCTCGCATCGAACGGGGTGTCGCTGCCCATCGCTGCATCGACGCTCATCGCCCCGGCAATCAGGGCGGACTGGAAGACATGGCGGATCCGCCACAAGCCGTCGATCGCCAAGGCGGTCGAGACCTGCGTCCCATTGAGCAGGGCCAGGCCTTCCTTGGGACCGAGCTGCATGGGTGACAGCCCCAGCGTCTGAAGCGCCTGCTGGGCCGGCACCGTCTCCCCCTGCACGTGAAACTGTCCCACACCAATCAATGCCGCGGCCAGGTGGGCCAGTGGCGCCAGGTCGCCCGAGGCCCCCACGCTCCCCTTGGAGGGGATCACTGGCAGCAAGCCCTCGTTAAGCAGGCGAGTCATCATCTCAACCAGTTCCAGGCGGACACCCGAATGCCCCTGGGCCAGCGAGTGGATCTTGAGCAACATCACCAGGCGGACCACCCGGTCGCTGAGCGGCGGCCCGGTCCCCACGGCGTGCGAAAGGACCAGGTTGGTTTGCAGCTGTTCCAGGTCCTCCGGTGAAATTCGCTCGGTAGCCAATCGACCAAAGCCCGTGTTGATCCCGTAAACCGTCTCGCCCGATTCGAGGATGGCGACCAGTGCCTCGTGGCAACGGTTGATCCGCTGGCGGCTGTCGTCGGTCAACTCCACCTTCGCCGCGCCCGACCGGACTTGCGCCAGGGAGTCCAGCTCCATCCGTTCGGCAGAAATTTGAATCGTAGTCATGGCAAACATTACTGTTGACGTTATTGGATTTCAGCGAACCCGGCCGGCCCTGCTTCCGGAATTGAAAGCCTGAACAACACCCGGGTTGAAATAGACGATGCAGCCCCACACACAAAGACCAATTGCGGTCGGCAGGCAGTAGCAAGTCACCACGTTGGCCAGTCCGACAAAAAACATAACGATGGCAAACACTCTTCCCCGCAGGCGCAGGTTCTGCACCCCGGCGATAATTCTCAAACCCCCCACCACGATCGCCAAGCCACCAATCCCCGCATACACACCCGTCATGACGGTCGTCACCCACTCCTGATCGGCAACAGGCATTTGGCCGCCCCCTGCACCCTGGGTCGGTTCAAAGAATTGAAACAGAAACCCCATCGCGACATAAAAACCGCCCATCACGATTTCCAGCGCGCCTTGCACAATCGAACAGATGGCAATCGCCTGGACCTGGCCCAGCAACTGGCCCGGGGGACTCGTCTGCTGGGACGGGCCGCTCGCAGTCGGTGATGCATACGGATTTTGACTCATCAATTCGCTCGATCCGGAATGAAATCTTGCTTGTTCCGCAACTCAAGGGCCGCCTCGTCTCGGGTTCAAATCGCGACCAACTGCGAACGCTTGCGACGAACGCTGCCAATCGAGGCAGGTCCTGTCCACCTTCAACCCAATGTAAACCGAAAACAGCCGGCAGCCGATGGGAAATGTGGGTGAAACCAGAATAAAGAAGGGGGCCCAAGTCTGGGAACCAGCGAGCATGTTTGAGAGGCAAGCCGGCGAGCAGTCGTTCGGATTCCCCCCGATGCGTGGCGCGATCAGATCAGGACCGGGCGAAACTCCGGGGGCTCACAAAACTCGGGCGGCATGCCGAAGTTCGTTTCGATAAAATCGTCCATCCAGCCCTTGGTCTGCTCCGACAAAACTTCGGCCAACTCCTTCATGACCTCTCCGGAAATCATGATTGGGAAAAAATCCCGGATAATCTCCTGCCCCGAACAGAGGGCCACCACCTGGTACTCCCGCATCTCGCTGCGCGGCTGGCCACTGAACATGCAGCGATCCACCCAGTCGTCGATTGCACCTGACTCCGCAGCTGGTTCACGGCGCAACAACAGTTCGTCGATCCGACCGGAGAAGCTAACGCGCGCGTCAAAAAAGGCCTGCATCGCCTCAGCCGATTCGGCCGACATGCACTGACCTGACTCATCCCGGCAGTTCAGACACATCGCCAGCTCGATAATCGCCTCGGGACCGCGAAAGACTTTTTCGATCACGTACTGGCGACCTGAGTCCAGCAAGTTCGCACCACATTGCAGGCACTCGGTAAACGGCCCCTCTTTTTCGACCGACTCGAACAACTTGGGAATCGGAACCCGGCGGGCCAGGGACGAAGGCTGATATTCCTCGTCGTCGTGAGGATCTGGCTGGTGAGGTTCGTCCATGTTGACTTTCAGGGACCCAACGAAATGGGTGGTAACGGCTATCACTCGGCCCCGGCTGGGTGGATCGAATTATAAACGGCCAGCCTCTGGAAATTCGTTGGATTTTACACCTTTTTGGTTGAATTCGATTCGCGCCAGACAGGTGGCCTGGTTTTTTCGCTTTTGGTCACCGGGCAGAACGTTCGCTATCGCGCGGCGGCCACCCGTATCGGCAGGACAAAAGGGTGGAGGTGCAGCCGGTCGAGCAAGCAACCAAAGCGATGCGGCAACCGATGCAAGAACTTCTGCGGCAGGCGAGCGGCCTGGACGATTCGAACGACAACGATCAACCATGAATGCGACCCTTGCCGGTGAGCACAGCCCGCCAGGCTCGCAGCAGCCGGGATGTCCAGCCAGCAACCGGGCAGCGACCGGCTGGCCGATTTGCTGACGCTGCTGATGTCTGGTATTGTCGGTGTTTCCAAACCGATCTTAGCTGCTACCGGTCGCTAGTTTTATGCTTAATATCTTTGTTGAACTCCACCCCCTGCTCGGTGTTTTGCTTTCGATGCTGGTCGCCGTCGCGCTCGGTCTGGCGGTCTATTTCGGTTCTCACAAACTGATCTCCAGGTATCAAGTGGGTGACACTGGCCCGCCGGCCAGCCTGTTCGGGGTCGTCGGGGTGCTGGTCGGGCTGATGCTCTCGCTCTCCTTTGCCAAGGTGATTGGGGACATTCGTTCGATCGAAACGGCGATTGTGCGGGAGGCGGCCGCCATCCTCGACCTCTCCGACGACCTGAACCGCTACAACGATCAGGATGCCCAGGAGATCCGCAGGCTGTTGGTGCAGTACACCGAATCGGTGATCAGCGATGATTGGCCCGCCCTGGCCCACGACCGACTGGGCCGAAAAACGACCGCCACCAAAACCGAGATCCTCGATCGATTGTCGGCATTGAAACCAGCCACCGCCGCCCAAGAGCGCCTGATCTCGCGAATTGAAGATGACATCGACGTGCTCTCCGATTATCGGATGGTGCGGCTCGACAGTTCGCTGTCGGCCCCGCCAACCTATGTTTACGTAACGTTTCTCGGCTTCCTGCTAACGATGGCCTGCTTCGGGGCCTACCCTCCCCAGCTGCCACTGACCATGCTGGTCGGCCTGTACGCCGCGTTTGTCGGACTGGTGCTATTCATGATCATGGCGCTGAGCGATCCGTTCCAGGGAATCGGGGTCACGCCCACGACTTTCGAACACATCCTGCAAACGATGAAGGAAGCTCGCTGATCGCTTGTCGGCCAAACGACTGACAAATCTGTTTTTTCGATCCACAACAAGATGAAGGGAGACGCCTGATGGACCCGTCGAATGGAAACCCGCACAGCCCCAGTACAAGTGCTGACAACTCCTTGCCAGTGACCAGCAAAGCGGCCGTCGCCAGTTTCGTGCTCGGATTTTGTTCCTTGATCCTCTCCTGCCTGGCTGGCTTGCCAGGGATCGTCTTGTCCATCATTGCTTTGGTACAAATCAACAAGAGCCAGGGCCAGCTGAAGGGTACCGGGCTGGCCGTGACAGGCCTGATCCTGTCGGCGATCCTGACCCCGGCCACTATCGCGGTCCTTGTTCTTGTCGGGATGCTGCTGCCGGCCGTGGAAGCGGCCCGGGAAGCCGCGGAGAGAATGGAGCGGGAAAACAAGGCCCGACAAGTAACGGCGGAGCCCAATCATCAACTCCCGGATCAACCGAAAGCAGAGGTCGGCGGAGCGGAAAAGTTGGACCAGTAAGCCGTCCCGGCGATTCGTTTGCCCCGGAGAATCGGCCCGATCAGTCAAGGGATGCTGCAGCTCCGCTAATCTGAGGCGCGATCCTCCAAGCGGAAGGAGTTCCGGCTGGGCAAATTGGCCAAAGCGTGTGGCCTGGCAGGATCGATCTGGATCTTCCGGTTTTAACTGACGAATTCTGAAGTATGTCTCCCGGTTTTTCATGGTGAAAAAATGCGATTGTCTGTACGTCGTGTCATCATTTCGATCCTCTGCTCGCTCGTCCTCTCCTGCCTGGCGGTCGCCCAGGAGCGACCGTTGGCAAGCTTGGTTCAACTGCAGGCGACCCCTGTATCCAGTCACACGTTCAAGTTGACCGATCTGCCCACCGCGGGTCCCTCATCATCCCGTGGCGGCTGCCTCACCTGCCGGTCGTTTCTTTTTCTCTGGCCCGGCCAGTCCAAGGGGGACCTGCGGCTCGATCTGTGCGAGCCGCTGGTGACCGATCGACCCGATTTCACCGAAGCCAGCAGCACCGTCGGCCGTGGTGTTACCCAGTTCGAACTCGGTTACTCATATTATTCCGACAAGACAAACGGCGGTCGCACCGACTTGCATTCGTACCCCGAAGTTTTGATGCGGGCCGGACTGCTGCGCGACTGGTTCGAAGTGCGGATCGCCTATAACTCAGGGTCCCTGATCGACGAAACGATCACCAACAGCGGCAGCCAGGATCTTTACATCGGCGCCAAGATTGGACTGACGGCCCAGGATGGATGGCTGCCCGAAATGGCCATCCTCCCCCAGGCCACGCTCGACACGGGCAGCCAGGAATTCACCAACGGCGCCAGCCTGTTTGGCACGAACTGGCTGTACAGCTGGGAAATCAATGACTGTCTCAGCCTGGCTGGCAGCACCCAATTCAACCGGGCTGTCGACAGTGAAACGGACAATCGGTACACCCAGTGGGCCCAGTCGATCGCCCTGGGGGCCAGCCTGACCGACTGCCTGGGCAGCTACTGCGAGTGGTTTGCCTTTTTTCCCGACGACGCTGACACCGACGGGGTGGAGCATTACCTGAACGGGGGTTTCACTTACCTGCAAACCAACAACGTGCAGTGGGATATCAGGGCCGGGCTGGGTCTGAATGATCGATCCCAGGACTTCCTGTGCGGGGCCGGCCTTTCCGTCCGGTTCCGGTAAAACGAACCGCCCCTTGAGATGCGGCCTGTCCATGGTCGGCTGGCAGATCGATCAGAACTTAGGCAGGATTTTCACCTGCTCACTGAGTGGCAGGTTGGCGAACGTCTCGAACTCAGCCATGAACTCGGCCGACGTCTGGCCAAACGTTTCCTTAAAGGCGCCTTCCCAGCCCAGCTCGGCAACCCGCGGGTGGAACGACTTGAGCAACACATCCTGGCCATGCTTGTGCATCAGGTAGGCGATCGCCCAGCCGCCACCGTCATACGCCAGTTCGCGACACTCGCCCTCGTACGTATCGGGCAGCAAGGCGGGACACGTTTTTCGTCGCTGCTGAACAAACTTCATTTTACTGCTCATCCGCTGTTCCAGGCTGGGCCACGGACGGGGAGAATTCTTCTGTTTGCGAAGCTTTCCCTGGGACCACAGTTTCTCCGAGGTGATTTCTGCCATCGCCACCGCCGAGCCCTCGGCAAACCAGACCGGTCCCATCTGATCCTGTCGCTTTTGATGATGCTCTGTCTGGATAAAGGACATCTGCACCGAGTGCCAGTACTCATGCAGGATGGTGAGTTGGTCTCCCTCGGCCGCAATATCGAGAACCCCGGCAAACCCGAGCGGCAAGGAGGATGAGTAACGATGAATTCCCCACTCCGAGCCCCCGTTGTGCCCCGCGCTCATCGACGGTTTTCCCGTGGCCAGGGCGCCCGCGCCAATTTCCTGGTACATCAGGAATCCGTGATCCTTGTTGAACCGATCTGCCAGGCATTCCCGCTTGGTCATGTCGCCCCGTTCTACACGCCGCTGACAGAAAGCTTCCGCCAGTTGCAGGGCCGCCTCTCGGTCGGCCCCCACCACCCAGTACTCCAATCGGCCGGTGGACCCCCAGGTTTCGACCGCGGCAGCGAGCGTCTTGCGGATCGCTTGCTCCACTTCCGGCGATACGTCCGAGGCGACAAAGACCTCGGTCTGGTTGGCCTGGCGGATGTCAAACAGACTGGGCCGC
This sequence comes from Mariniblastus sp., assembly GCA_022447605.1. GTDB lineage: Bacteria > Planctomycetota > Planctomycetia > Pirellulales > Pirellulaceae > Mariniblastus. The sequence goes on from JAKVBG010000046.1 coordinate 24,015, forward strand.
ACAACCGGTGTGGTTGATTCGTCGTCCTGCCACAGGCCGCTGGTCGCAATGAGAGTGAAAAACAGGATCATGACATTTCCCTTTGAGCAATATGATTAAGTTGATTCAACGACTCCCACGAACACGGATCGCCCAGCGAATGGCTGGCGCCCCTCGTTTACTCCGATCCGGTCAAGGTAATCGGGGCAAACAGGGTCGTCACCCACAAGGCCAGGGCTAAGGCGGCAAAGGTCAGGATCAGCACGGTTGCCATACGGGCGGGTGGCAACGAAGTGCCCTGATGGCCTGAGGGCATCTCGTGCGACATTGCCATCTCGCCACCCATCTCGCCGCCCATCTCGCCACCCATCTCGCCACCCATCTCGCTGCCCATCTCCATCCCACTGCCCATCGACTCGGCGGCCCCGGGCCCGGCTCCCTGTTTTGATTTGGGCATCGCCGACATCATGCCATGTTTCAGCCCGCGGCGAACCATCCACGAATTGATCGGGTAGGCCGTGAGCATGCCGGCCATCGTGGCCAGCGACATCACGGCCCAGAACGTGGCGTGAAACGGGTTGCCCGCCCCAGGCAACCGGTGCATCAGGATCACCATGGTCGGGATCATGCCGACCATCACCATGTTCATCGAAACGGTTTCGGCAAAAAACGTCTTGCGAACCGCCAGCCAGTAGTTGCCGTTGTACATGGCCCGCATGAACAAAGCCTGAAAAACCAGCAGGCCCACCACGAAAGCGGAAAGGTACTCGATGATCAGATCAATCCCGTTGGGTAGGCCAAAGCGATAGACGATCGCCGCCGAGATGATGATGCCGGTCGCATCGCCGGCGACGCAATGCAACAACGACCCGGTCGCCTGTTTCCAATGCGGCGCAATAAAGGCATCGTGGGTTCCCGGCAACGGCTGCCGGCAAGAGAGTAAATAGATGAACAGGCCAATCGGGCCCGTGTAGAACACGACCAGGACCCAGGCCAGTTTCATCACTCGCCCGGTGGGCGTGTTGGTCAGCAGATCCCAGATCAGGAAGGCCAGGGAGCCTGCCGTCAGCAAGTACCAGATCGCGATGGCGCCATCAAGCGGAGTCGACAACGGGAGTCCTTTCAATTGGTGCGATGAGTTGATCGGCCAAACGATCGGCCAAACGATCGGCGGGCCACAGTGCAGTAGGCCAAGGGCCGTGGTTTGGCTGGCGGAAGCCTTGACACATCTTAACGTCTGCCAGGAATCTAACGGGTAAGATGGCCACAGCCAACCCGCCGGCCCTCATGAGTACGGCCAATGAACGATCGTATCCGAGTGCCGTGCGGGCCCTGGCGTGCCGCCAAAAATTCTATTCCGAAACCTTCCACAAGGCTTTGTGCGACGGGTCGACCGTCAGTACCCGGGACCCCTCACTCGACACGGCGAGACAGCGAAGGCCCGAATCATCGGCAGGAAAAGCGAGCGTTTCCAGGGACACCGGCGGGGCAACCAGGAACTGGTGTCTGGCCGGGTCAAAGGGAATGGGAGTACTGGTGACATGTCGGACGATCGGTGGCAAGTCCGCGTCCAGAGGTGGGACATCCTTGCTCATTCGCCAGGACTCGGTAATTCCCCGAGGCGTGTCGACGAAAAAATCAACCTTGAAGTGCTTTTTCGTGTGGCCCAACTCGGCGGCCATTTCCGGCCACGTCTCATTGTACTTGAGCCCGATGCGGTACTTCGAAAAATCAAAATCCTTGTTATAGACAAACACCCGTATCTTGTTCCCTTCGGTGTCCACTTTTTCAGGGTCTGTTCCATAAGGGTTGTCGATTTGCACGACGTTGCTCGGGTACGTCTGCTTCATGGTGGTGATGGCGGCCAGCAATCGGTCCCGGAGCTCCGGCGATTGAGAGCCGATGTCCAGATGAGAATGTCCGGCATACCCACAAAACGCCGAGGACAAGTGGGGCGGGCGATCATATTCCAGCTTCGTCAGCTGGCCACTCTTCAGCTCCTCCCATTCGGCGCGGTCAATCTCGAAATAGAAAAAGGCATCGCCAGCAATGAAGTAGTTGTTGTTGGCCAGGGCGGGAGACGCGCCTGCCAGGACGGTCGCCATGGCCACGGCAATTAGACTTCGACTCATGTTGTTCCTCGGTTCCATTCTGGACTGGCCAGCCCGGCTGGGCCACCAACCCGTCTTTGCCTTGCCCGCAAAACATCGCTCGCCTCTGATAGTATGCGTAGCGGATCAACAGAAGTCAAAGCTGGCAGCGGGGAACCGCATCTGTATAGATTCCCACAAACCAACCCGGCGGGCGCCGCGCGCCACCAATCGACCTGTCCAGATCGCTTCAATCAGGACGCCTACGACCAGAATCGGGGGCTGATCAGAAACATTAAGAGAAGCATCACAAGTAACAGCCCGAGTGATCCGTAAGCGGCCCGCGCGTCGACGCGACCGTCGGTCTGGCCCACACCAAACTTCACCCCCTGACCATGCCAGGCCAGGAACCCTAACGGGATCGTGACCAGGCCGAACAGCCAGAGCTGCCACGGCAGCGAACCATGTTTCAGCATGTCACCCGCATCCCCCACCCGATCGAACGAGCCGATGGCGATGTAGGCCCCGTTGGCCACCAGGCAGAAACCGGCCAGGAACCGGGCCAGGTAATCGCCCGGCACCTGGAATCTTCGGAATCCCCACCAGATCAGCAGGGGCAACAACGTACCGACGATCGGCCCGGCCCAAACCACCAGCAGCGGGTGCGGGTTCGGCTCGACGTCGGTCCGCGAAAAGGTCAGTGGGTAGAGCACGACCTGGCGGACCGAGCCGCCCGAGACGACAGCCGCCGCAATATGTCCCAGTTCATGCAGCAGCATGAAAGCGAGCCAGCAGAACGGCACAAAGGTCCCGATCAGGATCAACTGGTTGATTCGCTGCATCGCTTCTCCCGCGGTCGATCTGTCTCTAACGGCTTCTCTCAGCCGGCAGCCCGGTCAATCGTCATCACCAAACCAGAGGCAGGCCGTCCCCTGCTCGCCCAGCACCAGCAACCCCCCGTCAAACGTGCAGCCGGTGGCCGGCACCCAGCGGGCACCTGTGGCAACCTGGCATTCCTCCTCGGGCGACCGCTGGTCCCAGTCGCCATTGCTGTAAAAACGGGCCCCGTTTTCAAATAGTTTCATCAAGGCGTCAATCGCCTCGGCAGCTTCTTCCTCGGTCATCCGCTCCGACCCGTAGGCCATATCGAACCGGAGCAGGTAGGCGAGCAACCGCCCGGCGCGGTCACGATCGATCGGCTGAAAGGTCGGTTCGTCGCCCTGCAGCCCAAAGGCGCGGGCCGCTTCGGCCGGTGAATCGAACGAGGACTCGACAAAACCGACATACGACTCCGTGGCCGGCCGCCGTTCTTTGATCGCAGCCCACTGGTCATTCATCGAGCGGTTCCCGGCGGTATTTGAGTAAAAACTCGAGCGCGATACTGTCCGTTTGGTCCCGCAAGTCACGGCGCAGGTGGTGGCCCTCCCCTTTCACCTCGCACAGTACGACTTCGATCCCTTCCCCGTTGGAGTACTTGCTGAGGGTGACCTCTTCACTTGGCCGGCTGATCACCGGTTGGGCAGCACAGCCGTTAAACGTTCGCCAGAGGTCGATCCGCTGGGCGGCCGAGTACATGGTCACTTTCGGATTGGTCGACCCGTGAAAACTTTTATCCTGATCACCAATCACTTGCAGAATCGAAACGGGCCGGGTCGGGTCGGCCGGCGTGTGGGCCCCCTTGACCATCCCGCAGCTCATCGGCGCAAAAGCGGCAAACAGGTCGGTCTGTTTGGCCAGGCGGTAACAGAACAGTCCCCCGCTGGAGTGTCCCGCGGCATAGATTGACCGGGGGTCGGCAGCTCCGGCAGCGATCAACTCCTTCGCCACCCCGACGACCAGCCCGACGTCGTCATGGTCGACAGCGTGGAACTCGTCCATGAAATTCCACTTCGCCATCGGCTGAACCGCCTCGCAGCTGACGACGATCAGATTATGCGGATTGGCATGACGGCTCCAGCGTTTGCTCTGGCCGTCCGCCTTGCCGCCGGCGCCGTGAAAGCAGAAGAGGACCGGGTAAGGGCGACCTGTTTCAAACGACCGCGGCGTCGTAATCAGTAATCGCCGTGATCGACTCTCGTGTTCGACCTGTATTTCGTTCAGCCCGGGCGAGAGGGTTTCCAGGGTGGCATCCTGCGCTGCGGCCAAGGGGAGCAAGCCGAGCGCCGTTGCTAAAGCCAACAGGGTGATTCTCATTCTTTTCTCCCGAACCTGTCTCTGTTCAACCATCCTGATTGTAGAACGATTGGCCAAAAGGACAAATGACGGCGCCCGCTGGATCCTGCATCCATCGCCCGGTCGGCCAAAGCGGTCACTGCAGCGGCGTAAACGGTGCGGCCGGGTCGCGCAGCAGGGCCGGCTCCAACAGGATGTCCTCGCGGTCACACTGTCGCAAAATGCCATCGATCAGGACCGTCTCGCCAACACTCACTTCGCCGGCCATAGCCCGGAACTGGCCCAAGTTGCAGCGAATACCGTTATCCAAATAGACCCAGGCTCCGTCAGCCTGGTCGGGCAACACTTCGGTAACGGCCCCTTGCACGGTGACCTTCTCTCCCACGTACTGGGGCCCCTGCATCGCCACATTGGCCGAGAGGAACTGGGCGGCCGGCTCACCGTAATCCATCCGCCAGCCTGTCCCGCAACCGCCTGACAACATCAGAGCTGACACCAAAAAGAAGAGTCCGGCCACCTGCCAAGCTCCGCTTGAAAAATTGGCTCGACGTTTTTTTATTAGACAATCACGCTCTAAAACCTTGTCGGTTGACCGTTGGCAATACATCTGGCGATTTCCTCTTTCTCAAGTATGCAAGGCGCCCGCTGTTCTGGGGCTACACTCGTCGTGCGAAAACTGAAGGGAGGGCGTGCCAAGAAAAATCAGACCCATT
>JAKVBG010000047.1 GCA_022447605.1 Mariniblastus sp.
ATGAAAAATCATGGGGACGCGCGCGACCTGATTTACGAAGAACGAGACCGCAAGCTGGAATCGGCCGGGGATGCGGAAACGGAAGAAAGGATCCGGGCCGAGGCAGAAGAACTGCTGAGTTACGCCGGGCGGATTTACTGGTTCACGGTCGAGTTCGGCCTGGTCATGCAAGACGGGGAGGTGCGTGATTTTGGTGCCGGGATCCTCTCCTCACCCGGCGAAACGATCTACAGCATCCAGAGTCCCAAATCGAATCGAATCCTGATTGACCCATCGGACGATCAGGATCTGTTGCGATTGGCCACGACCGACTACCTGATCAGCGAATACCAGAAAACTTATTTTGTCATGTCGAGCTTCGACCAGGTCCAATCGCTGACCGCGGAACGAATCCTGGCGGCCAGTCGACGCGCCATGGAGCTACCCCATTTCACCTGGCGAGAAATCGCCCCCGGCGACCACGTCATCACCATCGGTCAAAATGCGGTAACGACCAATGAAAAATACCTGCGGCTGATGATGGATCTTCCCCTGGATGAATGCTTGACCCGCGCGGCCATCCGCAACCTGCAAATGCATGTCGCCGGACTTTCGGACGAACAGCTAAACGCCTTCAAGGTGCCGCCCGAACCGATACCGGCTGAGGTCATCGAATGGTTCAGGAATCAGGGTCGGATCCCGTTGAAGTAGTCCGGCCAGTGCTTGTTTCGCTTGCGGGACGGGCAGCGGCATGCGTGGCTGAACCGCTGGTGAAGGGGACGAGGAAACGTTTAGAATGGATTCCAGGCAGTTCTCACCAACAGGGACAGCAGGATTCTGTACCGCACGACCTTCCTCCTTCAGGACCGACGGGGCAATCGCATGAAGAACTTGACAACTTTCTGGACAATCTGTTTCACCCTGTTTTCCGCGCCGATGATTTTGCACGGCCAATCGACCGGGGATGAATCGGCGCCGACCCGCTGGTTGAAAACCAACCAGCAGGATCTTGAAAAACTGTACCTGCATTTCCACAGGAACCCGGAATTGTCGCTACAGGAAAACGAAACTGCGGCCCGATTTGGCCAGGAACTCGAGGCGGCCGGTTGCCAGGTCACCTACAACGTGGGTGGGCATGGCGTCGTCGGCATTCTCACCAACGGGGATGGTCCCACGGTGATGGTCCGCTCCGATCTGGACGGTTTACCCGTGGTGGAACAGACGAACCAGCCCTACGCCTCGACCCGGACAGCGAAAGATCGCAACGGTAATGAAGTCGGTGTGATGCATGCCTGCGGGCACGACATGCATATGACGTCCCTGATTGGGGTCGCCCGTTTCATGGCGGACCACAAGAACCTCTGGTCAGGCAGGCTCATGTTCATCGGGCAACCGGCCGAAGAATTGGGCAAGGGCGCCGAAGCGATGCTGAATGATGGACTTTACAGCAAATTTGGCAAACCGGACTATGCCCTGGCACTGCACTGCCACCCCGACGTGGCGGCCGGACAGGTCCAGGTGCGCGGCGGTTACACGATGGCCAACGTCGACAGTGTGGATATCGAACTTTTTGGACGGGGTGGCCACGGGGCAACCCCCCACCTAGCCATCGACCCGGTCGTGCAAGCCGCTCGGCTGATCATGGACGTGCAGACCATCGTCTCCCGTGAAATCAATGCCACCGACCCCTCCGTCATCACGGTCGGGTCGATCCATGCAGGGACCAAGCACAACATCATCCCGGACACCTGCCACTTGCAGTTGACGGTCCGCAGTTATTCCGACGAAGTCCGTCAACAGCTGCTGGATGCCATCCGCCGCAAGGCCAAGGCGACTGCTGAAAGTGCCGGAGCCCCGGAACCGGAAGTGGTCGTGTCCGAGGGGACTCCCTCCACCAGGAACGATGAAAAACTGACGGCCACCGTGCGCCGCGCATTCGCCCAGGCGCTCGGCCAGGACAACGTCCAGGCAGCGGAGCTGCAAATGTGGGGGGAAGACTTCAGCCGTTTTGGGCGCAGTGGCGTTCCCAGCGTGATGTACTTTCTGGGCGTCGTGACCCAACAGCGACTGGACCGGTACCATGACCTGGGAACCGTTTCCCCCCCGCTGCATTCCGACCAGTTCTACCCGGATATCGAACCTGCAGTTCGGACCGGGGTCACCAGCATGGCGTCGGCGGTTCTGGAGCTGATGAAGCGGAACTGAAAACTGCGCCAACGCCAACTGATCGCCAGATGCCTGGCCTGAATCCAATCGATCCCATTTTCAAAATCAAGAAAAGGAAAACTCCATGCCCACGATTCTCCCACGTTGTCTTGCCTGTCTCATGGCGCTTTTCCTGCCTTGCCTGGCCACTTTGAGCACCTGGGGCCAAGAGGGATTCAAGCAATACACAATTGAACAGTTCCTGAAAACGACCAGCTACCGGGGGGCCTCTTTTTCTCCCGACAACAGCAAGCTGCTGGTCAGTGACGATTCGACGGGTGTTTTTAATGCGTACTCGATCGACATCGCCAGCGACGAATCCACGCAACTGACGGACTCCAAGACCGATTCCATCTTTTCGGTCAGCTACTTCCCCCACGACGAGCGATTCCTTTATACGGCCGACCAGGGTGGGAATGAACTGAACCACCTGTACGTCCGCGCCACCGACGGAAAAGTGACCGACCTGACACCCGGGGAAAACCTGAAGGCGCAATTTGCTGGCTGGTCCACCGATGACCAGTATTTCTATGTCCTGACCAACGAACGGGACCCGAAGTATTTCGATGTCTATGAATATGAAACGGACTCCCTGGAACGGGACATGATTTTTCGTAACGAGGAGGGGTTCAATTTTGCCGACATTTCCCCTGACCGCCAAACCTTGGCCTTTTCCAAGACAATCAACCGGGATGACAGCAATATCTACCTGTTGGACCGCAGTTCGGGAGAGATGAAACTGATCACGCCCCACGAAGGGGAAATCAACTTCGCCCCGGCCACCTTCACCCCTAATGGAAAGGAACTGGTTTATATCACGGACCGCGACAGTGATTTCCGCTACCTGGAAAAATTTAACCTGGCCACCGGCCAAAGCGCTCCTGTGCTCAAGACCGATTGGGACGTCTCGAGTGCCTCCTTCTCCAAGAAGGGGACTTATTTTGTCGTGGCGACCAACGAAGACGCGAAAACCCATATCCGGGTTTACGATTTTGCGACGATGAAACCTTACCCTGTGCCGAAGATTCCCGGGGCCAGCATCTCCTCGTTCAATATTTCGCCCAACGAAAAGGATGTGGCGATTTATGCTTCCGACTCGCGCATGCCAAACGACCTGTTTTTCGCCCAGCTGCCCGCTGGCAAGCCGCGCAAGCTGACGCAGTCCCTCAACCGGGAAATCAACCCCCAGGACCTGGTCGACGGCAAAGTCGTACGCTTCCAGTCCTTTGACGGAACCACCATTCCCGGGATTCTCTTCAAGCCCCACCAAGCCGGCCCCGACGCCAAGGTACCCGCCCTGGTCTGGGTGCACGGCGGCCCGGGCGGCCAATCCCGCGTCGGCTACCGGGCGCTGATCCAGTACCTGGTCAATCATGGTTACGCCGTTTACGCCATCAACAATCGGGGAAGTTCCGGCTATGGCAAGAAATTTGAACAGCTGGACAACCGGAACCATGGCAAAAATGACCTGATGGATTGTGTAACCAGCAAGAAGATGCTGGTCGAGACCGGTTATGTTGACCCGGACAAGATCGGCATTATCGGGGGAAGCTACGGTGGCTACATGACGCTGGCCGCGCTGACCTTCCAACCCGACGCGTTCGAGTGCGGCGTCGACATCTTCGGCATTTCCAACTGGTACCGGACCGTGCAGAGCATTCCCCCCTGGTGGGAAGCTCAAAGAAAATCACTCGAGAAAGAACTGGGCGATTTCTCCGACGAAGAGTATTTCCGCAGCATTTCTCCCCTGTTCCATTCCCACCAGATCAAGAAGCCACTGATGGTCCTGCAGGGTGCCAACGATCCTCGGGTGATCCAGGTGGAATCGGATGAAATTGTCGCAGCGGTCAGAAAGAACGGGATACCGGTGGAGTACCTGGTTTTCGAGGATGAAGGCCACGGCTTTCGCAAGAAAGAGAACCAACTCGAGGCGTACCAGTCGATCCTGAAATTCGTCGACAAGTACCTGAAGAAATCGAGTGCGGATTAAGACAGGCGTCGGCCCGGCCACGCATGAACCTGTCGGGCAACCCACCACGTAGCGGGTGGGTTGCCGGCCAGGCTACCAAGGCGTTTTCACCAAGAGAAGGCGCGCGGCTACATCGCCTGCTGACAAACGGGTAACGAATCGGGATGTTGGGAAAACTCGGCTCGGATCCGCATCTCTTCCTGTTTGCCTTTTTGCATGACCGTCAGTTCGACGATGTCGTCCTGAAGTGAACAGTCCGCGAAATAAAGATGGCCCCGAGACTCGAGGACCGCTCCCCGGGGAGTCAAAGCCTGGACCGTCAACTCCAGTCCAAACGGTTCCAGGATAATCCGGTCTTCCTCGATTTTCAGCTGCAACACCCCGGTGTAATTCATCACACTCTTCGAGTCGACACGGAAAGAGACATCTGCCCACTGCTGGTTCACTGGTAAATCCATAAGAAAAGCTCCAGAAAGAAGAGAGTCCAAGAGATAAGAGACACCAGGATGGGAACGCAAACGGCAGACCACTCCGTTATCCCCTGTAAAAACCGACGAAAAACTGCGCGGCTTATCTCATTATGAGATGCCCTTCTCAAGTCGGAACAAGGACCGGGACCGCCGAATCGTTCCCTACCTGATCAACGGAGTGCCTGGATGATCTGATCGTGTTCAGGAAACTGGTCGTCCGATTGATGCTTGGAATAGATCAACTCGCCATCCTTGTGAATATCAAACACGCCGCGACTCCCTTTGATAAGCCTGGGCGTGCAACCCACCCGGTTTTCAATCTCGACTGCAAGCCTTGCAGCCTGGGGCAAGTAATTTCATTGGTTGCAATATTCGATCGTAACGTCCATCATCGATCTCTTTCAATTCGAACTGAACCTGGGCGGGAAATCGCCTTCGTCGCTCTCTGATCTGGCCGCGCCCGTCGTCATCAGCTGAAGAACTTTTTCTGCCCGAGCCACGAGATTAACGGTCTCCAGAATCGTTTGCAATTGGTGACTCGACGCCCCGGTAGAAAAACCGATCAGGTCGGTCAGCAATCCCAACGGCACATCCTTGGACAACAGCTGCTGGATCGATTCATTTTCCAGCAGGTTGCGGGACTCGGCAAACGTTCGAAATTGATTCAGCAGTTGATCTCGCCACCGGGACCGCTGTTCCGGTTCCACTCCCTTGGAATCGTCCAAGACCTCGACCTGGGCCAGGCGATAAGGTCGTTCCGAGTAGATTTCGCGTACAATCCTGGCCCGCTGGACCCCGATCAACAGCAGGTTGTAACGTCCGTCCTCTGTTTCGGCGTGGGTCACGATCTTACCGATACAGACCGTTTCGTGAATCGGCGGATCCCCCTCGGCTGCCAGCTCCCACTCCGGCTTGAGCAGGGTGATGGTGATTAACCCGTCCGCCGCAAGACTGTCCTTCATCAATTCCCGGTACCGCGGCTCAAAGATATGCAGGCCCTGGATGACTCCCGGGAACAGGACCAGGTTGGGCAGCGGGAATAGTCGAACCAGCCCAGAAAAATTTGGTGGCAGTACGAGATCTTCCTGGGAAAACGACATGGCGAACCTGACGCAGCACGTCTAAAGCGAACCGCCCTCAATCACGATTCATCATGAACAGCCGCAGGATGTAGTAGAACAGCAGGCCGACCGATGCAAAAAGCGCCGCCGCCGCCGCAACGGATTGATCGGTTCGATAACGGTGCAGGACGTTGGAGGTCTCGTACAGGATGTAACCGGAAGCCAACACGATCAATGCAATCGAAAACCAGTTGCCGAGTTGAAATCCAAACAGGAGCGACAACACGATCAAGCCAAACGCAGCGAGGCCAATCACAACCAGGAACATGCGCAGGAATGAAAAATCTGCTTTGGTCACAAAAACCGTCGCCGTCAAACCACCAAACACCACCAGGGTCACAATCCCTGCCGACTGGATGGCACCCGGCGCATACTGGCTGGCCAGGAACAGCATCGGCACAAAGAAAACGGCGTAGGCCAACACACAGAGCCCGAGGCCCGCATACTGAACTCCCTTGGTGGCACCATTGCTCGCCCAGGCATCCGCCATCCAGGTTACCGCCATAAATCCACCAAAAAACAGGAGCATGTTCCAGCCCTGGCTCAATGTCTGGACCAACGGCTCCAGTTGATCATAGAAAGCCGTAAAAATGGCCGTATCAATCAGGACACAGAGGGCGATGGCACCAAACAGGTTCAGGTAGGTGCTGCGGATAAATGATGAGCGGGCCGTGGAATCTGCGTTTTTGGCCATCATCGTGTAATCAACATTGGACGCCTGGTAAGGATTATGTCTCATGTCTGCTGCTACTTCCTAGGGTCATTTGAACGGTCTGAAAAAACACCTTAGAGACGTAAAGATACCGGCTCGGCCCGGAAAAATCAATCGAAAGATGAAGACGGCTATCCCTTAGCCACGCCCTGCCTGGGCCAGCGGAGCGATCCTGGCGGCCCCCGCCTGCGAGCGATCCATCAAGATCAGGAAAATCGGGGTCATTTCCAGAAGCGGGTCACCAATTCCTCCCAGCTTGTGGTGTTTCCAGCCTGCCCCGGGGGGTCCCTTTCGCTTCCGCCGTTTTCAGGTTTATTTACTTGACAGTTCGCCGGGAGACAAACACAATCCGACTATTGCAAAACGCAATTTTCGGCTGCTTCATTTATCTCGAGACTGGGAATATTCGATGATTCTTTCCGGCGATGAAATCAAACAGAATCTGGGCACCAACATCGAGATCGATCCGTTTGAACCGGATCAACTGAACCCGAACAGTTACAACCTGACGTTGCACCCCGATGTCCTGACTTACGAAGAAGTCGTCTTGGACATGCGCAAGAGCAACCGCACCCGGCGGATGGTGATTCCGGAGTCCGGCCTGGTTCTCGAGCCGAACCGGTTGTACCTGGGGCGGACGGTTGAGCGGACCGAGACCCACAACCTGGTCCCGATGATCGAGGGTCGATCGTCGATCGGACGACTCGGCCTGTTTGTCCACGTCACGGCTGGGTTCGGAGATGTCGGCTTCAAGGGCTTCTGGACCTTGGAGATGTTTGCCATTCAGCCGGTTCGCATTTATCCCGGTGTGCAAATCTGCCAGATCTTCTATCACCAGATCACCGGTGATATCCAGGAATATGTCAGCAACAAGTACCAGGACAACCAGGATATTCAGCCCAGCCTGCTGTACAAGGAATTGAACCCGGACGGCCAGAAGGACGATGGCCAGCTGACACTCGGGTTCCGCGTGTAACGTGCCTTCCGAGCCTGGCTGATCAGCCAGCCGCGCCCGGGCCCTGTTCCCCAACGACGCCCAGTGACGCCCAAAGACCGATCGATGAGGATCAGTCTCCCGATGGCCGGTCTCCGGCCAGGCAACTCCACCCCATCGATCGGGCCGTGTTCTTACCGGCTAGATGGCGCTACCCGGCCCCTTCGCTGCGGTTTCTCCAACCTGCCTGGCAAGCTCTGCCTGTTATGCAAAGGCTAGCATGTTAAGAAGTAATGGTTGGACGAGTCATGATTAATGGCTCATGGTCTGAAATCGTTTTTTTTCTGAATGCCTCAAGTTGGTGCTTGTCGTTTGCCCATGTCCGGATAAGTTTTCCCTGTGTCGGCCAGCGAGTGGTCGACAAGGAGAACCCATCATCAACCTTGCGACCCGAGAAGAAAATGTCAGATGTCGAGTTGTTAATGCGTAACGCCCGCCTGCGTGACGAGATCGAGCCCTATCAGGATGAATCGCTGTACATCGTCGATCTGGATGGCATGTCAACCGTCAGTGAAAACGAATACCTGACCTCGATGCTGGCTTGGGAAAGGGCACCCGTTTTGCCGATTTGCCAGTGGTTTGAGCCCGAACTGAAGATGGCCGACCCGGATTCCCTCGACGATGCCGAACTGAAACAGCAGCTCCACCAGCTGATCGGCCGGCTCTACGAAAAGAACATCCTGTTGAACTTCACCGATCACCTTTCCGATCGTCAACTCTATTGCCTGATCATTCGCGACATCCTACCAGCACAGGAAAAACAGGTCTTACTGAACGATTCAATGATCCAATGGCAGTGCATCGACCCGAATATTGAAGAAGAGACCTGGTTGCGTTTCTACGCCACCGAGGACGATCGGACCGTCTGGTCTGAAGAGACCGGTTTGAAACTTCCACCACGGGAGTCCATCCCGTTCCCACGTAAATTACCTCAGCACCACTAGAGATTTTCACCTAAAACTGTGATGCGATTGCCTGGCCAAGTGGCCAGGCTTTTTTTATTTCCCGCGCAGTTTTTCCCAGTTTCTCTGTCGGTCGGAAACGTCGGGGCTGGTCGCAGCGTCGGCCGGTTGCGAGGGTTCTGGGGGATCACCGGCAGACAACTGACTAGCCAGGCAACTCAGTCCGACCAGCAGACACGCCAGAGTCAAGAGGATCGGGTTCAGACTGGCCAGCACATCCATTTGCCAGGAATCGGGAACGAGGGGTGCGACCAGGAATCCCGGCTCGAGTACCAGTTGCGGTGAAAGGAAGTTAAAGACAAATGCGATCAACAAGACCACCACCAGGAACCGCACCGACCAATGCAAACCGGCAACCAGATTCCGAAACCCGACCAGCAGTCCTACCAGTAGCAGCCAAACCAACAGGCCATGGCTGACCGGGTGGGGCAATGCGAGCAGGGTAATCAGGACGATCAACAATCCACTCCGGCTGACGAGTCCCTCTCTTTGACAGCGGCGCTTTTCCAGCAATAGACAGATCGCACCGATCGCCAGGCAAGCCATCGCCACCACGGTCCCAAGTTGGAGCCCCCCAAGAAACTTCGGCCGGTCAGACTCGCCGGCCAAACCGGTCGCTGGATTCGCGGTTGCCGAAACCAATCTAACCCGAGCAGCTTTCAACGGCAATGAATTGACCGCTCCACTGGCTTCATCGGTTCCCCCCGATTGATTCAAAAAATCTCCTTCCACGATCCTGGTAACCGTCGGTGTCAGATCGATCCTCTCCCAACACGCGCGATCCACGTCCGCCGCGGCAGGGTCCTCCAACAGAACTTCGATCGGCTTGGCTAAATCGACCAGGCAAACCGTGCGAATTTCTGTCAGATTACCCCGCGCCAACACCAGGACGACGGCCACCCAAACGGCCACTGTCAGGAACAGGCCCCAGGCCAGCCCGCGAAAATCCCGCCGAAACAGCATCAGGACAGCGAGCGGAACGGCAAACACGAGACTGCAGGTCGTGACCAGGAAACCACAACCACTGAGCAGAGAGTTCTGCCTGGCATATTGCAACGCAACGGCAAAACCGAACACGACAGGGAACACCAGGCCAACGCCCAACAGCTCATCCACTCCGGGGCGGGAAACGATCATCAAACCGGCAACCACCAGCACCATCGACCAAGGAGCAGTGGTTGAACCTGCCCGGAACACCAGACGGGCGGTCAAAATGGCCAGCAGAAAACAGAGAACCAGGTAGGCCCATTGCGATTCCCGCACCGACAGAAACCCAAAGGGTGTCCCCAAAGCCAACGCGGTTGGGGATGTCACAACGGGCGAAAACCCGTCAGGGTGAAAGTCCTGGTAACTTGTCGAATACGGATTCACCCCGGTAATCATCGCCCTTACCGGAAAATAGATCTCATCATGAAAGACTTTGAATCCCTGCGTCGCCAAAGAATCGCTGGGGAGCTCCCACTGACTCTCCTGATTATCAGTACGGCATGGAGCGATCTGGCCCGGGCTCTGTTGCGACAGGTAGGCCCGCGAGCCTGTGAAAAAACAGGCCAACAGAAAAAAGACGAATCCGAGCAGGGCAATGACAGCCTGCCCACCGCTGAACCGATGATTTCTAGAACTTGAGCCGCTTACCAAAACCTAACCCTCCGGCGGGGAAACATGCCAATCAGGCTCTCTATTATAGATGAATCGCCCCGGTTGAGGATCCTCCCCAGGCGTTGATCGACATCGCCCAAGGGCGACCGCCGGGCCAGGCAGCTGGAGACCCGCAGGTTCCTTAAAAAACCGGCGAAACCACTCCAACCCGACCGGATCCGGCAGGGTCAATCGGACCAGTGCCCCAGCACCGCCTCCACGTCACTCAGGTCCTCCAGGCATACATCCGGCTCACCGTTTTTCAATTCTTCCGCGGAACACCCTCCTGTCTCAACAACCATCGACTTGGCATCGATCGCACGGGCACAGGTAATATCGTCGACCGTATCGCCAATCACCCACAGTCGATCCTCACGAAACGACTCTTGCACCCGTTGTCGCACGGCGCGCAGGGCATCCCGTGCCACCTCATTACGGCTTGTACTCTGATCACCAAAACCACCCAGCCCGCAAAAATACGACTGTAGCTGAAAGTGCTCGATCTTGATCAAGGCCGCCTGTCGACAATTTCCTGTCAACAACCCGAGCGTCACGTCATCCCGACTGGACAAACGCTCCAATAGAGGCACCACCCCAGGTAAGACGCCACCTTCAAACTCGGGCAAAGTGCGTTGCAGGTGACCAGAATAGTTCGACAAAAACGTCTGGCGATGTTTCTCGAAATCGAGACCAAACGGCGTGAAAACATCCGTCAAAATCCCGCAGTCGGTGCGACCGTGGACAGAGACCTGGGGCAACGGGGAAGAAATGTCAAACATCTCCTGCATCGTGTGGCGGATGGCCTCCAAACCGGCTCCCCGTGTCCTCAGTAAAGTACCATCGATATCGAACAGGAGTGTGAACATGATTATCAAGCGATCGAAAGTCGGTATCGAGCCGCCACCGTCGAAGCAGCCAAGGCGGTTCTCGGCTCAGCCAGCGCGGTAAAACGACAGGTTTGATTTGAGCCAGGACCGATCCCCACTGCAACACCGTAAAGAATTTGTCATTCCTTTGTCACACCTCTGTCACAAAGAAACCGCTCAACTGCAACTAAAAACGATAGCACCAGAAAAAAAGGGTGGCGACACTCACCTTAATCATTTCTACGGTGAAAATGCCCAGCTTAATCATATGTCACCTCGATTTTTCAGGATCTGGGAAACGGTTTGCTGTCGAACGGCCATACCACAATCTCACGTTTGAAAACTGGAACCCCACGTATATAAAAACGGGCCAGTTCACCCCGAACCAAGTCGGTATGAACCGAGCAGATCGCCTTCCAGGCTGAAGTGGCAAAACTCCTGTCCTTTATCCGGCGCAGAAAATCGAGGAACCCCATGACACCAGACCCATTACTGGTCGAGTCGCTTTCAACAACCAAATCACCCGTTGCAGCCGAACCCGGGCTACCCCAGCGTGTCGAACCTACGGTCCCGGAAGAGTTGGCGATCCCCGCCGATATGGAATCCGACCCACCTGCCACAATGAAACAGAAAATCGCCATGCTGCTGGCTGTGATCGTTCCCTTTGCCGGGCTGGTGGCCGCCATCACGCTGACGTGGATGTACGGCTGGATGGGTTCCGCCTACCTGGCAATGTTGTTGTTCGGCTGGGCCTTTGCCTGCCTGGGAATCACCATCGGGTTCCACCGCTTGATGTCTCACAAGTCCTTCGAGACGTACCGCTGGGTCCGCGCTTTTTGGACAATCATTGGCACCATGAGCGTCGAGGGAGCCCCGCTGACCTGGTGCGCCGTCCACCGTCGTCATCACAGTCATAGCGATCGTGAAGGAGATCCCCATTCACCTCATCTCCATGGAGAGGGATTCTGGGAATCCATTCGCGGATTTTGGCACTCACAGGTCGGCTGGCTTTTTAGTGGTATCTGGTCGGAACCCAACCTGGAAAAATACGTCCCTGACCTGATGAAAGACCCGATCCTTGTTCGCATCAACCGGTACTACGGGCTGTTCGTTCTGCTGAGCCTGGCCATCCCCGCCGTCATCGGATTCATGTTGGACGGCTGGTTTGGCGCCTGGCTCGGTTTCCTGTGGGGCGGCCTGGTGCGAGTCTTCGTTACCCACCATGTCACCTGGTCGATCAACTCGATCTGCCACCTGTTCGGGTCACGTGACTACAAGTCGAACGACCACTCCACCAACAATTTTGTCTGCGGCATCCTGGCCATGGGTGAAGGTTGGCACAATAACCACCACGCCTTCCCGGCCTCGGCACGGCACGGCCTCCGCTGGTGGCAATTCGATATGAGCTGGCTGATCATTCGAACCATGAAACGTTTCGGTCTGGCATGGAATATCCGCCTGCCCAGTGAACAAGCCGTCAAGGCAAAACGAATCCACTAGATGCGGACATGGTTCGGTTGACCAGCACCGTCAAGCCTCTCCAAACTGGCTGATCCTGCGCGGACCATACGGGTCCTTTTCCGGGAACAAACACGGGAAAAACGTTCGAATCCAAGGGAAAGCTTGCTGGACTCGCCGGTTTGTATCTTGGTAGACTGGGAGGAAGTGAAACGCGATTCGGATAGCCTATCCGTTTCGGCGCTTCGCTTTACCGGCCTTTTGAGACGAGCGTCCCACTCCGGGAATCCTGATCCACCCATTTCTTACGATGGACTGGCCCAGAGACCCGGCCAGGACTTACCGGCGTACGGCTGGCCATTCGTCGGACCAGGTCCACCCCAACCACGGATCGCCAAAGACAGGCGGCCGACCAGCCAAACAGGTTATGAGGTTGGCTCCCCTTTTGGGAGAGGGGAGAGCAACAGGAACCGTCACCGAAAGAGATTCCAGCCGTCAATTGATCACAGGCAACAGAGAAAAACACCAACCCGTTTCAGGAGTTCAATCAACTTAACAGACCACGCCATACGCATGCTGATTCAAGCAAAGGCCTGAACCACTTCCATGTTCTTGCCGAACAAAAACCAACCATGCGTGAAAGAGGTTTCCATGCCCGCAACCAAGCCTACAAGCAACACGGGAAAGAAATTAATCACGGCTAAATTTTCCGAGTTAGTTGCTGTCAATTTCCAGATCGATCCTAAAATCCTTGAGCCCCGCGTTCCCCGGGGACTCGAGCTGGATTTCTTCCACGACGAAACCTACGTCAGCCTGGTCGCCATGATGTTGCGAGATGTCCGCGTCTGGGGAATCCCGATTCATGTTGCAACCGGGTTCGAAAAATTCAACCTTCGATTTTATGTTCGCCGTCGAATGGGCGACGAGATTCGGCGGGGCAGTTGTTTCATCAAGGATTACGTCTCCAGTGGAGCGGCAGCCTGGATTCTCGGCTCCCTCTTCAAGTCCGACTTTCACAAAATGAAGATGAAGCATGACAATTCCGGGTTTGATGGCCGCCCCGACTCGGTTCCGAGTGCCGATTACAGTTGGAAAGTCGGCGACAGCTGGAATCGCCTGCGTGTCAAAGGACTCAACCCGATTCAGAATACAGGTCGGGACACCAAGCATGGTTTTTTCCTCGACCATGACTTTGAATACGGGCAACGGAAGGGGAAGACACTCGAATACTCCTCCTCCCGCCCCACCTGGACGATTTGGAATGCAGCGCAAGCCTCGTTTCAGTGTGATGTCAAACAGCTTTTCGGGCTGGAATTCGCCAAAGCACTCGGCCGTCGGCCAGCTTCCGTTTTCCTCTCCCGGGGGAGTGACGTAACGATCTATCGCCCCAACACGATCAACTGACGACGACATTGGCGGCCCAGCGCAGATTGAAGAATCCTGCACCATTTCCTATACTTATCCCGTATTCAACCGGTTTGCAGGGATAAAGTTCTATGATGATTCGCACGATTTACGGCTGCCTCGTCCTCCTACTCTTCTGTCTGGCGACACCCGACCGAGTCGCGGCCTGGCAATCCACCGACCAGGAATCAGCTCGATCCGCCGACGAAACAGAAAAGGGCGATCGGAAAGCCAAGTTACGATCGGACCGGGCCAAGAGGAAACAGCGCAAGCAGCAGGCCGCCAAAGAGATGGCTCACTTTTTGCGTATCCGGCGCGATGAAAACCGACAGCCGCTGGCGATGGAGACCTCGGTCACCCGGTATGAGGGAGTCAACGAAAAGGGGGAACCGATCTCGGTTGACCTGATTGGCGTGGTACATATTGGTGAAAAGACCTACTACGAAAAACTCAACAAGGTCTTCAAACCGTACGACGCCATGCTGTACGAACTGGTCGCGCCCGAAGGGACTGTGATCCCCAAGGGTGGACGCGAAACGGGGGCCAGCGCGAATCCGCTGGTGGCCCTGCAAGTCGGTATGAAATCGATGCTGGAGCTCGATTTTCAACTCGACCATATCGATTACACGAAGGATAATTTCGTCCACGCCGACATGTCGCCCACTGAATTCGCCGAGAGCATGAAAAAGAACGAAGAAAGTTTTTTCAAGATGGCACTCAAGGCGATTGGCCAGAGTATGGCTCAGCAGTCATCCGGCCAGGACGCCAAAATGCTGGCCGCCATGGTCAGTGGTAGCGCCTTCAAGCGGAGAGCCGTGATGGCCGAGCAGATGCAGGACGTGGAAAGTGGTATGGTCATTTTTGAAGGGCGCGAGGGATCGACAATTATCGATTACCGCAACGCCAAGGCGATGGATATCCTCAAGCGGGAGATTGCCGCCGGCAACAAAAAGTTGGCCCTGTTCTATGGTGCCGGACACCTGCCCGACATGGAGCGGCGATTGCTGAGTGAATTCCAGATGAAACGGGGCGGTCAATACTGGCTGGAAGCCTGGAAGCTGAAATAGCGGTCAATCGCTCAGTTCCGACGTCTTTTTGAATCGTCGTCGACCGACTGCGACCGGGGGTGAATCTGCCTGTCACCTACCACTAGCGCTGTCACGCTCGGATTCGACCGGCCAATCTGGCTCCAACATGTGCTGACACATTGGCAGGCGTTCCTCTCGGACGGCGATGCCGCGAGCTTGGAGGTGGCTCCAGAAACAGGTCCTCCAACGGCTCACTGGGAAAAAAACCTCGTATATGCCCAATAATGAGGCGGATATCAAACAAATTCGGTCAAGTGGACCGATTGGCACACTGATTGCTTTCCAAGCCATTTTCCTGCTGCGCGCCTGACGCGCCATTTTGGCAGGCCACCAACCGAACACTTATGCGGTCCTAACCCGCTTCATCCAACAAGATTCAATATAAAGACGGAGGAATCCCAGTGGCAAAACAAATGGTATTTGACGAAGCCGCTCAAAAGCCGCTACTGAGTGGCGTTTCCAAACTGGCCCGCGCCGTTCGCAGCACGCTTGGCCCCCGTGGCCGAAACGCGATTCTCGACAAGGGCTGGGGAAGTCCGAAAATCACCAAAGATGGTGTCACCGTTGCCGAGGACATCGAACTGGATGATCCGTTCGAAAATCTCGGTGTTCAACTGGTGAAAGAGGCCGCCAGCAAGACCAACGATGTGGCCGGTGACGGAACGACGACTGCTACGGTTCTGGCCGAGGCTATTTTTCGAGAAGGCCTGAAGATGATTGCGGCAGGCTACGACGCGATGGCCCTGTCCCGCGGCATCGGCAAAGCGACCGCAGCGGTCTGCCAGGAAATTGACAAGTTGGCCAAGCCGATCGACGGTAAGAGCAAGAAAGAGATTCAACAGATCGCCACGATCGCCGGCAACAACGATCCCTCGATCGGAAGCGTGTTGGCTGAAGCCTTTATCAAGGTCGGCAAAGATGGCGTCATTACCGTGGAAGAGGGACGAGGGAACGAAACCAGCGTCGAAGTCGTGGAAGGGATGCAATTTGACCGCGGCTTCCTCTCGCCGCACTTTGTTACGAACCAGGACGACGTCTCGGTCGAGTACACCAATTGCTACGTCCTGATCTTTGAAGAGAAGATCTCTTCCAACAAGGCACTGATTCCATTGCTGGAAGCGGTGAGCAAGTCGAAGAAACCTTTACTGATTATCGCCGAAGATGTTGAAGGAGAGGCCTTGGCGACCCTGGTGGTCAACAAGATGCGAGGCATCCTGCAGGTCTGTGCCGTGAAGGCCCCCGGTTACGGGGATCGCCGCAAGGCAATCATGGGTGACCTGGGCGTCCTGACCGGCGGTCAGGTCATTTTCAAGGACCTCGGCATCGACCTGGAAAGCGTTCAGCTTTCCGACCTCGGCGTCTGCAAGAAAGTCCGGATCACTTCCGAAGAGACCATCATGATTGGTGGGAAAGGGAAGAAAGAAGACATCGAAGGTCGGGCCGATCAGATCCGTCGTGAAATCGAAGGCACCACCAGTGACTACGACCGCGAAAAACTTCAGGAGCGTCTGGCGAAGCTGGCCGGTGGCGTTGCTCAGATCAATGTCGGGGCAGCGACGGAAACCGAAATGAAGGAAAGGAAAGACCTGCTCGAAGATGCCAAAAGCGCCACGGCTGCCGCCCTCGATGAAGGTGTTGTCCCAGGCGGTGGAATCACGCTGCTGCGAGCTGAAAAGGCTCTGAAAAAGGTTAAGGACCTGGAAAACGACGAACAGGGTGGAGTCAATATTGTCCGCCAAGTGCTCGAGTATCCTCTGCGCAGCATCGCCGAAAACGCTGGATACCAGGGAGCTGTCGTGGTGAATCGCGTCCGCAACTTGAAAGGCAAAACGGAGGGTTTCAATGCCGATACTGGCAAGTACGAGGACCTGGTAGAAGCGGGCGTGATTGACCCGGCCAAGGTCGTCAAAACGGCCTTGCAAAATGCGGCCAGCGTCGCCTGCCTTCTGTTGACGACCGAATCACTGATTACGGAAATCCCCACCGAAGAGGAAGAAGGGGGTGACCATCACCATGATCACGGCATGGGCGGTGACATGGGCATGGGTGGCATGGGCGGCATGCCCGGCATGGGTGGCATGGGCGGCATGCCCGGCATGGGTGGCATGGGTGGCATGCCCGGCATGATGTAAACCCAAGGCCCATTCAAGTTCATCCACAAATCAAAAGAACATCCAACAAAACAGATAGAAATCAAAGGAAATAGACCATGGCTAAACTGAATATTCGCCCCTTGGACGATCGCGTTGTTGTCGAACCACTCCAGGCTGAAGAGACCACGGCTGGTGGTATTGTGCTGCCGGAAAACGCCAAAGAGAAACCCCAGCGAGGAACGGTCGTTGCGGTTGGTCCCGGACGTTTACTGGACAGCGGGGATCGCGGTGACCTGTCGGTCAACGTGGGTGACGAAGTCATTTTTGGAAAATACGGCGGAACAGAAATCGAGGTCGACGGTACCGAGGTGAAAATTCTCCGCGAAAGCGACATCTTGGCCAAAGTTCTCTAATTGCGAATCACAAGAAATAAGACAAGGAATATATCGTGGCTAAACAACTGATTTTTGACGACCATGCCCGTGCTCGAATGCTGCGTGGAATTGACACGCTGGCCGATGCTGTCGCGGTCACCATGGGACCGACAGGACGCAATGTCATTATTGACAAGTCGTTTGGTGGCCCCACGGTCACCAAGGACGGGGTCACGGTTGCCAAGGAAATTGACCTGGATGACCGTTTTGAAAACATGGGTGCCAAGCTGGTCGTCGAGGTAGCGCAAAAGACTTCGGATCTGGCAGGTGACGGGACGACGACCGCCACCGTACTGGCACGAGCCATCTTCAAAGAAGGTCTCCGCAACATTATTGCCGGGAGTAACCCAACTGCGGTCCGCCGTGGAATCGACAAGGCAGTCGCCGCCGCCGAGAAACAATTGGCGGAAATGTCCAAAAAAGTCTCGAAGAAGCAGGAAGTTGCCAATGTCGGCGCGATCAGTGCCAACAACGACATGGTGATTGGTGAGCTGCTGGCCGAGGCACTGGAACGGGTCGGCCAGGATGGAGTCATCACGGTCGAAGAGGGAAAGACCGCCGAAACTTCCGTCGATTACGTCGATGGCATGCAGTTCGACAAGGGCTACATTTCGCCTTACTTCATCAACAACCCCGGCGAGATGAACTGCGAAGTTGAAAATGCCCTGTTGTTGATTTTCGAAAAGAAGATCAGCAATGTACGCGACATTGTTCCGATCCTGGAAAAAGTTGGCCAAACTGGACAACCGCTGCTGATCATCGCCGAAGATGTCGATGCCGAAGCCCTGACCCTGCTGGTCGTTAACAAATTACGCGGAACGCTCAACGTCTGTGCCGTCAAAGCACCGGGATTCGGGGATCGTCGCAAGGCGATGCTGGGCGACATCGCGACCTTGACCGGTGGCACCCTGATCAGTGAAGAACTGGGAATGAACCTGGAAAACATTGAGATGGATCACCTGGGCAAAGCCAAGAAGGTCACGGTTGACAAGAATTCGACGACGATCGTTGAGGGAGCAGGTACGCGAAAAGACGTGCAAACCCGAATCGACCAACTGAAACGGCAGATCGAACAGTCCGACAGTGATTACGATCGTGAAAAGCTGCAGGAAAGACTGGCCAAGCTCACCGGTGGTGTGGCCGTGGTCAGTGTGGGCGCCGAGACCGAAACCGAAATGAAACAGAAGAAAGCCCGGGTGGAGGATGCTCTGCATGCGACACGCGCCGCGATCGAGGAAGGCATCCTGCCAGGTGGCGGTGTTGCTCTGCTGCGTTGTGCCGAGGCGATTGAAGCCGCCCGTTCATCGGCCAAGGGTGACGAGAAAATTGGTGTCAACATTGTGCTCGAAGCGATTTCGGCACCGATCTGTCAGATTGCCGACAACGGCGGGATCGACGGTTCGGTCGTAGCCGACATCGTTTCTCAAAAGCCTGCCAACACCGGCTACAATGCCCACACCGGCGAGTATGTCGATATGTTCAAGGCGGGCGTCATTGACCCAGTCAAGGTAGTTCGCACCGCGTTGGCCAATGCGGCCAGTATCGCGGGCCTGCTGCTCACTACCGATGCGATGGTCTCGAACTACGATGACGAGGACAAGAAAAAACGCCCGATCGAGGGTGCCATCGCCTAGGACGCTAAGCGATTGTGCATGCGTCATGGAGAATCGACGAACCGAACAGGCCACCCAACCCGGTGGCCTGTTTTGGAAATGACTCAGCAAAGAAGGCACCCCCTATCCGAACTGGCTGATGAACAAGCAAGACTATTACGAAGTACTCTCTGTCTCCCGAGATGCGACCGGTAAGGAAATTTCCCGTTCGTACCGCAAGCTGGCCGTCAAGTATCACCCGGATAGTAACCCGGGGGATGAGGGCGCCAACCGGCAGTTCAAGATGGCAGCGGAGGCGTACGAAGTTCTCAGTGACCCGGAAAAGCGTTCCCGTTACGACCGTTTCGGACATGCGGGCGTGGAAGGCGCCGGCAGCCATTTCACTTCGGCTGAAGATATCTTCGCAGCCTTTGGGGAAATTTTTGGTGGCGGCATGTTCGGTGATTTCTTCGGAGGGCAGGGGAGATCCCGCGCGCGGAGCGGCGCGGACGTACGGGTCGACGTCAAGCTGACCTTGGAAGAGGCGGCCAGCGGAGTTTCCAAGACTGTCGAGTTCCGACGGAAAGAGACGTGCGAAACGTGTAATGGCCAAGGCAGCCAACCCGGCAGCGAGCCCCAGGGATGCCAACAGTGTGGCGGCCGCGGGCAAATCATTCAGGCAGCGGGAATCCTGCGGGTCCAAACCACGTGCCCGGTCTGCCGGGGTACCGGAAAGATCATTGTTCATCCCTGTGAGGACTGCCGCGGCCAAGGGTCCGTCGCCGGGGAAGTCAAACTGGAAGTCGCTATCCCGGCCGGTGTGGACGACGGCATGCGGGTAAGATTGAACCACGAAGGCGAGCCAAGTGATTCCGGTGGACCTCGGGGAGATTGCTACTGCTTCATTCAGGTCCGCGCCCACCAGCTGTTTCACCGTGACGGGCAGAATTTGATCTTGCAAATGCCAATCGCTTATACTCAGGCTGCCCTCGGTTGTGAAATCGAGGTCCCCACCCTGGGTGGATCGGAGACCTTAACAGTACCACGGGGTACGCAGTCAGGAGCCATCTTCAAGATTGCCGGGAAAGGCATGCCACACCCTCAGGGAGGCAGGCCGGGCAACCTTGTGGTTCAAACCTACATCGAAACCCCCAAGAAGGTATCAGCCGAACAGGAACAGGTATTGCGACAGCTGGCCGAATTGGAACAGAACGAAGTTTTACCAGAAAGAAAAAACTTCCTGGATCGGATCAAGGATTATTTTGCCGTGTCACAACAAGTTTGATTCTCGTTGTCGGCGTCATCTCTTTGCAATCAATAACCAATCATGACTGACCAAAACAAGAAACGGGAAACTGCTGGAAACCAGCCAGGAGATATTCAGGCCGGAGCAACTTTCGATGGCCAACTGGACCCTTTGATGGCAGAACTGGAATTAGCCGAGGAATCGGGTACGATGCGGGAACAACTAGACGAGGCCGAAAAAAAACACCTGTTGGCCGTGGCGGAACTGGAGAACTTTCGCAAGCGATCGCGCGTGGCGACCCAGGAACAGATCCGCTACGCCAGCTTGCCGTTGATGTCCGAGATGCTGGAAGCACTGGACAACCTGCAACGCGCCATTGATACCGCGGAAGGAGAAGCCTCCCATTCCGGCTTGCTGGAAGGGGTCAACATGGTGGCCAGCCAGATCCTGAGCATCCTGGAAAACCATGGTTGCAAGAAAATTGAAGCGATCGGCAAGCCATTCGACCCGAACCTTCACCAGGCGGTCCAGATGCAACCGAGCGACACCTACCCGGCCAACACGGTCATGATGGAGTTGCGACCGGGATACCAATTGCACGACCGGGTGATACGGCCCAGCCAGGTATTTGTCTCGACAGGGATCGAATCGGGAGAGTAAGCAGACAATGCCGACCTATGACTACGAATGCGATGCCTGCGGCCATACCTGGGAGTTGTTCCAGAAAATAACGGACGACCCGATCAAGAAATGCCCGGAATGCAACAAGAAAAAGGCCCGCCGACTGTTCGGCACCGGGGCGGCCGTCGTGTTCAAGGGATCCGGTTTTTATCAAACTGATTACCGCAGCGATTCTTACAAGAAAGGGGCCGATGCCGATAAAAAGCGGGATTCCGGCAGCAAATCTGCCTCTCCCGACAAGGCCCCCAAGGAATCGAGCCCCTCCTCGAAGGACTCGGCCAATACCAAAGGCAAATCGGGAAAGTCGGACAAGTAAACCGTCAACCGGCCAAATCAGACAACCGCCAGGGGACAGCTCCTGTTAAAATTAAGGACCATGTGCAGATTCCAGCCCTTGAGCATTTTTATCACCAAATGATATAAATAGAGAGAGCCGAACCCGCCAGCGTAGCTTCAATTGGCAGAGCACCGCATTCGTAATGCGGGGGTTGCGGGTTCGACTCCCGCCGCTGGCTCTGGCAACTTGCTGTTAATTAACCCGAAGAAACAACCAATGAACGGCCTTTGGAATCCCTCCATCAGGCTACACGACACTTGGAGATAATTGATGAGCCAAGGCCTGGAAATTGAACTTAAAGATGTTTTATTGTCCAACAGTTCGTTTGGACCGAATGAAATTTCATTCGTTTCTGATCGCATCAGTAATGACTACACCCAGTTCCCCATTCTGCGGGAAGTGACACAGCAACTGGAATCCCAGTCGGACCGCTCACCAGCCACCAATGTTCGCCTGGGAATCTGCAAGTATCTGCAAGGTGATTATTCGGCAGCCATCGAAACATTGGAGAATGCCGATGGCGGTGCCCTGGCCTACTTTTACCAGGGGCGTTCCCAGTTTGCACGAAACCACTTCCCGGCCGCGATCGAGTGTTTCCAAGCCGCCAAGACGGCCGGCTATGACGGAGACACCTGCCAGCTGGCCATCGCAGAGTGCGAACGTCACCACGGCAATTACGATGGCGCGATGTCGATTCTGGACAACATGTTTGGACCGATTGAACAGACAGCCGAGTATCTCTATCAGAGAGGGGCAACGATTGCCGCGATGGGCAACAACCCAAACGAGGTGATTGCCCTCTATGAACGGGCCGTCGAACTGGATGAAAAACACCCGGGCGCCCTGTTCGGCTTGGCATTGGAAAATGATCGACGCGGTAATGACGAGCGGGCCATGGAATTGTACCAACGGGCCGCAGCCGTGTTCCCCACCAACGTAGGTGCCTTGCTGAACCTGGGACTGCTCTACGAGGACCATGATCAGAACGAGCGGGCTGCCCGCTGTTACGACCGGGTGCTGGAGTCGTTTCCTGCCCACCCCCAGGCCAAGCTGTACCGGGGGGACGCTATCGCGTCGCTGGACGGACCGTACGACGCCAACAAGATCCGTGAAGAACAGCAGATGGCCAGCGTTATGAGCATCTCGATCTCCCAGTTCGAGCTCTCTGTACGGAGTCGTAATTGCCTGCAGAAAATGGGAATCCAGACGCTGGGCGATCTGACCAAGGTTTCCGAGTCGGAATTGCTCGGCAGTAAGAATTTCGGGGAAACTTCCCTGGTTGAAATCCGGGAAATGATGGCCAACAAGGGACTGATGGTGGGGCAATTCTCTCATGAAAAAGAGGAGGAGCTGGAGCCAATCGACATCAGCGCCCTGAGCCCCGACGAACAGGCCTTCCTCGACCGACCGATGAGTGACCTGAACCTCTCGGTCCGTGCCCGAAAGTGCATGACCCGACTCGGATTGACCACCATCGGTGAATTGATCCGCAAATCGGGTGACGACCTGCTGGAATGCAAGAACTTCGGGGTGACCAGCCTGACCGAGATTCGTGAAAAACTGGACCAGGTCGGCCTGAAATTGCGCGGCGACTAGTTCGCCCATTCGGCCCTGACCGGGAACCTGGATCATTCCGCAAACTCGCTGCCGAACATGGGACGGTTGGTCGTGGATGTTCACCAGGGTTAACCGCATTTTGACCTGGCTGCAAAGATGGCGCAATGGATCCCTCAGGTTTTCATTTTGAACTGTTGCACGTCGACCGACATTGCGGTGCACGTCGTGGCCGGCTGACCACACCACGGGGTATCATCGAACTCCCCACCTTCATGCCCGTGGGGACCGTCGGCACGGTCAAAGGGCTAACCACCGACCAGGTGGCGCGAACCGGTGCCCAGGTCCTGCTGGGCAATACGTATCACTTGGCCCTGCGGCCAGGCGCCGACCTGGTCGAGGAACTGGGCGGTCTGCACAAGTTCATGGATTGGTCCGGACCGATCCTGACCGACAGCGGGGGCTTCCAGTTATTCAGCCTGGCCAGGTTAACGAAAGTGACTGAAGCCGGCGCCGTCTTTCGCTCTCATATTGACGGCAGCGAAATGCAGCTCTCTCCGGAGCAGAGTGTTCAAATCCAGCAACAACTCGGCTCGGATATCGCCATGGTCCTGGACCACCTGATTGAGCTGCCTGCCAGTCGCGCGGACGTTGAAGAAGCGAATGCCCGCACCGTCCGCTGGGCCGAGCGATGCCTTAAGCACCACCATCGGGAAGGCCAAGTCCTGTTCGGGATTATCCAGGGGGGACTCGACCCGCTGATGCGCCAACAGTGCGCCGAGCAATTGTCCTCGCTCGACTTTCCAGGCTATGCCATCGGTGGACTGAGCGTCGGAGAAGCGACGGCTGACATGTACCGGGTGATCGAAACAACCACTCCTCATATGCCGACGGGCAAGCCCCGCTACCTGATGGGGGTCGGCAAACCGGAGGACCTGCTGCAGGCCATTCTCCGAGGAGTCGACATGTTTGACTGTGTCATGCCGACCCGCAATGGCAGGAATGGCATGGCGTTCACCGACGGAGGCCCCCTCAAGATGAAAAACCTCGTCCACCGTGACGATCCGAACCCGATCCAACCCGGATTCGATTCCGATTACGCCCACCTGAGCCGCGCCTACCTGCGGCACCTGTTCATAGCCGGCGAAATGCTGGGACCGATCCTGCTCTCGATCCATAACCTGACTTACTACCAGTCACTGATGAAACAGGCCCAACAGGCGATTGAATCCGATAGTTTTTTGGATTTCTTGGAGGAACGCCTGCGCGGCTGGGGCCTGCCTCCGGCCGTGACAGAGTGACCGGTCGGTCACCTGAAACGGGTCCGCCGGGGGAGAGCAAAACGGGGCTCTGCCCGGAACGGGCCGACCCACACACGCCATTTTCTGGTTTTTTCCGTTTAAATCGGGGGGTTTCTCTGCTCAGCCTCCGCCCGGCCACGCGCAACGGCTGCCGTGCAACAGGTCGATCACCACTCACGTTTTGGACCTGTTAGGGCGATCCTATGGACCGGCTCAGCAGCGGCGGGGGCCGGTTTCGGCGACAAACTTGGTCTTGTGAATTTCAAGGGAAGATTTAAGATTACAGCTTGAATTTTTCGCGTCTTTTGCGGTTTTCAAGGGCAAAATGGATGCCCCAACGACCGCTGCGACCCGGATTGTTTTAGAAGTTCTGCAAGCAGGTATTGTTGATCCCTCCGGTGGCGGACCACCAGAGTAACATTGCGTCCCACGCAACCGATAGGTTCTCAATGGCTTCCTTTTACCACGCATGTTGGCTGATCGCCGTTCAAGTCTCTCCCAAGGTTGGCGCCGAGGTTCCGGCAGCCGGCGGCGAGGTGGCTGGGGGCGAAGAG
Organism: Mariniblastus sp.; assembly: GCA_022447605.1. GTDB lineage: Bacteria > Planctomycetota > Planctomycetia > Pirellulales > Pirellulaceae > Mariniblastus. Next base: position 24,659 of record JAKVBG010000047.1, read on the forward strand.
GGGAGTGGCGGACTGTTTGGCCTGGGATTTTTCATACCGGCCATGCTGGTCGTGATGGTGCTCTGGATCATGCTCATGAAAAACCCTCAACAGAGGGAACAGGCAAGGACCAAAGAAAAACTGGCCAACTTGAAGAAGAACGATCGTGTGGTGACGGCGGGTGGCATTATCGGCACGGTGGTCAACACCAACGCCGACGGTGAATATTTAACCATCCGGATTGACGAAACCAACAATGTCAAAATGCAGATCTTGAAGCAATCGATTGTCCGCGTGATGAAAGACGATGAGAAAGCAGACGATTAAGGAAGATTCCGGGTCAATACCGTCGGAACAGGCGAGGCACTGCCCAACGGGACCCTCATTATTAAATCAGGATTGTTGAGATGTTTGAGATGATTTCAAACAAATGTCAATTATTGAATCACGGCGGCTGGTTGTTGGCTCAGGTCGAGGCAGGCCCCGCCACGGAAGTCGCATGGTATCAAACCGGCTATGCCATGTTTGTCGCGCTGCTCCTGTTTCTGGTGATCTCCGGCATGCTGGGGCGATTCCTGGCGCGCTCGGTGCGGATGCCCGAATATGGGACCAAATTGTCGATCATTATCGGTTGTATCCTGATTAGCATCCTGCTGATTTCCTCCAAGTGGCCACCCAAATTCGGCATCGACCTGCGGGGGGGAATGAACCTGATCGGGGCCCTGAATCTTGACGACCTGGATGCCAACACGTCCGACTATGGCATGCAGACCCAGACGACCGCCAAGGACATCATTCCGAACCTTGTGCGGCGGGTCGACCCGTCCGGTACACGTGAAATCATGATTCGCCCCTTGGGTACTGACAAGATCGAAGTCACCATCCCGACCGACAGTGAACAGGAAGCCGACCAGATCTGGGAGCGACTGGCCAAAACAGGGTTGCTCCAGTTCCGCATCCTGGCCGATTCGGCCCACGGCAGCCGGCCCGAACAGAGTGAAGTCATCAAGGTGGCCAAGGAGATGTCCCAGGCGGGTAACAATATCTCGGTGGTCCGGGATTCCGAGGGAACAATGATCGGGCGGTGGCTTGTACTGGCCCGTGCCGACTCGGATGGTGAGGTCGCCGAAGGACAGGTCCTGGCGATCAAGTTCATCCCCCAGAGCACCCACTTCATCCGTGACAGTGCCTCGGGAAAAATTGTCAGCCTGGATTCGATCCCCTTGGGAACCGACCAGGAATTCCAAGGTTTGCGTTTTGCCCAGTGGTGGCGAGATAACCAACCCGGCACACCGCAGATACTTGTCGTCGTGCCGCCGGAAGAGATGAACGTTGAGGGGAAACACCTCGCGGGGATCACGACCGGGATCGATGAACGGGGCCGACCGAGCGTCAATTTTGATTTGACCGATGACGGTGCCTTTCGAATGGGTGAATTCACCCTGACGCACGAACCGGATTCGGAAGGTCGCTACTTCATGGGAATCGTGCTCGATGGGCAGCTGCACTCGGCGCCAACCATCGAGGAGGCCATTTACGGACGCGGCCGAATCACGGGAAGTTTTTCGGAGCGGGAAGTCGACGATCTGGTGATCAACTTGCGATCCGGAAAACTGGATGTGGCCCTGAACGAGAACCCGATCTCCAAGCAATTCATCGAGTCGTCCCTGGGCCAGGAATTGAAAGACAAGGGAATCTGGGCCGTCGGCCTGTCGTTTGTGATTGTCCTGATTTTCATGCTGATCTATTACCGATTCTGCGGGATCGTGGCGACGTTTGCCCTACTGATGAACCTGGTCCTGATCCTGGCCTGCATCATGGCGATTCAACAGCCGTTGACGCTGACGGGACTGGCCGGCTTGGTGCTGACCGTCGGTATGTCGGTCGATGCCAATGTCTTGATCTTTGAAAGGATTCGAGAAGAACTTGATCGGGGAGCCGCATTGCGGATGGCGATCCGCAACGGTTTCGATAAGGCCACGGTGACGATTGTTGATGCCAACGTGACCACTCTGATCACGGCGATCGTCCTGTATGTGATCGGAACGGAACAGATCAAGGGTTTCGCAGTCACCCTGATCCTCGGGATCCTGATGAGTATGTTTACCGCCATCTATTGCTCACGGGCAATCTTTGATATTGCGGAACGTCGCCGCTGGCTCGGCAAACTGAACATGATGCGAATCCTGGGCAAAACCGAAATCAATATTCTCGGCGCCCGCCTGATCGCTGCGGCAGTCTCCGTCATTATGATCGCGATCGGCGTCACCGCCATGGTAACGCTGGGACCGAAAATCCTGAATCATGACCTTCGCGGTGGCCAGACCGTTCGCATGGTCATGAAACAGAAAATGACGGCCGACGCAGTCCGTGACAAACTGAGCCAGGACAATACCCAGGTCAAGGGAGAAGCTGTCGATTTCAGTGTTTCCAAGCTGGTCTATGAGGGTGATCTCGACGGCAAGGTCTTCAAGGTGGATGCCAACAT
>JAKVBG010000048.1 GCA_022447605.1 Mariniblastus sp.
TCCGTTTCAGGAAAAATTGTCGACGGACAGGTCAAGAAACTGATCGAGAAGATCAAGTTCAAAGATAACAGTGAGCAATCTGAATAGTCTCACAGTTCCCGGCAATTCCGAGTTTCATCCACGAGGATGAAACTGCTGGTGGACTTTCTTCAACCGGGTTTGATCGACATGCGTGTAGATCTGGGTCGTAGCGATACTGCTATGCCCCAACATCTCCTGAACTTGACGCAAATCGGCCCCGCCAGCCAACAGGTGAGTCGCGAAGCTGTGTCGCAACGTATGAGGGCTCACTTTGGCTGAAATGCCCGATATCAAGGCGTACTTTTTAACCAGTTCCCAAATCGCCTCGCGACGCAATCGCCGACCGCCACGGGACAGGAATAGCCAGTCCTTTTCCGACGGTCGAACGTCTGCCAGGACCGGTCTCTGCCGGTCCAGATAGGACCTGATCGCCTCGATTGCCGCATCACCCAGCGGTACCATGCGCTGCTTGCTACCTTTACCGTGGCACTTGCAGAATTTCTCCTGCAGGTAGATGTCTCGTACGCGCAACCCGGAAATCTCCGAAGCCCGGCAACCGGTGGCGTACAACACCTCCAGTAAGGCCCGGTCACGGAAATAGTACGGTTCGAGTTTCCTCGGTGCGCTCAGGAATCGGTCGATCTGGCGAGGCCCAATGACCTCCGGCACACGTTGCCAGAGCTTCTGGCTCCCCAACAACTCGGCCTTGTTGTCAACAACGACGCCCTCCAGTTGCAAATAGCGCAAGAACATCTTGATGGCCACAATATTCCGGGCAATGGAAGCAGGCGCCAGTTCCTGTGTCGACAACCAGGCCACAAAGTCGGACAGGTCGGCGACCTCCAGCTTGAGAAGGTTGCGGCTTCCCAGCCAGCCAACAAAACGATCGACGTCACGACCATAGGCCATCACCGTATTTTCGGCCAAATGACATTCGCTCTGCAAATACTCTGCAAAGGCAGCCGCCCACTTCACCGGTGTGTTGGTTTTTAGAGCCGGCTTGGTCTTCAGCTTATTGAGCTTGTGTTGACGAAGCTTGTTCACCCGAAACGCCATTCCAGAAAAGAATTAATCTGCCCGCAATAGTCTTCGTCCCAAGAGCGGGCGAGAATCCCCTGCCACTCTAAAAAAATGGCTTGTACGACCCGTCGACCGCTACAATCTGTAAAAACAACCCGTTTTTACAATGGAGATGAAAAGAGAGCGCGACCTCCGGGATCGGGGCACATCCCCAGGAGACGATCATCAGCCCGTCCGCCGGGCAACCATGACTCTTGGCAAACCGGCATAGTCGTTGACCGTTTTCACGCAATTCAATCCTGGCGTCTTATCGAGGACGGCTCGACAACGGGATTCAATCATCGGGCTCATCTCGAAAATCAAAACCCCGCCCTCCACCAGTCGATCTGCGGCAGCCACGGCCAGTCGTTGAATAATGTCCATTCCCTCGACACCACCAAACAACGCCACGTGCGGCTCGAAATCGACGACTGACGTGTCGACGGTCCCCTGTTCGGAAGTTCCAATATAGGGAGGATTGCTGACGATCAGATCGAATCTCAAATCATCCGGAAACCGCTCGAACAAGTCACTTTCCATCCACTGGACAGCATCGCCAAGAGCGTGGGTCTCCGCATTATCTCGCGCCACGCCGAGCGCGTCCGGGCTGACATCGACACCCCAAATACTGCTCTGAGACAAGTGCTTGGCCAGGGTGATCGCGATACAGCCGGAACCTGTCCCCATGTCAACAATATTCAGTGGGGAACGAGGCATGGCTTTGGCCGATTCCAGGGCTTCGATGATAACGTGTTCTGTTTCAGGCCTGGGAATCAGGACATGTGGGTCAACGCGGAAACGCAACGAGTAGAACTCCTTGGAACCCACGATGTAGGCAACCGGCTCGCCCCGCGCGTGGCGCTTCACCCAATCGCGAAAGGTGTCCAGGGAATCGGCAGGTGGAATGGTATCGAAACGTGTATAGAGTTCGATCCGCTCACAGCGGAGTGCCTCGGCCAACAGCACCTCGGCCCGCAAGCGGGGATTATCCGGGTCACGTTTTCCAAAATGCTCCGTCGTCCAATCCAACAGACGCTGAATGGTCCAAGGCTGTTCTTCGGATGACAGGTTTTCTTGTTTCGAATCGTTCATCAGCAAACCCAACCAATTCGGTTGGTTCAATCAAGGGAACCCATGCTGGATCGCAAAGTCTGGCGATCGTGGTCAATCAGGGCATCGGTCACTGGCTGAAGGTTGCCGGCAATCACCTGGTCGAGTTTGTAGAGGGTCAGGTTGATACGATGGTCGGTAACACGATTTTCCGGGAAATTGTAAGTGCGAATCCGCTGACTGCGATCACCCGAACCGACCAGGCTTTTGCGGGTGTCGGCACGTTGCTTGTCTTCCTGCTGTTGAAAATAATCGTACAGCCGGGACTTCAGGATGCGGATCGCTTTGGCCAGGTTCTTGTGCTGGCTACGCTCTTCAAAACACTTGACGACCAAGCCCGTATCTTTGTGGATCAAACGAATCGCCGAGGATGTCTTGTTGACATGCTGACCGCCCGGCCCACTGCTGGCGGCGTAACGTTCCACCTCGTAATCATCTGGTTTTAAATCAATCTCGACATCTTCCGGTTCGGGCAAGACGGCCACCGTAGCCGCCGACGTGTGGATGCGACCTTTCGCTTCTGTTTCCGGCACCCTTTGCACCCGGTGACCACCACTTTCGTACTGCAGTTCCCGAAAACAACCCTCCCCCTCGACCGAAACCATGACTTCCTTGAAACCTCCCAACTCGGTCGGGTTTGATTCGAGCGCCTTGTACTTCCATCCTTTGACTTCGGCATGCCGCTTGTACATCTCGTAGAGATTCCTGGCAAACAATGCGGCTTCGTCGCCGCCCGTCCCGGCGCGGATCTCCAGGACACAGCGTCCCCGGTTGGCGTCCTCACCCCCAATGGTCATATCCAGTAATTCATTCCAAATCGTCTCGCGTTCGGCCAACAGACTCTGCAGTTCTTCCTGGGCCATTTCCCGCTCCTCCGCATCACCGCTCTCGGCCAACTCACGAACTTCTTCGATTTCTGACAGGACAATCTTGAAGCGCCGATACTTGGTTGCCAATTTGGCCAGGGAGCCGTGTTCCCTCGCAATGGCGGCCATCTTGCTTGAATCGGACAGAACATCAGGGTCCGACATTTGTGATTCGAGGTGTTCGAATCGGTCAAGTTTTTCGTCCAACATTTCGCGCATTTTGGTTCCCGGTTACAAAATAAAACAGCAGAGAAACAACCAACGACCGCCAGGTTACGCTGCGTTAAGAATCGACCAATGAGACGATCGGGCCGATCCCCTGGCCGGAGGAAAGCAAATCCAGGTTATGGGTCATCGTGAACCGCGCCGCCACCGAAAATCATCGAAATTCGCCAAACCAATCCTGTGGTCTGGCCGGGACTGCCATCGTAACAAAAGTCCTCGTTTCATGTCAGCAGGCCAATGGACCAGGCGACCATTACCGTGAGGCCGCTCGCTCCTCTTTACCTCGCAGTTTGTCTGCGATTACCGTGTCCGCAAGGAGTTGCAATGCGTGGTAGGCGACCAGCGGGATAATGCTTACCCCCATGTTGATGGCTGTCGACAACCCGACCATCAACGTCTTTTGGCTGCCGGAAAAACCGACGGCAATCTGTTCCGGCTTGGGCAAACCGAACCACTTGGCCAAGCGCATACCGAAAAAGCAGACCGACAGATGAATGAACAGGATCACGGCGATCATCATGAAGATTTCGTCAACTCGAATATTGAGACCACCTGACTCCGCGACCCGGATGCCGGTTGAAACGGCTCCCAGAAAAATCATGAACAAGACACCCAACTGCGCCGCCAGGCTCAACCAGCGTTTGTTGGCCGTTGCCCACCCGGCCGAAGGCTTATGGAAGCGGACCAATTGGCCGACGATCATCGGAATCACCACGAAGTACAACAACTTGAAAATCGTACCGACAAATTTTGCTTGGTCGGTTTCATTTCCCGCCAGGTAATAGACCCAGGCCGGGGTGACAAAGAAACAAAGAAGATTGGTGATGATGGTCACCATGATTGCCAGGCTGTCATCACCACCAGCGCGGCGAGTCCAAACGGCACCGGTCGCCAGCGTCGTTGGAACGGCAGCAGCGACGATCAAGCCCGGTCCCAGTTCGTCTCCCAGTAAATAACTCAGGGGCCAGGCCAGCAACGGGATGAGCAACAGGTTTAAAACCGTGGCCAGGATGGGACCGAGTGGACGGGTGACCGTACGGTAGAGATGTCTGAATTCCAGCGGCCAGGCCATGACAAACATGGTGACCGTGACCACCGACCACTTCAACCAGGTAACCTCAACGACGACTCGGCAGACTTGGGCTCCACTAAAACCTGCTACCAAAGTAGCCATCAACGCCAAGAGGAACCAGTTGCTGGCAATCAGCTTCATCAATGAAATCCCGACCCTCTCGCTGTGCGCTGCTAGCGTCCCACAACCGCCCTACCCTGAAATCTGGCCGGCCACTAGAATCTGCCGCCCCACTTAAACTGCCACCAAGCTAATCCATAATCACGTTTTAACCAAGAACGCTTTACCAGAAACGATTTAACCAAGAACAAAGGCTCATGCTGCGATATTTGACCGCTGGAGAATCGCACGGCAAAACGATGTTAGCCATCGTCGATGGTTTCCCGGCCGGAATGAAAATTGACCTGGAAGCGATCAACTTCGAACTGGCGCGTCGACAGGGAGGCTATGGTCGAGGTGGCCGTCAAAAACTGGAAACTGACGAAATCGAATTCCTGGGTGGGACCTGGAAAAACGAGACGCTCGGTTCCCCGATCGCATTCCAGGTGATCAATCGCGATTACAAGCTGGAACGACTCAAGGAATTACCCCGTCCTCGCCCAGGTCATGGGGACCTGTCGGGTTCTCTCAAATACCTGACTTCCATCCGGGGCATCCTGGAACGGGCCAGTGCCAGAGAAACCTGTGTGCGGGTAGCGGCCGGTGCGTTGTCGCGACAATTATTGGCGGCCTTCGGGATTGAGCTTCTCGGTTATGTTCGACAGTTGGGCCATTGCGAGATCCGTTCCCAACCAGGTGATCTGACGCAGCACCGGCAATTACGAGACGCGAGCGACATCTATTCCCTGAATCCCGATCAGGATGACCAGGTCAAACAACTGATCGATGAAACCAAGGCAGCGGGTGATACCCTGGGAGGCGTCGTCGAAGTTCGCGCCGAGGGAATGCCATTCGGGCTCGGCACGCATGCCCAGTGGGACCGCAAACTGGACGGTCGACTGGCCCAGGCGGTGATGGCCGTCCAGGCCATCAAGGGTGTGGAAATCGGGATGGGGTTTGAAGCTGCCAGGTTGCCAGGCAGTCAGGTTCACGACCCGATCCAGTTTGATGCCGACTCGGTCCCATCCCACGATCTCGGTTTCAAACGCCCCAGCAACAACGCCGGCGGCCTCGAGGCGGGCATGACCAACGGTCAACCGCTGGTTGTCCGCGCCGCGATGAAACCGATCAGCACGCTCCAGAAGCCGTTGGAATCGATTGACATGGCGACCAAGCAGCCAAGTACCGCCAGCTACGAACGAAGTGACACCTGCGCCGTTCCGGCTTGCAGTGTCATTATTGAGAACGTCGTGGCCTTTGAACTGGCGACTGCCCTGGTCGAAAAATTTGGCAATGACAGCCTGCAGGAAATGCTGGCCCGCTACGACCTGTTCCGGGAACTGGCGGCAAAGCAGTAGGCGCGTTTGAGGCACGGCCATGAATCGGACACCCTCTTTCATCCAGGCAATCAGTCGAATCAGCGACAATAACCGTCGCCTGGCCTGCCGTCTCCTTTTTCTGGCACTCTGTGCTGTTCCAACGGCGAGTCTTATCTACTGGATCGCCCATCGTCCCGGGATTCGTGACTGGCAGGAATCCGTACAGGCCAAACTGGGCGTCGAGATCGAAATCGAATCGCTCGAGACGCCCCGCCCCGGTGAAACGATCCTGCGGGGAGTGAGCATCAACCAGCCCTTTGGAAAGACGATCCACCGGATCAATGAAATCACCATTGTGGCAGGCCCCACCCATCGCGTCTTCGTCAGCGACATGGTCACCGTGGCACCGGAGGACCTAATGAAACTGGTCCAACAAGCGAGCCAACATGCCTTTCAACTCGGCAGCATTTCCCATCCATGGCAAGTGGTATTCCAGACCATGGCGGTCGATCCCAACCCGGATTCTCCAGATCTCGGCCTGGTCCTGAGTCCGATCCGGATCGACATCAGCCAAGACGTCAATGGCATTACGGCGACTGCCAACTTCCAGCGTTCCAACAACGAGGCTGCCGAATCGATGGAATGCCAGGTATTCTATCCCCATGACCCTCAAGTGTTGCGGCAGGAAATTTCACTCGATACGCGCGGCAACAGCCTGCCATGCTGGTTGGCGAAGGAGCTTGTCCAGGATTTGTCCAGCATGGGCGAGCAGGCCACTTTTTGTGGCACGGCCACCCTGTTGATCGACATCGAGAACCGGGTCTCAGGAGAGTTTTCCGGAGTCTTTGACCAGATCAACCTGCAGGACTTGGGGGAACCAGTCCACCAGCGCTTGAGCGGAATGGCCCGGGCTGAAGTGTTGGATTGTGAAATCGTGGAAGATCGGATACGCCGACTGCACACGAAACTGGAATGTGCCGAAGGTGGCTGGATCAGTCCGCAGGTCCTGATTTCGGCTCAACACCACCTGAACCTGCAATCCACCGGAATGCGACCTCGCAACCAGTTCATCCCATACGATTCCTTCGGTTTCGAATTCCTGTTGGATCCACCCAACGACCAGTTCCTGATTGCTGACCTCGATGAAGCGGGCCTGATTTTTGACAAGGACCAGCAACCCATGCTGCGATGCTCTTATGTCGACGTTGGCAACCAGTTACAAGCCTACCCGCTGCGAATCATCGATGTGGCCAATTTCTGGATTCGACCATCGGCCAGGGTCAACCGCCAGATGGCAAAAGCCTCGAATGACAACCTGTTGGCCAACCACGGACTGATCCAGTTCCTCAATCGCCTCGACCGGCAGGAGGTCCAAACCGCCGAACTCCCTCTCACCACCGAGCGCGACTAGGCGATTCAGCTCGTTTTGAGGCTACCCTTGCCGTTTTTCGAATCCTGGAAATTCCAGAATCGTTCAGGGACCATGGCCATGGCACATACGATCACGTTCACCGCAATGAACAACTGCATCCAGAATACAGGGTCCGACAGAATCGATCCTGCCGACTCACCGGAATTCACGCCGCCATACGCATGCAAGCCGACCCCCAGCCGGTTGACCCCCTCCCAGGACCAGAGCGTCACCACGTTACCGAATGCAGCCAGCCCAGCCAGGCCTTTCTGACGGACCAAGCCACCCCAACGGGCGTGCAATACCACCGCATTCCAAAGGACGATCATCAGGGCACCATTCTCTTTCGGGTCCCAGCCCCAGAATCGGCCCCATGAATCGTCAGCCCACAGCCCACCCAGGACCGTGCCGAAAAAACTGAAGAAGATCGCGAAACAGGTAACGCCATAGATCACGCCACATATCAGCTTGCGGCGTTCGGCGTTCAAGGCGGGGGTCAACAATCCACCCAGTATAAAACCCATCCCGATCAACCCGGCTACCAGCGTTGCGATGTACCCCATGGAAATACAGATCACGTGCGTCGACAACCAGAACTGCGTATCCAGTACGGCCCTTAAAACGGTAAACGTATCACCGCTGTCGATCGAAAGTGTCCAGGCCCACATCAGCTGAGCCGTACCGGCCAGGCTGGCAATCACGTTACCAATCCCCATCCGGGTCATCCACTCCACGACCAACAACAGCAGTACGGAGCCGGCCGACACAAACACGAAGGAGGAATAAAGATTGGTCACGGGCGGGCGACCCGATATCAGGACCCGGGCATAAATCCCGCCAACCTGAACCAGCAGCCCGAGGCAAATCATGCAGAATGCGGCCCGGTTAAACGGGCGGTTGAACCCGATCCAGGCCGCCACGGAGAGGATAAACCCGACCAGGTAGAGAAACGTTGATACGAAAAACGGACTGAAATAATCGTACGCCAATTCGATGCGATTCCGACTGGGACTCCACCCAACCGGACCACTGCCCTCCTCTGCCTCAGCCGTCAGATCCTGCATGTAACCGGCCAGCAACTCGTTGAATTCGACCGGCTGGGATCCGTTGTACAACGGTTCGAGCTTCTCAAGCACCGGGTACTGGTCACCGCTGACACCCTCAATCTTCTCTTTTTCCAGACCGTTTACCCGTCGTATCATCTGGGCAAAAGGCTGGATCATCCCGGTCGGGTTGTTGGCCAGGATCATGTCCACAAACTTCTCCGATTCTTCCAGCCGGAGCAACTCGGCGGGAATCTCGTCCCAATTTTCCAGCAACCGATTTTGGATCTCCTGCGGATCCTGCAACCCCAAGGCTTGACTGATCGCCTGGAAGGCCTGGGGGTCGTCCAGCATTTGGCGGATCGACTGCTGCTTGACCAGCTCCTGCTTGATCATCTTGCGGGCCAACCGATCCGGTTCCCACTCGTCATACTTTTCCGCCAAGCCTACCAGCCATTGACGGTTCCGAGCGGTTGACAGAGAAATCCATGGCTCCTGTTCTTCACCGGTCGGCACAATCAACGGCAGTCCATCTGTCTTGGCCAGCAAATCGGCCAGCTGAAGTCGTACGACAGGGTCTTCAATCGATTTCCGATTGACTGGGTCGGCAATCGAAGTCTGAATCCCCCGCAACAACTCAAACTTGTTGTAAACCTCCATCAACCTCTTCTGCATAACGGTCCACATCTCCGGTGGAGTCTGAGATGGATTAGGCAACAATTCCACCATGGTTGAACTCGCTTCCTGGAGTTCACCCAACGTGTACTTGAAGCCTTTTCTCTCCGGCAGGTTGAGGGCGTTTTTGACATTGCGGTCTTCGATACGAATAATCTGGTAATCCTCGTAACCGGGCGCTTCAAAAACCAGATCGGCCAACCAGCGAATGGCCGGTTGTTTATCCCCCTTGCCATCGACCACCGTTTCGCGGTTGGACAATCGGCGGGCCGTATTGCGGGCCAGCGACTCCAGTGGTTGCACCCGGCCCCCGTTGGTCAGCGGAACCTGCCCCAACAGGTCAAGTCTCAAGTCACCCCGGCTCACTTCGGGAGAGGAAGAGCGCATCAAGCTGCTGCCAAGCCAGGCCAACATGATGAGTGTCAAAATCAAGGCCAACCCGTTGAGACGGAACCACCCCGGCTGACGAGGTGGAGGCGTATAGTCACGTAGATTTTCGCGTCGTTTCTTCTTTTCCGACTTGGACCGCGCGGGCTTCTCAACCAAATCATCGACCTCAGTCGCGCCGGAAACAGCGGTCAGGATCTGCCCCTGTGCCCGCCGTTGATTCTTCTTCAAGTAATTCAGCAGACTGGAACTGAACTGTGCAAACAATCCGACAACGACAAACATGCAACAGACATAGGGAATCATCCAACCACGATTCTTCACGATTTGAAGAACCGTATATTCCCGGCCGTCCTCCAGCTGGTTGTATCCGGACTGGTAGAAGGTCTCATCACCATACCGCAACGGATTGTTCATCCAGACTTTCTGCCGATTAGCCGGTCCCGGGTGTTGCTGATCCATGATCAGGATATCCGACGAAAACCACTCGGGAATATCGGTCCCCAGATAGTTGCGCGTTTGCACATCGGTCAACGTCACAGAATAAGGCTTGTAGACATGTTTTAGCCGCAATCCCAACAGGAACTCTTTATCGCCCAGCTGGACCCGATCGGCAATTCCGGCATCGTAGGCTCGGTGGGCGACCAGGTACGTACCAATCGGGTCGCCGGTGTCCCGGTCAATCAAGCGGACATAGGCAGCCGCTTCGTCGACCTCCTGATCCGTATCGGTGCCAGTCGAAGCCCGCTGAGGGGTAGCGATCCACTGTGTACCAAAGCCAGCCGTCGCCTGATTGGAAGTGGCGGAACCGGTATTCGGTCCATCCAGGCTGACCAGTTGACTGTTGGGAAAATAATCGACCGGCACAATCATAAAAGGCAAACGCGGATCATCGATGCGGGCACCTGCAACAAGCATGTCGGCCGGGATCACATGAATCACGTCTTCCTGGGGATCACTCCGGTCAATGATGGCCAATTCCGATGAACGAACATCGATCGTATGGGCAATATTGTCACCCTCGAACAGCAGCATTCGCTGTTCAACATTGGTCACGGTCACGTAGACTTCATTCAACAACAATCCGGCCACACCGAGATGCAGCAGGACAATCCCCGCCTTGCGATTGAATAACATCCCGCAAGCGACCAAGGCCACCGTGGCCGCCAAGGTCGATTGGACCAACTGCCAGAGAATCCGCATTCCCGAATTACCGATGAACGATTCCTGGCCTTTCCAGAACGTGTAAATGACGATGGAACCAACGGTCAGCGCAAACAGACCCAGCAGGATCCGCTCAACCTGCCGCTCCGGCTTGAGAGCAAACAGGGTGACCAGCGCCGCCACGGCGAGACCGAGCGCAACAAACTGCAGAATATTCCACATCGCCTGGTACGAAATGGGAGGTTGATCCTGGAAACCGCCCACCCCTCGACCGGCAAAAACCACCGCCCATGTCAAAACGACAGCGACGAGTCCAACCAGCAGTCCCCCGCCCAAGCGCCATCCCCTGGCTTGCAGTCGAAACCGCAATAGGTGGGCAGCACACAGGTTGACCAACAGGGCAATCAACAAGGTAAAACCGCTGGGAACGTAAAATCCACCCGGTACATTTTGCGTCGAAGGAAACCAACTGGGAGGCAACAGGGTCTGGAATGGCACGTAAACCAAGGTGCTCTCAAAGTGCTTCTGTTTGACATCCCAGATATCCAGACGGGCCTGGTCCAGCGTAATCAACCAGACAACAAACACGGATATACCCAGAAGGGCAACCGTGAGACGGAGTGAGGCCAATGGTCCCAATACGGTTTTTAGCGCGGCACCCGCCGTCAGGCGGTCCACTTTCGCCGAATGACCTAAGGGTGTGGCTGGATGCTGGACGGGGGTTGTCGCCATGGTTCAACTCAAAGTTTTCAATGTTCGGTTCAGGGACGGGGCATTTCAAATCGGTACGACCGTAGAAATGCGTCGAAATCTTCTTCACTCTTTTTGACCAGGTCACGATCACCCGTCAGCTTGAAAAACCAGGCCGCATCACCCTGCACGACCATCAACCCGATCGTCGCCCGGGCCCCTTCATCGGTTGGGTTCACCAGCCGAATCCGCTTGCCGGGCAGCCCGTCTACCGTGGCTTCACGGGTCAGGGCCTCCAGTTCCTCAACACTCTCATCCATGCCAATCTCGCCCGCCCATCGTTGGGCGTTAGGTAGCCAACGATTGGCCGCCGCCGGCAACTCGGTCACGCTGATTTGCGCCGACTGGTCACCGTCGGTCTTCAGCAACCTCGCTTTGACAATGGAAGACGTACGGCCTTCCTCCCAGCCGTCGGGCACAACCAACTTGGCAGATCCGCTGGGCGGCTGCCGGACTGGCGGGCGCGTGACATTTCCGCCCGCAAAAGGAGCCGTCATCCGGGAAGATTGAAAGCGACCCTCTTCGTCAAACAACTCCATCGATCCTGCCGGATTCTCAATCTCTCCCAGGTTCAGGTCGGCTGCCGTTGTATCGGATAATTGAAGCTGCTTGCGCCATCGATTCACATTCGACAGGGAATCCTGGTTGGGACCTAACCGGGAAACACGCAGTTCCAGTTCTGGTTCCCGCTGAATGACCAGAGTGGCAAACCGCATCGGCGCCGTGGCACCCACGCTCCAGCCTTCCGGTACATCCCACTCGGGATTCCCCTCGGCGCTGAAACGGACCTGTTCCAGAAACACACGCCATTGCGGCTCGGTCGAAGTGACCAGGTCCACCGGACCAGTGATCTTGAAGTACCAGGTTGCCTCGGGCCGATTGGCAATCGCCACGACCATTCGGTCGACTCCCTGCTCGGCCGCATCCACTACATCCGTGGTGGTATCACCCGCGGGTGCCGGCCGCACCTGGTCGAATTGCCCCAGGCCGGACCTGGATTTTTCAATCCGGTAGGACGCAATCGACTCCGGATCTTTGCACCCCAGAAGGAGCCCAAAACCGCCAGCGAACATCAACCAAAAAACCGATCGTCTCATCTCAGCAACCAACAACATTCTTAAAACGGGCACCCAACCATCCAATCCCACATGATGGATGCGGGACCGTTCTCTTTTATTGCCGCAAAATTGACTACGCAGCCCTGCTTTCATTATAAAACCGAATGATAACGAACCACATATCAGGCAAACTCAAAACATTATAGAAAGTCGAGTTTGATTGGGACAAATTGTCGCGAAACTCGCTGATCCGGGCTTCACTCAAAACAAAACCGGCACGGGCGGAAGACCGATCGTCACTGGCAAATCGGGTTTCAGCAGGTCGCATTCTCAGCGGGCAGGCTGTACCGTACCCCGACATTCACCAAATCCAATTCGCCGATATTGCTCATTTTCACAAAAACCATGCAAAATCAGCTCATCGCCATCACCCAGGAATTTTCGCTCCTCTCCGGTCGGCAGCTGCAAAGGCGTCCGATCCGTGCCAGGAGTTGGATTGGCCGCGTCACCGTTCCAGGTCAATTCCAACATGCTACCCCGTTCGTTTCGCTCGGGACCGGAAACGGTACCACTGGCCATCAGGTCACCGGGCTGCAGGTTACAGCCGTTGCTCGCATGATGGGTCAATATCTGGGCAATGGTCCAATACATGTTCGTAAAACGAGTCTGACTGAGAGATTGGGGAGGCAGGCTCTTCTCCCTCATCTGTTTTGATAACAGGCTGACCTGCAATTGAATATCAACGCCACCCGAGGCGGAGTTCTCGGGGCTCGACAGGTAGTCCAGGGGCTGAGGATCGCCATCGGGGCGCTGGTATTCCGGCACCCGAAATGGGGCCAGCGCCTCCATCGTTACCACCCAAGGGGAAACGGTCGTCGCAAAGGATTTGGCCAGAAAGGGACCCAACGGTTGATACTCCCACTTCTGCAGGTCGCGCGCCGACCAGTCATTGACCAGGCACATACCAAACAGGTGCTGTTCCGCCAGTTCCAAGGGGATCGTACTGCCCAGCGGGTTACCCTGGGCAACATAGAAACCGACCTCCAGCTCGTAATCCAACAGGGCCGCCGGGCTGCGCGTCGGGTCCTGACCTTCCTCAGCCGGTGCCTTCTGCCCTACTGGACGAACCACATCGGTGCCACTGATCACGACACTGGACGCACGACCGTGGTAACCGATCGGTATGTGCTTGTAATTGGGCAACAACGGGTTGTTGGGACGAAACATGCTGCCGACGTTGGTCGCGTGAAAGATCGAGGCATAAAAATCGGTGTAGTCATGGATCTGGCAGGGAAGACAGAACTCAACCGCATCCTGAGGATAAAGTCCCTCCTGCAGGACCGCCTGGCTTGTCGACGTATCGACATGCAACCACTGGCTGATCGCCTGTCGCAACTGCACCCTTCGGGCCGGCTCCAGAGACATCAGACCGTTCAGCACTTGCCGCTGGGCCGGCTCAACCAATGCGGCATCCAACAAACCCTGTGCGGCACAGTACCTCAGGTCCAGCACCTGGTCTCCAATACCAACGCCGATTCTCGGGTCACCATCACCCGTATGAAAAACGGTAAAGGGAAGATTCTGGATAGGAAAATCGGTTCCCGCCTCGTTCGCAGAATCTATCCACGATTCGCGCTGCGGGTCATGTGTAAAGTCAATCGCAATCATCAGTCTGTTTTCTGTAGTCAGTTATCGGTTTTTGGTTATCGGTTTTTGGTTAATCGGCATCAGGCACGTACGTTGGCCAGCAGCCCCAGGCTGGATAATTCGGCGGTCGGTTCCTGAAACGAACAGGAACCGAATGAAATCGCATTCCGCATTCGAATTTCCGAGATCCGCTGGGTCGTCACATCCAGGTTTTTCCAGGAGAGTGACAGGTCACTGAACTCGAACCGGCTTGGATCGGTTTCCTTGAGAATTGCCACCAGGTCCGCTTGGGAGGCGTCCATCCCATAGGCAAAGCAGGCCGCTGCAAAAACGTTGATAAACCCGTACATCGTCCCGCGATCGGCATCCTGATCATACGTCAGGGGAAATTTGCCACGTAACGGATGATGCAGTCCCGCGGTCGCCTTGAACCCGACATGATGCTTGGCGCACGAACGGATAAACCTGGCCACCTGGCTGGCAGGGGGTATCAGGTCCCGGGTCACTCCGCCGGTTCGAATCTTGGCGAACAGGCGTTTCGGAGATTGGGCCACAATGGCCAACAACGGGCCCGGATCGGTGGCATGAGGCAACTCGATGAATGCGGAGATCTCTTCGGGCAGTGCCTCGTCAATGATCGAGAGCTGTTCGACCGTAGATGCCCGGATTTCGATCGTGTCTACCGAGGCCAAGCCGCTGGCCGCGTCCTGGTGCCGTTGATTGAAATTGGCAATCTCCTGCAAGCCGAGCTGCATCGCATCGCTACCCGGTTCGGCCGGTGGCAACAAGGCACTGATCACCCAGCCGTCGGCCAGAGACGTGGGTAAGTGACTCACCGCCACCGAGGAAAACTCTTGCAGGCGGGACGCGGGAACAATCAATCTCCCCAGCATCCAGGAAAATTCACCTCGGCTGTACTGGGAATAGTTTTTAATGACCTCGGGCAGTTCGAGCGAGGCGGGGGGAAACAGACCGGCATAGTCGACAATATGTTCTACAAGATTCTGGATGGCCGGCATATTGAAACCTACCTCGATCGCAGCGCGATCCGGTGGATAAGGACAGCAGGAGGGATTCACCCCTTTACGAATACTGTCGTTCTACAAGAGCCCGGCGCACAAAAAAAGCCCCATCCGGGGATGGGGCAAGTTTGTAGGATTGAAAGATCAATTCATGCCGGTCATTTTCAGGAAGAAGTCGAGTACGGCTCCACTGCCAATCATCTGGCCCTCTGGTTGATTGATGGCGCGGGCCAGGTCATAGGCCACCATCGCTCCCGCACCAAGCATGATCACCACCAGGGCGAGGGCAAGAATCTGCCAGAGTGTATAGGGCGCTTCCGGCAGCGCCGGGGCGCCTGCCATCACCGGTGCGCCGACACCGGCGGGAACCAAACCGGCGTTACCTGCGTCAGCTGCGCCAAACGCGCTGGCATCCAACATGGCCGGTTCCGCTGACAGGTCTTCGCTGTCAGCCAGGATCGTTGCCGAGGATTCGTCCGTGTAAATTTCGGAATCTTCCAGTGCGATAATCTGCGATCCGCTGGAATCATCATCCACCGCTTCCTCGAGTGGAGTCAGGTTGAAATCGTCTTCCTGCATGATGGTCGCCGCATCCGAATCGGCCGCGTCATCCAGCACGATCATCTCGTCATCTTCCGGTAACTCCAAAGAGTCAATTTCAGCACCCCCCAATTCCAGGGGTTCATCGTCCAGCGAGACACCACTTTCGTTGGTGGATAAGGAGGCACCGCTCTGGCCAGACTCCATGGCCACTTCACTGCTCGAATCACTGTCGTCGAGGATCAGGTCGCTATCCTCAAAGTCACTGCTCAATTCGGCACTCTCTTCGTAGCTGTCGGCGAGAGAATCGTCTCCAAACAGGTCTTCTTCGGACAACAGCATGTCATCATCGTCTCCGGCCATTAATTTGCCGGTATCCGATGGGCTGCCATCACTCTTCTTTTCATCATCGTCAAGCAGGTCAGCCGAGACTTCCGCGTCATCGCCGGCGGCCAGGTCCAAGCTGCTGGATCCAAAGGCCAGTCCCTCGTCGTCCGAGGCGGCATCCGCACTGTCCTCGAGCGATGCGTCACTCAGCTGGAAGTCGGAATCATCATCAACATCCTGGTTCAACGGCGTACCAAGGTCGTCTGCTACCCGCTCCAGCTCCTGCAATTTGAACTTCCAAGTCGCACCATCCTTGTAGGCAGAAACCTGTTGGCTGGAACGCATCTCAGTCAACTTCTCGACCGAGATACCTAGCATTTTGGCGGCTTGTTCAAGTGGAATTAAATTCGCCATAGTTGTTTCAAGCTCCCTATCGCCCTGTTCGGCTAACAAGCGGGTTCATTCTTGCGTCGAAATTTCCGTCAGATGGTGGAAAGCCAACGATCGTTCAAAAAATCAAATTCGGCTGTAAAACGGCCATTATACTTTGCCGCCTACTATCCATCGAACAGGTTTGCCATGAGACTCCAGAAAACGGCCAAAAACCCGTTCAAACGTCAATTTAGGCCTGAAACTCATATTAAAAGCAAGTCGACAGGATGCAACTATTCCGGCAGGCCAGGGCCAACGAAATCGATAAATAGGAAGCCCGGGGGCCAAATTCAACGTCTGGGCTCTTTGTGAACCCGCATAACCGGTAGCACCGGTCCTGCAGAACGCCTTCCAGACCAGTTTCCCGAAGTCCCCGGCCACATCAGCTACTGGCACTCCGGTAACTCTTCAAGGCGACTCGGAACACGCATCGACTGACCCATAAACTCCCCGCGGCTGCTACAACTGACATCGTCGCTAGAGTCCAGTCCCAGAGGCCCCAGTGGCCTCCCAACGGCTGGGCCAGGACACGTGCCGGCACGTTGGAAACCACCAGGATCGGAACCACAAACGTAAAGGTGCCCCACAGCGCCCAACCGATTCCGCGTTCGTAAATCTCCATCGGGTAGCGGTAGAAATTGGTGATGTAAAACCAGAAGTTGTGCAAGTTCTGGTTCCGCCCCATCCAGATGCTGGTCGAGGCGAGGATGATCATGACGCTGTACATGACCACGGTTCCGCAAAACACGAAAAAGACATACGCAAAAACGCTCCAGATCGAAAAGTCCATTTTCTTGGAGGGATCATTCAACAGTTGATGGAGATAGAAAATGATCACCGCCAACCCTAAAAACGCGTTGGCCAGCTGCGCCCAGTTGACCCGGGGAAAGGAAATCAGGAACTGGGTATCGATCGGCTTGAGCAATGCAAAATCGAGATTGCCGGTCCGAATCATCTCGCTGAACTCGGTGGCATTGGCCATGAAAAAAGTCTGGATCAGGCTGTTAATGATCCAGATCGTACCGAGAAAGATGAAAAACTCGCTTTCCCCCCAACCTGTTTGACGACCGATCGAATCGGAAAACTGGTAAATGATGAGGAACAACCCGTAATTCATAGCCGCCCAGGAAAGCGAAGAGATGCATTGCAGGATGAAGTTCATCCGGAACGACATATCCCGAATCATCGAGTTCTTGGCAAACGTGAGAAACACGTTCAGGTACGATGGTTGGATCATGGCCGTTTCAATGCTCCTTGCTACCGAACAGGCCCGGGGCAGAAAAGGCAGAGCGATCAACTATCTCAGACATCATCACCCTCCAAAGCCGCTGTATCGCTTGACACCGCGGGACCAGAGCCAGCGTGAGAGCAGAATAAAAAACAGGACCCACATGACCTCCATGACCAAACCTCTCCACATCTCCGCACCCTCGACCTTGCCGAGGAAAACGGCGGCCGGGAAATAGGCGAGGTACTTGAAAGGCATGAACTCGACAAACCCCCGCAGATCGATCGGTTTGGTGGGCAGGAGTTCCAGCGGAAACATATGCCCCGACAGGAGAAAGTTCAGCAACATGTAGATAAAGGTCAACGAGGTCACTTCCAGGAACCAGAAGGCGATCAGACCGATACAGGACTCCAGGTAGAAACCCAGCAGAAAGCTCAACAACAAGGACGTAATAAAAACAAACATCACGTCAGGGGGAGGCCAGCCGCTAACAAAAAAATCACCGCACATCCAGAACACCAGGGCAAAAGGCAACGCGGCGATCAGGTAATAAACCAGCTTGTGGGCCACCCGCTGCACCAACAGGCAACCGATCATGTCGACCGGCTGAATCAGAAATTTCTTGATCTCCCCGTTGCGCACCTGGTTGGCAATTCCCGTCGTCAGTCCCGGCATGCTGGAAAACGCCCGGCTAATGATCACCATCAGGTAATAGGCGATCATGCCGCTGAAGGTATAGCCGGCGATCTTGCCATCGGGCCCGCTGGCCGAATCGGCGGAACCGGCCGAGGAAACAGCATCGAATATGGCCCACCACAGGAAGACTTGAGTCAAGGTCGGCAAAAACCGCATCAAGGTGCCGATGACAAAATCGATACGGTAGACCAGGCGCTCATTGATCGAGATCTGAAAGAACGTCCACCACAACGTGGCCCGACCATACCAGTGCGTTGCGTCCACTTAGCTGACCCCGGCAATATCGGGATGGGACTCGTCATCGACCTGGCCGCCCTGGGCATCGGTAAACACCTTGGCAATCACTTCTTCAATCGGGGGATCTTCGACCACGATATCTTCAACGGCATAAGTACTCAAAATATCACTCAGCGTACGCGCAACATCGTCCCGACCGATGCGAAACTTGATGCGGGGAGGCTCGACTTCCAGAACGTTGGGTAATTTCCGCAGGCCCTGGAAGACCTCATCCGGTCCTCCAATCTGCAAGGTCACAATCTTGTCACCGCTGAAACGATCAATAATGTCATCCAGGGAACCATCGTGAAAAATCGAGCCCTGGGCGATGATCACGACTCGCTGACAGAGTGCCTGGATATCCTTCATGTAATGGCTGGTCAGAACAATCGTGTTTTTTCGTTCTTCCTGATAAGCCTTGAGAAACTGCTGGATCTTGTGCTGGGCAACAACGTCCAGGCCAATGGTCGGTTCGTCCAGGAACAGCACCTCGGGTGAATGCAGCAAGGCAGCAATCAACTCCATTTTCATCCGCTCGCCGAGGGAAAGTTCGCGAACCGGCTGACCGAGCAAGTGGGTCACATCCAGCATTTCGCACAGTTCATCCCGGGTCCGATCGAATTCATCCAGCGGGACCGCGTAAATATGCTGGTTCAGCCGAAATGACTCCGCCGCTGGCAGGTCCCACCACAACTGATTTTTCTGCCCCATGACCAGGGCAAACCGACGGCGATACTCGTTTTCGCGCTCCCAGGGAACATGCCCCATGACTCGGCAATCACCAGAATCCGGATTGATCACCCCGGACAGCAGCTTCAAGGTTGTCGTTTTCCCAGCCCCATTGGGACCCAAAAAAGCTACAAACTCACCCGGCTCCACCTGCAGGCTGATATCCCGGACCGCTTGCACCTCGCGATACTCGCGACGGAATAGCCCGCGAATCGACGCCCAAACGCCCTCCTGCTTCTGGTAGACCCGGTAGGACTTGCTCAGATGATTGATCTCGATTATCGACATCGCCAGATTATAAATAGGGTGCTTACAGGCCAACAGGCGTGTTTGAGCAAGGTTCGAAAAACTCAAAGAACCACTATAATCGAGGGCGATCATCAACGGCGGCCAGTTCATCACGACGATTCGGCCCGGGACATTCCGGCGTTTCCCGAATCCCGGGACGGCTTCCCAACAGGATGCCCAGTAGAATGAGGCCCATTGATACGGGTAAAACGGCATGAATCCGGAAAACTTGAGAATTGGAATTGGGCACGACACCCATCGACTGGTACCGGGTGGCCCCCTGGTACTGGGAGGCATTCGCATCGATTTTGACCAGCAGCTGGCAGGTCATAGTGATGCGGATGTCCTGCTCCACGCAGTGACCGATGCCCTACTGGGGGCAGCCGGATTAGGGGATATTGGTGAAATGTTTCCCGACCACCTGAGTGAAAATAAAGACAGGAATTCACTGGAAATATTGGAAACCGCGTTCTCAGAAGTCATAAAACAGGGATTCAAGTTGATCAATCTCGATTGCATCGTCTTCGCCGAACGACCAAAATTGTCACCGTACAAACTGAAAATTGCCGAGTCGATCGCAGCGGCCACAGGTGTGCAAGCAGGCCAGGTCAACGTCAAGGCCAAGACCGGTGAAGGGGTTGGCCCCCTTGGCTCGGGAGAATGCATGATGGCCCAGTGCATTGCCCTGCTCTATCGGTCCGATGGATAAGTTGTTTCATTGAAGGGGTTCAGCTTGTCGAGTCAAAAACAAACCGTTCCGAACCTGGTGCTAGGCCTCGACCCTGGCCTGAATATTACCGGTTATGGCCTCGTGGATGTGAGTCAATCACAACCGGAACTGGTTGAGGCCGGAGTCCTGCGCAGCAAGAAGTCGGACGACTTGCCAAAGCGGCTGGCCACCCTTTACGAGGGCATCATTGACGTGATCGAGTCAGCGAAACCGGATGTTGTCGCTATTGAAGAACTCTATAGTCATTATGATCGGCCCACGACCTCTATCCTGATGGGCCATGCGCGGGGCGTGCTCTGCCTGGCGACCGCGCAGCATGATCTACCCCTCTACCATTACGCGGCCACCCAGGTCAAGAAAATAATGACTGGAAATGGCCGGGCCCCCAAGCACCAAGTCCAGTTGGCCGTGGCCAGGCAACTGAACCTGAACGATATCCCGGAACCGCCAGATGTGGCCGATGCCCTGGCGATCGCCATGTGTCACCATTACCTCTCCCAGAAGCCTGCGAGCCTGCTTTGATCACGCGAATTAAAGGAAACCTGTTGAGACTGGACGAAACCTCGGCAACGATCGGTGTCGATCCATTTGAGTACGAGATCCTGATCCCGGATTTTACGCGTCGCCACCTGCAAATGAGTGTCGGGTCGGAAATCAGCCTGATGACGATTCAGTACATTGACGGGAACGTTCAAAAAGGGGGCCGCATGACACCCCGGCTGATCGGTTTCAATAGTGAAATCGAGCGGGAATTTTTTGAACTGTTCTGTTCGGTAGACGGCCTGGGTGTCAAGAAAGCGCTGCGGGCCATGGTCCGCCCCGTCCAGGATGTCGCCCGGGCGATTGAACAACAGGACACCAAGGTAATCGCCACGCTGCCAGGCATTGGCCCGGCTACTGCCGAACGGATTGTCGCCAAGCTGCGTCGCAAAATGCCCAAGTTTGCCTTGATGGTGACGGCCAGCGGCGCCCCCGATGAAGAGCAGCAGGTCGAGCGCAGCGTGGTGGATGAAACGTTCCAGATCCTGCTTTCACTCGGGCACTCCGAGTCCGATGCGCGGAATTTACTCGAGTCACCGTTGGCTGCGAAAACGAAATTCAAAGACGTCGAATCGCTCTTACAGGCCGTTTACGATCAAGCCAGTCACGATTCGTAGCCTGGCCAGAAACAGCACCTCGCCCGATGACGGATAGCGGCGCGCGTCGGTTTAGGACTGGGGACTCTCTTACCACTACCTAGTGCCATAAAAAAAGCCGCAGTGCTGACTGCGGCTCGGCTGTTTCTTTTCGCGTGACGGTCTAGAAAATATCCGTCAAGAAGTGGTTGCCCCAGTGGTAGCGCCGGGGAGCCGGGTAATAATTCTGCCAACTCCGGTTATAAACGGGGATTCTCATCTCCGCCGGGTAACGGTAGTACATACTATCGGCACTACGATAGTAGTTGTTGCCCCAGTAGTTCTGAGGGTAAGTGACGTACGGATAATGGTAGAATCGCTGCAAGTTCCCAGCCGAATTCTGCTGGCCCCAGACCGCACCAAAGGCACGCTCTTGTGCATCTGCCGAGTCCGCGCTCGAAACCGCCATAAATGCAACTGCGCAAACTGCAGTGATCAAAAAGCGACGAATCATTGGAGTCTATCCTCCTCACAGTGGGTCAAATTGATGTAGCTTGATTCGCCAAGGCGATGCTACGTCGTGCACGAGCACGGTATTCATCTGAGACACGGCGTAAATTTGCTTTTTACCGCGCTACAACTATCAGATTCTGACTAATGAATCGGCAGTCATCGCAACACTGATTGAAGTTTTATCCAATAAAATCGGCACATTATGGTGAACAGGTGCAAACGGAATTAAACCCACCCTCGAGGCTCAGGGTTGGATAAACTTTAACGCGCAACCGATACAGAAAGGCCACCTGGCACACTCAACCGCTAGCAACGGCCGGAGATCGAGAAAACTGGAGAGGGCACCGACGGCGCTCATTCCGGCATTTTGCCGGCAGCAATATCTTCCTCGTACTGGTTCATCAGGGGCCACTCCACCGCACATGTGCCAAAATCGGCCATGCTCAGATAACCCGTCACCCGCGCAATCACCTCATCGAGCTGATCGTTGTCTTTGCGAAACATCGGGCCATGACTCGGTAGCAGCCATTCCACATCGCTTTCACGAATCCGCGTCAACGACTGAATAAAAGCCTGCAGGTCACTCCCGTGATGGGCATCGATGGCACCAATACAACCGTCGCGGTAGATGTTATCTCCGGAAAACAGGTATTTCCCCATGCGAAAGGAAAGCTGACTGTCCGTGTGGCCGGGTGTCAGCCAAACTTCCAGCTTCAAATTTCCAACTTCGACGATATCCCCATCATTGATCAACGTTTCGACTTCTACCGGGGGCATTGCCATGTCGATGCCCTGGGCATCGATCTGAGCAAACGTCTTGATCCGATCACCCTGTTGCAGTGGTTCGGCCGCTAACGGGTGAGCCGAAACGGTCGTACGCAAGATCTGCTTGGTTTTTGCCAAGCCTTGGATATGATCGACATCGGCGTGCGTGGCGATCAGGGTCTTGCATTGGGAGAACGGAAAATCCATTTCTCGAATCAACTCGACGACTTCGTCCACGTCCTCTTCATATCCGATATCGATCAGGACCCACTCTTCGTCATCGTAGATCAGGTAGACATTGCAGCCAATCACGTGACCCAACTGGTGGTTCAATTCGATAATGTTCGGAAAAATTGGTTTGCGTTCAATCATGAGAATTTCTTCAGAGCCGGCTAGTGAGCCAAAATTTTAAATGCCAGAGACGATTGCGGCAACAACCGTAATCAAAGCAGGGCCTGGTCGACCCCTCGACGAAAATCTGGATAGGCCAGCACCGCACCGGTTCGCTCCAAAAGCCTGCGATTCGAAATACGTTTGTTGGCCAAACGGCCTTGTAGAGATTCAGTCTCAAGTGAACCAGCCCAGTCGATCGGGCCGACTCCCAAGCGATCTGCAATATACTGGTAAAATTCAGACCTGCGGGGCGGGTTTCCGTCGGAAACGAGCAAGGTCTCTGCTCCCATCCCCAACTGGGCGACCTGCTCCACCACCAGGGCAGCGTCCTCCACGTGGATCAGGTTGATAAATCCCTCGGGGTCCAGTTCGGCCCCCTGTCGATTCTGAATTTTGGCCAGGTGCGGAATCCGCCCGGCACCATAAATTCCAGCCAGACGAAGAATGACCGACTTCTCCCACCAGGGGGATTGTTGCAGTTGTGTTTCGGCCGACAGACAGGCTTGGCTGCTGGGCCGAACCGGGTGGACCGGTGTCGATTCTGTCACCCAATCGCCCTGTTGGCCACCGTAAACACCGGTCGTACTGACGTAAATCAGCTGGCCCGTTTCAGGAGGCAGATGTGCCAAAACATTCTGAAAACCATCAAGGTAATTTTTCTCTGCATTTCCTGGCTGACTACGGTCGAACCCGACGGCAAACAGAACCGTTGCAGTAGCGGGCAAATCCTTCAGCGCAGTGGCAACCGTTACGTCCGCAACAATCGGTCTGATTCCCTCAGACTTCAGACGGACGGCTCTCTCCTGCGAGCGGGTCAAAGCCAACACGTTATCACCCGCTTGCAGCCATTTTTTTGCGACCTGCAAACCGAGGTATCCACATCCAATTACGAGGCGATCCACTTCATTTCCACCAAGTTTCCGCTTTGTTCTTGTCAGATAAACCGACAAAACCGCTAAAAATCAACTACCAATCAGACTCAACTTGACCCAACTTCCTGCCAAATCTTAAAGGCAATGGTACAATAAACGAGGCAAGGACGGCAAACAGCAATAACACCCGGGCCAAACCTCATAATCCGAGCTAAGGCTTATTATCAACGAACGAGATTCCTATGCGATTCGGCTTCCCGCAACATAATTTTCCACTTTTTTCCATCGCAACCTGCTTCATCCTGTCGGCCCTGTTCCTGACCCACCCAATTCAGACCTGTGGACAGGACGATTCGGCCTCCAGTCAGACGTCTACCGCTACGGCAAAAGAGATCAGCATGGAGTTCCTGAGCGAGGGAACGGCACCCACGTCGATCGAACAACTGAAGTTGATGGAAGAGCATGTCCGTAAAATCGCCGACATGGTCAAGCCGGCGACGGTCAATATTGCGGTTGGCGAATCTCAGGGAACCGGCGTCGTCATCAGTCGAGATGGCTATATCCTGACGGCTGCCCACGTCATTTCCCGACCCGGCCTGAACGCAAGAATTACCTTTCCAGATGGAGAGGTCGCCTTTGCAACAACCCTGGGAACCCACCCGGGCATCGACTCCGGTATGCTGAAACTTAAAAAGCCGGGCAAGTGGCCCTATCTCGACGTGGGTGAATCGGAACCATTAAAACGTGGGCAATGGGTAATTGCCGTCGGTCATCCTGGAGGCCTCGATCGTGATCGCGGGTTGGTGGTCCGGGTCGGTCGTCTCATCTACAAGACTCGCAACGTCCTGCGAACCGACTGCACATTGGTGGGTGGAGATTCGGGTGGACCGCTGGTCGACATGGATGGTCACGTCATTGGCATTCATAGCCGAATCGGCTCCAACCTCACGGACAACCTGCACGTCCCGATCGACATTTTCTCTGAAGAGTGGGATTTACTGGCCGACGAGTTTGGCGTGATTGTCGGCAGCACAACAGCCTACCTCGGCTTGAGCCTCGACGCGAACAGCAACCGCGTCAACCGTGTCACACAGAATCAACCCGCAGCCAAGGCGGGAATCAAGGTCGGAGACAAAATTATCCGTATTGACGACCAGGAAATCAAAGAACCGGCCGACTTGAGGAAGGCCCTGCGGTCCAAAAAGCCTCGCGACCAGATCACCGTCAAGGTCCTCCGCGATAAGAAGAGACGAAACAAGGACCCGGAAACGTCTGAAGAACAGGACAAAGACGCGGAAGAACAGGACAAAGACGCGGAAGAGCAGGACAAAGACTCGGAAGAGCAGGACAAAGACTCGGAAGAGCAGGACAAAGACGCGGAAGAGCAGGACAAAGACGCGGAAGAGCAGGACAAAGACTCGGAAGAGCAGGACAAAGACGCGGAAGAGAATGAGCAGGACGCGGATGACGAAAAACAGGAAAAGCAAACCAAGGAGGTGGAACTGGAGATTCCCGTCACACTTGGCTACGGCTAATGGCGATACTCCAGCAGACCCTTATTCGGCCCCTTTAAACTAGGCTTGTACACTATGAGAATTCCAACCTTGAACCGCCCCCTTCCGACCATGCTGGCCGCTCTTTTGCTGGTGATCCTGCTTGTACCCACTGCTCCCGCAGCGCTAATTTCCCCTCCTGCGCTCTTGTTCCAGGACTCTGGCCAGCAAGACCAGGAGAAATCGGACGAGAAATCGGACGAGAAATCGGACGAGAAATCGGACGAGAAATCGGACGAGAAATCGGACGAGAAATCGGACGAGAA
>JAKVBG010000049.1 GCA_022447605.1 Mariniblastus sp.
AACAAGATCAACAGCAAGATCAACAGCAGGATCAACAGCAGGATCAACAGCAAGATCAACAGCAAGATCAACAGCAAGATCAACAGCAAGATCAGCAGCAAGATCAGCAGCAAGATCAGCAACAGGATCAGCAACAGGACCCGTCATCGATGGAAGAGTCTCAGGACCAACCAGGAGACCCTTCAGCAACGATGGCAACCGATGAGCAGGAGGATTCCAAGCAACCACAGGGTGCGGCCGCCAGTTACGGAACCAGCCGACCCGGCCAGGCCCATGGCGATCTGGATGAGCAGGAGGCAATGAAAATGCTTCAGGCGATTCGCGATCGCGACATGCTACGGCGGATGGAAAAGTTGCGCGAAACGCGTCGTCGTCATATTCCCGTTGAAAAGGACTGGTAAACCGGAATCCGAATCACACCCTTGTATCCACCAAAAACCCATGGAGCAATCCAATGACTCAATATCGACGACTTTCAAAAACTGGGGCCATCATCTTCGGCTGTTTGATGCTGACCGGCATGGCGACTACGGCCAACGCGGACGCAGTGGCGCAACTCTCTTCACGTGAGTCTTATGTCGGCATGCCCATTACGCTGTACGTCCAGGTATCGGGCCAGGGAGCCGGGCAAGCGCCGCAGATCCCCGAGATCGACGGCTTGAAGATCGTCGAGTCAGGGGCCCCAAGCCGGAGTTCCCAAGTCTCCATTATCAATGGGCGTCGCACGGAAAGCAGTTCCGTCACCTATGCCTATCGTGTCACCCCGCAGCGAGCTGGCATCTTCCAGATTCCATCGCTGGAAGTGAACACCGGCAATGGTATCGAGCGAACCCGGCCCATCCGGTTTTCTGCCGCCAAGAGCGAAACGGGTGACCTGATGTTTGCCGAGGTGACGGGCCAGCAGGAGAAGACCTTTGTCGGCGAACCGATTGACTTGACATTGAAGATCTGGATCAAGCCTTTTGTTGATCGAGAACGTGAAATCAAATTATCCGCACAAAACATGTGGCAAACGATCTCCAATGAACAGACGGAATGGGGTGGTTTCCTGGAGACTCTGAAGACCTTACAGGAAGATGCGTCCGCCGTTCGTGTCAGCGAGGTACTGAAAGCGGATAGCGAGGGAATCGAACGAGGCTACTACCTTTACGAAATCGACGCCACGATCTATCCCAAGGCGGCCGGCTCTCTGCAGGCTGAGGATATCCAACTCGTGTCCCAGTACCCAACGGCCCTGGGAAAATCCAGGGATCCATTCGAATCGTTCTTTGCGAACTCACCTTTTGGTAACGATGATTTTTTCAGCCGACGTGGATTCTCTCCGTTCGGTTCATCGCTGTCGGTGACCAGCACAAGACCGATCATCGTCCAACCCGATGTCTCCTCGGTAGAAGTCAGCCCAATTCCTACTGCCAACCAACCGGTCGATTACCGTGGTGCCGTGGGGCAATATGCGCTGGTCACCCAGGCCTCCCCCACGACGGTCAAGGCAGGCGACCCGATTTCCTTGACGATCGGCATACGAGGGACCGGGCCGATGGAATTGGTGCAGTCACCACCCTTGTCAGAACTCAGTTCCTTGACAAGTGATTTCAAAGTATCGGCTGAACCGTTGGCCGGTGTCGTTCAGGACGACGTCAAAGTCTTCCAAACGACTATCCGACCTCGACAGGAGGGTATCACACAGATTCCCGCCATCCCATTCAGCTTTTTTGATCCGGATCAGGAGCAATTCGTCACGGTGTATAGCAACCCAATTGATATCACCGTGAACAAGGCCGACAAACTGGCACTCGACTCGATCGTGGGCGCCCGTGGAATGCCAGCCGTCCAGGATGAAACAGCAACCGCGGCGACACCCAAAATCAGCTTGGCCAACCATGATCAAGCGAGTGTGTTGAAAACCACGGCCGCCGGAAATGGCTCCGGGCAGTGGCTCTGGCTCCTATTCGCACCACCCCTGTTCTGCATCGGCTTCTGGCTGTACCAACTTCGGGCAGCGAACCAGGGCAGAACCGGCTACCGGGATACGGTGCGCCGAATCAACGGCGCGAGCAATGCCGGGACCATCGCCGAGGCGGTCCGACAGTTTGCCCATGAAAAGTTTGGCAACCAGGACCATGAATTCCAACCGATCCTCGCGAGCCTGTACGACGACTGCAACCACGCTGCTTTCGCCGGCGAGGCTCCCGAATCCCTGGAGCCTCTCAAGACACGGGCCAGGACATTCACCCGTTCGATGTTTCGCGCCAGGACTAACGGTCAAGCCAACCGGCAACGAACTGCCAATGGTCAGCCCGTTCGTACCTGGGCTGCCATCACTGGTTGCATTGCCTTGATCCTGTTAGCCGGACTTGCGGCCGGACTTGACAATGGAGGAAATTCCTCCGCGCCTGACCGTATCGGCGAAAACCACCTGAACCTGACAGCTGAACAGCAGCAGTCCCTGCTGCAGGAAGCAACGACTGCCTATCAAAAGGGACAAGCGCTGGCTGGCAATGACGCTGCGGATGCCAAACAGTCCTTTTCCAAGGCAGTCGACAAGTACCAGAGCCTGGTGGATTCAGGAATCCACAATTCCAAGCTGTACTTCAACCTCGGTAACGCCTGCCTGCAAACCGATGAGGTCGGTCGGGCCATGGCGAATTTTCACCGGGCTGCCGAACTGAACCCGCTTGACCTGCAGGCAAGCCGCAACCTGCTGGTCGCACGTAAAATGTTACAGCAGGACGATCAGGAAATGGAGAGCACGGCAACGGCCTGGGGAAGCCAGGTCTCCCATTGGTCAGCGAACATGGTACGTGTCTATTCACTCCCACTGCTGTTCGTGACCTGGCTCTGTTTTTGGGGACTCCTGTGGATTCCCATGGTAAAACCGTCATGGCATTTCCAGAAAACCGCGTTGGCCGTCGGAATCGCGATCGCCGTCCTGTGCGGGGGCATGGTAGCGGCCCACCATGATGCCGATGCGTCCCCCCTGGCAGTTGTCGTGGTGGATGACGTCGCCATGCATGCCGGCAATGGAGAGAGTTTTGCGGAATTGCCAACGGCGGACCTTTCCCAGGGGACCGCGGTCAGGGTATTGCAACAGCGGGGCAACTGGCTGCAGGTCCGCTCACCGGATGGAACCGAGGGCTGGATCCGCCTGGACGACCTGGAAATCGTCTAGCGAAAAGGAAGAAGGTCGTTGAGAAGGGAGCGCCCCCGTTCTAAACGGGGGCGTTTTTTTGCCTACCCAAGCAAGGTGCCAAACAAAGGCCAATCCTAATCGACCGGGAATCCCCGTTTCCGCAGGAGCGCCTTGGTATCGACATCCCGCCCACGGAATTTCCTGAAGCCTTCAGCCGGGTCCACCGTATCGCCCACCGACATGATATTGTTGAACAGGCTGCTGGCCGTCGGTTGATCGTAATAGGAGCCAGCATCTTCGAAAACATCGGCTGCATCGGCCGTCAGGGCGTCGGACCAAAGATAGCTGTAGTAGCCGGCTGAATAGCCGTCGTTGGCAAATACATGGCTGAACTGAGGCGTGCGGTGGCGCATGACGATCTCGCTGGGCATCCCCAGTTCCTGGAGCGTCTCCCTTTCAAATTGATCGGGTTCGATCATCACGTTACCTGCCAGATGCAGCTTCATATCGACCAAAGCACTGGCCAGGTACTCTACCGTCGCGAATCCCTGGTTGAACGTCGACGCTTTTTCGATCTTTTCCAGCAACTCGTCCGGTATCGGATCGCCCGTTTCATAATGCACGGCAAACTTTTCAAGGATTTCCGGTGTCGACAACCAATGTTCATTCAACTGGCTGGGAAACTCGACATAGTCCCTGGCTACCGATGTTCCCGACTGTGACGGGTATTCACACTCACTGCACAAACCGTGCAAGGCGTGGCCAAATTCGTGAAACAGCGTCACGGCATCGTCCCATGAAATCAGGACCGGCTCGCCCTCTTTGCCTTTGATGAAGTTCGAATTATTGGAGACCAGCGTCGAGATCGGCTGATCGATATTCTGTTGGGCCCGATAATCCGTCATCCAGGCACCACTCCGTTTCCCCCGCCGGGCGTACGGATCGAAATACCACAAGCCGATATGCTTCCCCTTCCGCAGGACTTCCCAGACCCGCACGTCCGGGTGAAACACGGGCACATTGGTCACCGGCTTGAACTGGAACCCGTAAATCTGTTCCGCTGCCCACATCATTCCCTCCCGCAGTTTTTCCAGTTGCAGGTAAGGCTTGACCTCGTTGAAGTCCAAGTCGTACTTGTCCTTGCGAACTTTCTCGGCGTAGTAACGATAGTCCCAAGGCTCAATCGTAATTTGGTCACCACTCTCGTCGGCAACCGTCTGCATGTCGGCCACTTCTTCCTGCACCCGGGCGACCGCCTTGGGCCAGACCTGCATCATCAACTGCATCGCGTTTTCCGGGTTCTTGGCCATCTGTGGTTCCAGTCGCCAGTGGGCGTGGGTTGGGTAGCCGAGCAGCTTGGCCCGTTCCGCCCGCAGTTTCAGGATCGCCGTGATAATCTCGTTGGTGTCGTTGTCGTCGCCATTATCTCCTCGGCTGTAGTAGGTCTTCCAGACCTGTTCCCTCAACGGCCGGTTGTCGGCATAGGTCAACACAGGCTCCATCGACGACCTGGTGTTATTGATAACCCACTGGGGAGCATCGTCCGCGGATAATTTCTTATCCACGGCATGTTGCTTGGCCGCCGCGCTCATGGCATCGACCACGCTTTCCGGAAGGCCTTCCAGCTGGCTCTCCTCGTTGACGATCGTCACCAACTGTTCATCGTTCAAGACGTTTTGACTGAACTGCGTAAACAGCCCGGCCAATTGGGCATTGATTTGCGACAATTTCGCTTTTGCCTCAGCGTCCAGCTTGGCACCCTGGCGAACGAAACTCTTGTAATAGTCATCGACCAGACGCTGCTGGGACGGACTGAGCTGTTTCAGCTGGCCACCTTCATGGACGGCGGCAACCCGCTGGAACAACTTGTTGTTCTGCATGATCGAGTCATTGTGTTTCGACAGCTTGGGCATGACTTCTGCCTCGATATCGGGGATCGATCCGAGATTCAAATTGGAGGAATAAACACCAAAGATGTTGCTGACACGGGTCAACGTATCTCCCGCCTTTTCCATCGCCACAATCGTGTTTTCGAACGTAGGCGGAGCAGGGTTGTTGGCAATCCGATCGATATCGGCCGAGGAGAGTTCGATTGCCCGGTCAAAGGCGGCCACAAAATCATCTGTTTTGATTGACTTCCAGGGAGGAACGCCGCCGTACGGTCCGTCCCACTCACGAATTAAAACATTCGAATCGATCACCTTCGCATCTCCATCCTGTGCCTGCACCCCGCGGGTCGGGATCACCAATAAAGAAATTATCACTGCCACCGGGAAAAGCCCATGTTCTTGTCTTGTCATCATCCGTCTTCCCCATCTGGATCATTGAATCGACTGTAATTTTTGACTGCTTTTCGTTTCAGAGACTTTCAATTCTAGCGATCGCACCCGGTTCGTGAAGGATTGGTTAAAGCATTCGATCAAGTCCCTCGACATTTCAAGTCAAATCGTCGAGTCCCACAGGAAAAGGCGTCTCCGGTGAACCCTGAACCTTCAGTCAAAGAGGCTCACTTCCGGTTCAATGCAGGCCGGGCTGTCATTGGCAACCTTATTGACCACGCGCGATACCTCGCGCAGGGCCAGCTCCTCGCTGGGTGCCGGTTGAAGCAGGTCCAGCAATCCGTACTTGTCGAACAATCGGGTATCGAGCCAGGCCGCGTAGTCCTGTGGATCGAGAATCACGGGCATCCGTTCATGCAACGGTTCCAGCCGAGCATTGGCCACGGTCGTAAGAATCGTGCATGTGTCGACCGGGGCATCGACCGGCCCCCAGGTCTCCCACAGACCCGCCATGCAAAAGGGGCGTTCATCGACACGCGTGATGTAAAACGGGTACTTCTTCCTGCCAACCTTTTTCCATTCAAAGAATCCGTCTGCCACGACCAGGCAACGGCGCTGCTGAAAAGCATCCCGAAAAGCTGGCTTGGAGTCGACCGTTTCGCTCCGGGCGTTGATCATCCTGGTACCGATGCTCAACTCTTTCGCCCAGGCAGGGACCAGGCCCCACCTCAACGGAGCAAATATCGGTTTTCCTTTCCGGTAACGAACGGTCGGTACCCCCTGGGTGGGAGCAAGGTTGTACCTCGGAGACCACTCCGGAACGTCCAGGCCGTCAAACAGCGAGGCTATCGACGCGGCAGGACTCCGCAATGTAAATCTTCCACACATGATCGGTCTCTGGCATTCTGAAACGGGGGCGAACGCATTGTACACGGCCGGAATACTTCCTGCCCGATCGGGACGAATCCCCAAGGCCGGCAATTGACGGTCTTCGGTTATTTTGCGACGTTACCCGGATGTTCCAGCCGTCTGCCGATATCGAAACCCTCCGCCACCGAGCGGCCCTGGTCGCCAGACTACGCGATTTTTTTGAGAACCGCGGGTTTTTTGAAGTCGATACACCCGCGTTATCACAGGACACGGTGGTCGATCGGTTCCTCAACCCGATTCCGATCGCCCGGGATCAACTGGAAGACGGCCAGACCGATCAACAGGGGACTGACGATGCGCCACTCTGGCTGCAAACCTCGCCCGAATTCGCCATGAAACGACTGATTGCGTCCGGGGCCGAGGCGATCTACCAGATTACCCGCGCGTTTCGAGCTGGCGAAACAGGGAAGTGGCACAACCCGGAGTTCACGATGCTGGAATGGTATCGCGTGGGTGACTCACCGCAATCGGCAATGGAATTGCTGGGTGAACTGGCCGTGTCCATCCTGGATCGCACCGGTTTTGAGCTTCTCACATATCAGCAGGCGTTCCAGCAACACGCCGGGTGCGACCCCCTCATCGCGGATGTCGAGCAGCTGAAACAGGTGGCGAAAAGCCACTCCGTATCGATGATCGGAATTGAGCAGGAAAGCGAGATTGACTTTTGGAGAGATCTGCTTCTGACTCAACTCGTCGAACCGAAACTGGGTTTTGAAAAACCGGTCATCATCCATGATTGGCCCGCTTCCCAGGCCGCCCTGGCAATTGTTCGACCCGGTCATCCACCGGTCGCCGAAAGGTTTGAACTTTATGCCGACGGCATCGAACTCGCCAACGGTTACCACGAGCTGCGCGATCCTGACGAGTTGCGCCGGCGCAATCAGACAGCGAACCAACTGCGGGAACAGGATGGTCGTTTGCCACTGCCGGGTGAAAGCCGAATGATCAAAGCGATGGAATCCGGCCTGCCCGCCTGTTGTGGCGTTGCCCTGGGAGTGGACCGCTTGGTCGCGTTGGCCCTGGGGAAGAAAAGCTTGAGAGAGGTCATGGCTTTCCCCATCGATATTGCCTGAACATCCGGCCTGTCGACTGGAACAGGACGGGCAGCGCCCAAGACGGCCATGGACTCGATCAGACGTTTTCCCCGCCAAAATCGTCGGTTTAAACGCCAGAAACAGAACCCTCCCCGGCAACAATTCACCTAAACTATTATTTTGTTTCTGTTAGAATTCAATGACTCGCGAATGTTACTGAGACGTCTTCCCCAAAGCGGACCGAACACTATCTCGATCATTGGCGTTCGTGGTCGCAACGATTGAAATAACCAATTTGAGCTAAATAAATATGAGCACCACCAGTTCCCCCATGCCGAGCGGTTCAACATCCCCGTCGAAGGATCCACTCCGATTGATCGACGTCGATTTTGTTCGATTCTATGTTGGCAATGCCAAGCAGGCGGCCTACTTCTATGCGCAAGCCTTCGGTTTCGAAGTCGAGCAGATCTGCGATCTGACGACCGGGGACCGGGAGTCGGCCAATTACTTGTTGACCCAAGGCAACATCCGTTTCCTGTTGACCACCGGCTTGTCACAGAATCACCCGGCCCAACAGGAAGTCGCCATGTACGGCGATGGGATCAAGGACGTCGCCTTTACGGTCGATGATTCCGCGGCCGCTTATGAACAAGCTCTGCGCAATGGTGCTGAGTCGGCTTACGAGCCGGTCGAGACGACCGACGAACGGGGCACGGTTGTTATGTCGGGCATCAAGACATTTGGCCGGGTGATCCACTCCTTCGTTTCTCGAACCGATCAATACGGGCTGGAACACATCAAGAACCGAAACGCGTTCATGCCAAAGTTCCGGCCCATCGAAGACCTGGCAATCAATGAATACAACCGCCAGAACCCGACCGGGTTGTTTTACGTTGACCACTGTGTCGGGAATGTGGAACTGGGCAAGATGAACCACTGGGTCCAATGGTACGAAGACGTGCTCGGATTCAAATTGTTCAAACATTTCGACGACAAGGATATCTCGACAGAATACTCGGCGCTCATGTCAAAAGTGATGGATTCCGGTCGGGAACTGATCAAGATCCCGATCAATGAACCGGCCGCCGGGAAACGGAAGAGTCAGATTGAGGAGTACCTCGATTGGCACCACGACACGCCTGGGATTCAGCACCTCGCTTTGCTGACCAAAAACGAACTGGACACGGTTGGCCAACTTCGCCGACGGGGCGTCGACTTCCTTGAAATCCCCGACACCTATTACGACATCGTATGGGATCGGGTCGGTGAGATCCGGGAAAATGTGGGCGAGGTGAAAGACCTCAAAATCCTGGTCGACCGGGACGACAAGGGCTACCTGCTGCAGATCTTCACCAAGCCGCTGCAGGACCGCCCCACCCTGTTTTTTGAGATCATCTGCCGACGGGGCAGCGAGTCGTTTGGCAAAGGCAATTTCAAAGCCCTGTTTGAATCATTGGAACTGGAACAGGAGCGACGAGGTAACCTCTGACCTGTCGTCGCGTTGGACCTGTTTCGGGTTGGGATTGGTTGACTGTTTTTTCACTGAACTGGGATGTGTGCCGATGTTATTGATCAGGAACTTCCAGGTTACCGTTGCCGGTCTGGCATCCGTCATCTGTTTTCTTTACCTGCCTCTGCCGCTCATTGGACAGGAAGCCAACACGGCCCAGCCAGATCCCCTGGACTACGTGCAATCGATATCTGCCATGACCGGGCGACCCATCTTTGCGGTCGCCGGTCAGTCCACGTGACCGCCATGTGCCGATTTGCTCAAACGACTGAATACAAGTCGTGAGCTGGCACCTTTTGTGGCACAGGTTGTGCCGATCAAACTTGATACGGGTACGGAAATCTGGCAAACATGGGCCAGAAAACACAAAGCCGAAGGGAAAGGAATTCCCATTGTCTACGTCGTTCGCGCCGACGGGGAGACGCTGTACGCCAACTCGGGAACGCTGACCGACAACCAGCTGAAAATCCTGTTAACCGCGGCCATGAACAATGCAGGAATGGTACTGGGCGAAAAAGACGTACAGACCTTGACCGAGGTCACCAGCCAGTTCCGTCAATTTCGATTGAATGGGGACCCCAAGTCGGCGTTGAAATCACTGAAACAGGCTAAACGTTACCTGGGCAAAACCGGACAAGTCGGCAGTTATGCCAAGCCTGCCACCGATCTGAACGAGGAGATCCAGTTATTGGTCCAATCCGCCCGCGATTCGATCAGTCAGGTGGCGAGCCAGATCGAAAAGGCCAAGGATCAATCCGAATCCGAACAGATCCGGGCCATCCAGAAGTACCTGGGCGTCAAGGATCAATACTCCGACCTGCGGTCCAGCAAATCGGACCTCTCCAGAATTCAGTCCAACCTGCGCAAAAACGAACAGATGAAGTCCCTGTATGAAAGCGTTCGACTGCTGGAAATGGCCGCCTCGGCAAAATCAGCCAGCCAGAAAAAGCGTTACCGCGACAAGCTCGAAAAACTGGCCGAAACCACACCATTCCCCTTGATCAAGTCAGAAGCGACAGCCATTCTGGAACGACTGCAGGATTAGCTCTATCAGTCCCCAGGCGGGTCATACTGGACATCCACGTCCTGTCGTTTCTGCTGGGCCAACTGGTCGAAAATCTCACCGGTCATGGCAGCGCGGAGGGCGGGCTCAACATCTCGTCGCCCAGCGGAACCCGGTTCGATTTCCAGGCACTTGATCAAATGCACGCCTGCAGTGGTTTCTACCGCCGGGCTGATTTGTCCCGGGTCCAACTGGAATGCGGCCCGGCTGAACTCGGGTGGCATCGGTCCATCAAAACCGATCCAGCCAACCAGGCCATCCTGGGAGATCGAGGATTCAGCCAGCGAGTATTCACTCACGGCACCTGGCCAGGTCGATTGCCCGAGCCTGATTTGGTCCCGGACTGCCTCTGCCCGACCGATGACTTCGGTCGAAGATTCCCCCCGGTTCGCCCGTAGCAGCAAATGAGCCACCTTGAGCCGGGTACCATCAAATTCACGTTGGCGTTGTTGATAGTATTGATCCAGCCGCTCTTCGCTCAGCCAGGCCTGCAGGAACTGTTGCCAGGCAATCTCCCAGGCGATTTCGTTCTCCAGTTCCGCCCGGCTCATGCCATTTTCCTGCAGGTGCTGCTGCAAGTCCTTGTTGACCTGCGCCAGGCGCTTCTGCAATTGGCCGATCCGCATTTCGATGGCACCCCCACCTCGCGGCCAGTAGCGGGTCGTTTTGAGGTATTCCAGGATGACCTGTCTACGCACCAACTGCTCAAGTGCCTCCGCGCGCAGGCGGCGCATGACGGTTTCGGTAACGGGCCGACCCGCCAGCTTACGGGTGACAAATCGTTCGACGCGGTCCTGGCTGATCAGCCAGCCATTGACCGTGGCAGATACCGGACCCGGCTTTTCCGGAAAGTCATCTTCACTGTCCTGCACAGGACCGCACAGAACCGCAACAACCAACAAGGCGACCAGTCTCATGGCAGGGGAATCTTCTTGAGTTCAATCTTGACGGGCATTTTGACGATGGCGGCGGGCGTCTGGTAAACCAGCGTCCGGTTCCCTGGGTCTTCGATAAACAAGTAGCGGATAGTCACCTTGGAATTATCTTGCTGCAACGTTTCCAGTCCGATTGCCTCTTCACGTTCTCCTTGTTCATTTTCCAAATAGACCGGGTTCTGAAAAACCCAACCCTGGTGTGACTCCAAGGCATTGTTCTCCTCTTCAAAACCCAACGACAAAGTGACCGTGTAAACGTCTTCGTTTTTCTGGATACCCCCGTACGTAACCGTCGCGCCGGCCTTCTGTACTTGACGACCCACTTTCTGGTCTTTGAGATTCCGAAAACGGAATGTCTCCACCCTGCCGGGCAGGACCGCATCAATGGTTGCCTGGATACTCTTCAACTCTTCCACTTGCCGATCAACTCGCTTGAGGGGCAAGGCAAATTCGAGCTCGGGCAACTCGGGCTGGATCATCCCGTAGATCACTGATTTGGGGTCGGTAACGCCGACGACATCATCAAACTCATCTCGAATCGTGACATCGGCCATCGGCATGTCAACCGATATGGGGCGCAACCGCGGCTCCCAGCGAACCCGTAGTGTGACGGTCGTGTAATCGAGATTGGGCTCCTGTAGGTTCACGGACGAATCGACCCTCGCAACTTCGAGTCGAAAGATCCTGGCATCGTCAAACGGAACGCTGATTTTTTTCTCTGGCCCAACCGCCGGTGCCGTCAAGGGAGCCAAATTCAGCCGGCCCACACCGCCCCCATATTTGTCGACGCCCAGCCCGCTCTGTTCCATCAGCGCGCCGAGCGCTTCCCAAAACATCTTGTTCTTCAGGTTCAGAGTGATTTTTTTCTGCCCGGCAGCCGTATCCGCCACCCCAACCTGGTTCCCAGTCTGCTTGGTAATCGCGGCCAGGGCCTCATCGACCGTCATCTCCCCCACCACAGTCACCCGGCTGGCCTGGGATACCGAGGTCACCGCCTCTTTCTCCAGTTGCTTACGAATCGCCGCAACTCGCTCGCGAAAGTCGGTCGTTGAATTATCGTCAAGTTCGATCTGGTCCAGAGCGACCGGACCGAGTGTCAAGATTTCAGCCTGAGCTTGATCACGCCGGACGACTTCAGGTGATTTGAGCTGGTCCAACAAAACCGTTACGCGCTCAATGATCTCCATTTCATCCTGCTGTCCCCAGCAGGGAAGGATCGCCCCATTCAATACCGCACCCAACAGGGTGAAGCGAATGATCACCCTGGATCGTATAGAATTTCCAGCCATGCCGATCTCTCGTTCCCCCGCTCGACCCGGTACTTTCCACTCCCTATCTTAACGCCTGCTCCCATCCGCGTCTAAGTCTGATTCTGATTTCAACCACAATCGCCCAAACCGGCCAGGTGAATACGATCAGCTCCCTTCTCACGGGTCGAGTGATCATTCTTCGAGCCGTCAAGAAATTGCAGACGCCAAACAGGTGATTTGAAACCTGGGCCAAGCAGAGAGCATCGACCAGGGGACGACAAAGAAAACAGAGCCAAAAAAGACGGCCCAGTGGACACCCGCGGCGCGCCATAAAAGGAAGGCGCGCCCCGGCGGTCCAACACCCGGCCATCGGGAAGATCTGACATCCGAATCAGACCCACCCAGTCATGGAACCGGTGCTCGAGTCAAACCAACTTGCGTTTGACCGCCCAGACAGCCGCCTGAGTGCGGTCGTTCACGTCGAGTTTCCGGAGAATGTTCTGGACATGCTCCTTGACCGTTTCGACACTGATTTCGAGTGATTTACCAATCTCACGATTACTCAGCCCCATCGCGATGTGTCGCAACACCTGCATTTCGCGATTGGTCAATGGAACATCGTGGTCAATCGACTGTCGCGGGCGCCGCATGCGGGCCTGTGTTTCCACCATCAAGCTGTCCTGCGGCGCTGGTTGTCCCATCGCCGCTGATTTAAGAGATCGAATAAGTTCCTGACAGGAAGATGTCTTGGACACGTAATCGTAACAACCGACTGCGGCGGCCCTGGCAATATGGGTCGGGTTTTCCTGGCCCGAAAAGGCAACGACGTTGATGTCGGAAAACTCGCCATTGAACTCTTCCAGCTTTTTCAGGGCATCACGTCCACCTAAGCGAACTTCCATCACCAATACGTCGGGGTGATGCTCGCGTAAAGTTGGCTCCAATTTCTCTACGGTTTCAACCTGCGAAACGATGTCAACGGTGACGTCACTGGCATCGGCAAATCTCAGGCCGTCGGCTACGA
Organism: Mariniblastus sp.; assembly: GCA_022447605.1. Lineage (GTDB taxonomy): Bacteria > Planctomycetota > Planctomycetia > Pirellulales > Pirellulaceae > Mariniblastus. Next base: position 13,156 of record JAKVBG010000049.1, read on the forward strand.
CCGGATGATCGTCTGCCACAACAACTTTGATTTTCATAACTAGATTCCTGCCATTGAAAGTGCAACGCTCATTGGTGCTCGCAAGATGGGTGGGGGATGCGTGTTCCAAAAAACGTGATCACTGGCCTGCACGGGAATAACGGAACGTCAAACCCGCACGATTGATGGGAAATAATGATAGGAAAACCGAGATTATCGGTTTAATAGGAACTGCTCACCCAGTGAAATCTACACAAACTGACCCACCGAGACGAGTCCTCAGTATGGTTTTTCAACTCAAAACGCCCATAAAAGGACTGGAAAAAGACTGGAAAATCATGGCGCAAAATTTTTGACTGACCTCGATTTGTAACCTAGAAACTTTTGTGACAGTTGCATTTTTTCAACATGGCAGGTGAGCCCAAAACGATGAAACGGCCCGAAATACACGAACACGCCAAAATCCTCGTCGTCGATGACGATCAACAGCTACTGGAGTCAATGGGAAATTGGCTAAACGACCTGGGATACCAGACTTTTCTGGCTCAGGATTTCGCTTCGGCCGGTAAATTTCTCTCCAGCGAATCGATTGATGTCGCCCTGGTTGATGTCAGATTGGGGACCGAAGATGGCTTTGAAATTCTCAAACACTGCCGACAGCACTTCCCCAATACGCAAGTCCTGTTGATGACGGGCTATGCCACCATCAACACCGGCATCGATGCCATCCGGGCCGGGGCCTTCGACTTGTTGACCAAGCCATTGATCGACGAAGAGTTGTTGATTTCCATCAATCGGGCCCTTTCCCAGCGCCAGGTCATGCAGGAGAACCACCAGCTCAAAGTCCAACTCGACCGCCGTTTCGGAATGGAAAACGTGGTGGGCAGCAATGCCCACATGGAAAAGATTTATGATGTCGTCGACAGTGTGGCGGACACCAGGGCCACCGTGTTGATCACGGGAGAAAGCGGAACTGGAAAATCGCTGATTGCCCGGGCAATTCACCAGAGATCCGATCGTCGCGAGGCGCCGTTTGTTGAAATTGCCTGTGGTGCCCTACCGGAAAACCTGCTGGAAAGTGAGCTTTTTGGCCATGTGGCCGGGTCGTTTACCGGCGCTGTCAGCAACAAACAGGGAAAATTCAAACTGGCTGACGGGGGAACGATTTTTCTGGATGAAATTGGAACCGCTTCACCCAGTCTTCAGGTCAAACTGCTGCGGGTCCTGCAGGACCTTGAATTCGAACAGGTCGGCGGGGCTGAAACCCACAAAGTCAACACACGAGTCATTCTCGCCACCAACGAAGATCTGTCAGCCGCAGTCGCGGAGGGGAGGTTCCGTGAAGACCTCTTCTATCGAATCAACGTGATCAACCTGCCACTCCCTCCCCTGCGTCAGCGTCAAGACGACGTGATGACCCTGGCAGAGCATTTCCTGTCAAAATACTGCTCCGAAACCGGCCGTTCCATTCTCGGTTTCGACACGGCCGCCGCTCGTGCTATCCAGAACTACGCATGGCCCGGCAATGTTCGCGAGTTACAGAATGTCATGGAACGGGCAGTCCTGTTGGGCAAGTCCAACCGAATCACTCTTGATGACCTGCCCACCAGCTTGACCGACTGCCTGTCACCGGTGCAATCTGCCGTGTCACCCAGCGGAAAGCAAACACTGAAAGAAGCAATGATGGGACCCGAGCGACAGATCATTCTGCAGGTGCTGCGCGAAAAAAACTGGAATCGCAGTGAAACGGCAGACCAGTTGGGCGTGAACCGAACCACTCTTTACAAGAAGATGAAAAGGTTGGGACTCGACCAACCAAACCTGGTCGCCTTTTAAACCTGGTCGCCGATCGGGAACCGTGACCAATCAAGTCATCGGAAGTTTAACCGTTTGCCCACAGGAATTCGCCGTCCGAACGGTCCGCTACCACGTGAACCAGTTCACCCGGCTTGACCGATCCGCAACGCGCACGTGCCTGGACATACCGACCCGTTGTTCCCGACAGCACTCCATCGGGACTGACATCTTCCACCAGTACCTGGAGTGACTCTCCTTCCAGGCGATTCAGGTAATCTGCCCGCAATTGTCGCTCCAACTGGGCCACCCGCTTGCCCCTCTCACGCTTGATTTGTCGTGGCACCTGATTCTCCATCTCGGCGGCCGGTGTACCGCGTCGCGGGCTGAATGGAAACATGTGGATCTTGGAAAACCGAATTTGCCGACAAGCATCCAGGGAACGCTCAAAGTCCTCCTCGTCTTCCCCGGGAAACCCGACGATTAAATCGGTGGTAAAAGCCGGCTTGTCGAGCTTGGACGCTACCAGCTGACAACGGTCAACAATGTGACGTACCGACCAGCGACGTTTCATTCGACGCAAGACCCGGTCACTTCCACTCTGCAGACAAACATGCAGGTGTGGACAGACTTTTTGCCGATACTCCTGCATCACGTCGATCAATTCATGGGTCACTTCCGTCGCTTCAATGCTGGAAAGTCTCACCCGAAAATCACCCGGGATCCGCCCAATCTCTCGCACCAGGTGCGACAGTCGCGTCCACTCGATTTTCGGTTTCCCCCGGTTGAAATCGACCCCGTAATGTCCCAGGTGAATTCCGGTCAAAATCACCTCTCGGTAACCCCGATCAATCAACCGCCGCACTTCGTCCAGGACCTCGCCCATCGGTCGGCTGTACATCTCGGGCCGGACACTCGGGATCACGCAGTAACTGCAACGCAATAAACATCCATCCTGAACCTTTACATAAGCCCGGTGGCGCTGGTTCAGACCACTGATACCATTCGGGATATCGACCACGCCAAAACGCCCCATCAGATCGGGCAACTCGCGCTTGTCAGTGACCACCTCTTGAACGCCCGGCAGGGCCGCCACTTCGTCCGGGGCCCGCGTGGCATAGCAACCCATCACGACGATTCGTGCCTCGGGATTGTCGCGGTTCATTTTCCGGATCGCCTGTCGACTCTTGGCATCCCCTTCGGCGGTAATCGTGCATGTATTAACGATGCACAAGTCAGCCGGGTCAGGCCCGTCATTGGCATCCGAGAAACCGGCTCCCAATAGACCTTCTCTTACCAACTGGGTCTCATACTGGTTGACTTTGCAGCCAAGCGTAACCGTTTTTAGCTTTGCACCCACGCGACTTCTCTGACAGGTGGCGGGAACCGGAAAGGTCTCCTGCCAACAGGACGGGAAAGGAACTCATCAAACGGGTATTGTAGCGAATCCCGCGCGGGGCCAGCAGGCTAAATCTGCCAACTGACCCACCTATTTCCCTGGCCCGTGGGACCGAATTACGGCCGACCTGGCAACCGATACGCCCAGGTGATCGACCATCAATTAACCTTCGCCAGGAACGGGCTCGATCGTAGCCGACATGGAACCGCCACAACGGTCAATCAGGTTATCCTTGCCAAAGGCGTGAATTTGATCCCGCTTGAATTCGGCATGTTCCAGGGTCGTCGTCAAGCAAATTGCCCGACCGGAACTGTCTACATGTTTGGCGATCGAAAAACCACTTTCGAAATTGTGGCCAAACAGTTGCCTCATCATGACGATGACATAGTCGTAGGAGTGGTCATCGTCATCCCAGAGGATCACATGATAGCGGGGCTGCCGTTTCCTCTCTGATTCTCTGGCCTTTTCTTTGTCGACATCTGGTTCAGTAGCGACCGCAACGCATCCATTCTCTTTCATTTTGATCATCCAAAACAGATTCACGAATTCCTTTACCGTATTTTGGACGTTTTCCCGTAGAGAATCAAGTTCCCAACTCCCTGCTGCCACCCGGTTATCGCATTGTGGTGAAATCAGTGCCAGCTCGTTATATTGACAACTCGTGGATCCGTTTCCACGTGCCGCGTTGTAGAAATGTGAACTGACTGACCAGGGTGGTCGTCTGACTTGACAGGACACTTTTTGCAGCCAGGCGGCCCCATGAATACGAAGGCAATCCCCTGAAAAATTTTTCTTATGCATTTTAAAAGCAGTGGCCCATGATCCACTGCCCGACAGGAACTTCGATGGCAAATTTTGAATCCTACTTGGAAGAAAATAAAAACCGGTTTGAGCAAGATCTTTGCGAGTGGCTGAGAATGCCCAGCATCAGCACCGACAGCGCCTACCAGGAACCGGTGCGGCAGGCGGCCAACTGGTTGCATGACCGAATCGAAAACCTGGGGTTCCAAACGGAATTGATCGAGACATGTGGCCACCCGATTGTCTACGCCGAGTCACCCGCCATCCCCAATGCACCCACCGTACTGGTCTATGGCCATTACGACGTCCAACCGCCCGATCCGCTGGATGAATGGGAAACGCCCCCCTTTGAACCGAGCATCCGCAACGGCAACGTGTATGCCCGGGGCGCCACCGATGACAAAGGGCAGATGATCACCCACCTGTTCAGTGTCGAAGCCTGGAAAAAAACGATCGGCGATCTACCCATTCAAATCAAGTTCCTGATCGAAGGGGAAGAGGAGTGTGGTAGCGGGGGACTGTATGAGTTTCTGGCAGGCAAGTATGACCAGAATCAACCCGTCGCGGAAAAACTGGCAGCCGACATCGCAGTCATCAGCGACTGTTCGCAATATGGCCCGGGCATGCCGGCCATCACTTACGGGCTGCGGGGGATCTGCTATTTCGAACTGTTGCTGCGTGGTCCGTCACAAGATTTGCACTCCGGCGCTTTCGGGGGTTCAGTAACCAACCCGGCCAACGCGCTGGCCAGGATGTTGTCGGCACTGATCGACGAGCAGGGACGAATCCAGATACCCGGGTTCTACGACGACGTGATCCCCCTGACCGACGTGGAGCGAAAACAGTTCGCCGATCTCGATTTTGACAATGGCGCTTACATGAAACAGCTCGACGTGGACGATCTGAGTGGGGAAGTCGGTTACTCCACATTGGAGCGGAGATGGGCCAGGCCCACTTTCGATATCAACGGGATGTGGAGTGGTTACCAGGGCGAAGGGGCCAAGACCGTCCTCCCTGCGCACGCCGGGGCCAAGTTCAGTTTCCGTCTCGTTCCCAACCAGGATGTCGCCAAGATCACCGAGAACCTGCGGGACATGCTTGCCCAGGTTTGCCCCCCGGGCATCCGAATGGAACTGGTCGAACATCACGGGGCTCCCGGTTTTGTACTACCGCTGGAGAATCCGTTTATGCAGGCGGCATCCAACGCCATTGAACAGGGGTTCGGTACCAAACCGGTCATGGTTCGCAGCGGCGGGAGTATCCCGGTCGTCAATTCATTCAGCAGCCAATTGAATATCGACACGCTGCTGTTGGGCTGGGGCCAGGATGACGACAACCCCCACAGCCCGAATGAAAAATTTTCCCTGGCCGACTTTCACAAGGGGATCCGTTCGTCTGCCCATTTGTGGCAGGAAATCGGAAAACTCGGTAATTAACCCATTATTCTTTCTGTGTGGAAACCACGCCCATCATGCTAGACCGAAAATATGTCGTTGCCAACGCCGACGCCGTCAAGGAGAACTGCCAGAACCGCAACGTCCCGCAGGCGGTTGATCAGCTACTGGAGCTAGAGTCGCAACGACGCGACCTGCTGAAGCAGGTCGAAGAATTGAACCGTGATGCCAACGCCGTTTCCAAAACCATCGGCCAGGCCAAAACCGACGAAGAGCGGGAAGAGCGCAAGGCCCGCGGTCGCGAGTTACGAGAGCAAAAAGAGGTCGCCCAAAAACAGCACGATGAAGTCGACGCACAGATCCGGGAAATCGAACTCCAGCTCCCCAACATGGCCCATCCCGATGCCCCGGTGGGTGTCGATGACAAAGCGAACCTGGAGCTGGGCCAGGGGAAACATGCACCCCGGGAATTTGATTTCTCGCCACTGGACCATGTTGAAATTGGCCAGCAATGGGACTGGCTTGACTTTGAAGGTGGGGCGCGGACCAGTGGAGCCGGATTCTACTTTCTGAAAGGGGACCTGGTCCTGCTCGACCTGGCCATCCAGCAATACGCGGTCAACGAATTGGTGCGACGCGGATTTTTGCCAATGACCACACCCGACCTGGCCCGTGATTCGATTCTGGAGGGGATCGGCTTCATGCCACGGGGACCGGAGACGCAGGTCTACAGCGTCGAGAACTCAAACCTCTGTTTAATTGGTACCGCCGAGATCACCCTGGGCGGTCTGTACAGTGGCGAGACGTTCGATGCCGAACAGCTGCCGCTCAAGCTGTGCGGTATCAGCCACTGTTTCCGCACCGAGGCGGGCGCCGCCGGGCGGGCATCCCGCGGGCTGTACCGGGTCCACCAATTCACCAAGATCGAGATGTTCATCTTCTGCCTGCCCGATCAGAGCGACGCGTTGCACGAGGAACTGAGGCAGATCGAATGCGACCTGTTCGATGCGATCGAGGTTCCGTACCGGATCGTCGATACGGCCACCGGGGACCTGGGCGGCCCGGCCTACCGAAAATACGACCTGGAAGCGTGGATGCCCGGACGGGGCGAGGCAGGGGAGTGGGGAGAAGTGACCAGCACCTCCAACTGCACCGACTACCAGGCCCGTCGCCTGAACGTTCGCTACAAGCAGAAGGACGTCAAGGGAACTCATTTTGTGCACACGCTCAACGGGACCGCTTTTGCGCTGAGCCGGGCGCTGATCTCCATTCTGGAGAATCATCAGAACGCCGATGGCTCGGTCAACGTGCCCGAGGTCCTGAGACCTTACCTGCAAGGTCGAGAGAAGCTGGGTGGCCCCTGATCACAAAGCGACCGGGCGACCCCCTCGTTTCCGACGTGATTTCATCTTCGTTCTCCTGTCCCTGCCCGCATCAAAGAAGCCCGGGAAGTATAAAAGAGGAGATGAAAATCAGTACGCCGGCCAGCAGTAACCAGCCAAACAGCGCGGCTAAACGCTTGCGATGCCCGGGACAATAGAATGACGCCCCAGCCAAGATCCCGGCAATGGCGGCGAGGACAAAACCGACGAGCTGGAGGATTAAGAAGGCATCCCATTTGGTCTGAGTGAATCCCATCCCGCCTCCGATCGACATGGCGTCAGCCATTAAGACAAACAGACCAAGGTAGCAAAGGCCGGCGATCCAGCCAATCGTGAAGAAGATGCCCAATACCAAATTGACGCCCCGATTGCTGACGCCCCGATTGCCACCATTTGGATTCGACTGCTTTGGTTCCTGGTTCATCGGTAGGTTCCTCGCCTGACACGAAATGACTAAGCCGAGAAACATGATGACGCAGACGCAGGCCGGGTACAAGCGTCTGGGATGAAATCGTTCGGGATGAAATCCTCTGGCAAAAGCCAGGGTTTCAAAAACCAGTCAATCCTCTGATTCCCGGGTCCCGATCGCCGCTGGCGACCTGCAACGGCTCAGGAATCGATGCATCCCCTCATGACACGCGCAAAAAAAAGCCGGAAACGATGTTTCCGGCGTGCGTTACTTTGAAATGACCCCTACGGGACTCGAACCCGTGTTGCCGGCGTGAAAGGCCGGAGTCCTAGACCGCTAGACGAAGGGGCCAATGTGTTGAGCTTTGCCTATTTATCGGCAATTCCAGCCACCCAGATTAATCTCGCTGGAGCCGGGTCGTCAATAGCTACCGGGCGGTTTCAGGCATGTTTTCCTGCGGCAAATACCTAGAAACGGCCCTCGGGCGATCGATCAGAATGGGCCGTTGCCCAGCCGCCAGTGGGACGGGAAAAGGGCGCAAGGCAACCCCGTATCAAGCGTCAGCCTGGGACTCGTTTTCGGTCCGCTTGATAGCATCATAGACTTCCCGTCGGTGGACAGGCACCTCTTTGGGTGCTTCGATTCCAAGGCGGACTTTATCCCCTCGAATTTCGACGACCACGACGGTGATGTCGTCATTAATGACAATACTCTCGTTTTTTTTACGTGACAGAACCAACATCTCACATTCCTTTGAAATGGCTCAAAAGGCCGTTTTCCAAATTCCTCCAGAATTTTATCGCTGGGGTTAAAAATTTTTACCGAAGTCTTTACATCTCACTCTACGACGTGCTTAGGGATAGTCAACAAATTCGCATCGACGAAGCGAACAATTTTGGTCGTTTCACGGCTCATTCGTGGCATAATTGGATTTCTTGACCTATTTTACCGTTAAAAACGACAGGGCTCCTGAATCATCAATGCCTATGCGCTGCGGCAAAGTCGATTCGTTTTTACCCACCTGCACATGACACTCTGCCAATTCAACGCTTTTCTGATACGGTCCGCCCGGCGGTCGATCCAAGCAGTTATTGGGGGCGTCCCTTTTCCGGGAGAAAGACGGTAGATTATCCGGCAGATTGCCCCCAATCGTCACAATTTCATTTTCCCAACCAACCGCCCGTTCGTGTTTGATACCCACGCCCACCTGACCGATCCTCAACTCGCAGCGATCCGCGAGGATTTACTCGGTCGCGCAGCCGAAGCCGGAGTCCGCGGAATGGTGGCCGTGGCGACCGACGCGGCTTCCAGCCTGGCCTGTCTGCAGATGGCCGAACAGCACGAGCAGGTCTTCGCCTCGGTCGGAATTCACCCCAATGACTGCCACCTGGCAACGAAAGACGACTGGGATGCGGTCCGGCATCTGGCCGGGCACCCCAAGGTCGTGGGGATCGGTGAAACGGGGCTGGATCGCTATTGGGATACGTCCCCGATCGAGTTGCAGAACCAGTGGCTGGATCGACACATTTCACTCTCCTTTGAATTGAACAAACCATTGATCATTCATATGCGGGATTGTGAAGAGGATATCCTGCAATCCTTGCAGCAAAATCAACGCGCTGGCCAAATTCTGGGCATCATGCATTCCTTTACTGGAAAATGGGAGACGGCAAAAACGTGTCTCGACCTGGGAATGTATATCAGCTTTGCCGGGATGGTGACGTTCAAGAACGCGGCCAATCTACGTGAAATTGCCGCCCGTATCCCCTCGGATCGATTGCTGATAGAAACCGATTCCCCCTACCTCACGCCGCACCCCCATCGCGGGAAACGGCCCAACGAACCTGCCATGGTGAAGTTTACCGCAGAATGCCTGGCCGAGTGCCGGGGAGAACCGGTTGCTGAACTACAACGCCAAACCACGGAGAACGCCTGTCAGGTTTTCCGGCTACCGCTTCCCTAGTAAACGAACACAGCAGAGAGCGCGTGAACCTCGTGGTTTCATGAAAATGGGGAATTCATTAGTCCTGGTAACGTTGTTACAATAGGCAATCCACGATTTGAGCTGCTTCCCAGAGACACACACCATGGCCCGCAAGAAAAGCAAGAAAACACTCGCCCAAAAAGCTGACAAGTACAAATGCTACCTCAAATCGGTCCAGTCTCCCGAACACGAGGTCGAGTTCTTTGACCAGGCATTCCAGGAGGCGTTTGGCCGGAAACCAGTCACCTTGCGGGAAGATTTTTGTGGCACGTATGCGGTCTGCTGTGAATGGATCAAACTCGGCAAACAGAGAACCGCGCTGGCCGTAGACCTGGATAGCGAACCCCTGGACTGGGGACGAGCCCACAACTTTGCACGGCTAAAACCCCAGCAACAATCTCGCATTCGTGTTCTGCAACAGGATGTTCGCAAACAGAACCGACCACGAGTCGATGTATTGGCCGCGCAGAATTTCTCGTTCTGGATATTCAAAACCAGAGAAGAACTACGGGAATACTTTCGTGTTGCCCGCTCCAACATGGCAGACGAAAGCGTAATGATCATGGACATGATGGGCGGTGGGGATTGCTACGCCGAGGGAACCACCGACAAGCGGGTCATCAAGAAGGGGAAAAAAGGATTCAGCTATCACTGGGAGCAAGGAGCCTTCAACCCGGTCAACCATGACGCCAATTTCTACATCAGTTTCAAGTTCAAGGATGGCAGCAAACTGAAACACGCGTTTCACTATCAATGGCGATTCTGGACCATCCCGGAAGTCCGCGAACTTCTACAGGAAGCGGGGTTCAGTCAGACACACGTCTACTGGGAGCGGGAAGACGAAGACGGGGAAGACACGGGAGAATGGAATCGAGGTGACGAAGCGCCCAGCAACCCGAGTTGGCTCTGCTATATCGTTGCCATTCGTTAAGAAGCCGATGTGACGACGTGAAGAAGCCGCTCAGCAATCGTTGAGCGGCCGTCTCCGTGATCTGCCGCAACGGACGCAGCTGACGCCGACCCGGCGCAAAAAAAAAGCCCGGTTCCATTCGACCGGGCCAAATGTCTGTCTACCCGCTATTCCAACAGGCCTTTGTAATTCCGCATCACCAGGTGACTGTCGATTTTTTGGACCAGGTCAAAGGCCACCGAGACGGCGATCAACAAACCGGTACCGCCATAAAAGTTGGCGACCATGAAGTCGACATTCAGAGAGTGGGAAATAATCGTCGGAATCACGGCGACCAAGGAGAGGAAACCGGCGCCGACGTAAGTAATTCGCTCGATCACCTTCTCCAGGTAATCCTCGGTACGCCGACCTGGTCGATAGCCCGGGATAAACGTGCCGTTGTCTTTCAGGTTTTCCGCAATCTCTTTCGGGTTGAACGTAATGGCCGTCCAGAAATAACAGAAGAAATAGATCATCCCGATATAGATCAGGTTGTAGACCATGGAGAGCGGATCTTGCAGGGCATTTCCGAAATTGGTAATCGAAGTTCCCAGCACGCTGTTGCCCATATTTTGCCCCAACCACTGCAACAGGAACGGAGGCAACATCAGCAAACTGCTGGCAAAGATGATCGGCATCACGCCAGCCTGGTTGATCCGCAAGGGCATGTACTGCCGTGTACCGCCGTAGACACGTCGACCACGAACATGTTTGGCACTCTGCGTGGGGATGCGTCGCTGGGCCAACGTGATGAACACGACGCCGACCACAACCCCGACAAAGACCATGATCAGAACCAACATCTTCTCCAAACCAACCTCACCACTGGTCAGACTGGTCAATTCAAATTTCGCGTTGGCCAGCAACCCGGCCAACGCACCGGGCATGGCAGCCACAATACCGGCCATGATCAACAGACTGATCCCGTTGCCAATGCCATACTCATCAATCTGCTCTCCCAACCACATCAGGAAAACAGATCCACAAGTCATGATCAGAATCGACGTAATCTGCCAACCAAAGGTTAGTTGGTCATTATCATTTTCAAACGGCGCAGCGGTCAGCCCCTGCCCCATGATGAATATCCATAAAAACCCTGCACTTTGTATCAGGCAGAGTATCACTGTCAGGTAACGGGTATACTCGTTGATTTTCTTGCGGCCCGCTTCACCTTCCTTCTTCAGCTCTTCCAACGGTTTGTAGACCGAACCCATCAACTGAAGAATAATGGCAGCCGAAATATAAGGCATGATTCCCAGGCCAAAGATGGTTGCCTGGTTCAACTGGCTGGCGCTGAATACGGATACTTTCTTCAAAAAATCGCCGACATTGCTGGAACCGATATTTCGAGCGAACTCGCTCATCGCTTCCTGGTCCACCACGGGTAGTGGAATCTGCCAACCCACCCGGTAAATAGCCAGCAAAAACAACGTCAGCAGGATCTTGCGCCTTAATTCTGGAATCGTAAAGATGATTCGCAGTTTTTCTAACATTGGGTCAATTCCCTTTTTAACAATGCGCCGCTGAACACTCGATCCGTCTCAGACCTGTCGAGCGAACAAGGCCTGGTCACGACGCCAATTCTGTGCCGAAAAGCGATGGCTGACAATAGGAATCGATTCCCTCGGATCACTCTCGTCCGTCTCACCATGTAAGTCGCTCACCCATCCTATTTTCCGGCGGATTTCATCTTATTCTTAACAACCGGCTTTTTACCGGGCAATTCGACGATTTCGCCACCTGCCTTCTCTATTTTTTCCCGTGCCGTACTGCTGAAGCGGTGGGCAGAAACTTTCAATTTTTTGGAGAGCTCACCATCACCCAGGATTTTCAGCACGTCGTAACGGTATTTGGCCAGGTCCTTGGCTCGCAATGAATCGGGGGTGACTTCTTCGCCCGCTTCAAAATGCTGCTCGAGGTCACCCACATTGACGGTACCGACGGTCAAGGCAAACTTGTTGTTGAACCCGCGCTTCGGAATGCGCCGGAACATCGGCATCGCACCGCCTTGGAAATGAATCGGCTGGGAAGCACCGGAACGCGAACGCTGCCCCTTGTGACCACGACCGGATGTCTTACCGGTTCCCGAACCGGTTCCTCGACCCAGCCGCTTGCGCCGCTTGAACTTCTGTATTCCCTCGTGGACATCGTGGATTTTCACAGTTCCACTCCCCTTAGTCGTTGTACATCTTCTTCGGTCCTGAGTTGTTGCAGGGCATTCAATGTTGCCTTGACCAACGTCACAGGATTGTTGCTGCCAAAACTCTTGGTCAGAATATTCTTGATACCGGCCGCTTCACAAACAGCCCGGACTGCCGATCCCGCAATCACACCGGTACCAGCACCGGCTGGTAACAGGATG